>NZ_JBXAWD010000010.1:0-277428 GCF_057291535.1 Pseudomonas sp. 1L-E-NC-VB-C3 | reverse complement strand
GATACCTTCCAGCGTGCCGGTGACAACCCGAATGCTGTGGCGGAATTCAGAGTATTTGACCAATTGGGCAATGCCGTCATGTCAGGTGAAAAGCGTGTGGACATTCACCTCGGTCGCCTTTCTCTGCTGGCACCCACCGTCCGTGGCATGAACGGCAATCAGTTCAGTCCGACCACTCCGGAAATCAGAGTCCTCGTACCGCAGGGTTCGTTACTGCCCACCGACACGTTGTGGGTGAACTGGCAAGGCGCGACGGCTGTCCCTGAAGGCTCCTACCCAAGCCCGCCTCGGCTGGTCAGTGCCGGCCTGGAGATTGCGGTACCGCGCTCGGTGCTCGCCTACAGCCTGGGCCAACGGGTTGCAGTCAGTTATTTTATCGACCGCGACGACAAACCCGTGGAGTCGGCTGTGTTGCTGCTGGACATTCTGCCGCTGCCGGCAACCGCTTTGAACTCCCCGAAAATTGTCGAGGCCGATGCCAACAATTTTCTCGACATAACGGCGCTTGGCACCAAAAACGCAACCATTCATGCGCTGCTGCATACCTTGATTGAAGCCGAACAGCCCTGCTGGCTGCGGCTAGAGGGCAAGAAGGCTGATGGCACTGCACATGACTTGACTCTCTGGGCTGGGTTGCCAGCTAGAGTCAACAGCACTTGGATCAACCAGGGATTCTGGCCACAGACGCTGGCAAACAGTTATCTCGTTCAATTGGGGCATGGCACGACACTGACGCTTAAGTACCTGGTGGCGCTCGACAAAAGCAATATCGAAACGAACGCAGTGAAATTTCCGGATCGGGTTTACACGATCAAGTCTGTGGAACTGGTTGTGCCGACACTGGACAGGGTATTGGACTCGAACGGTGAGGAAGTGCTGGAAGGGGGATGGACGGTCAGCACTAGCTTAACGTTGTCGGGGACTGCGAGTAAGGGACTGGATATCGAGGTGTTCGATGATGATGGGTCGAGCACTGTTGCCAAAGGGCGAGCGACGGCCGACCCGCAGACGGGGATCTGGACACGGGAAGTAACTGTTGCTGAAGGGAAGCACCGGTTATTTGCGAGATCGTTGTATCACAGTGGTGAAGTTGATTCAGGCGCGCGGAGTTTTACTGTGGCAGCTGAAGTTGCCCCGACGATTGATTCGGTGAAAGGATTGCCAAGTAACGCCGAAATTGAAGAAGGTGGAACTACTGCAGACACTTCAGTAGCAATGCAAGGCTTGGCCTCGAAAGATCAATGGGTCGAGGTATCTGATAAAGAAGAGTTCAGAATCAAAGTCCCGGTGAACCACGAAGGCGTTTGGAAATACAGTGAAGATCTGACCGCAGGAAATCACAGCTATAAAGTCAAGGCACTGTATGGTAGTGGAAAAGTTTCCATCCCAAGAACTCTAAAAGTTGTTCCACCGCTATTGGTCGACATATCACCCGTACATCTCTCAGGGAGAAATTACGTCGTCGACCATGCCGCGCTTGGCTGGGCATTAACTGGAAACGATTTCCCAGATACAACCGCGACCCGGGCGGCGACAGGCGGGCAAGCACCGTACACCTACAGGTCGAGCATGCCCAACGTTGTATCTGTGGACGGCAACGGCATGATTCGTTCAATCGGGAATGGTGCAGCTAAAGTGATCGTATCTGACGCTAGCGGACAACTTAAAGAAATCCCTGTCGTAGTAAGCAACGTGCAAACGGTTTTAATTGGCGGCGCCAACTTTACACACGCTGCGGCCAGTGCTTGGATCGCGCGCGTGGGGGGCAGTCCGTTTCCGAGCACCTTGGGCGAGATTGCACTACTTAACGTTAAATACAGACCGCTTTACGAAGCCAATTACTTTTGGGGATATATAAGCTCTGACATGGTTCGATTCACATGGGCCCGCACTAATTTCACAAACGCGTCAACAGGTGCCTCTTCCCCTTTCACTTACACAGCAGTCTGTGTGGCTAGGATCTAAAGTTACACAACGTTTCAAACAGAGAGTTTAACTACCTGGTTTCGACTGGTAGGTCGATTTGCACAAAGCGTGCACAAAGGGGCCTACACAAAGAGGACGGATTTATTTGACGAGAGATTTAAATAGCAGGGCGTGATCGAGGCTTTTCTTCTGATCGCGAAAGGGCCGTCAGGTTTGGCGCAATTTTTTGATTTAAACCAGGCGTTTAAAAGACACGCGCTGACACGCCTTCCAGGCTACAAATTCTTGCGCCATGGCCTACAGCTACGCCAGAATCCGCCGGCTTGTGCGCCTTGGGGGCGGATTCTATTGTGGTCCGATCGCTGAATGTTCAGTGATCGGGTTTAGCAGCCCGGGTTATCTCTAGACGCACAAGGTCTTGCCGTTATGGCGGCTTTGCGTGGGGCACTTCGGTGCGCCGGGTTCTAGAGTCCTGGTCTGCTAACCCGCGTACAGCCGCCACCTCCTT
This sequence comes from Pseudomonas sp. 1L-E-NC-VB-C3, assembly GCF_057291535.1. Taxonomy (NCBI): domain Bacteria; kingdom Pseudomonadati; phylum Pseudomonadota; class Gammaproteobacteria; order Pseudomonadales; family Pseudomonadaceae; genus Pseudomonas; species Pseudomonas sp. 1L-E-NC-VB-C3. The sequence goes on along the minus strand of NZ_JBXAWD010000010.1, from coordinate 274,994 downwards.
CGTTAGCAGCGAACGGTGGCAGCTTCACCACTCTAGAGGCTTCACCCATGATCAAACCAACACCCAACCCACCCGAATCCGACCCCACCTCACCCTACGAATCCCTCGACTCAAAAAAACTTCACCAAGCCGCCGACCGCGCCCTCGACCACTACTTCTGCCCACCCGGCTCCACCCCGCCGCCCTTCAGCCCCCGCGCCATGTACACCGTCACCGCCGACACCAAAAACGAAGACCTGCTGGCCAACGCCTGCGAAACCCTCGCCTCGGCCAAAACCATCGCCCAGGAGTTCGCCGGATTGGTCAAGCCATCCCAGCGCCGAACGCTGATGGGGATTGCGCAGTTGATCATGCTCGGGGAATTAGCGGTGAATCGGGTGCTGGATAATCTGGAGTTGCCGCAGTAGCGGGCCTTTGATGATCGTCCCCACGCTCTGCGTGGGAATGCCTCAAGGGACGCTCCGCGTTCCAGCTCTGAGGGGACGCAGAGCGTGCCGGGCTGCATTCCCACGCGGAGCGTGGGAACGATCAACGCGTAAGCAATGAAGATTCCTGTGGGAGCGAGCCTGCTCGCGAAAGCGGTGGGTCAGTCACTGTGGCTTCGACTGGCGGATTGCTTTCGCGAGCAGGCTCGCTCCCACTGTTGATGCGGTTTATTCAGTTACGGGTGCAGTGTCTGGGCTGGCGCCATCGCGAGCAGGCTCACTCCTACAAGGGGATCGGGTTAAGGCTGGAACCATTCGTGGCGTTCGTTGAAGGTTTTGATGTTCGTCCCCACGCTCTGCGTGGGAATGCCTCAAGGGACGCTCCGCGTTCCAGCTCTGGTGGGGACGCAGAGCGTCCCGGGCTGCGTTCCCACGCGGAGCGTGGGAACGATCAACGCGTAAGCAATGAAGATTCCTGTGGGAGCGAGCCTGCTCGCGAAGGCGGTGGGTCAGTCACTGAGGCTTCGACTGGCGGATTGCTTTCGCGAGCAGGCTCACTCCCACACGGGGGCGGGTTACGGCTGGAACCATTCGTGGCGTTCGTTGAAGGTTTGCTGGATGAGGTCGGTGAGGGCTTTGATTTCGGGGGAGTTTTGCGAGTCGGTGTTGACGGCGAGCCACGCGTGTAGCTGCATCGGTTCGGCGAATAATCCGGGCAGTGCGATGAGGCCACGGTCGAAGCGGCTCATGTATGCCGGCAGCAACCCGATGCACGCGCTGCAGCGAATCATCTCCAGCATCAATCCATAAGACTGCATCTGCACCACCCCAGCCAACCTCTCCTCCACCAACTCATTCCACGGCCGAAAGCTCTCAACCTGTCGGTCATGCTGCCAGTGCACCAACATGAAATCAGCCAGATCTTCCGGCGTTTCCGGTCGCGCTGTCACCCGTGAATAGCGCTTGGCGATATGCGGCAGGTACTCGATCCGCGCGAGGTGTTGCGGTTGGCTGGTGGAAAAGGTCGGGCCGGAGTTTGGGCATTCGCCAGGAGCAAGCCACAGGACAATGTCGGCGCTGACCGCACGCAATGCCAGTTCGCTATCCAGCGCGATAATTTCCAGGCGCAGGCTGGCGTTGCGCCGCAGCAGTGCGATGAGGTCGCGGCCGAGGATGTCGTGCAGGATCGATTCGGCGATGGCCAGACGAATCAGCGGTTGTTCGATGACCGGGAGTTTGCGTTCGTGGGCCAGGGTGATGAGTCGGGCCTGCAACTGTTGGCCTTCGCGGGTCAGGCTGAGGGCGCTGCCCTGGAAGCTGAACAGGCTGCGTTGCAGTTGCTGTTCGAGTTGCGCGAGTTGTTTGCGCAATACAGTTGAGCGCACGTTGAGGCTGCGCGCGGCTTGCATGAAGCAGCCGCAGCGGGCGCTGACGAGGAAGTATTGGGCGACTTCGCTGTCGATGGTCGCGGCCTGGTTTAGCCAGGGTTCGGAGCGGGATGGGGGCGATTGGAAATCAGCAGTGCCCGAGCGTCCTGCGGGTTCGGTGAATGACATTGATGACTCCCTGTCGATCTAATGTGGTGTCGTTACGCAAATCTTTTAGGAGCTGCGGCACGCTGCGATCTTTTGATCTTTAAAAGCAAAATCAACAGATCGCAGCCTCGTTTCACTCGACAGCTCCTACAGAAACACTGTGTGTCAGTTACCTATCACTTTGTTCAGTTCGGCACCGTCGATGCTCAGGGTGGCGGTGTTGAGCATGCCGTCCAGATAAGCCTGGGCGATCTGTTCCTGGCGTTGTGCGCGCAGGGCCTGGGTCAGTTGGTCGCGCAGTTCCTCCAGCGTCGCGGTGCGGGCCGGTTGCTGTTCGGTGAGTTTGATTACATGAAAACCGGCGGCGCTTTGCACAGGATCTGACACGGTGCCCACCTTGAGCCGCGCCACGGCGCTGCGCACTTCCGGCACCAGTTGTTGCAACGGTTGCAGGCCGGTATCACCGCCCCGCTCTGCCGTGACGCGATCCTGCGAATATTGCGTAGCGAGCGCCGCAAAATCAGCCGGTGCTGATTGCGCCTTCTTGCTCAATTCAGCGGCTTGTTTGCGCACCGTTTCCACATTCGCTGCGTCACTGACGCCAAGGAAAATCTGACTGACCCGGTACATCGGCGGCGTCTGCCAATTGGCCTTGCCGGCGTCGTACGCCTGCTGCAATTCAGCTGCGCTTGGATACTCCGCCGGCACCTGACTCACCGAGCGCAAATAATCACGAAACACGATTTGCTCAGTCGCTGCGCGAGTCTGCCGGGCGACGTCCGGACGCTGCGCCCAACCCTGCGCATCGGCCTGTTCCAGCACGGCTTTTTCGGCCAGTCGCGCACGAATCCAGCGCTCCAGCGCCTCACGGTTACCGCGCAATTGCTCGCGGGTTTGCGCCGGGACGGTGGCCAGCAGCGCCTGCAATTCCTCTGGCGAAACCTGCTGATTGCCCAACCGCGCGACTGCTGGCCCGGCTGCAACCGCCGGCAACGGCGACGGCTGCTGGGCGGCGACCGGATCACTGCCCGGTCGCAGCACCAGCGCCACGGCCACCACCAACAACGCCAGCGCTCCGGCGCCGATCACCATGCCAGGCTTCTTCACAGCGCGGCTTCCTCTGCTTCGGCGACAGCGGACTTGGCGGCTTGCACAGCAGTGGTCTGGCTGAAATCGCGCAGGTAAACGATGAACTCCTGCAACAGGCGATCCCACAACTCCAGGTTGCCGCGCAGGTGCTCGTTGCTCACCCCTGCGGCCACGACCACGTCCATTTCCATCAGCAGAAACTCGCCCTGCAACGACAACCGTGCAAACCGCCGCGTCGCGTTCCACTGCTCGGCCACGCCTTGGGGCAAATCACCCTGCACGCGCAGCGCGCAGCTGAAGGTGAAATCAACAAAGCTGCCCTGCTCCACCGCCGGGTTGCCGAAGCGCACGGCGTAGCCGATGCCCTGACTGGCGCTGAGCAGCTGGACGATGCCGTTCTGTTCACTCTGGTTGACGCGATAACCGGCTGCTTGCAGGACGTCGGTCAGCGATTGCGGGGAAACGTGGGTGATCAATTGAGTCATGTCTTTCTTCCTTGTTATCAGTGAGCGATCGCGGCTTGCGGCGCGTCGAATTGGGTTTTGTACAGCTCGTCGCCGAAGCCCTGGGCCAGTTCATCGAACTTGACCCGGGCGCTGCCGGCGAAGGGCTGGCGGATCTTCATCACTTCGGCGACGTCGATGTTTTCGTAGGCCGTGAGGATCTGTTTGGCGACGCCGTACATTTGCTGATTCTTGGCTGAACATTGCTGCACTTGTGTGTCACGTTCCGCCAGTTGCGCTTGCAGCTTCGAGCGTTCGGCTTCCTTGCCGCGAGCGAGGACGAGCAACTCGTCGTAGGCTTTCTTGAACTTGCCGGTCTGCTCCGCACTGGCCGCGACTTGCGCCTGCGCCTGGCTGTGCAGGCTCTGTTGCTGCCCGGCGAGTTGCTCGGCGAGGCCCTTGGCCCTGGCCAGTTCGGCGGTCAATTGCTTGATTTGCGCCTGCGCTGCCTTGGCCTCGTTCTGCGCCGCCAGTTGCGCGGCGCTGGCCTGGGCCTGTTGGCTTTGCAGGGCCTGCAATTGCTGGGTGGTGCTGCGTAATTGCGTGCGCAAGCGTTCTTCCATGCCTTCGCCGTTCGCCCCGGTGGCAAGCAGCAAACCCAGGCCCAGCGCGAGAAAACGCGTGTTCATAAAGCTCTCCCGGCGCTTTAGAAGCGCGTATTGATCTCAAGCTGCAAGACGTCGATGTCGAACGGCGCGCCGTACACCGCTTCGGTGCTCATCCAGCGACCCGTGGCGGAAACGTTCTTCGCCAGGCCGTAGTTGCCGCCCATGAAATAACCTTTGGCGTTGGTGCCGCCGAGGTGGAACGACGAGTCGTTGAAGCCGTCGGGCAAGGCGTCCGGCTGGATGTACTTGTAGCCGGCGAACAGGTTCCAGTCGCCCTTGCGCTTGAGGTCCAGCGCGTTGCCGAGGGTGAACTGCACCATCCACGCGTTGGCGCCGCTTTCGATCTCGCCGTTGCTGTCGAGGTTGTTGACGATCTGCCCGGCGGAACGCTTGCGCATGTCGCCTTCGTCGTAGCTGAGGTTGTGGATGTAGTTGCCCTGGCTGCGCAGTTTGAAATCCTGCGGCAAGTCGGCGTCCCACACGACGTTGAGGTCGAGCAGGTTGAACTCGGACGCAAGCCCGACGAATTGCGGCTGCGGCGTAGCGCTCGGGTTGAGCGGGTTCGGCGTGATGTCACGCAGCAGGAACACGCTGTTGCCCTTCTGCATGAACGCTGCGCGAGTGCCGTCGCTGTCGCAACCCGGCGCGCCGGCCCACGGTTCGCAGGGGCTGGAGCGCTGGCCCTGTATGTCATCGAAGCGGTAATAGGCCAGCGCGCCTTTGAGGCGGTTGTTGCTATTGATCGCCCACTTCGCGCCGAGCTGCGCGCCGTACAGCCACTTGTTGTCGCTCTCTTCCTTGTCGAAACCGTTGCTGCTGGAAGTGTCGTTGGTGTAGTCCACCGGGAACGCGCCGACCGTGCCGAACACGCCCCAATCGCGGTTGAGCTTGTGATCGAAAATCGCCGCCACACCGTCGAAATTCAGGTCATTGGAATAGAGCATGTCGGTGGACATGAACGGATTGGCGAAGCGCCCGCCGGCCAGGGTCAATTCGTCCATTGGCTTCCAGGTCAGATAGCCCTGATCGAGCCAGATGTCTTTCTTGGCGAAGCCGCCGCCGAGGTTCTGCGTGGTCGATACCGGGTTGTTGTCCGAACCGGTGCCGATGCGAATGCCGGCGGTCCACTCTTCCGAGATCAGCGCTTTCATGCCCAGGCGTGCGCGCAGGCGAAAGAGATTTTCGCGATCTTCGCGGGTGTTGAGCAACGGCGGCAGGCTGGTGCTGCTGTTGGGGTTCACGTCGTACGGGCCATTGTTGTTGAGCTTGGCGAAGTCGACGATTTCGTTGCTGTTGTTGCCCGAGTAGTAACGCGATTCGTCTCGCAGGCGAATGTCGCCGTCGAAGCTGATGCGCGAGGCCCAGTCCGGGAAGGTATTGGGCGCGGCCCAGTTTTCCTGTTTGGCGGTGGCCATGACCTCGGCTTTGACCTGATCGCGGATCTGGTCGCGCACCGCTGCCGGCACGTACTGCACGCGCACATCGCCCGGCGCGGCGACCGGCCCGGCCGCAACTGCGGTAGAAGCCGCTGCCTGCTTCGCCTGCGCCGCTTCGTTCTGCGCCTGGGCGATCAGCGCGTCGGCCTTGTCCTGCTTGAGAATGCCCTGCTCGACCAGCAAGCGGATCAGATTGATCGTGGCGTTCTCCGACGGCGCAGGCGCTGCCACGGCCTGACCGACCAGGGTCGCGACGACCATGCCGACCGCCAGGGACAATCGATTCACGTTGGAAATCATCTGCACACAACTCCTTTTGCCGAAGCTTGAATAAGTGAATTAACCCGGACGCCGCCCTTGCAGGGACAGGCGCACGGGCAAAGTGATGGAGGCCGGAGGCCGTTCGCTGAGGGCTGGCGCACCGCGTAAAGCGGCCAGCACCTGGGTATCGATTTGCGGGTTGCCACTGGACTTGATCAGCTCGACACGGGTGATCTCGCCGACGCTGCTCAGCCATACATCGGCCTGTAGCGAGAACGCGAGGTTGCGCAGCTCGGGGTTCTCGCGCAGCAAACGCTGGAAGGTGAACGCGAGAAACTGGCTGTACGTGCCCGTACCCAAACGCCCACCACCCGCGCCAGCCATGCCGCCGCCCTTGCCCGCGCCGATGTTGAAAGCGTCGCTACCGGACTGCGCGTCGCCGTCCATTTGCATCGGGTTGGCCAGATCGTCGGCGGGCGATGGCGGTGCTTCTTCTTCAGGCTTGACCTCCTCCGGCTCAGGCGTTGGCTCGGGCTCGACGACTTTTTCTTCCACCGGCGTTTCCGGCTCTGGCGGTTTCTCCGGCGGCGGTGGTGGCGGTGGCGGCAACGGAATGATCGTCGGCACCTTCGGCGCTTCGCGACGCACGCCGGCCATGTCGTTGGCCCACTGCCAGAGGAACCACGCGGCGAGTGCGCCGACCAGCAATCCGGCGCCCCACTTCACATAGCGCAACGGCGTCTTTTTCACTGGCGGCGGCTCGATTGGGAGTTGTGCGGTCATGACTCAGCCCTGACTCGGTTTGCCGGTGACGAGACCGACCTGGGACAGTTCGAGCCGGCGCAGCAGATCCAGCACTTCGATGACTTTCTGGTACTGCACCGTCGCATCGCCACGCACGATCACCGGAAAATCCGGGCTCTGCGCTTTCTCGATGCGCAGGCGTTCTTCCAGCTCCGCCAACGTCACGGGATAGGCATCGAGAAACACCTGGCCGCCGTCGTTGACCGAGATCGCCTTGGTCTTGGCCTCCGACAGCGACACCGAAGCGCTGGCCTTGGGCAGGTTGATCTGGATCCCGGAAACCTGCGCGGTGGCGGTGAGGATGAACATCACCAGCACCACCATCAGCACGTCGACCAGCGGAGTGATGTTGATGCTGTCGACTGCGGCATCGTCATCATCGTCGTGGGAGGCATTTACGGACGCCATGGCAGTGCTCCTCAGGCCGGTACGGAGTGGTTGGCGTGATGGCCGCGCTGGTGCGACGCCTCACTGAACTGGCTCTCGCCGTGCATCTCCGCCAGACGGGTGATGAACTCGTCGACGAATACGCGCATGTCGGCGCTGACTTCCTTGTTGCGGGTGATCAGGCGGTTGTAGCCAAACAGCGCCGGGATCGCGACGAACAGGCCCATCGCCGTGGCCAACAGAGCGGCGGCCATGCCCGGCGCGATGGCATTGATATTCACGTCGCCGGCCATCGCCGTGCCGAGGAACACCACCATGATCCCCAGCACCGTGCCTAGCAGGCCGATATACGGACCGCCGGCGATGGCGTTGGACAGGGTCGAGAGTTTCGAACTCAGTTGCTGGTTCTCGCGGGTGCGCACACCGTCCATCGAGCAGCGGATGGCTTCGATGGTCGCGGCAGAGACCGACGAGGTATCGGCGCCCTGCTCGCGGCGGGTGCGGATCTCTTTGACCGCCACCAGATACAGGCGCCACAGCGACGAATGCTGCAGACGCTGAGCCAGTTGCGCGTCGTCGGCGAACATCTCCAGACGCGTGCCGACCTTGGCGAATTGCACGCGAAAGTCTTCGTTGGCCGCAGTGACGCGGCTGAGGCTGCGGTTCTTGCGTAGCATGATGATCCACGACTGGAACATCATCAGCACCAGCACGGCGATGATCACCCAAGCGTCGATCGGCACCGCGTTGAGGAGGAAGCCGAGGCTGCCGAAACCGAAGCCGGATTGTTCTTCATCGACGCCGTAAGCGACCAGTTTCGACTCGGCGCCTTGCGAGGTGGCATCGGCCAGCAACAGCGCAGCAGGTCGGGCAATTTTCGACAGGCGCAGTTCGTCGATGGCGCCAGAGAATGGCTGCAACGCGCCTTCCTGCAGATCAGCGCCGATGGCCATGACCGAGTTGAATGCCGGCATCGCCTGGGCCAATGCAGCGCTCTCGCGACCGTTGATGTACAGGGTGACTTTCGAGCCCTCGGCGGTTAGTGCGAGGTGTTGCCATTGCCCCGGCGCCAGCGCTTGGGTGGCAGCGGCGCGCTGGCCGTCGATTTCCACGAACGGCAGGCCTTGGCTGACGCCGATCAGCAGGCTCTGCGAGCCTTCGCGTCGAGCGAGAATCAGTTGCTCGCCACTCGCCTGATCCAGACGCAGCCAGGCGCTGAAGGTGAACGCGCTGCCGGCGTTGTGTTGCAGTGACGGACTGGCCGGCAGCAGCAACGGTTGACCGCTGAACTGCAACGCACGGCCGACGACGCCATCGATCGCTGTGCCGGTCGCGCTTTGCGCGGTGTTGCCGTACGCCGTGGTGTCTTTCGCCGGGGTGCCGGTGGCGCCGTCGAAGTGATACAGCGCGGTGTAATTCGGATCGAAAGTCAGTTGGCCGTTGCCGGTAGCCGGGGCTTTCTGGTTGCCGTAATACATCCAGATGTCCTGACGCTGACCGCCCTCTACATTCGGCACATCGACCCAGATCAGCGCCATCCCCATCAGCGCATCGAAACTTTCGATCTGGTGGTTGAGCACGGTTTTGTCATCCGCCGCGACAAAGCGCAGATCCGAGCCGTCCTCTTTAACGCCGTCGAAGGTGAAGTTGCCGGTGTGCAGGCGCACCAGCAGCGCGGTGCGGCCAAGGGCCTGATTGATCGCCGCGCCTTGTGGCGTGGTGTCGACGGCGATCTGTTTGCGGTAATGCCAGTCGTCCTGCCACCAGGCCTGAGCCGTGGCCGGGAGCACGAAGCCCAGGCAGATCAACAACGAAAGGAAGAGGCGTTGCATGGACGTGCTCCGTTAGAAAGTGGCTTGGAGGTTGAAGTGCAGGCGCGATTCCTGCTTTGAGGTGTTCGGCCCTTCGAGTAGCGGGTAGCCCCAGTCGAGGCTGCCGGACAGCCACTTACTGAGGCTGGCGCGGGTGCCGAGGCCGACGCTGGCCAGGGCGTAATTGGCGTCCTGGTCCGGCAGTTCGTCGCGCAGGTACAACTGCGCGCCTTCGGCGAAGGCGTAGAAGCGCCAGTCCTGCATCCACGTGCCGGCGAATTTCGCCAGCGACGGTGTGCGCAATTCCTGGCTGAGCAGGTAGCCGTCATCGGCGGTACGTTCAGCCGCGAGATAGCCGCGCACCGAGGTGGCGCCGCCGGCGGAGAATTGTTCATTGGAAACCAGCGGCCCCGAGGCGAGCTGGAACGCCGCTTTGCTTGCGCTCTGCCAGTCGCTGTCGAAGGTCCAGGTGTAGTTGGTGTCGCCCTTGAGCACGGCGAAACCCGGTTTGGCGCGATAGCGTTTGTAGTCGAAGTCTTCGTCGTCGCTGCCGTAGCCGAACACGCTGCGCGTGGCGGCAACCAGACTCAGACCGAGACCGAGCTGGCTCTTTTCGCTGTAGCGATAGCCGTTGTAGGCGAAGGTGAACGGCGCGTATTTGAGCGGCACCTTGTCGCTTTCGCCGGACAGGCTCAGGCGCTCGTCGAAGTCCTTGAAGTCGATGCCGGCCGACAGCGAGTTCGACCAGTTGCCACTCGAGGGCAGCGTGTAAATTGCCGCGACGCCGTAGCTGTGACCTTTGCCGAGCACGTTGCTGCCGCCGATGGTGGCGACGTTGCTGTCGGACTGGTAACCGGAGAATTGCACGCTCCAGCGCTCGCTCAGCGGCGCGGTGTAGGACCCGGACCAGACCTTGGCGTTGTCGGTTTCCTGCGGCGCGGTGAAGAACGTCAGGTTGACGCTGTGACCGAGTTGCCAGAGGTTGTTGTAACCGAGGCTGGTGACGCTGCGCAGCTTTTCGGTGTCGGCGCTGTAGTCGTTATTGAGGCCGACGCTGGCCGTCCATGGGTTCTGGTCTTCGACCTGCAAGTCGACATCCATGGTGCCGGGGCGCTGCCCTTCGCGCACCAGCGGCATGACCTGGCGACCGGGGGTCTTGTTAAGTTGCGCGAGTTCGCCCTGGACCTTGGCGAAGTCCGGCACCTCGCCTTCTTTCAGCGCCGGGACGTTGTCGCGAATGTCCAGCGGCGAATAGTGTTTGGCGCCGACCACGCGCACCCGGCCGACCTTGGTTTCGCTGACTTGCAGATAGACGATGCCATCAGCCACAGCCTGCTCGGGCAGCTCGACAAATACCGATTGATAGCCGCGTTCCTGGTAGGCCTTCTGCAACGCATCGCGGGCGCCTTCGATGTCGCTCAAGGCTTTCTGCGGGCCGAGAAACGGGTACACCGCTTCTTCGATCGCCCGGGCATCGAGCACGGTATTGCCGCGCACGAAGTATTCGTTGACGTCGACCAGTCGCTGCGCGGCGGGCGCTTCTGTGCCCTCCTCGGCCAGTGCCGGCTGCGCGCCCGCCGTCACCAGCAGCCAGCCCCACAGCGCCAGCCGTGACGTGAAAATCCGTTCCACACTACCCCCTGAAATTCGCGATGACCTGTAGGCGTTAGCGCCCGGTGTGATGCGTCAATTGCTGATCGTTGTGGCGCAGGCGTGCTTGCCCAGCCAGGTGTGCAACAGCGCAAAGTTCAGCGAGAACTCGGGCATTTGCAGCAAGGCACCACAGAACACTTCGCCGATGATTTTCTGAATCAGCAGCACCGCGCGCGGCTCGTTGAGCAGCGTGGCGATGTCACGGCTGAGGGCGGTGAAACTCCAGACCTTCTGGTTCAGGCCAAGGCCGACGAACCAGCGGAACAGCAGGTTGTAATTGAGCTGTTCATAGAGCTGCTGCTCGCTGGGCACCGAATACAGCAATTGCAGGAGCAGGATGTGCATCACCGTCTGCGCGGGAATTAGCATGCCGGGTGCGGCATTGAGGTCGCGCAGCAGGTCCTGGTGGGCGTCGAGCAGATCGTCGATCTGCGGGCGCAGCAACACCAGCGAATGGCCCGGCGGAATGTAGCTGGAGACCTCTTTCAGAGCGCCCTGCCAGTCCTCCTGCGAGACGATCCAGACCCACGGCGCGCCGTAGCGATACACCGAAACCGGCTTCTTGCGCGCGGCTTCGACGATCTTCGACAGGCGTTGATCGAGCTCCTGCATGCCCACTTTCGAATAGCGTTCCATAGTCCCCATTGCCTCACTCCCGGCGTCCCGCCCCGACTCGCAAAGTGCGCCTCGAAAGGCCCTCAAGCGCGTTACACAGGCATGACCGGACTGGCTATGTGCTACCGAACTTTTGTCATAAAAGCTTCATTACCGAAGATGGATTGACGGATGTAGATGATCGACCGTGGGAGCGAGCCTGCTCGCGAAAGCGCTGTGTCAGGCGATGAGGATGTTGGATGTGCCGCCGCCTTCGCGAGCAGGCTCGCTCCCACAAGGTGGACTGTGGTTGCACCGTTGCGTGACATTCGCGTGACATTCACGGGGTTAAATCCCGGCCCGTTCAGGCGTATAACCTTCACAAGACTTTCAATCGGCACGCCGACTTCAACACAGGGTAGTGACATGACCACAGCAAACATCCTTGGCAACCTGTTCCCTTCGGTCAGCGACATCCCGGAAAAATATCGCCTCGACGCTCAGGTCGAGCAGCGTGAATATCTGGTCGATGGTCAATTGCGCCGCTGGGACGGCCCGCTCGCGCAGGTGCGCAGCCCGGTTTATCTGAAAGGCGCAAACGGCGAAGAACAGGTGATCCTCGGCAGCACGCCGCTGCTGGATGCCGACACCGCGCTCACCGCCCTCGACGCTGCCGTTCGCGCTTACGATCGCGGCCAAGGCCTGTGGCCGACCATGCGCGTGGCCGAGCGTATCCAGCACGTCGAAGCATTCCTCGGCCGCATGCGCGAGCAGCGCGAGGCGGTGGTCAAGCTGCTGATGTGGGAGATCGGCAAGAACCTCAAGGACTCGGAAAAAGAGTTCGATCGCACCTGCGATTACATCGTTGACACCATCAACGCATTGAAAGAACTCGACCGCCGCTCCAGCCGCTTCGAGCTGGAGCAGGACACCCTCGGCCAGATTCGCCGCGTGCCGCTCGGCGTCGCCTTGTGCATGGGGCCTTACAACTACCCGCTGAACGAAACCTTCACCACGCTGATTCCGGCGCTGATCATGGGTAACACCGTGGTGTTCAAACCGGCCAAGCTCGGCGTGCTGCTGATTCGGCCGTTGCTCGAAGCCTTCCGCGACAGCTTCCCGAGCGGCGTGATCAACGTCATCTACGGCAGCGGCCGCGAGACCGTCAGCGCTCTGATGGCCAGCGGCAAGATCGACATCTTCGCCTTCATCGGCACCAACAAGGCTGCCAGCGACCTGAAGAAGCTGCACCCGAAACCACACCGCTTGCGCGCCGCTCTCGGTCTGGATGCAAAGAACCCGGGAATCGTTTTGCCCGAAGTCGATCTCGACAACGCCGTCAGCGAAGCGGTCACCGGCTCGCTGTCGTTCAATGGTCAGCGCTGCACCGCACTGAAAATCCTCTTCGTACATGAAGACGTGGTCGACAGCTTCATCGAGAAATTCAACGCCAGACTGGCCACGCTCAAACCGGGTATGCCGTGGGACAGCGGCGTGGCGCTGACGCCGCTGCCGGAGTCGGGCAAAGTCGACTATCTGCACGGTCTGGTCGCGGATGCGCAAAGCAAAGGCGCCCAGGTGGTCAACCCGAATGGTGGCGAGTCCCACGCCTCGTTCTTCTACCCGGCAGTGCTGTATCCGGTGAATCCGCAGATGCGCGTTTATCAGGAAGAACAGTTCGGCCCGGTCGTGCCCATCGTGCCGTACCGCCACCTCGATACCGTGATCGACTACGTGCTGGAATCGGACTTCGGCCAGCAGTTGAGTATCTTCGGCACCAACCCGGTGGCCGTCGGCCGGCTGGTCGACACTTTCGCCAACCAGGTCGGGCGGATCAACCTCAACGCCCAGTGCCAGCGCGGCCCGGACACTTACCCGTTCAATGGCCGCAAAAACTCCGCCGAAGGCACGCTGTCGGTTCACGATGCATTGCGAGTGTTTTCGATCCGCACCCTGGTGGCGACCAAATTCCAGGAGAGCAACAAGGACCTGATCAGCGAGATCATTCGCGGGCGTGATTCGAGTTTCCTGACCACCGATTACATCTTTTGACGGATGATCGGCAGGATTGAATGATCCTGCCGATCCGTCAGCTACCCGGCAATTCAGTGACTACACTGAGCCCAGCATTGCTGGATGCCCGGGAGGCTGACCATGCTCGATTACTTCGCATTGGGTCTGTTGGTTTTTGTCGGTCTCGTGCTGTTTTACGGGATTATCGTGCTGCATGACATTCCGTACGAGATCGCCGTCCACCGCAACCACCCGCATCAGGACGCGATCCATGCCACTGGCTGGGTCAGCCTGTTCACCTTGCATGCGCTGTGGCCGTTTCTGTGGATCTGGGCGATGGCCTATCGCGAGGATCGTGGTTGGGGGTTCGGCGATGGCAAACCCATTCAGAATCACGTCAATCAACTGGAGCAGCAGGTCGTCGAGCTGCAAGCCCGGATCGAGCGGCTCGAAGCGCAGTCGCCGGTTGCGCCGCAATCTGACAGCCGGGGGATCTGAGCATGGATCTGTTGCTCATCCTCACGTATGCCGCGCTCTGCGTCGCGATTTTCAAGATCTTCCGCATTCCGCTGAACAAATGGACGGTGCCCACCGCTGTCCTGGGTGGCGTGCTGATCATCGGCGCGCTGATTTTCACCATGAACTACAACCATCCCTATTCTGAGGTGGCGCGTTCCTACTTCGTCTCGGTGCCGGTTATTCCGATCGTCAGCGGCCAGGTCATCGACGTGCCGGTAAAGGGCAACGAACCCCTGGAAAAAGGCGACGTGCTGTTCCGCATCGATCCCACGCCTTTCCAGAACCGCCTGAAATCGCTCAAGGCGCAACTGGTTGCAGCCAAAGGCGACCGCTACCGCATCACCGAACTGATCCGCCGCAACTTCGGCACCCAGCGTGAACTGGACGCGGCCATCGCCCGCACCGACGATCTGCAGGCGCAACTGGACAATGCGCAGTTCGAGCTGGACAACACCGTGGTTCGAGCACCGAGCAAAGGCTTCGTCACCCACGTTTCGCTGCGACCGGGGATGATGGCGAGCAAGCTGCCGCTGCGCCCGTCAATGGTGTTTATTCCGCAGGAAGGTCAGTACTTCGCTGCCTGGATGCGTCAGAACAGCCTATTGCGTCTGACCGTGGGCGACGAGGCCGAAGTCGCCTTCGACGGCATTCCCGGCAAGGTCTTCGCCGGTCGGGTGAAAAGTGTGATCGGGGTGATCGCCGAGGGCCAGGTGCAACCTTCCGGTACCCTGATCAGCTACACCGGCTCACCACCGGCCGGACGGGTGCCGGTGATCATTGAAATCACTGACCCAGCGTTCGCCGAATACAGCGCGCTCATGCCGGGGGGCGCCTACGGGCAAGCGGCGCTTTACAGTCAGCACTTTCACCACATCGGCGCGATGCGCAAAATCCTGCTGCGCATGTCCGCCTGGATGAATTACATTTTCCCCTTCCACTGATTTGACTGACTCACGAGGTTCGCACTGACTACTTACAGCACCCACCGCCTGCCACCGCTGTTGCGCCGTATCCTGCGTCCGTTACTGGACCCGTATCGGCGCTACCGTCACGCCCGACTGATCCATTCCGTGCGGGTGGCCTTGGGATTGTTGGCGACGATTCTGCTGACCACTGGCATCAATCTGCCCCACGGCGAATGGGCATCGGTGACCATGCTGGTGGTGATCGGCGGTTTGCAGCACCACGGCAACATCGGCAAAAAAGCCGCCGAGCGCGCCATCGGTACCTTGATCGGTGCAGGAGTCGGGTTGGCACTGGTGGCGCAACATGCGTGGCTGGGCATGCCGTGGCTGACCTATTTTTCCATGGCCGTGGTCTGTGGTTTTTTCTCCTATCACGCGATCGGCAAGGGCGGCTACACCGCCCTGCTCTCCGCCATCGCCGTGTTCATCGTCGCCGGGCATGGCGACAACCCGATCACCGATGGTCTGTGGCGCGGCGTCGACATCCTGATCGGCATCGCCCTCGCCCTGGCGTTTTCCTTCGCCCTGCCGCTGTACGCGGTCTACTCGTGGCGCTACAACCTCGCCGATGCCTTGCGCGATTGCGCCACGGTGTACGGGCGCATCATCAACGGTGAAGCGGTCAGCGCCGACGAACACGTGCGGCTGATGAGCAAGCTCGGCGCGGTGATGGTGCAATTACGTTCGCTGATGCCGTCGGTGTCCAAGGAAGTGAAAATCTCCATGACCGAGCTGGACGCGATTCAGCGCAACCTGCGCATGTGCATCAGCACGCTGGAGATCCTCGGCAATATCCGCCCCAACGCAAGTGACCCGCAGGCCACGGCACATCTGCAAACGGCGCTGAAGGCCGAACACCGGCAGATTCGCGTGCAACTGATCGGGATGGCTCGCGCCTTGAAGACCGGTGCCTCGCAACGGCTGGAGCGGCCGATGGAACTCCCGCAAGCGAACCTCGACGCGCCAGTTGCCAATACACTCGACGGCTACCGTATGCTGACCCGACAACTCGCTGCCAATATCAGCGAGATGCGCCAACGCTTGGCAGCCACCGCACCGCGCTGGAACATCTGATCCTTACTGCGCCGCCAGCCGCCGGGCTTTCCAGCCCCAACCTTGTTGCATGCCGGCGGCGGCCAGCAGGATCGCTGCGACGCCTATCCATTGCAGCAATTGGAGGCGATGGCCGAAGGCGAACCAGTCAACGAAAATCGCCGCGATCGGATATATAAAGGACAGCGCGCCGGTCAATGCCGTCGGCAATTTTTGAATCGCGCCGTACAGCAAAACGTACATCAGACCGGTGTGCACGATCCCGAGAGTCAGCAGACTCGCCCACGCATCGGCGCCTTGTGGCAACGCATCGAAATGCGCGAACGGCGCGAGCAACAACACACCGGTGCACACTTGAACCAGCGCGATGAGGTGCGGCGGCGTGCCGGTCAGGCGCTTGATGATCAGTGCGGCAATCGCATACAGAAACGCCGCGCCCAACGCCAGGGCAATTCCCATCAAGTAATCGTTACCCTCCTCGCCTTGCGTGCCATGGGCGCTGACAATCGCCAGCATGCCCATGAACGAAATCGCCAGCCAGAACAGCTTCCGCAAGGTGATTTTTTCGCCGAGGAACAACGCCGCCAGGCCGACCAGCATGAACGGCTGCACGTTATAGACCGCCGTACCAATGGCAATCGAGGCGCGGGAATAGGATGCGAACAGCAGCACCCAGTTGCCGACAATCACCATTCCACTGAGCACCGCCAGCAGAAACGTTGTGCGGGTCAGAATCCCCGGACGCAGGAATCCGAACGCGGCGCAGACCAACAGCAAGGTGCCGGCGCCGAACACGCAGCGCCAGAACACCACGTCGAGCACCGGTTGCCCGGACACCAGCACAAACCAGCCGATCGTTCCGGATATGAGCATGGCGGCGGTCATTTCCAGCGAACCGCGGCGAATTGCGTTGTCCATCATCTTCTCCTGAGGCTGTGAGCGAAGCGTGGCAAAAGTATGCCAAGCGCACCTCGGGCTGCTCCAGCGCATAAAGCAGGCTAAACTTGGTTTTCGCCTTTTTTATCGAGGGTGATTTGCGCCCTTCGCCTAATCCGGAGTTTGAATGTGACTGACGATATCGATCAGATCCTTATCAGCGCGCTGATGGAAGACTCGCGTCGCTCGCTCAAAGCGCTGGCGCAGACCAGCGGCCTGTCATCGCCCAGCGTGGCCGAGCGGTTGCGGCGTCTGGAAGAACGTGGCGTGCTCAAGGGCTACACGGTAGAGATCGATCCGAAATGCTTCGGCTATCAGTTGCAGGCGATCGTCCGTGTGCGGCCGCTGCCAGGGCAACTGCAGGAGGTTGAGCGGCAGATCATGTCGATCCCGGAGTTCACCGAGTGCGACAAGGTCACCGGCGACGACTGCTTTATTGCCCGCCTGCACGTGCGCTCGATGGAGCAGCTCGATACCCTGCTCGACCGACTGAATACGTTGGCCGAAACCAACACCGCGATCGTCAAGAAGACCCCGGTCAAGCGACGCCTGCCACCGATGGCGTAGGTGTCTTTTACCAATGATCAGGGTAGATTGGGGTTTTTCGCGGCTAAGGAATGGCGCTATGAAAATTCAGGCAATACTGCTGGCCGGCATGCTGCTCGGCGGTTGTGGCACGATTCAAACGGTGGCGCGCAACGATCAGGCTGCTGTTGACGGACTCAAGCAGCAGAAAAGTTATTGCGGCGCGGTACCGAGAATCTACAGCGGCCTCGCTTATGACTTCTGCACGCTGAACGCTCCGCTGGCCTCAGGCATCGATCCCGATGATCACCGCAACGCGGCGATTCCGGTGGTGCTGGTAGACGCCGTGGTCTCCGGCGCGCTCGACACCTTGCTGCTGCCCTACACGATCTACCGTCAGCAAGTGGACGGCAGCATCGTCATCAACTGAGCAGACACCTTTGTCCAGACGATAAAAAACCCGCCGAAGCGGGTTTTTTATTGCAGCCATTACGATCAGTCGTCGCGGCTCATGATGCCGAACAGTTGCAGCAGGCTGACGAACAGGTTGTAGATCGATACATACAGGCTGATGGTCGCCATGATGTAGTTGCGCTCGCCGCCGTGGATGATCGCGCTGGTCTGGAACAGAATGCAGACCGACGAGAACAGCACGAAGCCGGCGCTGATCGCCAGTTGCAGGCCGCTGATCTGGAAGAAGAAGCTCGCCAGCGTAGCGCCCAGCAGGACAAAGAAACCTGCGGTGATGAAGCCGCCAAGGAAGCTCATGTCCTTGCGGGTGATCAGCACGTAGGCCGACAGACCACCGAACACCAGTGCGGTCATGGCGAAAGCCGAGCTGACCACTTCAGCGCCGCCCTGCATGCCCAGGTAACGGTTGAGGATCGGGCCGAGCAGGAAACCCATGAAACCGGTCAACGCGAAGGCGGATACCAGGCCCCACGCGGAATCACGGAGTTTGTTGGTGAGGAAGAACAGCCCGTAGAAGCCGATCAGCACCACGAAAATGTTCGGGTAGCCGACACGCATCTGCTGGGCTACGAAGGCCATCACGCCGCTGAATGCGAGAGTCAGAGCCAAGAGACCATAAGTGTTGCGCAGGACGCGGCTAACCTCTAGCTGCTCAGCCTGCACGCTGTTATTAACTGCGTAATCCTGTTCGCGCATGGCGACACTCCTGTTGGTTTGAAACGTTCAGTCGCAAAGATCATAACAGACGCTCTGTAACAAGCCATGCAGAGAGTTTGACAGTGTGTTTCATTCAGGTATTATGGCGCCCGCAACGCAAACGGAGGTGTGGCCGAGTGGTTTAAGGCAACGGTCTTGAAAACCGTCGACTGTAACAGGTCCATGAGTTCGAATCCCATCGCCTCCGCCATATTTGTACCGACAAAGCCCTGATTATTCAGGGCTTTGTCGTTTCTGGGGTTTGGGATTTCCGCCGCACTAGCTGAAGCGTTACAAAACTTTTTGGCCCGCGTTACAAAACTTTCTGCTTTTTCTCCCTTCTCCGGCGTCCTGCCAAACGCAAAAAATTCTTCATGTAACACGGTGCTACGCTTGGCTTTTTCACGGAGGAACGCCTAATGCCAAATTCAGACCTGATCCCTTCCCTGCTTTACAAAATCAATGAAAACCAACTCGCCCTCGAAGCCGCCATCATGGAATTGTCAAACTGGGTCGAGCAGCGCGGATCTGCGGACGTCGCCGAGAACGTCCGCGGTGCCCTTTGGGCAATCGGCAAGAACGAAGAATTCATCAAGATGACGCTCGCGGTACTTATGGCCCCCGAATGACAGAAGTCTGTCAAGACCGTCGCACTCGTCCCTAGCACCCCATGCTGGGTACTGTAGCGGGCTAAGTTATTGTTTTAAAAAGATAACAGCCTGTTTTCAGGGTAGCAAAACATCCGTTTTTTTGTGCTTATGCAAACGGTACACCGTGGGCTGTAGCGGAGGTTTTGCGCAGAAAGGTAGTCCACCCAGACGACCGGGATTGATGGTCTATGCTGGATTGGCCTGGACTGCCCCAGGCTACCAAAAAGGAAATTGAAGATGGCTGATGATCTGAAAAACCGCGGCCCCAAAGACAGAGACCGGGTAAACACTTCCGAGGATTGGGAGTTGAAATACTGGTCGACTAAATTCGGCGTGACAGCGGACCAGCTAAAAGCAGCTGTGAAAGCAGTCGGTCCTATGGTGACCGACGTCCGCAAGAAGCTCGGCAAGTAAAGGCGTGACAGCCCCGCGGCCACCGCGGGGCTTTGAGGTGAGGGTGAAGCACCACCATGTCAAGGTGACCACGAAACCTACGCAAGCATATGATTCAAAAGGGAAAATGCTAGATTTTCAGTGGGTGAAAAACCGGAACATCACCCTATAAGAATCAATAACTTAGCGTTGTATATTCCTACAGTGGTTACGCCGTCCCGGCGATGATTAAATTTATTAACAGCCCTACTTGTACGCGAATCTCACCCGATCAAGGCCTCGCGCGAGGTACCGGTGAATAACCGCCCCCTTGCCGGAAATATAATCCAGCAATTCTTTATGCGAGTCTTTTGAGAATGAGTGGGCATGGCCTTCAAATGCGCCGCGAATCGACTCTGGATCCTCAGGATTCTCAACGTGCTCGCCGCGGCCTACGCACATCAAGGCAACCAGGTCGAGGAGTTCATCATCAGAAAGCGCACGCATCGCCTCGACGAAAGCAATTTCCTCCTGGCTATCAGGCTCAAGAATCAGAGCTTTCAACTCCCCCGCTCCTAAAATGCGGTTCCCAGGATGACGCTGACGGTATTCGTCATGGCTTGCCGCAGCAAGGCGA
The DNA here is from genome assembly GCF_057291535.1 of Pseudomonas sp. 1L-E-NC-VB-C3. Classification (NCBI taxonomy): domain Bacteria; kingdom Pseudomonadati; phylum Pseudomonadota; class Gammaproteobacteria; order Pseudomonadales; family Pseudomonadaceae; genus Pseudomonas; species Pseudomonas sp. 1L-E-NC-VB-C3. Next base: position 255,051 of record NZ_JBXAWD010000010.1, on the reverse strand, counting down.
ACAATAGAGGCTGCTTTGGTGGTGCTGAGGTGTTTCATGGACCGTCCCTTGTGATGTTGATAGCTCCTGATCCTACAGTTTGTGGATGGAGTAATGGAACACCGCAACTCAACTGAAGCGAAGAATGATGCCGTCGGGGTACATGGCGCCATCTAGATGAGTTTCCCGCAGCGCCTTAGGGCGCCCTGCCGAACTGCAATCCCACCAACACGCCACTGATGCAGCAGTATGGGCTTGAGCAGTGCATAGGCCACGTACAATGTGGCTTTCGGCAATTTCCTGTCTAAAACTCTGGTATCATTTTAGCGGATTTTACCCTAGTAAATCTGGGATGGAGTGAGGTAGTTTTAGACAGCTACGAATCACCAGAAAGGACCCTCGAAAATATGCAAAATGGAAATCCTGCCGCGCGCCTTCTGGACGTTTTGCTTCAGGCCCAGGACATCGACAAAAACACGGCCACCCGAACCGCGTGGGCTCAGATACTCGACACAGGGAACAGTTTATCTTTGCTGCATGAACGCTTATCGAAAGTGATGAATCTTTCAGATGAAACGTTCAACCTAGTCAACGAACTATTCCCACGGCAGGCACGTGCCACATCAACTTGGAAAAGTGCCATTGACTCCGCATTTTCAGTTCAAAATATTAATGGAACATTCGAATCCTTCCTTCAAAAGATAACAATAACGGCGATTGATCACTTAACCTCAGCAGCAGACTTGCTAGAATTAAAGATCCCAAGCAGGCTCACCGGGAGCCAGATCAGTGAATTCATCAGCTCTCTTAATGAGTTGATTGAAGAAGTTTTATCAGGCGAGTTCGAAGATAAAGTTAAGGAATACCTGGCTCGGTCACTTAGAAAGATCGTGATCGCTCTAGAAGAATATCGAATCGGCGGCGAAGTCCCAGTTATCACATCTATAGAATCTTTGTTAGGCCATAGCGCTTTTGATGGTGACTATAGAAATGCTCTCAACGAAACCGATATTGGCTCTAGGATATTGAATATGCTGGGAGGGCTTGCTGACGCCGTGACCGTTGTTACGCCGTTAGTACCGCTGCTTCTGACTGAATCAGCAAAAAAAATGATAGGCGGTTTAGGTTAAGGCTGGCTAAACGACAGCGCTCGAACATAGGCCTGACACGCCTGCAGCGCGATCAGCCCCCGGTCACCGTCATCGGTGACGCTGATAATTCGTTGAGCATGCGCTGGGTCAAGTTCGGCTCTTGTGGGGCCATGAACCACGCCGCCGGTGGCGGTGGTGGCTGACAACGATCCGTTGCCGGCGCCGGTGGTGGCATCGAGTAGGACTGACAGGCGCAGATCAGCAGTGGCAAGGCGGTCGCGCAGGCGACCTTGATCACGTTGGACATCGCTTAAGGCTCGATAATGGGTTTGTTCACTGGTTGCCAGGCGCTGCTCGAGCCCAAAGCGTTTGTCCTGTTCGGCACGCTGCTGCGCCACCGTGGCCAGGGCCAACTGGTTAAGGGTTTCGGTGTGGAGTCGGGCCTGCTCTGCGAGTTGTTTGCCGTACCGCCAATCCTGTAATTGCCAGGCGATGGCGGCGGAGGCACCGGCTAAAACGGCCAGCAGGACACATTTGGTCACCAGCCGATACGGCGTCGGAATCAGTTCGCCGATACGCATAGCACCGCCCTCGCCCGCCCCCACAACTCCAGCCGATCCTGCAGGCCATTGAGGCCGCCGTTGATCCTGCGGGTGATCGTGTTGAATTCATTTTGATCGGCCAGCGCGTTCAGTCCATTCACTGACCAGAACCACGCCGCCGATTCGACGGCCCACTGCGGCAGTTCCAGCAGTTCAGGTGTGCGCAGCAATCGCTCGTCACCGAACAGCGCCAAGCTGCAGCGTAGGTAGTTGTCGTGGCCGGTGACCTGGATCAGGCCGCGACCGCGATAGCGCTGGCCGTCACCATCCGCTGCCGGCGTATTGCCCAGTCTCGCAGCCAGGTTGCCGGTGTCGTACTTGCTCAGGTACTGGTCGCCGCCCAGTTCCCGGACATACTGCAGCTGACCCGACTCGTGACCGACTTGCGCCAGGAATGCGGCTTGGCGTTTCGGCGTATTGATCTGTCGATGGGCCATGGCTGCGTTAAGGGCGGATACAAAAACGCCCGCTTGGCGGCGGGCGTTGGGCATGATGCTTTGCAGCTGTTGTTCAGTGATGGACATACAAACTCCAGATATAAAGAAACCGCACTCAGGCGGCCATGGGGTGCGGTTACTGCTTCTCGATGTTCACAACCTTGAGCGGTGGTTTCAGTCCCTTCTTTTTCTTGCCCTTGGATTTACCTGCTTTGCCGGCGTTGCATTCGACCGTGGTGGACCAGCCGGACTGGGTGAACACCTGCTCGACCGAATCCGCCAGGTATTCGCCATCAAGCCCTTCCTTAAAGCCTTGGGCGAGAATCGGCCGCTCGGCAAAGATGTCTGTTCGGCCGGGCATCTCAAATCGCACGTCGGCGGTCGAGCGATTGAACGCTGACAGACGGGCCTTGGCGGCCGCTTCGGCGGCGGTCTTGTTCGGGTAGATATGGCGATCGGTATGCACCGCCGGCAGACCGTCCGGGGAGTCATCGTTGTCGATGGTGACCACCTCCAGCTTGCCGTCCTTCTTGTTCTGGTGCTTGGTCGCGACCGCCTTGTGTGAGTTGCGATCGCCTAGACTGAATTGCCAACGGCTGAGGTCGCGTCGAGTCAGGGTAATGGCGCCGAACGTCTTGCCGCTGGCTGTCTGGCCACCTTGGCGCGGCATCACCAACAACTTGCCGTCGGCCACCTTGGCCGTGCAGTTGTATTGCTTGGCCAGCCGGGTGATGAAATTAAAATCGGACTCGTTGAGCTGGTCGACCCGGGCGACCTTGGTGGACACCGGACACACCGGCGTCCATCCATTACGCGCAGCCACGTCAGCCACGATCTTCGACAACGGCACGTCTTCCCAGCTTCCGCTGCGGATGGTCTTGCCACTACCCCGCATGTCGCTGGCCTTGCCCTTGATCACGATGGTATCGGGTGGGCCTGACACCTCGACCGTGTCCACGGTATAGCTGCCCATGCGCGTCAGGGCTGTTTCGGCATACCCCAGGTAAATCTCGATTGAGCTGCCGCGACGAGGCAATTGCACTTGCCCGTCACGGTCGTCGATACGCAACTCAAACTCGTCGGACTCCATGCCCGGCTTGTCAGAGGTACGCAGCAACAACAGCCGATCATTGATCTTGGCCGTGACGTCGGACCCATCGGCGACGATTCGAAACATCGGAGTCATGGTTTTTTTCCAATAAAAAAACCCGCACAAGGCGGGCCAGAAAAACAAGGTGTCGTTACGCGTAACGCGACGCGGCGCCGGCGAAGGCATCGCCCCGGGTCAATCCCACAAGCTGACGCCCTCACTGGTCGGACTCGGCAGATCTGGCAGGACGATAATCACGCCAGACCGGAACGGCTGAGGCTCATCGGCCAACCCCTGGTTGGCATCGAGCACGGCCTCGACGCTGCCATTCAGATGGCCGTAAACGTTGTTGCAAATGACATCGAGCATGTCGCCGTCAGACGTCCTGCATGTCGTCGCCATAGCGTTCAAACTCCAAAGTGAAACCCTGTTTTCGAGCTATCCCGCCGTGCAGCAGCGCGGATTGTTCCTCGTTTATGTTTTTCAGGCACCAAGTCCCGATCACCTCGCCATAGCCCGTGGTCAGGGTCAGCGGTTGAAGCCTGGCCCCAATGGAGCGCAGCGTATCGAGCTGCTTCAATCCACCTTTGAAGCTTGGGTAGATCGTGCCTTTGAGCGTCAATTTTTCATCCCCCATACCGATGGCCTGCTTCGCCGGCCGGCGCGTCAACCGCTCCTGCGAAGCCCAGCGGAATTCAGTCGAACGGCTCAGCTCATCAAAGGCTGCGGTGTCCAGGTTGAAGTAATACGGCTCAATCTTGGGATCGCGCGGCTGAATGATCATCAGATGCGGGAACGGCTTCACCGCCTCCGGCGCCGGCGTGGCCTCCACGGCAAAGGAACTGGTGGGCACGATGTTGGCCAGCGACGGACTGACCTTGCCGGCAACGTTGTTGATCGCCGTGGCCGCCTTGCCCGCCTGCTCCTTCAATGTGCCCAGCCGATCCTGCACTTCAGCCGCCGCCCGGGTGGCGCGGCCGTACACCGCTACCACCTGACCGACCTTGGCCTGAGCCGCGTCGACGCCACGCATCACTCGCTGAAGTTTGGCGCCGATGGCCGGACCAACAAACGGGATGTTTTCCAGTTCGGATGCGGCGCCGGTCAGTTCGCGGATCGCGCCATTGACCGGGGACAGCATGCCATCGGCGCTACGCCGCCCGGTTTCAGCCGCATCCACCAGATACTTCAGACTTGATTGCATCTGCTCCATGTAAGCCATGAAACCTCCTTAGACATGGGGTTCGTCGTACAGCTTGGCGGCGTTACTCTTCGCCGCATCCGCCATCATTCGCTGCATGTGCGGCATCAGATCCTGCGCCAAGGTTTGCGGGTCTTTCACGTCGCCCTGCACGGTCACCGGCATACTCAGTGAATACTGAAACTGCTGATCCACCTTGGTCGGCTCCGCCTTCGCCGGCTCCTTGGGCTGGATAGCCAGCGCCGCCGACTTGAGCGGCGCCGTCACCGCCATCGAGCGCGCGACATCCCCCAGCACCGGGCCTTGCTGCGCCGCTGACGCCATCATGAGCGGCGTGGACGGCACCGGCGCCTTTGCCGTTTGCTCGGGCTTTTCATCCTCGCCGCCGAACAGCGACTTACCCAACGACCCGCCCAGCGCCGCGCCGCCCTGACTGCCCAGGTAAGCACCGATCAGGCCGCCGATCGCGGTGCCAATGATCGGCACAACCGAACCGATGGCGGCGCCTGCTGCTGCGCCTGCCATCGTGCCGGCGAGATTGCCCGCAGCCGCACCGTAGCCCTCGGCTTTTTCGTCCTTGGTCTTGGCGTTTTGAAAGGTTTCAAAAGCCATCGCGCCGGACTCCAGCAGCGTGCCGCCAGGAATGACCTTGGCCGCCTTGCCGACCTTACCGACGGTTCCTGCGACGACGCCGAGCTTGGACAATGCCCCAGTTTGAACGGAAGGGACTGATGGCGATGGGATCGAAACAGGGGGACGAGGCACAGACGGGCGAGGCCCCCTCGAACTCGGCAACGACCGGCGCCGAGCGCTGCGCCTTGACCCACGTCCACGTCGGCGCGATTCGCCCGACGCATCCACACCGCCACCCATAGCGCCGGCATTGACGACGAAAACCTTCTTGACGCCGTCGTTACCTGCACCACTTTCAGTACCAAGGCCATCGCCTGTTGCCGCTTCCTTCACCCGTGAAACAACATCCAGGCCAGTCGCTACCAGATCAAGTTCTCCGGGGTTTTTATTTGGGGCTTCGCTCCCATTCCTGCCACCGCGCGACCCACGCGCAAGGTTTAGCAGCCCCTTGCTGATCTTGATCGTGTTGAAGATACCTTTTAAGGCGATCAGCCCCGCCCCGACCGTGGCGATACCGGCAACCACCCCGGGCGCGCTATCCGTCAGCGACGTAATGCCTTTAGTCACCTTGGTCAACGACTCGGCCACGGTGTCCGTCACCGGGCGCAGCGCATCACCGACGCTACGCATGGCGTCATCCATCGACTGGGCCATTTCCGCCCATTTCTGCGATGACGACTCGCGCCGCTCGGCGAGGTTTTTGTCGAGGATCCCGGTCGCGTCACGCGAATCGTTTTTGAGCTGGCTGTACAGCGCCTTGTTCTGCATGTAGGCCGACAGTGCGGCCTTGACCTGCATGTCGGCGAACAGGTCGCCGGTGCGCAGGGATTCTTCCAGCGAGGCCATCATGGCCTTGGCCTTTTCGGGATTGGCTTCCTTGCTGATTTTTGACGTCGCTTCGGCCATGGCCGCCGCACGCTTCGGATCGGTTGCCTGAATGTACTTCTGAGCCAGCGCCATGCTGGTCTCAAGCGTCGACATACCGTTTTGCAAACCGGTCTGCATCGATCCCTTGTAATCAATCCCGGCTTTTTCATAAGCCTTGACCGTATCGGTCGAACCGATTTTGCCCATCCAGTTTTTCAGGTTGTTGGCTGCTTCGTCCGAACTGCCGGCCTGCTTCATCTGCACCTGCAACATGGCGCCCAGTTGCGTCACCGCGTCTAAGCCGGTGATGCCGTTGCTGGCCATGTTGGCCAGCAGTTCGGGAAACCACTTGGCCATGTCGGCCGCTTCAAAGCTGCCCGCCTGCCCTTGGTACGCGATCGCCTCCAGCGCCTGCTGCATCTGCTTGGGGTCGGTGATCTTGGCGTTCTGTCCCAGAGCGTTGATCATCTTCGCCGTGTCGACGCCGCTGGATCCCTGCCCCACGACAAACTTGGCCGCGACAGGTGCGTACTCCAGTGCCTTGCTCAGGTCCATACCGGCACCGACCAACTGATTGACCACGTCGGCCACATCGTTGCGCGCCATGCCTGTGTCGCGCGAAGTGTCTATGATCTTGCGCGACATCTCCTGCTCTTGCGGCTTGTTGGCAATGCCGGCCTTGATCGCGATGTCACGCACAATCGCGCCAAAGTCAGCGCTGACCTTGGTCGGTACCGCCATGGCACCGACACCGACCACCGCTGCACCGACGGCGCCCTTCATACCCTTTACGCCAGAATCAATCTGCTGATGACCCTTGGCTTTCAGCTCGGCTTTGTTGGCCGTCTGCCCCATCGAGCGATAGGCTTTTTCCAGCCGACCCACCTCGATCCCCTGCTTTTTCAAGCTGTCGAGGTTCGAGTTCAAACGGTTGAGTAATTTGGATGCACCAGCCGCGCCGGTGTCGTGAGCCTTTTTCCATTCTTCGCGCAGGCGGATGGTGTCGCCAATCGTGCGCTGCAGCACCCGCGCTTTGTTACCTTCTGTCTCGAGGCGCTTGATGCGCCCGGTCACGTCCTTGAACGCGGCGCCGACCGTGGAACTGACGGCACCGCCGATCACCAGCCCGAGGGCGAGTTTGTTTGCCATATCACGGCCCCCATGTGCCCAGCATTACCGATGGCGGCTCAATCCGTGAGCCACCACACCATTTCCGCAAACGGCATCGACTGGATCTCGGCGGCGGAAAATCCGGTTTCCGCCGCCAGACGTTTCGCCGCCGACTTGATCACGCTGGGGTTAAAGCCCGTCGTCGTTGTCCATGCGAAAATAGCCGGCCTGCAAGCGGTTAAAATCCACCAGCTTCAGCCCCTCCAGATCCGCGACAGGCGCACCGGACAACGCAGCAAACAACACCAGCTCGCGCTGCTCATCATCACCACCCACTTCACGGTTGGCCGCACGCACGTCGCCCACGGTCGGCGAACGCAAAACCAGCTTGTCGACCGTCACGCCGTTGATTTCACTCGGGTACGACAGCGTTACCTGCACCTGATCGGTGGTCAGCGACAACCACGCCGGCATCGAGTCCGAATAATCAGTTCTCGGTACCAGGTGCGAATACGCCGTTTGCACGCGGCGATAATCCGTCAGCTTGAGGCCTTCCAGATCCTTCAGTCCGACTTCGGCGAGACCTGCGAACAGCATCAGTTCGCGTTGTTCGTCGTCGCCGTTGGCAGCACGGTCGGCCGCGCGCACTTCCCGCACAGTCGGGTTACGCAGGTTCAACGCCTCGACGTCGATGCTGTTGGCCTTGCTTGGTCGGGTCAGCGTTACAACGGCGCCGAGCGCACTGAGCGACAGCCAGGCCGGCAGGTTTTGAGCGATTGCTTGAGTCATCTAAATCTTTCCTTACAGGCCGAGCGCATTGCGCACTTCGAGCAGTTGGTCTTTGCCGTCGATCACCTGAATGCCGGCGACCATGTCGACCTCGTACATCAGGCGCCCATCGATTTCGAGCTTGTAATACGTGACCGCAACGGCGTGTTTGATCTCAGCAGCATCGCCCGCTTTCCAGTCACCGAGATCGACCTCTTTGAGGCGACCGCGCAGGGTGGCAACGACCGCTGTCACCGTGCCCTTTTGGCCCTTGAAGGCACCTCGGAACGTGGCGTTGAACGCTGTGCCGTCGGCCAGGCCGAAGTACTTCAGCGACTCGCGGCGCACGCCCTTGGTGACAAACGAGGCTTCCATTTTCTCCAGCCCCTGATCCATCTCGATGGGCCCGGCCATGCCGCCGCCACGATATTCGTCAGTCTTGGTGGTCAGCTTGGGCAGCGTCAGGCTCGGCACGTCGCCGGAGAAGTTCACGCCGTCGACGAACAGGTTGGTGTTGTACAAAGTCTGAGGAATCATTGGTTACGCCCCCTTAGGCTGCTTCAAGCACTTCGGTCATCCATTGATCGGTGACTTCAAAAAGGAAATTCGGGTTTTCCGCCGGCGGTACGTCGGTGAAACGGATGCGCCAATACACCTTGCCCTGGGCGATCTGGCTGGCCGTGTTCAGTTCGGTGTCGGGGAACACTTCAAAGTTGATGATCGCGCCCTGGGCTTTCAGATCGCGCATGAACGCATCCAGACCGTTGGTGACATCGGTCACGTAGGTCTTGGTGATCGATCGGTCGACCGCCCACTTGTGCCCGGCCTGCACCGCATCCATGAGAATGAACAGCGTGCGAACGCGGGTAACGAATGCCCACTTCGGATCGCTCGACAGTGTGCGGTTGCCCCACAGGCGGTAACCGTCGTCGCGAATGATCGTGGTGATATTGGCGTTGTTGAGCAGGTTGGCCCGGCACGTCTCGTCGCCGTCCAGATACTCGACCGCGCGGCCGGTACCGGTGATACCGGTCAATTCCTTGTTCGATGGCGAGGCCCAGAAACCGTACTCAGCATCCGTCCACGCAAACAGGCCTGCCGCCCAAGCCGAGCCGGGTGCATCGACCGTCGAGCTGGTGACGGTGTCCCAGTACTTCACATCCGGGTCGACCATGAACAGGTTGCGACTGCCGAAGTTCTCGGCGTAGGCAATAGCAGCCTCGTCGGTCGTACCCGGCCCGTCGATGATGCCGATGGCACGCAGCTTCTGCGCCACGCTGTCGATGGCCGTGGCCACCGCCTGAGTCGCGGTGTGGCCCGGGGCGATCAGCAATCGCGGCTGGGCGTTGAACAAGCTTTTGCCGTCGAGCAGCGCCTGTAGGCCAGTACGCTGCCCCGACTCCAGCACGCCGCCGATGATCGCCGAGGTTTGCAGCGCAGGGTCTTCCAGCTTGGCTACACCGATGGCGACGATCACCGCCTTGGCTTTGACGTAGATGGCCTGACAGGCCTTGGTGATCGCCGAGTCGGCGCCGAAGGCGGCAATGGCTTCGCGCTCGGTGGTGATCAACTTCAGCTCGCCCGCCTTGGCCGTACCGCCGCCGAGGACACCCGGGGTGAAGGTGTCACACAGACCGATAATCGACGACGACGGCAGCGAGATGGTGCGCGCGCCAGTGTCGACCGAGGTGGTCGTGACGCCGTGGAAAAAACTCATAAGGGTCAGTCTCCAGAAACGAAAAAGCCCCGCATAAGCGAGGCTGTGAGGGTGTTGGTGTTACGCGTACGGAATGAAATACGCCCCGTCAGTGCGGGGCGTTTATTGGGTTTGCTCTATGAGCCAAGGCGGCGCGATCGGGCGATGGTCGACTAGCGGGAACTCCCCCGCCTCCGGCCAATTGCGCAATGAACGGCGGTACATCTGAAGTTCGGTGTATTGATCAGGGGATAAAGTCGTCTCGACGCTCGCCTCCAGCTCGTCCCGATGCCGAGCAACAACGCCGTCAGTAGCGGCTAGCTGCACGTCGCGCCATGACCGTTCAACTTCCGCGAAATATCCAGAAGATGGCAAGGGCGGATCGATGAGCATCGGGTAGCCATCTTCACCCCAGCCAACGACTTTTCCCTGACCATGCCCAGCCATAAGCGCGGCATGCGCTTCGGCGGTGATTTCCACCACATCCCCGGGCATTGATACGTGAGTAGCTGAGTCGTAAAACCCGCCAGTAGATTTTGAAGCAAACATAAGCCCCCTTAGTAACCGATGCAGATCCACGTAAATTGATCGGGGTAAGTCGAAGCGGCGTTTCGATACTTGAACCCGGTAGCCGTCAGGTAGTTGTTATGGAAGCTGGTACTACCCTCATTCTGCCCAAAGACCAGCGACATCGGCCCAACTGGGAAGGCGATCGGAAAGGTGACTAAGTAATCAGCCGCCGTTGCCAGAGCGCTACCCCATTGAATAATCAGACCGCCCGACAACCTCTGATAACCGCTAGCCGCTAGAACCGCAATCCCAGATCCACCAACGGCTAGCCAGCCCAGGCCCGCCGCGATGAACTCCGACGCCGTACCATTACCCAGCACCAAATTGGGCGAGCCATGTGTATTGCCATTAGGCCCGCTTAAATTGCCGTTGATGGACTTTACGGTGCAGGTAGTGTTAGCAGCGGCCTGTATATAGATCCTGCTCCCAGCAGGCAGCAGGGCCGCATCAGGCAATGTAAGCATCATGACTGGCGCGCTTGCGTAGACGTACTTACCAACATCGGCCGCCGTCAAATCCGTACTCACCGCATAGGCAACGTAGCCGGCCAAACTACCCGCCGCGCGCTGCACAAACTCCGTCGTAGCGAGTTTCTGACTGACATCAAACTGAGCCGGGGTATTTGCTGTCGGATTGATCAGCGCCGGCGAATTGATGGGCGCAAAGCCTTGGGTCACGTTCTGGAACGTCAGCGCCGTGGCGCCCAGGACAATGACCCCGTCGGTGATCAACTGCCAGCGGGTATCGGCCAACGTTGCGCCCTGCTCGACCGACACCAGCAACGCCGACGTCACCTCTGAACTAGAGTCAGCATCCACTGCGCGCGACCAGCCTGCCGCCGCTGCAACCCAAATGCCATTGTCCTTGGCGGCGTTCTGGTTTTTCACCAATACCCGGTCACCGACAGCCAGTGCCACGCCATCAATGGACTGAAGCCCGGTCAGCGCAATGTTGGCCGTGGTCGCGACCCGCACCGACTGCTTGTTGTCGAGTTTGTACAGCTCTTCCAGAATCTTTGCGTCAACATACTCTCGCGTCGCCAGCACCACCGACGGGTCAATCTTGAGCTGAATGTTGCCGGTACTGGTGACGATGAAGTTCATCCGCACGATTTGCGTGCGACCCGAGCCTTGCGACAGCAGCGGCTTGAAGCTCGGCGCGCAATTGGCCACCGCTACCAGATCGCCGTCCGCATCGTAGAGGCCGATTTCGCGAATCCACTTACCGCCCTCATCGGCGGGAATGATTTGCTCTGCGATGATCACCGCCGGATTGACCGGGTCGATCTTCAGTTGGTTGAGCGGCTTGCGGCGCCACTCATTGAGCAGCTTGGATTGACCGGCCGACGGCACTGGATTAGGCGGATCGGCCAGCCCGCCCGGGTTGGCATCCCCCACGCCCATTTGCGTGATCAGCCATGGAATGCCAAGCGCGTCGGCGTTCGCCTGCTTGGCCATCCCCACGGTCGTGAGGATCGCAAAAAATTGCGAGTTCGCATCAATCATAATAAACGTCCAGGGTGTCTATGGAATGTTCGCGGCCGACCACGCCAAATCTGCCGGTGACCTCGATGTCACGCATGACGGGTGGGTAAACGTCGATTTCGTCGCCTTCGTAAAGGGACACGGCGATATTCAAATCACCTTGAGTTTCAAGGCTGATCGCCAGCCCGGTCAGGTGCCGCGTGACAGGCTTGGCGTCGTCAATCAGGCGCTCTAGCTCCTGATACATTTCCTCGGTGATGCCAGTGTCCAGCACGCCGACCTTCAGCGCGAAGGTGCCCGGCACGCCCTCGGGCACCGTCTGGAACCACTCGACAATCTCGATCAGATAGCCCAGCGGCTCGACCACACGACGCAGCGCGCCGATCGTGCCCTTGTGCTTGTGGATGTAAAACGACGCCTTGATGGCCGCGCGCTTGGTCGCCTCAGACCATCGGTAATCCCAGCGATCGACCGACCACGCCCACGCCAGATGCGGCAGCAGATGCACCGGACAGGTGTCGGGGTTGTAGAGGTCGCGCAGCGGGACAATCGTCTTTTCGAAAAACGCGGCCTCCATGGCCCGTTCCAGTTGCGTGCTATTAAGCGGCAGTAGACTTTTCATATCAGCCCGCCAGCCTCACGTTGTAGCGCGTGCAGAACGCCGCCTGAGCCTTGGTCGGGGCCAGGTCCTGCCACCCAACCAACTCAACCCGGGCAACGCCGGCAACGTGCAACTGAGCATCAACAGCGGAGCGTGCGACCTCGACGCCCAGCCGCTTGCGTGGATTGATCCAACCGGCCAATCGGCTTTTCGCTTCGGCCAAACTGGCATCCACTTCCGGGCCGGCGCCGGTCATATGCAAGATGGCGTCAATCTCGTAGCGGATCACCTGCGCACTCTGCACGGTCACCCGATCACAGACCGGGCGCACGTCATCGTCATTCAACGCAGCGGCCACCGTCGCCAGCAGATCCGGCGCCGCTTCGCCTTCCCCGTCCAGCCCCAGCACCGTTACCGTAACGTAACAAGGCGCCGGGCTTTCAGCCGTGGCATCCGCCACCAGCCCCGAGGCGTTACGCGCGTGCAGGATGTAGCTGTTACGCGGGCCGGCCGTGGTCAAGCCCTCATAGGCCAACTGGATGCGCTCGCGAAACGGGTCGTCGTCTTCCATGACCTCGGGCACCGGTGGCACCGCTTGCAGATCCGCCACCTGAATCACCAGGCGCTTCAGATTGACGTTAGCCCCCAACTGATCGAGGTCGCCGCGAATGGCGTGCGCGAGCAGTAGCGCCTTGCCGGCGTCATTGACCCGGGCGCGGTTGCCGACCTTGCTGTAAGCCCCAACCTCAAGCACTTTGACCACCGGATCGCTTTCCAGCGCGGCCGTCCAGTTGCCGCCCATGTACCCGCGAAACACGCCCAGCCCGTCCTGATAAACCTCTTCAAAGTCCAAAGGCTCCAACACGGTCGGTGCCGGCAACGACGACAGATCAACGGTACTCATGCGGCCACCTCCAACGTGACGCTGTCGCCCAGGTACTTCCCGACGATTTGCATATTGATTTGCCCGCCAACGACGGAAATAACGCGCACCTGATCCAGCTTCAAACGCGGCTCCCAGCGCCCTAGAGCGCGGACGACTTCAGCCTGTACGGCGCTTTTCCAGCCCTCGTTAACGGGCAAATCGACAAACCGGCGCAGCTTGCTGCCGTACTCCATACGGTGCCGGCGACTGCCCAGCGGCGTGCCCAAGATGTCTGCGATGGATTGGCGCAAGTGCTTGATGCCGGAAATGGGTTGGCCGGTGTGGCGATCCATTCCGATCATCTAGGTCACTCCAGCGGTTCAAGTTCGGGATGCGTCTTCAGGAAGCTGACAGCCTGCTCATCGGACGCCGACACCTCGACCGTGTGCTTGGCCACCACCAAGGTGCGATCCGTTCCAGGGATGCACAGGGTTCGCGAGGTATAGAGCTTGTCGCGAAACTTCAGCAGCAGATCCGGCGCTCGCAGGAGAGCGGTAGCGGGTTGTCGAGTTAATGGCAGCGATTGCTCCTCGACAGACTGGTCATTGATCTTGGCCATGTATTTTCTCCAGGTACAAAAAAGCCCGCACGCGGCGGGCTGGATGAATGTTCGGGTTAGTGCTTGTGGTGGTTGTCGCTGATACCGGCGGCCATGATGTCGCCGGCGCCGTCGATGTTGCCCGTTACGGATAACGGGCCGTCGATATTGACAGGCCCTTTGATATTCACGGTCGCTTCAAGATCGATCGTTCCCGACTTCACCGTTACCGCGTTATCCGTAACGACGACATCCGTGCCGCCGACCTTGATCGCCACCGTGCCACTCGGCAAGGTGATGGTGTAAGACTTAGCCTGCCAGTCGTAGACCAGCGAGCCGCCATCATCGAAACGCCAGACCTCGACGTGGTCGCGGTTGTCCGGCGGCGGTCCGGCATTCCCGTACAGGCCCGGGACAAACGTGCCTTGTGACACGTCACCGCTGGGACTGATCAAACTGCCCTGCTCGCCCAAAGACGGCGCCCGCCAGTGCCTGGCCTTGCCCGCTGCGATGCTGTGCCAGCGCACCCAGGCGCTGGTCCACTCACCATCAGATACCCTGCACGCTGGCGGCGATGCGGACAGATCCACCGCGACCACATAGCAAGCCTTGACCGCCCCCGCGATCATGCGGTCATGTTGGGCGCTCGCGTAAGTCATGGCAGATCCTCCGGCCTGAATTGCCCGTCACCCGGATCGACTTCAAACACCAACGTCCCCGGTGGTTCGTCCGGCCACGGCCATTCCTCAACGCCGAGATAAACCTGCTGAGTCCACTCCACCAGCCACACGGTGTATCCATCCAGGTGCGGCTGGGTCCAGTCCTGCAGCGATTGCACAAACTCGGCGGGTTCAACTGCCAACCCCCACGTCTGCGCACGCAGCAGCACCGCCAACTGGGTCGCCAATTGCACGGCCTGTTGATGATGGTGCGGCTTGATCGGGTCAACAATGATCCGAGCCTCGAACTTGCACACCAGCGAAGTTTCGCCGGTGCCGATATCGGTACCCGGCTCGATCTCGGCCACCTCCAGAAACACCGCTGGCAGCAACACGCGATCCTTAATATCTGGCCAGGCTGTGACGGCCTGCACGCCAGGCAAGTGGGTACGCAGATGCTGTTCTACCGCCCGATAAAGCTGGTCCAGGCTGAACGGTTCGTCAGACATTGCCGATCCTCTTAAGGTATTTCTGCAGCTCAAAGTTGAGTTCCTGCTTGAGAACCTCCAGCAGACGCTCATCGGCCTTTTTGACCCAGCTATCGAAATGCGGTCGGGCCTGTTCCAGCGACACTTTGGCTTTGGCCAGCGGGAAACGACTGCCGTGTTCGGCGACCCAGCCCGAACTCGGCCCGCGACCAGGTGACACCGTGCTGTCCGGGTAATCGTCCCCGTTGAAATGCTTGCTGGCTGTGCGGATCCAGATGTCGGGTTTGTTGCCGTAGACCTTCTTGAGGAAAGCCCCTTGGTAACGCCGTCCCGCCACCGACACACCGCTGCCGGTTTGCCGCGCCCGGCCGATCCGGCTGGATTCGATGGCGTTCAACCCGAACCACAGTTTGCCGCTCGCAGCACCGCCGGAAACCGGATAGCTGCGCAACCGCTGACGCACCGCTGCAACAGCAATGCGCTCTGACCGGCTGACGGCTCGGGCGATGTGCGTGCGCAACCAGCCCAACGTCTTGTTGATTGCGCGCCGATGCGCCGCAGCAGCCGCTTTCGGCACCACCTTGGCGAAGTCCTGGAACGCCTGAAAGTCTGCGGCCGAGGACTGGATAGAGATCATCCCGCCCCCGGCCGAGGGTTTGAAATAGCTGCCGACGCTCATGGCCGCAACCTCAGAATCAGGGCGACCAGCCCGTCACCGCTCGGTTCGAGCTGGATTAGGTCGTAGTCACCGCCGCCATCCAAGGCAGGCAGGTCAACGCTGACCAGCATGCCCTGTTCCAGACCTTGCGAATCGCTGACGCGGATCTCGAAACGAGGCTCACGCAACCCGGTGTTGAGCTTGCCGAACTTGGGTTGCAGCCAGGGCGCGGCAAACATGCCGAGCACTGGCTCTTCGCGACCCTCGATCCGCGCGGTGTCGCCCAGCGTTTCGAACACCACCGCGTCGACTTCGGCTATCAGATCGCGAAAGCCCACGGTCAGAGTTCCAGCAGGATCTGGGCGCGCGGTCGGGTGCACAGGTGCAGCGGGTTGGACTGCGCCTCACCGGCCATGCCTTTGTTGAAGGGCAGCGGCTCGATCATGCTGTAGTACGGAATGCCCTGGGTGTTGACCGTTTCCATGTAGTCGGCCGGCGCGAACACCGAGATGTACAGATCCGGCACGCCTTCAGGCACCAGCAGTGCCTTGTCGTCGTGGACGAAAGACACACCGGCGACCTTGCCACGATAGCGCTCCCAGATGATGCCGCCGAACTCGAAGCTTTCGCGCGCATCACCACGCAAGGCCGCCGCTTGCTGACTGTTGAGGTAGGTTTCTTTGACCGACTTGTGAACGATCAGCTTGTTCCAGAAGTTCTTGCCGCAGAAGGCGCGCGAGCCGGTGCTGGTCACGCTGCCCAGCGCATCCTCCTGCATGTCCAGCGCCTCACCGCATTTGACCCGCAGCTCGGTACCGGCTTCAGTCAGCCCCATGGACAACTTCTGACGCTGAACACCGAAGCGCTCATACAAGTCCAGCAGCACCGTCGAACCATCAGCGTCGAGGATCTGGCCGTTGAGTGCGCCCATGCGCTGGAATTCATGCGTGGCGTCCAACTGTCGACGTGCCTTTGCCAGGCGTGCATTGACAACATCCTGCACCGCCTGCAGCTCAGTGCGAGTGCCGAAGGCGCGGATGCCTTGGATCTCATCCGCCTTGATCGTGAAGCGCTCAGGCAGGTGGACGGTGTTGAACGGGATCAGGTTGCGCTTGCTCGCAGCAACCACCAGGCCAGAACCACCGCGCTCACCGGCCGGCACCAGTGCCAGGGTGTCACCGTCCTTTTCAATCTGCACGGTCAGGGTGGTGATGCCTTCCTCGCGGAACAGGCCCAAGGCGCTGATACGGCCCGGCAGGTACGGTTGATCATTGAGTGCAGCGGTCAGCGAGGTAACGGTAAACGCTTCGTCTTCAAAAATGGCGATATCGGCCATGGGTACTCTCCAGAAACGAAAAATCCCGCACGCGGCGGGATGCAAAATAAGAGGGAAATGCTTTAGCGGACGATCAGCGAATGTGCGGCCAGGGCTTTCTCAGCGGCCAGATCGAGGCCGGTCAAGTGCGCTTCGCTGACCTCGGCCAACCGCACTACGGCACGACCGCGACGCACCACGTCGGATTCACCGAGCGGGCCGTAGAGAATGGCGACAGCGTTTTCGGTGCCGTCCTCAGCAGTCGGGTCGTAGGGTGCGAATTCGCCGGAGGCGGTCACCAGCCCGAGGATTTGTCCCGGCCACAATGCTGGGCCGGCCGCGACGTTGATCGCTTCACGCGAAATGGTGCCGGCGCCTTCGGACAGCAGGAATTCACCTGCGTGCATCGGTTCCTGTTTGATAGTCATGCTCGTGCTCCTTTCGCGCTTTGCGCGGTTCCAGTTTGGGCCGCTTGGCGAGCAGCCCAAATCGAGTTGGGATCAGGTTGTTTGGCCAGCACCTTGGGCGCTGGGTCGTCCGCCAGCGGCAGACTGTTGTCGATTTCGAAGCCCTTGCCGCTGGTGACAATCTTGTCGAACAGACGCGCCCGTACCGACGCCTCGTCCAGACCTGCCGCGACATACTCGGCGCTGAATTCCGGCAACCGCGCGGCCACGCAGAGGTCGTTTACCGCCTTGGCGCGTGCCAGACCGGCTAAAACGACCTCTTCGCTTTCAAGCTGGGTGGACTTAAGCAGCGGCTCGACCAGGTTGCTGATGCCCGCCGCCGTGCAGCGCTGAGTGACCATCAATGCCAACTTGGCCGAGTAGACTACAGGCGGCACCAGCGGCGGTTCGACAGGATCAAGATCCGGATCCGCTTCAGGTGGCTCGTCGAGCTGGGCCAGCAAATCAGCCGGTGCGTGCTGGAATCGTTGCAGCACCGCGCCTTGACCGAGGCACGCTTTGACTTTGATGCCGTCGCCGACTTCGTCAGCCAGACCGAGGGCCAATGCTTCATTGGCAGTCAGCCAGGTTTCTGCATTAACCATTCGCCGCAGTTCTGCGTCGTCGATGTTGGGCGCCTTGGCCTTATAGGCCGCAATGATCGCCTCCAAGGTTTGATCCAGCACATCAGCGACCCGGCGAAAGTCCTCAGCGTCCCCGCCTGTATAGGTGTAGGGGTTATGAATCATCAACATGGCGTTCGCCGCGATGACTACGCGGTGTGCACCGCACACGGCCACGCTGGCCGCACTCGCTGCCAGTGCATCAATGCGACCAGTGCAGCGCTCGCCCAGCCGCGACAGCGCGTTGTGCATGGCCAGACCATCGAACAAATCGCCGCCGATGCTGTTGAACGCGGCCACCACTGGTGAAACGCCGTCATCCATGGCGCGCAGATCCTGCACGAACTGATTAGCAGTTATGCCCCACGCGCCGATCTCGCCATAGACGAAAACTTCGATCACTCGATCGGCCGCTTCGCCGCTGGCATTAACGGCATACCAGGTCTTGTCCTTGACCTCGACGCGTTTGCCGGCGCGGTTGTAAATACGCGGTTTCGCGCTCTTGCTCATGGTTGCTCCTTGTCGTCGGTGTCTTCGACGGCATCCAGGGTGTTGTAGTTGAGGCCCAGCTCTGTGGCCCGCTTCAGATCGGCGGCGTTTTCCAGATCGACCGTTTCGGCGTCGTAGCCGGTACGCAGGACCATCTCGCTGCGCGACGAAAAACCGGCTCTAACCTCCATCGCTCGCGCCTGCACGTCCTGCACCGGCTGGATGTAAGCCCAGCCTTGTGGCACCCAGCGGGTGCGCAGGTATTGGCGGCGCTTCTGTGCGTAATCGTCCAGCACCAAGACACCCGACAGCACCGCCATGTCCATCCACGCTGCCCGTACCGGGCGGCAGAGTTGATGCACGTACACGCTGAACTGCAGTTGTTCCAGGCGACGCCGAAACTCGTTGAGTACCACCCGCAGCGCTCGATCGTTGATGCCGCGCATGTCGCCGGTGAGGATCTCGTAAGGCGTACCGCTACCCGCCGCTGCAGCCATCAACTGCTGACGCATGAAGTCCGGGTAGTTGTTGCCCGCGTCCGGCGGTTTGGAAAATTCCACCTCTTCGCCCGGACCGAGTTCCTGCATGGTGCCGGGTTCGAGCGCAACCATGGGCGTGAAGCCGTCGCGGTCCAGATCCAATAACGCGCCGGTGACCGGATCGCGTGGAGCCGGACCCGAGTCAGGCGAAGGGCGCTTGATGAAACCGGCGAACAGGTTGGCCACCTCCTGACGGAACAGCACCGCGTCGTCGTAGTTGTCCAGACTGCGCAGCCGTTTGAGTACCGGCGACAATCGCGGCACACCGCGCAACTGGCCAGGTTCGACCGGTTCGAAGATGTGCAGCACCTGTGCGGCCGGGACGCGCACTAGCTGGTTGTAGCCGGCATTCAACGAGGCCGCATCACGCGGGTGCGACAGGTACATCCAATACGCTACCCGCTTGCCGCCGGGCGTGAACTCGATGCCGGCGCGGATTACGTTGCCGTTCTTGGTGCTCTCGAATTTGTCGTGCGGCACGAACTCCGGCGCCAGAATCTGCAACTGCAGCGGAACCGCCAAGCCTTCGTCCCGACTGCGAGGACGCAAGCGAACAAAGCATTCACCCGATGTTTCCACCGTGCGCGCCACCAGCGCCTGCTGGCCGTAAAAGTCGGTGCGGTCATCCGCATCAGATTCATCAACCCAATCGCTCCACAGCTCCTGCAGCAGCTTGCGCAGGGCATCATCATCGGTCGCTGGCCGAGGGGTGATGCCGGTGCCGATCAGGTTGCTGACGCGCTTGTCGATCACGTTGAAGGCATACGGGTCATTGCGAACCGCTGCCCGGGAGCGCGAGCGCAAATTGCGCAGTGCCGGGGTGTTGATGCTGTTGATCCCGTTGTCGGGAGCGTCCCAGTTAGCGGATCGGCGGCCTTCACCAGCGCCTTCGTAACTGGCCTTGATGTTGGACGGCAGCACAAAGCCGTTACGGGTCAACGTCGGAAAATGTCGGGCCATTAAAGTCCCTTGCCCCCGTGATAAAGGCGAACCACGCGCGAACGTGGCCCGGCGGCGCTGGCCAGCGACGAGCGTATTTCTTCGCGCGCCTTGAGCAGCTCATCGACCGTGCGGTATTCCACGGTGCGGTCGGTGTAGCGCACAGTTTTCTCACCGCGAGCAATGGCCGCCTCAACCGCGTCGAGGTGCTTTTTCGTAAATGACATATCAGCGTCTCTTCAGGTAGCCACTGGTGGAACTGCGGCGTTGTGGGGGAGCGGCTGCCGGACGTGATTTCACGGCTGGTTGCGGCGCCTGCGGTGCTGCCGGTGTTACGACTGGCCGGCTGAGCCGTTCGCTCTGAACGGGTTGGCTGCTATCGCCCGAAACCGACTCGTTGACCGCCTGTCGAATCCGCGCCCAATCGTGATCTTGGTAGCGGTTGATGCCGAGGTAATGGGCCATGGCCAGGTTGTAAACCAACAGATCGAGCGCTTCGTTACGCTCGGATTTGCCCTTGGTCCATTCGATGCGTTTATGCCCCCTGACGTAACGGGTGACTTTGCGCTCAGCAACGCACTGGGCGAAAAAGTCATCCGGCAGGTCGTTGGCAAAGTGCAGCGCTCCCGGGCCGGTGTCGAATACATAGCGGTTATAGATCCAGTCCTTCGCCGTGTCGGTACCGACAATCCAAAGCTCGGCGCCATGCCGTTCAGTCAGGCCCTTCCATGTCACGTCGACCATCGAAGGTCGCTGCGCAATCACCGGCCGGCCCCGCTTGCTCGCCCCCTTGATGGCGAACACGCTGCGCCAGCGGCGCATACGACAGAACTGATAGACCTCATCCGTATGGTTACCACCGGAGTCGACCGCAGTAGCCATGATCATCAGCTCAGCACCACAAGGGTGTCGGTAACGGGCCTTGAGTAACTCGTCCAGCGCCGCCCAGGTGCGCTCATCGGCGGGGTCGCCGGAGATCACCTGAAAGTCGACCACCCAGCGCTCCATGCCAGCGCCCCAACCCATCACCATCAGTTCCAGGCGGTTGGCTTGGGTGTCAACAGAAGCGGTCAGCATCAACACGCCGTCGGGCATTGAGCCAAGCCCGTAGTTTTCCAGCCGCGCCCGATCCCTCAGCACATCGGCCGAGGTTTGCTCCTGAGCGCTATCCCAGACCTTGGCCAGACGAGTGTTATAAAACACCTGCATCGGCTCCAGATCGCCTTTGGCCTGAGCCTTTTTAGCCTTCTCGAATTGCTTGGCCAACGAGGCCCAACCGGTCCAGCCGGGCGGCGAGTACAACGCATTCAAGTTAAAACCAATGGTTTCGCCATCGCCTTGGGTGTGCGCTCGCCACTCCCCTTTCGCCAGCATCTCGCCCTTATAGCGCTCTTCGATCAGGACGTCGCAGTCGGGGCCGGCGCACTGGTAATGCACAACCTGAAAATCCGCCGAGTAATGCAAACGCTCCCACTCCAGAACCTGCATGTGTTCACAGGTTGGGCACGGCACGTAGTAGTAACGCTGATCGCTGACCTCAAACAGATCAGCGATCCGTGACGCCCCCCTGACCGTCGGCGAACTGGAAAAGTAAAATTTGGCGTTACGGCCGAAAGTACTGCCGCGAGTCTCGGCCAGTTCGACCGGGTCGCCCTCTTCGCCCACGTCCACACTCCAGCGATCAACCTCGTCGCCGTAGATGTAGCGTGCGGAAAGCTCCGCCAGGTTGGCCGCAGAACCGGCCGTGGTGATGTACAGCGAACCACCCTCGAACTCCTTCGTGTCCATGGTGTTGCGCGCATCTCGCGAGCGGTTGGACGCCACGCGCTCACGCAGCACCGGCGTAGCCTTGATGGTTTTACCAATCCGCGACGATACCCGCTTGGCCAACCCCAGACTGGGCAACAACGTGAGGATGTTGGACGGGGCCATATGGATCAGGCCGCCGATCCAGTTCAAGGCGATCTGCGTTTTCATCAACTGCGAAGCCACCATGGTCACCACCCGCTTGCACGGGTGGGCAGGTGACAGACAGCGCATCGGCTCACGCGCATAAGGGGTGCGCGAAGTGTGGTATTGACCAGGCTCGGCCGCACCCGTGTCGCGCGGAATGCGCATGTACTCGTCGGCCCACTGATCAATCCAGACATCTGGCTCTGGTCGCTGCCCACGGAAATACGCTTCGCGGTACACCGTCGCACCGTTCGACATTTCTAAGGACATAGGTTTAGCTCGGGGTAATGGCTTGTTCTAAATCTGCTGTAGACAGCCGCTCAGCATCTTCCAGTGTTTGTCGTAAAGCCGCCGTCAGACGCTTTTCGATTTGCCATGGATCAGACAGCGAGGCCAGTTCCGGTGATAGCTGTGGCGCCATTCCAAGCAAAAGATCGCGCAGTAAGCGACCGGCGTTATAGGCCGCATCTTCGACCGCTTTGCGCTCTACCAAGGTGCCTTGGGCTTTAAGGAAGTTGTTTTTTTCCTGAAGCGACAGGTAGTGCTCACGAAGCGCGCGTGACTTTTGAAAGTCGGGTACCTGACCAGAGGGGTCATCTACAAAGTCTGCGATGACTATTTCCAGCGGTGGCTGATCACTCCGCTTCGGGCGATTGCGCTCATGTCGAGCGGCGACGGCGGCCTTACTCGGGTCGCTCGTCATGGCCAGAAGCTGCTCGCTGGCCTCCACATCAATCTGCCCGGCAGCGTTCAGAACCAGTCGTTGATTCTTGACCAGCTTGCCGACGTACTGCCTCGACCACCCCTTCAGCTCGCAGTACTCCTTGCGAGTTACAAAAGCCATGCGGCCTCCATCGTCGTGGCTTGTTAAGCCTGTCAACTAACCCGGCTTAGTTGACAAGCCTTCTGGCCATTGCACAGGGGCTGCTGTTCAAGAAATTGAACAGGCATGAAAACGCCTACAGCCCAATAGAACCGGGGGGACTTCACTAAAAACCTTTGTTTGGATCACGCAAATTCTGTCGCTGAAAACCCGGCATTCCTTGTCAACCTGTCAACCGCTGTCAACTAACTTTCCAGCCCTGCGGCTAACGCTTTCCCGCGGGTTTCCGACCCCGTACCCTTCTGATAACCCTAGGGTCCCCGGCGATGTCAGCTCCAGGTCAGGTCGGGGTTCACCTTTGACCCACAACTCCTGCCCGTCATCGCCTATTACGCGGACATGCATAGGACGATCTCCTTAGAGTATTTGATTGTCAGCGACCTATTCGTCGACTTGAATACCTGCCTTCTTTGCCAAGAACCGGGTGTACAAACCACCGGCTACATCAGCACCAATCACCGCAATGACGATGCCCAATCCAGCAGCCAGGTAAAGGTTGTTCCAGAGCGCCATCGCTAGCAGCAACGTCGCCATACCCAACAGACCAGATGCGAGAAATCGCAAAGCCACTCGTTGCAGGATTTGTCGAAGACCAAGGTCGCTTCCTGACGCCCTCAGCATTTCCCCCGACAGGCCCGCCATGCTCAGCAGGATCAAAAGCCAAAGGGGCACATCCGCGAGAGCTTGTTGCTCGGTGCTCATCTGTAGTCCTCAAATAGGTTCGGCCTCCATGTCACTGTCATCCGCTAAGAGCAAAGAGCCAGGCATGGGGCCGAAAACGAAAAAGCCCCGCTCAATGGCGAGGCTTGTAAGTAGGTACAAAAAAACCGACTTATTGGCCGGTTTTTTGAAAGCGTCTCGCTGCGTTCACAGCAACACACGCTGCTATGAAAACAGATGTATTACGCGCGGAAAACCTTTTCCAACATGCATTTACTCCTTTTTTTGTAAATGCAATGAGCCGGGAGGCAGCATGAGAAAAATGGCTTTTTGCCACACCTGCATTTAACATCTGCGGGTTTCGCGCCGCATTGCGTCGCCATAATTAAATTAGGAATGCATCGACCTATGGACTCACTTCAAGAATTTTTCACGAAAACAGCACCGATTATAGGAATAATACTATCGTTAAGTGCCATGATTTTTGTTTTAGAAAAGAGCGGAATACTGGCAAGAGCGCTCAAAATAACTCGCTTTATGTTTTATTCCGAGTCAGATTTTTTCCAAACAAAGAAACTACTTCAAAGAATAAACATCCTCGAAGGCCAAATTTCACAACTCAGAAAAGCGTCGGAAAACAAAAGCCTCGAAACCCAACGAAAAGCTATTGAGCAAGAGTTAGAACTCCAGCTAACTCAAAACTTTCCGGCACTTGTAAGAAAAAAACTTACCCAACTAAAAGAACTTAATACTTCAATCGATTCAGACATCCGGTTAGCTGTAGAAGCTGAAGTTATAAAATTTCTTAACTCCCACGAGCCTACCAAACTACTCGAAGATCGACGTGAGCAGTTGCGCGCATCAGAGCGTAGCGATAGAGGAAACACTTTAGAAAGAACAATTCAAGAGCAAATGCAAAGTGTTGGCCGACTTAAGGCAGTCATGATCAATCTATTTGTAATGGTGAACATCGGAATTCTATTGATTTATTTATTTGCCGGCACCGCTTTAACCAGCCAAGCGGTCTCCGGAATCGTGGGCCTCTATATCAGCCTTGCTGCCTTTATCGTCTACATCTACAGGACATCAAACTTCCGATCAGCAGTACTGTTAGCGCTAAGAGAGGATGCGAAAAAATATTATGATGCTGATGACTATATAAAAAGATTAAAACCCGGAGCCTCACCAAGCGACAGGGATATCGAGGTTTTAAAATTACTGCTTTTGAACCGTACAGAGCGGGAAAAAATGGCCCACCACCCTTACGAACTGATACTAAAGGGCGTCAACAACTCAAATATTCAATTAAAAGGCGGAAAGATGATCAGTGCATCAAAAACAGAGAAAGCGCCTAAGGCAACCTAATCCACTTTAAGAAACTTCAGTAGCCATAACCATGGCTACTGAAGGGGCAATATCAAAACATGCCATTTTTAAGCCGCAGTTCGTAGCCAATCTACAGCGCAGTCAATCCAAGCAGCTCCAGCTCTGGCTAACTCCCTAGTCTTACCCTCGCTAATCCCGTAGTGTTTTCCTACACGAGCCATCGGCCATTTGGTGCCAAAGTACAGCCAAATAATATCTCCCATCTGTTGATCACGATGCGCTAGTTTCGCTACGGCGTTGTCGATAGCAATTGCCCAATCATCAGTAATGCAATAATTTTTGGTTTCGGATACCTGCGCGATCGCCTGACGCATCAAAGCTAATGTTGGGGACGTATAGCCTGGCACCCCCATCCCATCCATCCTCCACCAGCCCCACTGCTCCAGTAAGTATTCGGTGTCTCCCAATGGTCGGCCAGCCGGCTTACGAATCATCATTCCTTCAATCCCCTGTGTAGTTTGTGCCGCCCGCCCCTAGGCGGTTCGATCGTTCGTATTGGCTTTGTGGTTCGCTCATCAGCAGCGAACCTTTTAACGCTGAAATTTCACGCTGAGCATTCTGCAATTTGAAACTTAATTGGGTGATCAACTCATCGGAAGAAAGCGCCAACTTGCTGCCCTGAACAACCCAACCTGAACCGTTGCAATCAGTACAAACCAGCTCATAAAACAGCCCGCTTACTACCGCTTTCCCCTTGCAAATCGGGCAAGGCTCCAGCTCGATCCGATCCCGCTTGAAGCCAGGCACTAGCCCTTTTTGCATGTTTTGAAACCTCGCCTATGGTTGTTTCTTCAATGGCCTCGCAGGCCTTATGGTCTGTGGCTTGCAGCGAATTACCAGAATCTTCAAATCTAAAGCCGGTCAATCCATGAATCGCTGCAAAGCCTTTCTGATCTAGATGCGCGTGCCACTGTTCAAGGGCATCCCGCTTGCGGCTCATCACGTCCGACTGGATGTACACCTTCACGTTGTGGCCCATCGCGTGATTGATCAGCAGCTCGCCAATCAGGTGGTCGATGCCGAGATCTGCCCAGCCAGTGCGGGCCACCTTGCGCAGGTCGTGACTGGTCCACTCGCCCTGCCCCAACCGACGAAACACTGCGCAACCTTGAGCCTCGCCCAGCGCCTTGCCGTTGCGCGCAGGGAATAGGCTCTGGCCCTCATAGCCTCGGGCGAACTGGCCTTCGCGGTACCGGGTCAGCAGCGTGCACACTTGCTCGGTCAGGGGCAGGTGATGCTCGACACCGGTTTTCGTGTTCTCGGCCGGGATGAACCATTCGCGCTCGGCAAGGCTGATGTGTGACCAGCGCGCCATCCGGGTTTCACCGATCCGCGTGCCATGGCAGAGCATCATCAGTGCGAGCATCGAATCCAGCGGCGCCGTGGTCATGACGTCGGCCAGTTGCCCGAGCAGGCCTTCCAACTGAACGCCGCGCAGACGGGACGGCTTGATGCCGACCTTCGCTTTGGAGAAGTCGTTGAAACGGATCGCCGCCATCGGATTGGACGTGATCATCCCCAGCTTGGCCGCCTGCCGGAATGCCAGGGCCAGTAGCTGGAATGCGGAACGCACGTAGTCGATGGAAACCATCTCTTGCAGCGGCCACATCAGCAAGGTGTCGAGCGCAGCCTTGTCGATACCGATCAGGGGCAGTTTGCCGAGGCGCGGTTTAAGGTGACACTTGATGATCGAGGCACCGGTGTTCTTGCGCTTGGTCGACAGATTGCGATCGCGCGACATGCGATCCGCGAACCAGTCCAGCAGTTCGCCAACAGCGTACCACTTCGACAGGCTCGCACCCTCCCCGGCGGCCAGGCGCAGCCGAAGCGACGGCAGCGCCGCTACAACCTGTTTGTGAGTTAGCTCGGGGAACGTCCCGATGGGATTCCACTTGCCCTTCAACACCAGGTACCACGAGCCACCGGTTCGAGCCTTGTTGAAGCGCAGGTACAGGCCCTTATTCTCAATGTCACGTACGTCCTGTACGGTGCCGGCCACTTGGCGCTTGATCTCAGCTTCGGTGATCTTCACCGCGGCGGTACTCATGCGGCCCCCTTAACGGTGAGAATTCCAGCCCTGATCAGGGCTTCGTGGGTTTCGGCGATGGCGCGCGGCACGTCCTGCCAGTCGATCTCGCCGGCGGCGCGGCCGTCGATCACGTCGTGGCAAGCGTTGCACGCGTACACCGCCACGGTGTCAAAACCTTTCATGCCCATACCCTTCTGCCCGCAAGGCAGATGCGCGAGGACGGTGTTTTCTGGATTGTGATTGCAGATGTTTGGCATCCGGACGGTGCACTCTTGGCCATTTGCCGAGGCGCGAAGCTTCCTCGAGCTCACTCGCATGCAGGCTTCCCCGTCACTACGTCGACGACTTCGTAGGTCCCAGGCCACATCCACGAGCCATAACGCTTGGCCATGGCCTCGTCGGCAAACAGCGCCAGCGCGTGATCAGGCGGCGAACTCAGATCGACCTTGAACGAGCAGCAGAACACTGCGAAGCGATAGGTATCGATTTCAGGAACAGCCAGGCGGCGGTGAGGCATGACGGGCAGCCCCCGATCTCATGGCGCGCAGCTCGGAGAGCGCTCTCTTTCCGATCTCAGGTGTACGGCGGCCGTCAACTCGGGCGGGTAATGCCAGCGGCATCTTTTGGAGCGGCAACCCATCGATCAAACGGCGCACGGTGATCACGTAGTTGCGCTCGAACAGCTTGCGCGCCAGCGAGGTTTCGAGGCGGTTCAGACTCTCGAAACCCGACTCCTTGGCCGTGTGCCAAATCGCATCATGTGACCAGTTCGCTTGGCCGGCCATCGACGGATGGACATTGCGGCTCGCTTCGCGAAACGCCGTTTCGAGCGGTGGCAGCCCAAGCATTTCAGGCGTGGGCTGGCACAGGTTTATGAACTTGCCTACGCTCGGCGCGAAGTCAGAGCCAAGCTTCCGGCACTGCTCGATGCCGAAGCGAATCTGCTCGACCTTCGTGATTTTCTCGGCCATGAACGCCTTGGTCCAAGTGGCTTTCGCGGCGTTGACGGCCTCTTGATCAGGCCAGGCCTGCTTCCACGCCGGGAAGATTGCCATCAGCTCGCGGAACAGTGCGTTGATGACTTGGACGGTACCCGCATCCGCCTTCACTGGCGCGACCTCAGCCGACGCCACATTGGGTAACATTTGCAGCACACTCGAAACAGACTTCATCACAGACCTCCCAGGTCATCACCCCAACTGGTGTCGTTGAAATCAGGCTCTTGACCACGACCTGCTGCCTGCACTCGCTCACGCTTCACCCACTGGACCAGGCGGTAGCACCAGCCGGAGCCGGAATCGAGAGTGTTTGGCTTGGCGCAGTGAAAGCCCTTGAACTTGCGAACCGCTTCGTCAGGGACGCAGTCGGCCGGAAGCCCCGCGATGGCGATCTGATCCGACAACGCTTTCTCGTTCGGCAACCAAGTCGCGAACATGGAGAAGCGCTGGTGATTATCCTGCGGCTCGATTGCTGCGTTGTTCTGCTCCGCGATCGCGGCATCAATCTCGCGCTGTTGCTGCTTTTCGGTTAATTGATGGTTAAGTGACGGATTGGGTGCAGCCGCTGCACCCCGTTCTGTCGTAGGTTGCACCCCGTTCTGTTGTGAATTGCACCCCGTGCCGTCATCTGCACCCCGTTCGGAACGGGGTGCAGAATTTGCACCCCGCAATAGTTGAAGGTCGTAAACGACTGGGCGGCGGTCGTGGCGATCAATGTGAACAGCAGCGATCGCCTGGTTGCCCTGCTTGATTAGCCCGGACGTCTCCAAGTCATTCAGTTTGTAACGCACGGTGCGCTCGGAAAGACCGGTGTCCTGAGCCAGCGTGGTAGCCGACGGGAACGCGCCAGCACCATTCGATCCGGCATAGTTAGCCAGGCACAGCAGAACGTGCCGGGCACTGGCATCCTTGAGAACTTGCGTGGGCAAAGACAGCGCCCATGACATTGCTTGAACGCTCACAGCGAGGCTCCGATATTCAATTCGGCAAAACGAGATGACGTGTGCTGCGACACGCTTTGCGAACTCTGAAAACGTGTCGCGACATTGTTCTGGGTATTGATAGAATTTGGCTGGCTCTGCATAATCGTGTCTCTCTAGTTTTGCGAATCAGCCGACCTTCTCCGTCGGCTTTTTTGTGCCCGGGATTCAGGCAGCCTTCACCGAGGCATCCATCACGTCTAGGCTCTGCCGAACGTGATTGATCTCTTGGCGGATCAAGTTTTTCTCAAAAGAACTGACGTGGTTGTCATCCAGCGCCTGGTGAACCGCGATGGTCAGATCGGCGACCTCTTTGCCGACGTTGATCAGCGAATTGGTGAGCGCTTGCGGCTCCGGCGCCGACTTCGATACCAAGTCAAAGCCGAACTCATTGGCCAAGGCCAGCAACGGGCGCATATCGCCTGTATGCAACAAGACCCCGAACAAGTGCTCCACGGTAAGATGGTGTGCCTCATTATCCGGATTCGCGCGCTGAAGCAGGCCAACGTGCGAAATACCCATCTTTGCCGCCAAGGTTTTGGGGCTATTGCCCTTGACTGCTGCCTGGCATGCGTCCAAAAAGTCTTCCATTCGTAAAACCTCAAATTTGTTTCCGTGGCGCCCTGCCGAGACTGGGGCGAATATTTCATCAATCGGTTGAGGGGTAAGGCATCTCAAGCTGCGGACTGCTGATCCTTTTGGCGCGTACAGAGTTCTCGAGCCGTGATTTTTCCGCCCGTCAGCTCCTCCGCTTTAAATGCCTTTTCAGCCCCCATCGTGTGAATGCCGGCAACCCAGTACGAGACTGCGGCTTGGGAAACATCTAGGGCCAAAGCTGTCTTGGTTTGCCCGCCAAAAAATTCGACGAGTTTTTCAATTGGGGTCATGCAAGAAACCTCCAAATAAGCATGCTTATATCCTAAGTAGAAGGAAACTTATTTGCAAGCCAATAAGGGAACTTATAAATTCCAACGAATGAGCACACTCGCCGAACGAATCAAATCCGCGCGGAATCACGCAAAGCTGACGCAGAAGGCCCTTGCAATGAAAGTGGGCGTTGAGCAGCCGGTGATTTCACAGCTGGAAACAGGAAAAAACCTGCAAAGCGCACATCTGCCAAAAATCGCGCATGTATGTGGGGTTAATGCCATATGGCTCTCTGAAAACATCGGTCCTATGATTGGCGGGAGCATCAGAGAATCGAACGTTGGCGATACACATCAACCTGTCGAGTCCTACCGTTACCCGGTGATTAGTTGGGTAGCCGCTGGCGCATGGGCCGAAGCGGTTGAACCCTACCCTGCCGGATTCTCAGATCGGTATGAATTTTCCGAGTACGATTCGAAGGGAGCGGCTTTTTGGCTTACCGTCAAGGGGGACTCGATGACAGCGCCGGCCGGTCAAAGCATCACTGAAGGCACGCTTATATTGGTCGACACTGAGGCAGAGGTTGCCCCAGGTAAACTCGTAGTGGCCAAACTACCAGATAGCAATGAAGCCACATTTAAGAAGCTAGTCAGCGACGGTGGGCGATTGTTCTTGAAGCCGCTGAACCCAAGCTATCCTATTGAACTATTTGATGAACATTGCCGAATTGTAGGTGTCGTCGTTCGTGCATTGCAGAAATTTTAAAGCCTCTAAACCGAATGTCTCCATAAATTCGGCATCGCGCCTATGGCATCGTTTTCGCTCACAACAATCTCTCAAAACTATATGAGCAGTAATAGAAATGGACATCAACGAAAAGCTGAAAATAGTATTTGACGCAGGCAAGTGCGAACCAACCATACGCCACATTAGATTCCCATACTTTAAAAATTTAAGCCCTAACCTGCAATTGAACTTTACAACTCCGATCACCGCAATAGTAGGCAGCAACGGGGCAAACAAAAGCTCAGTATTAAGAGCTTTAGCCTGCTGCCCGCATCATGAGAACATCGGGGATCATTGGTTTTCTACTGACATTGACCCAATTGACGAGTCGGGAGGACGGCCGCGCTACATTTTTGGATACATAGACCCGTACTCGCGTAAGACTGTTGAAGTAATTCAAGTGAGAATCAAGAAAGCCTCAAATCCAGACTATTGGGAGCCTTCGCGTCCACTGCTTCAAGATCAAATGGAGAAGATGCCCGAAATAAAACCGGGTGAAAAACTAAAAGGCCGCAGCAAAACCAGGTGGTCAGGAATAACAAAAGAATTAGAAATACTTGATTTTCGAAGCGAGATCAGTGCCTTTGACAAGCTTTTTTATCATGGCGATATGACAGGACAACTTCGAAACAGAACTGCTAAAGAGCACTTGCGCTCCAGATCTAAATATTTGAAGCGCGTTATAAATGAAGACCTGCAAAGTTTTCGACCGTTTAGGGCAAAGCAAGAGACAATTTTCTCAAACACTCAACTACCAAAACGTCAGCTAGATGTAATTTCAAATATACTGGGTCGCACTTACGTTAATATACGACTTATAAAACACAGACTATTTGAAAGTACATCATACACCGCAATCATGCAGACCACGGCGCTTCAATATAGTGAAGCATTCGCTGGTAGCGGCGAATTTGCAGTAGTAATGTTGGTACATAAAATAATGGACTTAGAACCAAACAGCCTAATTGTTCTTGATGAGCCGGAGGTTTCTTTGCACCCCGGTGCGCAAGTCAAGCTAATGGAGTTCCTCACTCAACACTGTTTAGAAAACAAGCATCAGGTATTTATTGGCACTCATTCTAAATACATTATCGAAAAGCTGTCCCCGCAATCCATCATTTTACTTCAAACAGATCCTGTAACCCAAAAAATAATTTCAGAACAAAATATCAAGCCTAGTGAAGCATTCTTCCATTTAGGGTTGAATACCGATCACAAAAAAAGAGTTTTTGTTGAAGATCAACTTGCAGCGGCACTTGTTAAAAAATGCCTAAGAACTTTAGGTGAAGCTGCAATGAACCAGTTTGAGATAATTGTTTTCCCAGGGGGCGCTCCATCAATATTTGGAAAGTGCATGACCGGCTTGGTGCAAACTGGGGACAGCAAATCTTTGTTTTTCCTTGATGGTGATCAGAAACCCAAGAAAAATATCATATGGCCTCAAGAAATCCCCGACATAAAACATGATGATATTCGCGAGCAGATCCTTAATCTTACTGGCATAAAGCATCTTGAATTCGCTCTAGACGGAGGAAATGATCCTAGCGCGGGCGAAAAAAGAAAGGTCCTAGAGCGCAAATATCTAGATTATGCTTTACCTAGAACATTTTATCTTCCTTGCGCCAATCCTGAGATTTTTGTTTGGGAAAATATGCCAGAAGATCAAAACACAAAAAAATGTGGTAAACTACAGCCTAAGGAACGATTTAACAAACTAACAAAACTTGAAAAAGGGCTCAGTGAGTTCGAAAAAACAACAAGCACCGAGATCCTAGAAACTCAAATAAGAAAGCTAGCATTAATCAAGGACAACAACCCTGACCTTCAAGCAATAACAAACACCTTAAAAGAATTTATTGAGTAAAAAAATGAGCATTGATGTATTTGACTTTTTTTCTGGATGTGGCGGAACCAGCTCTGGCTTTCGCCAGGCTGGGTTCAACATCAAGATGGGGTTAGACATCGATGCTGACGCGAGGGAGACATTCACTACTAATTTCCCTCACGCGCACTTTATACAGGACGACATTAGAACTGTTGATGTGAAATGCATCTCCGACCTAGTAGGGAAGCGTCGCAATCCTATTTTGTTTAGCGGTTGCGCTCCCTGCCAACCATTTTCAAAGCAAAATAGACAAGCCAGCGCATCAGATACCCGAATCGACCTACTTGATGAGTTTGGTCGTTTTGTAGAAGAGTGGAGGCCAGAATATGTATTTATCGAAAATGTTCCTGGCATGCAAAAGAAAGCTGCAAAAAGTGAAACATTCAAACGTTTTACAGAGCTACTAATTCGCTTAGGTTACAAATATGATGCACAAGTAGTTGAAGCACAATGGTTTGGTGTTCCTCAAAAAAGGACCAGATTAGTGCTTCTTGCAACGCTGCAGGGTGAAATTGTCATTCCTTCCCAAACTCATGGCAAAGAGAATCGCAAGTATTCGACGGTCGCAGATTGGATTTCAGACCTTCCACCTCTACAGAGTGGGCAAACTGATAACAACGATCGCGATCATTTTTCCATGCAGCTATCGCAACTAAACTTAGAAAGAATCAGAGCAACACCTGAGGGAGGTGGTCGAGAGCATTGGCCTGATAATTTAATCCTAAATTGCCATAAAGGCTATAGTGGCCACAGCGACGTCTACGGTCGACTCAGTTGGAATAAACCTGCCGTTGGACTAACCACTAAATGCATTAGTTATTCAAATGGACGGTTCGGTCATCCAGTAGAAGATCGTGCGCTGAGCTTGCGCGAAGCTGCTTGCCTTCAAACGTTTCCTCGAGATTTTGTTTTTTTTGGCTCAAAGCAATCTAGGGCTCGGCAGGTCGGGAACGCTGTTCCTCCCTTAATGGCTTACGCGGTAGCTGAGCAAATAAAAAAACACTTAAAATCGAAAAGCGTTGCTGATTAAAAAAACTCTCTAGTGATTTTTTCAGCACACGCGTCTCACTCATGCCTACCTTTATTTCATGGACACCCTCCTCTGCTCCCCCACGCTCTAGCCTCGAGACATACATAAAAGAACGTCGCCTCCTACAGCCTTTTGTCCTCATCGATCACGCCGACTTTCTTGTACGAGCCCACTAGCTTCAGAACCTCCTCGTAATACTCCCTGGCTTTCCATCCGGATTTCGAGGCCCTCAAGGAGTTTTCGCGAAGCGGCCAACGCCTGAATTTCCCGGTTGTCGCTAAGGTAAGTCACTTGATGGGCTATGAATCGGAGGAGACCTTCATTCCTCGTGCTTGCCGCCGCCGATATGCGGTTCCGAACCCAAAGTGCCCTTCCCCACCCTTGCCAAATTATGACGGCCGCAATACTGTATGCACATACAGCTTAAAGCAAGGAGCTATCAATGCCCGCTACCGCTTCTCCCGTAATGCAATCCCTAGATTCCTACGTAATGGTAGGTCGCCGCATCCAGAGACTGATCACAGCGCCGAATGTGCAAAAAGTTCAGGTCGTAACCGTCGCTCGCAATGACGATGAAAGCCCGGAAGCTTGGCAGCAAGTGATTCAAGAGATCGGAGAGACTAACGGGGTACGCATCGAACATTTGGACGGGGGCGCCGTAAGGATTGGGTGGCGAGGCTATTGCGAAGGTTAAAACGAGCCCGCCGTTGAGCGGGCTTTTTATCGTGCATACGAAAAATTATAAGCGTGCTTATTGACGATTAAAATAAGTGCTCTTATATTTGAGACCAAGGCAACGCAACACCGGCCCAGCAGCGAAAGCCGCGCCGCTCTTTCACAATCTGGAATCTTCGCGGATCGATCCCCGGCAACGGGAACAGCGCGAAACACAAATTTCGATCCCCATGCCAGCTCTGGAACTGGCCGGGCTCTTTCATGAGAGCACGCAAAGTTGCACAGCCACCCGATGTGACGCCAGTAGCGGCAGCGGGCAGAGAGAGGACTCCGGCGTAGAAGTGCAGCGAGAAACGGAAAGCATCACTGAGCAGCCTTCTCGCGAGGGCTGCTTGGGATGACAACCGACAGGTAATCAACCATGAAGCACGCAACAGAAATTGCTCAGGTCGAAATGCACCCACTGATGCAACAGCGCGTCGATGTTTTGCGCGTCCTGATGATTCGTACCCAGGCAGCACGCGAGACGTTTGCGCGACTCGCAGGCCTGGTGATGCCGGAGAAGAAGGTGCGCTTCCAGGTGAGGACAATCGGCAAGGCCTTCCATGTCGTCAATCTGTCCACCGGCAAAACCGCGGCGTTTCGCTGGACCTACAAAGCGGCGCTCGACATGGCGATTCAGTTCGAAGCAAAAGCGAACCGGCCAGCAGGAGGTCAGGAGTGATCGGCGTACCGCAACCTAACCCCCGAGACTGCATCGTCGCGGCCCTGAACGAGCAGCTGGATCAGTTCTTTGGCGCCGGCGGCAAGGCTCAGCAAATCCCCAGTGGCGTCACTGGCGATCCAAAGGGCATCCACACCGCACCACGACCGTCTGCGCGTCGAGCGCAATAAGATCGCTCCGAAGGTTCGCGAACTGGCCGAAGCCGGCAAGACCATCAGCGAGACGGCCAAGACACTGCAAATGCACGTCAAGCGGGTTGCGCTGATCGCCAGCGAGAACGGACTCAAGTTCAACTCATGAAACGCATCAGTAACCGGGCGACGACACCCCGCCGACAGACCTGGCTGGACTTGCCGGCCAGCGGAATTTGAAGAGGTTGGCCATGGCAAAGAGCAATGCAGAGTTGCAAAGGGACAAGCGCGCCAAGGAGAAGGCGCTGTTCGATCGGATTGGCGCCGAGAAGCGATCGCTGATTGTTTCGAAAGCGCTCGATGACGCCCTTCAGATCCTCGGCAAGCGTCACGGCTTCGAGGAATGGCAGGAGACGGTGTCGACGTTCATCATCAATCTGGCCGCAGCGCCTGCCACCGACTCTGAACGATTCACCAACATGTCGCGACCAGAAATGGTCATTAAGGATAAGTGGTCGAGGCAGCTTGAAGATTTTGCGAAAACAGGCACCGAGAATTTCCAGTGAAATCCATTCGGTGCCCATCAACTGTATTACCGTGGGCCGGGCATCGAGCTTGGTTTGCTTTTCGAGTTAAGGTCATCAGCTGCAGCAATGGCTGAATCAAGATCATAAATCCAAGTTGAGTCTGCACCAGGGCCAATCAATTGATAGCCCACAACCTCTCTCGTATTGTCGAGGTGAATCATCACCCTTTCGTAAACGGTGAATTTCCCTTTTGTGTAAACCGCAGCTCCTCGTTGCATTTCTAGCTCCTTGATCCGGCCCCACGCCGGTCACTCGTAATAACCCAACCCTAACCAAATTGCCATCATCGGTCACGGAGGGCGGCGTTCGCACACTCTGCTAAGTATTGTACAAATGAACGATCTAGGGGGTCCTAACAGAATTAGCTATGGAGTCAGCCAAGTTCGCAGCAACGGTGAACGCATAGGCAATATCGTGCCCTTGTAAAGTGGCCGGCGCCACATCAGCATCAGTTAATGTCTTTTCACCGACTGTCTGACCGTTCGAATTGTAGACTCCGGCGAATACGACGCAGGCGATTCTATTAACCTCTCCAATTGCCACCTCACCAGTTAACCCGTTCACGTAGCTCAGAGCTATAAACTGCGCATTTGGGTAGGCACGCAGAAAGTCCTGATATACAGCCGTTCTTTGAAACATTAGACGTCCTCTCTATCCGGCTCCATGCCGGGCCGAACACAAATACCACAAAGGACGGCAATTTGCCTGCAAGGCTGAGCTCAGACAATGCTCGGCGCTTCAAACAGCCGATGCGCCGACTCAATGTAGCTGGCTAGGTCGATCACCTCCCGGAGAAATATGACCACCTCCAGCTTCACATCATCATCCGGCAGCCCTATCCGTTTAAGCATCGCTTTAGCGTCCTCTTCGATCGCCGCTAGCGCATCTACATCGCTCTGCAACCTCATGTCGGCCTCCTGCCAGTGTGAGTTCAGAGATACATACCCCATTTCTACGAATCACACCAGCCGGCGAGAGTAATCACGATTCGTAAACGGGTGTGGCATAAGCCATGATCACCTTTCTCGCTTTTGCCTCTGGTAAAAATCGCGGAATACGTTGCCATCCATCCACTCCAGGCCTCTCTATTCCACGCCCCACTACGAGCTCCTTAGTTGCATAAAGTTCTTTTCGATAACTCTGAATACGACAGGCAGCCTCAACCGCATACTCATACCAAAACCTATGAATATACTTTGAAATCTCATTAAAGGAGCCTGCCCAATCCGACATAAGTTGGAATACAGAAAAATATTGAGGCGCAACTCTCAATTTATCCGCCGTTTTTCCCCACCCACTATATTTCAAAAGTAAATCATCTCGATGAAATTCAAGCTTGTAAGCAGTCGTATTTTTTTCCGGGTTATGTGTAGCGCTATGAATAAAAACGGGAACACCTACATGCTGGCAGTAATTCCTCAGCTTATCAAAAAATCCGTAGGCCAATCCGCTATCGAACTCTTTCCCTGTTATGGCTTTCCACGCCTTAAACTCCACTGAATCCTTACCCCCATACACTCTACAAAGTGCTGCTTCAGTTTGATCGATAAATGCCCGAACTGAATTTAAGAAATTAAATAAAAGACCAGAGATGGCAACATCAAGCTCCGTGCGAATCTGATCCGAACTTCTTTTTCTAAAGCTATAATCCTGTACTGCGCGCATGGCACCAGAGTTAAATGCATGAATATTCGACTGAATACTGCTCAACAACAGAGCACAATTATGATAACAATCCAACCTCATTTCATCATCAATATACACAGCATACTCATCAAAACTAAATTCTTTTAATTTCTCATACACGTAACTCCCATCAACCCTCTCAACCTGATAAACATTAAATACTGAAAATTCGCTGCAGTCTTTTAATTCTGACAAAGGGGACACTCCGTGTGACTCATATAAATTTCCGTCTAATTTCAGGACTTTCGCGATAATAACGCCGAGGAGCCACTATGCCCATATGTTACGGAAGCGTCTGCAGCGGCATCGAGGCGGCAACGCTTGCATGGAAGCCGCTCGGTATGCGCGCCACCTGGTTCGCCGAGATTGAGCCCTTCCCCAGCGCAGTGCTGGCTCACCATTACCCCAACACGCCTAACTTCGGCGACATGACAAAACTCGGCGCTCAGGTGCTGGCCGGCAAGATCGCCGCGCCGGACATCCTCGTCGGCGGCACCCCTTGCCAAGCCTTCAGCGTGGGCGGGATGCGCGAAGGCCTTACCGACCCGCGCGGCGCCCTCACCATCAAATACGTGGAGCTTGCAGATGCAGTTGACTCTGTTCGCGCCGGCCAGCGGAAGCCCGCCTGCGTTGTCGTCTGGGAAAACGTCCCCGGGGTCCTCAGCGACACAGGGAACGCCTTCGGATGCTTTCTTGGCGCGCTTGCTGGGGAAGACTGCGAACTGCAGCCTTCAGGGAAGAAATGGCCGGACGCTGGTTGTGTGTATGGACCCAAAAGAACAATCGCGTGGCGGATTCTGGACGCCCAATATTTCGGCTTGGCCCAACGACGCCGCCGTGTGTTCGTTGTCGCAAGTGCTCGAGACGGATTCGATCCCACCGAGGTACTTTTTGAGCGCGAAGGCCCTCGCAGGGATCGGCCGCCGGGATGGCCGGAGAAGCTCGCAGTTCATCCTACTCTCACGGCACAAGGGGGAGGCTCTCTCGATGACCGAGAGGCATATGTGCTGGAGCCCGACGGCGTCCGCAGAACCAGCGTAATCGAATGGGAACGCTGCCAAGGCTTTCCCGATAACTACACACAGATCCCATGGTGCGGAAAGCCAGCAGACAAATGTCCTGACGCTCCTCGCTACAAAACCCTCGGAAATAGCAAAGCTGTAAAGGTCGTCTCCTGGCTAGGCAGGCGCCTGATTTCAGCTTTCAATGCATGAGGGCATCAAAGGTTTACGACTTCGTAGTGACTTGGCTAATGCGTTCGTCCTCCCACAGAATATCGCCACTTGGTAGCCTGCAATCCCAATCATCAAGTACAACACTGCTTACATCGCCTTCGAAGAACTTTAGATCAGCAGTTACCTCGGCAATTTTTTTATAACATTCTTCCCATCTGTGAATTTCAACATGCTGACCTCCAGAAGTTTCTGACACAGGTTCACTGCGAAGATAGACCGATTGAATTTCAAACTCATAATCAATAGCGAATTTAGCAGATTTTCGGTCAGCATATAAAATACGAACATTGACAGCAGCTATATTCTGAATTTCACACGAGATATATCTATAGTTATACTCGCTTTCCTGAAGTACCCCGAAGTCCTGATCATGTAAATATGTATCAACGAGAGAAAACACATGCTTCTTAACAACAGCAAATGCTGCATCAGCAAAGATTGCGGGCGTCCCCCGCTCCACATGAACAGCCGCATTTAAAAATTCACCAAGC
Source organism: Pseudomonas sp. 1L-E-NC-VB-C3 (assembly GCF_057291535.1). Classification (NCBI taxonomy): domain Bacteria; kingdom Pseudomonadati; phylum Pseudomonadota; class Gammaproteobacteria; order Pseudomonadales; family Pseudomonadaceae; genus Pseudomonas; species Pseudomonas sp. 1L-E-NC-VB-C3. Next base: position 216,317 of record NZ_JBXAWD010000010.1, on the reverse strand, counting down.
TTATCTGACCAAAAGAGATCAGGATCGTCGACGCAAAAGCCCTGCATATCTTTATCATCGCTCAGCACATGTATCCGCACGTCATTCTGAACGGCATATGCTTTTAATGCACCTAAAACAAAAGCATCTCGAAACTCATTAGGTTTTTTTTCAGAAAATGGTGGGAGCACCGAAAAATACCTCTTAAACACCTCCTCAACGGACGCCAGTTCCAACGATACAATTTCAATATTTGACGCCGACATAAAGCTCGTAAATTGATCGCGCAGCGTGGCCTCAACTACTCTCGAGTCAATATCACCAAACATTATGGAACTTGAAAACAACGGCAAATTACGAAGAACTTTTCCTTTCGTTTGAAATGACTGCGCAGCACTGACCGCCTTAGTCGACTCCGCCTTTAAATGCCGCTCAATTTCAGCAATTGTCACCGTCGTGAATAAAAGCGTAATTTCCCCGGAGTTCAGCAGTCGAGTGAGGCTTTCGAAGTCCTTCGTTAAAAACTGAAAATTATTAGCAAAATATATATTTGTATCAATAAAAAGCACCCTTGACCGGAGCGCAAATTCCACTTCCGCCTTTTCCATCATCAGTACTCTAGAATCCCGAAGTATTAATTTTTATGTATTGTATTCCATCACATCAAGAGAATATCCGATCTTTCGAATTCAAAAATTGACCGTCCTCTCGCTACCCACTTTTTTGTGAGTTGAGCCCAGCGTAAGCTTTAGTCAGCGTTAGGAACCTCATCAGCTACGGCGCCGACCACAAGCCCTTCAACAAGAACCAGCAAGTTCCAACAGCGTTAGCCCACAGCCGATGGGCGTGCTGGCCCAAGCCAATGACCCTTGATAGTCGGAGCGGCTTAAGTCCGCTGCTTAGACAGGAGGTTAATTTCATCGATTCGATATCGATCCCACTTTGCAAAACAGTCTGAAGTAAGCTCCAGACGCAGCAAATTCTTTTCAATAGAATGATCCAACCAATTCAGAGCCAGAGAGTGCTCAGCCCTTGTCTCGTAGCTGTACTCTCGTTCCCTTCCGTTCTTGAATATGAACACGATCTTGTAATTTGGCGCTGTTGGGTCTCTCAAAATCTCAGAGACATCATCAAGATTAATGATGCTGTTTCTGAAAGTCAGGAGTCGTTGACCAGGCAGGTTCACTACTTCTCGCGTCACATCTACAGCTTCGAACATTAGATAACTCCAAAAAAATCGTAATTTTTCATCGTCTGCACGAAGCAAACGTTGCCCAACCCTAACCTTAGCGAAGGCAAAACGCCATCCTGTCGAGGTATTCCCATGCGCACAGAAAACAAACCGGCCGAGCCGCTGAAGATTGAGCGCTCGACTGTCACGAAGCTGGTGATCACCGGCGCATCACGGCTTGATCCGATCACCGTTTTCCTCGAAGACTTCGGGCGCCGTAACTGCCCGACCGAGTCTGATCCGAACTACCAGACCGCCCAAGGCAAGATCACGATCAACTGCTGGGACAACAGCTGGAACGCCTATTGGGGCGGCATGGGCCCGCGCACTGTCGCTGAGTTCGTTGCCGATTGTGACTGAGAAAACATTCACCACTCACTGAACACGCTCACTGCAAGCCAGATGGCAAAGCTGCTGGTGATCCATCACGGAATCGAAGCTTTCGGCTACAAGTACGACAGCCCGCGCGAGGCGTCCAATGGCCTCGTTACGCTTGAAGATTTGGCTTCCATGCCCGGCGAGGATCTGGATCAGCTTTACGATGAGAGCTCGCACGATGATGCGGTGAATGAGGTGCGTTACAGCGCAGTAGATGCACCCGGAATTCCGTCTTGGTGCCACTACAGTTGGGAGCGTAACTACAAGGTCGATGTGAAGGCCTTCATCCTGCCCGATGGTCGTGCTCTCGCCTTTTGTGAGATGAGCGGCGGCGCCAAGCATGCCGAGCCCGACGCCTACCCTTTTGTTGAAGAGGCCAAATTTATCAAGGTCTCTGGCGTCGAAGAACGCGTCATCAAGATTTACAAGTTCGAGGGTATTCCAAAAGCCTCAGAGGTGACGCCTTGATCTTCGCCCCGCTCTACATGGCCTCCCTGATCTGCAGTGGGCCGTGGCGATGAAGTTTGTCCCACACACCGGCTGGCTTAGGCGTCGGCTCGAATCAGCAATCATCCTCTTAGCAGCCTGGATCATCGACGGTCGCAACATTAGGCGATCGGGCGTCGTCTCCCGCCGCGATAACAATGACATTCGGTACATGGCGGAAAAGCTCGAAAGTATCGCCGAGCGCATTAAACGCCAGTACCCGTAACACATCACCCAACTCAACAACCTACCCGTGTGCAGCCATGCTGCGGGGAATCACTCACTCATATCCAGTTCAGCGCTCGCAGCACTCTCTCGAATGTTCGCTCACTTGCCACCCACGCCATCATGACAAGGCCGCTTCCCGCGACGACGAAAATAAACCCACCAACAGCATCGATGACGACCAGAAATATTCCCAGCGCCAGGAGCGCGGCGCCGAGCGCCCCCAATACTGTCCGGCTTTGCTTTTGCTCGGGATGCTTATTGAACATCCGAATACTCCGCATCAGTTGCGCATCGATCAACTGTAATCCAAGCACAACCACCCAATATTAACCACCTTCTGCCGCCACGCGCGGCATGGAGCAATACCTCATGGAAACCGAAATCCTCTCCGACGAGGAACTGTCCGAACTCACTGGCTACAAGGCCCGTGCCTACCAGCGCCGCTGGCTGATTGATCGCCAGTGGGTGTTCGTCGAAAGCCGCGGCAAGCGCCCGCTGGTGGGCCGCATGTATGCCCGCATGAAGCTGGGCATGATCAGCCCTACGATCGCCGATACGAACCCACCGCCGGCTACACCGGTATGGACACCAGACTACTCGCGAGTGAACTGATATGCGCCCCCGCAAGGCCGACACACGCAGCTTGCCGCCTCGGATGTACAAGTGGACACGAACACGAAAAAGCGGAAAGGTTTGGATCGCCTATTACTATCTGGATATGACAGGTAAGGCGATCCCGCTGGGCAAGGATCTGGACTTGGCCAGAGTCAAATGGGCGGAGCTGGAGGCGAAGGAAAAGCCGCTTGATCTGCGCACTATGAAAGGCATCTTCGACCGCTATATCCGCGACATCGTATCGAAGAAAGCGGCACGGACGCAGAAGGACAATCTGGCCGAGATCAAGCAACTTCGGCCGATGTTCGACAGCGCTCCTATCGACTCAATCACCCCTGCAACTATCGCCGGGTACCGCGACGCGCGGACCGCCAAGGTTCGCGCGAATCGCGAGATTGCCACTCTCTCCCACGTGTTCAACATTGCTCGGGAATGGGGACTGACGACCAAAGAAAATCCCTGCCAGGGCGTACGCAAAAACAAGGAAACGCCGAGGGACTATTACGCAAATGATGTGATTTGGGATGCTGTTTACATGAAGGCAGCTCAAGAACTGAAGGACGCGATGGACTTGGCTTATCTGACCGGGCAAAGACCGGCAGATGTCCTGGTCATGAGGAAGGACGATGTCGAGGGAAATTACTTGGGTGTGCAGCAGAACAAGACACACAAAAAGCTGCGTATCCAGATGACTGATGGTGATGAGCCAAACAGTCTGGGCCTGTTGATCGGGAAAATGGCCGAGCGCAATGCTCAGCACATTTGCAGCTATTTGATCGTGAGCGCACGCGGCAAGCGAATGACCGCGAAGATGCTTCGCGATCGATGGGACGATGCAAGAGAAAGGGCCAAGAAAGAAGCTGAAGAAAAAGGCGATGTTCAGCTGGCTGAGAAAATCGGAGGCTTCCAGTTCAGAGACATCAGGCCGAAAGCGGCGTCGGAAATCCTCGACGTCGGCGATGCGAGCCTACTCTTGGGGCACACCAAAGGAGATATTACCGAGCGCGTCTATCGACGAATTGGAGCCATTGCCAAGCCATCGAAATAGCCCCAAAAACCGTTACAAAACTCAAAATCCGCCCCTTGTAGAACGCGGGCTGTAGAGGTGTCAAAAAATAAACGTATCGTAACGAAAAGCTGCTACAGGCCCCGGTTTCATTGGCCTTGCATATCGGTCTTGAAAACCGTCGACTGTAACAGGTCCATGAGTTCGAATCCCATCGCCTCCGCCATATTTGATACGACAAAGCCCTGATTATTCAGGGCTTTGTCGTTTCTGCGAGATATGTTTTGCGCAGCATCGTTTGCGCATCTGTTGAGTCATTTCACAGCAGTGCCTCGTACACCTGAGGCGCTGCTGCCCGAATAGCCAATGCGTACCCGCTCAGGCAAGCGACTCAAAGACAGCCTCCGCACGCTGTTGCACCGGCGCCTGAGGTCTGAGCATTTGCTGCCAGGCGAGCTGCGCCTGGACCTTGGCCACCGAATCCAGCACTTTCTGCGCCCAGCGATCATCCTCGGGATGCACCACGACCACCCGGAAGCCATGATCCTTGCCTTCAATCTGCACGCCTTCCGAATCATCGACATGCAAGTCGATATCGAACGCTGGCGGATACTTGGAAGGCGCATTCGACATCCCGTGCGCCGTCAGGGCACGGTTGTGCAGCACGCTGTTGACCACGCCGTCGACGCGGATACCGTACAGCGCCAACCAACGTCGGATATAGGACGGCGTGCGCCCGGATGAGGTGTAGACCCAGACACTGCAGTCCTGGCGGCGCAGCTCGCGGATCAGCGATCGCGTGCCCATGCGCAACGGCTCACCCAGCCAACGATGAATACAGGCGGGAAGTCGGCTTTTCTCGACTGCGCAATGGTGCAATTGGCAAGCGAGCGTGTCATCGATATCGAACGAAATTCGTATGCGCTGACGCCTGAACAGCTGCGGCAGAGCGCAGCGGATGACTTGCCCTGCCCGGCTGGCGAAGGTTCTGCATTTGGCCAATGCTGGAGCCCCGCTCATCAATGGCCACCTTGGGAGACAGGCAGGGGCTTGTCTTTGAGAAAGAACTTCATTGGATCGGGCGCCTGTTCTTCTAAAAATGCTGCGTATTTTTTCTTGATCTTGGGCAATTCGTACAACGCCTTGACGCCATGCTTGGCGGAGTTGCGGATGACCGAGGACGGGTTGAAATAGCCCTCGGCGTTTTCAAGCGTCAGCACGAACGGCGGCAGTCCTGCGCGCATGAGCAGGTAGCTGACAATGAGCGAGCCACTGCGGTTATTGCCTTCGATAAACAGCTGCGGCTTGCTCAGAATGCGCACATAGACCCCCGCTGCACGCTTCCAGACCGATTCACTGCGATACGCGCAATACCAGTTGTACAAGTCCTTGATGCCGCCCTCAACATTGTTGAAGAAGTGCGCCTCGGTGGCTGCCAGATGCTGGGCGTATTCGAGCCGGCGCGCCGGATCCCGGCCACAAAGCACTGTGGCATTGATCTCCAGCATCAGGTTCAGTTGCTGCAGATCGAACAGGTCGATGCCGCGGGCAACATATTCGTCAACCAACGCATAACCTTCAAGCACATTGTTCAGGACTTCGTCAGTGAACGGGTCTCGGGGCTCGGTGAAGTGCCGGCTGAGCTCGGCGAAACGGCTCTGCACGTTACGCAGTGCGCGTTCAATCGCAGGCAAATCAAGGCGATGCGTGGCAGGCATTGGAGCTCCTTGGAAACGCTTGGTAAATGTCCGCCGGTGCCCGCCAAATCCATTTGGCTTGTGCAGGTAGGCGGCCGTGACCGGTGCTGTGACTTAGCTGAACTTGCCGCTGATGTAATCGCCGGTCATCTGTTCACGCGGGTTGTCGAAGATCTGCGCCGTCGGGCCCATCTCGACCAGATAACCGGTGCGCGTGCCCTGGGAAATATCCACCGAGAAAAACGCTGTGGTGTCAGCGACACGGATGGCTTGCTGCATGTTGTGGGTCACCAGCGCGATGGTGTAGTCCTTCTTCAACTCGACCATCAATTCTTCGACGCGTCGGGTGGCGATCGGATCCAGTGCCGAACAAGGCTCATCCAGCAGCAGGACTTCCGGTTCAGTGGCGATCGCCCGGGCGATACACAGGCGTTGCTGCTGACCACCGGAGAGCGACAGGCCGCTGACCTTGAGCTTGTCCTTGACTTCGTCCCACAGCGCGGCGCCTTGCAGCGCATGCTTGACACGGTCGCCGATATCGCCCTTGTAGCGATTGAGGCGAAGACCAAACGCGACGTTGTCGAAGATGCTCATCGAGAACGGGTTAGGCTGTTGAAACACCATGCCGATGTAGCGGCGCACGACCACCGGGTCGACACCCTTGCCGTAGACGTCCTGCCCGAGGAAATGCACATGGCCCTCGAAACGAAAGCCCTTCACCAGATCGTTCATCCGGTTGAGACTGCGCAGCACGGTGCTTTTGCCGCAGCCCGAGGGACCGATGAATCCGGTGATCTTGTTTTTCTCGATGGGCACGTGGCTGTCACGTACTGCCATGAAGTTGCCGTAGAAAATCTTGTCCAGTTTGCAGTCCATGACTACAGGCGCCTGGGTGACAAACGGAGCGGCTATTTGCGCAGTGGATACGTTCAAAATCAGATGCTCCCGTTCTTAATACTTGGGCTTGCCGAAAATCCGGCTGATGATGTTCACGAACAGCACGATCATCACCAGCACCAACGAGGCCGCCCATGCGAGCTCGAGCTGGTTATCGAAAGGCATGCCGGAGAAGTTGTAGATCAGCACCGCCAGCGAGGCAGTCGGATTCATGACATCGAGATTGCCCTGGTGGTAGATCCAGTAGTTGCTGAAGAGCGCGGTAAATAACAGCGGTGCCGTCTCGCCTGCGGCACGCGCCACGGCGAGCATCACGCCAGTCAGGATCGCCGGCATGCCGGTCGGCAAGATGATTTTCCAGATGACCTGCGAGCGAGTGCAGCCCATGCCATAAGCAGCATCTTTCATGATCTTGGGCACCATCCGCATCGATTCTTCTGCGGTCAGCACCACGATAGGCAGCATCAGGACGGCGAGCGCCACGCCACCTGCCGGTGCCGAATACGTGCCAGTCGTCATTACTACCAAAGCGTAGGCAAACACCCCCGCCAGGATCGACGGCAGGCCCGTAAGCATCTTGGCGGCAAAACGCGCGGCGTTCCCCAGCTTGCTATCCGGCCCCAGTTCAGCCAGAAAAATGGCCGCCATGATCCCGACCGGCACCGCGATCGCTGCCGCGATACCGACCATCACAAAGGTACCCGCCATCGCGTTGCCGAAACCGCCGCCCATCTCGAAGCCGGTCGGCGGCAGTTCGGTGAAGACTTCCAGGTTAAGACGCGCGCCACCACGAGTGATCAGCATGTAGAGCACGGAAATCAGCGGCACGCTGGCCAGCAAAGCACCTGCCCAGACCAGGGTGGTCAGGATCAGGCTGCGCAGCGCGCGGCCTTCGAACCTGCGTTGCAAACTGGGCATCGCACCGGTTGGCGCCGTCAGGTCTGTTGCTGCGGTCAGATCAGTCATCACTTGTTACCCCGTTGGGCGTACATCATGATCATCGAGCCGAAAATGTTCACGATCAGCGTAATCAACATCAGCACGAGCGCGGCATACATCAACACCTCGATCTCGTTCGGCCCGGCTTCGGGGAAGTTCAGCGCCAGCAGAGCGGCAAGCGTGTTGGCCGGTGCAAACAGCGAGAGGGAAATGTTGTTGGCATTGCCGACCAGCATGGCCAGCGCCATCGTTTCACCCAGCGCGCGCCCCAGGCCCAGCACCAGAGAGCCGAAAATGCCGGTGGCAGCCGAAGGCACCATCACTTTGAGAATCGCTTCCCAATGGGTTGTGCCCATGCCGTACGCGGCCTGTTTGGTTTTCATCGGCACAGCCGTCAGCGCGTCCTGCGAAACGGCGGCAATGGTCGGCAGAATCATGATGGCGAGCACCAGAGCTGCGGGCAGCAGGCCCGGACCGCTCAGGGACGTGCCGAAAAAGGGTATCCAGCCCAGTTCGCTGTTCAACCAGGTCGTCAGCGGCCGAATCGCCGGGATCACCACATAGATCCCCCACAGGCCATAGACCACGCTGGGAATGGCCGCGAGCAGTTCGACGATGGTGCGAAACAGCGCAGCGAGCTTGGTTGGCAGGAAATCCTGGGTCAGGAAAATCGCCATGCTCACGCCAAAGACACCGGCGATCAGCAACGCGATGAAGGCGCTGTAAAGCGTGCCCCAGATGGCCGGCAGGATGCCGTATTTGCCCTGGTTGACGTCCCACACACTGCCCAGAAGCACATCGAAGCCGTGCTTCTCCATACCGGGAAGTGCCTTGCGTCCGACTTCGAACACCAGTGCAAATACCAGCGCCAGAATCAGTACCACACCGATGCGTGCGAGCGCGCGGAAGGTGCGATCAACCAGGAAATCCTTCGTCGAAGGTGGCTGGCAGGCAGAGTCGGGATTAACCGGTACGACAAAAGGTTTGTTCATGGGCTAAGTCCGGAACAGGGGGAAAACTCTCCCGGCGTGGCGCAGACGCACACGCCGAGAGAGACCTCACGGCGTTACTGAATGTTGGCGGACGCTTTGCGAACCTGTTCGACGACCGATTGCGGCAACGGGATGTAACCCATCGAATCGGCAATCTTCTGCCCCTCGGTCAGGCTGTATTCGACCATTTCACGCATGGCTTTGGCCTTGGCCGGGTTGCCATTGTCCTTGCGGAAAATCATCCAGGTATAAGAGGTGATCGGATAGGACTTGGCACCGTCCGGATCAGGCAGCCAGGCCACCAGGTTTTCCGGCATCTTCACCGCCGCCAGGGCCTCGGCACCGCTTTCGGCATTTGGTACTACGTAATTGCCAGCCTTGTTCTGCAACTGGGCAAAGTCGACCTTGGCCAGCTTCGCGAAGCCATATTCGATGTAACCAATCGCACCTGGGGTCTGGCGCACGGTAGCGGTTACGCCATCGTTTTTCGGCGATTTGATGAACTTGTCACTGGCCGGCCAGTTGACGGTGTTGCCCTCACCCAACGCCTGCTTGAACTCGGCGTTGACGGTTGCCAGGTGCTTGGTGAATACCGCGGTCGTACCGCTGGAATCTGCACGCACGACAACCGTGATCGGCGTATCGGAGAGTTTCAGGTCCGGGTTGGCTGCGACGATCTGCGGATCGTTCCAGCGCGTGATCTTGCCCAGGAAAATGTTGGAATAGACGTCGCGTGGCAGCTTCAGACCCTTGGGATTGCCCGGCAGGTTATAGGCCAGCACGATTTCCCCGGCGGTCATTGGCAGCAACTGCACGCCTTCGGCGACCTTGGCGATATCTTCGTCTTTCATTGCCGAGTCACTGGCAGCGAAATCCACGGTTTTGTTCAAGAAGTCCTGTACGCCCGCGCCACTGCCCTTGGATTGGTAATCGACAGTGACGCCATCGGATTTCTTGCTGAAATCCTTGAACCAGGTCAGATAGATCGGCGCCGGGAAACTTGCTCCGGACCCCGTCAGGCGAACATTTTCTGCTGCAAAGGAGGCCGAGGTGGCACAAAGAGATACCGCAATGGCGAGCGCAGCAGACTTCATCAAACTTTTCATTAAATGACACCTAGTGATTACGGGCTCCCGAACTCTGCAGCAGTTTTGTGACGATTTCATGAAAGCAAAGTGGCAACCGTTACCCTCATGGTCCGCAGCAGCGCATATGGCCGTAACCGGCTTCCGGGTTTCGAAAAATCGAATCTTCCCGTGCCGGGCTTGTCACTACCCCCTGATCCCGAGCAGTCACGTGCCAGGTTCACATTGCAAAAACGCTACTTTTCCCCAGCCTTTATGGCCCTCAACCGGAAATGGCGTTAGCATTTCACTCATTCGGCTGAACAAGCCTGTTTATTCAGATCAGGGTCGCATTGTGGAAAAGCTAAAACGCCTTCAAAGCGGGATCGAAGGGCTCGACGCGCTGCTTCAGGGGGGCTTTGTCGCCGGCGCTTCATACATCATTCAAGGGCGCCCGGGCTCCGGCAAGACCATCCTTGCCAACCAGCTAGGGTTTCACCATGCCCGCAACGGCGGCCGTGTGCTGGTCGCCACGTTGCTGGCCGAGTCCCACGACCGCCTGTTCCAGTTCCTGTCGACCATGAGTTTTTTCGACGCTTCGCGAGTCGGCGCGGAAATTCAGTTTGTCAGCGCATTCGATACGCTGGAAAACGAAGGCCTCGATGAAGTCGTGAAGCTGCTGCGACGTGAAATCACTCGGCAGAAGGCGACCGTCATGGTCGTTGACGGCCTGCTCAATGCACGCTCCAAAGCCGACTCGCCGATCGACACGAAAAAATTCATTTCCGAACTGCAAGGCCATGCCGCATTTGCCGGTTGCACCGTGCTGTTCCTGACCAGCTCGCGCCTGGACGACGGCAGCCCCGAGCACACGATGGTCGACGGCGTCATCGAAATGGGCGAAGAACTTTTCGGTACCCGTTCGGTGCGCCGCATTCATTTGCGCAAGACTCGCGGCAGCGGCGCGTTGACCGGTCTTCACGAGTGCGAGATCACCGATAACGGCCTGGTCGTCTACCCGCGCCTCGAAAGTCTCTACAAGCGCCCTTCCGCCCCTGACAGCGCGGACATGACGCGCATCCCCAGCGGCATTGCTTCACTGGATGACATCCTCGGGGGTGGCTTGCACAGCTCCAGCGTGACGCTGGTCATGGGGCCTTCCGGGATCGGCAAGACCACGCTGGGTCTGAAGTTCATCGCACAGTCGACGGCCGAAGCGCCGGGCCTGCACTTCGGCTTCTATGAAAGCCCGCAGCGGCTGCGGCTCAAAGGCCGTTCGCTGGGCATTGATATCGAACACATGGAACACAGCGGTGCGCTGAGCATTGCCTGGCAGCCAACTACCGAAGGCTTGCTGGACGGCCTCGGCGCACGCCTGCTGAGCCTGGTCGATGAAAAAGGCATCAAGCGCCTGTTCATCGATAGCCTCAGCGGCATGACTCGGGTTTCAACCACACCGGAACGCATCACCGACTTTTTCAGCGCGCTGATGAATGAGCTGCGATCCAGAGGCGTTACGGTGTTCGCCTCATGGGAAATGCGCGATTTGTTCGGCTCCGAGGTCAGCGCACCGAACTCCGACCTGTCCAGTATTGTCGACAACCTGATGCTCATGCGTTTCTTTGAGAATCACGCTGAACTTCACAGGACGCTTTCCATTCTCAAGATACGTGATAGCTCCTACAACCCGTCGCGGTTCGAGGTGGTTATCCGTGATCAAGATGTGTTCCTGGAAAAGGCTTTGAAAAATGAACCTTCAGTCACAGCTGAGTCATTGCCTGGTTCAATTTCGTAAGTCTGCAAGCGGGTTGAAATAACATGACCACCATCCTGGTAGTCGACGACGAGTATCTGATTGCTGACATTCTTGGCTTTGCGCTTGAGGATGAGGGCTTCATGACTGTGACCGCGAGCAATGGCAAGAAGGCTCTCGAAGTGCTGGAAAGAGAACGTCCAGCCCTGGTCATCACTGACTTCATGATGCCGGTCATGGACGGCCTCGAATTCGCCGAAGCCGTGCGTGCCCAGCCGTCCGTCAAACACTTGCCGATCATTCTCATGAGTGGCGCGCAAGCGCACATCGGCATGCAGCGCTCCGATCTGTTTGATGTGGTAGTGCCCAAGCCGTTTGATATTGCGGTGATTGTGGCTGAGGTGAAGAGGCTGTTGGGCTCATAGATACTCGACGACAAAGGCAATTTCGGCATTGGCATCGCCCGCTCGCATTTGCGCATTGGAAGGCTCGATGCGCACGAAGCGGGCTTGCAAGGAAACGGATGCATTACCGCCGCTCGATGTTGGCGCTTTCATTATGTAATTCTGGTTCAGCTTGAGTATCGTCCTGTCACTGAAGCGCATTTGCAATGCCAGCCCTTTGGCAGTGGAATTACTGTTGAGGTGTACCACGCCGGTATCAGCGCTCCATGCAGGGCTGCCCGCAGTGGGCGAAAAGGAGTACCTGAAGTTATTGATTCCGGGAGGACAGTTTTTCATATCAAGAAAGAAATATTTCTCCTTGGCATAGTCACCGTTCTGCAAAAAATCGCTCATGGTGTAGCTGCCCATATCCACTTTCACATCAGGTGTTTCACAAGACTGCGAGACGATCCGCGTTCCATTTGTATTCATTGCCAGAGGCTCGATTTCTGCAGCGACGAAGGTCCCAAGTTGGCCTGAGGGTATCGTCGCACTGCCGGAAATAGTTCCCGTCTTTACAAAACGCAAGATGTGCTCAGAACCATTCCAACCCCAACCGCCAGCAGTGTCGGTAGTTCCTGGAAAGCCTTTCCACGCTTTCCCCGATGGCGGTCGGACCCATTGCCAGCCGATTCCGGTATTTCCGATAGGAAAAATCTCCGCGCCCGGCTGAGTAACGCCGACAGTATTGCGTACACCTTCGTTGTGTACCGCAGAGCACCTGAATGAGCTGGGTATGGCGCCCAGGGTCACGATCGGGCTTTCATAGATAACCGTGCCGTTGGGCGTGTCACGAGGCACCGAGATCGTGGCTGGAAGAACCACCCTGACACTGCCCTTGGAATGGTCGGGATAAAATTCGCAAACTGCAGCCATTGCGTTAAATGGCAGTAAATACAAAAAACCGACAATTAAAACATGGGAAAACTTCATAGCAATCTCTCTGAACTCGCCGTGTTTGCAAACATTTGAATGGCGGACGATTGCGTGAACTATCAGCAGTAAACGCCACCAAAGCGGCAGCAGACGATAATGAAAAAAAGGAGCTTGAGCAAAAAGTTTATTTATTCGCAAACAAGACAATTCTCATGGACCCACAAGAAACTTTAGATAGTCGGTTTAAAAAAGAAGCCTTCTGCGAATTCGTTAACAAATGTTAGCCGTTATCGACATACGCAAATAGAGCACAATTTAAGACTCGTCTTAAAGGCCCAGCGAATCGAGGTTATTACACTGTCTACTCTTGATAGGAGAAACGATTCCGTGAGAGCCCTCGATACCCTCAATAGCTCAAAACCCCAGAGCAACGCCGCCATCTACTGCCTGACCATTCTTGCGCTGGCACTGATCGCCATGACTGTGGTCGCCGGCTACCAACTCAATGAACTGTTTCCACTGAAGGCTGTGGTGCAACAACAGGAGGTCCAACTCACCCAGCGCGCCGATGCAATCCAGTCGATGAGCGCAGAACTGAAGCGCCTGGCGGAACAGAAACAGGTTTTGGAAGCCGACCTGCTTAGCGCAAAGGAACAGGCGAAGGCCGCTGAGCACGCAAAAACCGAACTCGAAAACAATCGACAGGCAGCCCTGACCAGCGCGGCGTTAGAGGATGAAGATTCACTGTGCGCGATCATCGAGCAAAACATCCGACTTGTTGCGGACCAACTCAATCGCGACGATTTCTTCCGCCTGCGTGATGAGCGCGAAGCTGAAGCCGAAGCGGTACTTGAAAGCTATGAAAAACAACTCGCCAGCTGCATTGAGCAGTTGACAGCACAAACCGCATCGCCAGCACAAACTGACTCTGCACCCCATGCGCAAGACTTTGCTGCGCCGATCGAGCGCTGATCAAAAAGCCCTGGTAGCCAGGGCTTTACGTTTACTGATTAAAGTTTGAATTCCTTGGTCAATTTGTTCAGCGACGCCGCCAATTGCGACAGCTCCGCCGATGCAACTGCCGTCTGTTTCGACCCCTCTGCGGTTTCACATGACAGGTCACGAATGCTGATCAGGCTGCGGTCGACTTCCCGCGCAACCTGAGCCTGTTCCTCGGCAGCGGTTGCCATCAGCAGGTTTCGCTCGTTGATGAGATTCAGCGAGCCAGTGATGTCGGTCAGCACTTCGCCGGCGATATTGGCCATTTCGAGCGTTCTCTCGGCCTGAGCGCGGGTGTGGCTCATGGAGGAAACTGCGCGGCTGGTGCCCGACTGAATGGAGCTGACCATGGACTCGATGTCCTCGGTCGACTTCTGAGTACGCTGCGCCAGCCCTCTCACCTCATCGGCAACCACGGCAAAACCGCGACCCGCCTCCCCCGCCCGCGCTGCTTCGATCGCTGCGTTCAAGGCAAGCAGATTGGTTTGTTCGGCAACCTCTCGGATAACGTCCAGCACGCTGCTGATATCGCTCGCCATGGTCGATAGCGCCTGCACCTCAGCCGAGGTGCTGTGCACGCTGGACACCATCAGGTTGATTGCGGCTACCGTGTCGCTGACCTGGCTTCGACCGGCGACGGCTGCGGCACTTGATTCCGACGTCAACTGCGAGGTCGATGCGGCGTTGTCTGCAACCTGCTCCACCGCTGCACTCATTTCAGTGACGGCGGTGGCGGCCATTTCGATTTCATGGCTCTGACGTTGAGTGATACGCGAGATATCTTCAGTGACGCCGTGCATGACCTCCGAGGTCTCGGCCAACTGCGTGGACGAATCACGGATCATGATCAAGGCATCTCGCAGGCTGGTTTGCATCGCCGCCAATGACGACAGCATTTGCGCCGCCTCATCAGAGCCATCCAGCGCAATGGTTTCGCTCAGATCATTGGCGGCGATGCATTCCGCCACCCTTAGCGAGCCTGCAATGGGTACCGTCAGGCTGCGGGTATACAACACGGCCAGGGCCAACGAAGCACCGATCGCGATGAGAATGAACACACTGACGATCAACAGCGTGTGCTCATAGACATTGTCGGCCTGCTTGCCCGCCTCATAAGCTTCTATTTCGTTGAGTGCAATCAGCTTCTTGAGCGCGACTTGTACGCCATCCGAGGCAGCACGCATCTGATTCTTTGACAACGCAATGGCCGCTTCAAGCTGCCCGTTCGCCACGGTTTGAAGGTATTGCTCCTGAGCCAGATCGTTGACCTTCTGTGCTTTGGCAAACTCCTCGAACGCCTCGCGCCCAGCGTCAGTGGCCAGCAGATCAATGAGCGCTTGCTGATGTTTTTTGATCAGCTGACGCGACTGCTGAATGTCCATCAGGGCTTGCGCCTTGCGCTCAGGGGTTTCGATGGGATTGCGCAAGCGAGCGTTGTTGCCCTTGATTTCGACGAACTCTCGATCGAGTTGGCCGAGCAGCTTGATACTCGGCACGATCGTCGTCTCGACGTACGTTTCTGCCTTGTTGAGCAAGTCGACTTGCTGCAGAGCGATCAATCCGATCGCGATAATCATGAGACAGAACAAGCCGAAACACAGCGCCGAACGAGGCGCGAGATTAAGTTTACGAAGCAGCATGATGCCTTACCTTAGAGTGTATTCAAGACAATGGGGCAAACGAGTGGGCGGCACAGCAGGCGCTGGGCAATAGCACCTCAGCGTCTACGTGGATCATCGCGGGAAGGTGCAGCAGCTAGCGGTTTGCGCACGAAGAGAGTGTGGAGTCGGTCGAGGCCGGCTCCGCAAGTTCCTTGAGCGCCGGGTCGGCCAGCATCAGAAAATCTGCCAGTCGCGGCAGATTGATTTTCGAGACCAGGCGCATCCAGCGTTGCGGATGCGGGTTGAAGAAGGTCTTCGACCACTGGTGATCATCGTTGGGATTGAAAATCAGCAAATGACGAATCAGCGGGTTTTCCCCGAAAAAGTCGAGCGGATCCATCGCCATCTCGCTGAGCAGCTCAGCATTGACGACGACCAGGCTCAACCGTTGAGGGCAGTAATACGTCAGTATTTTCAGGTCACGATAAGTGCAAACGTTCAAGACGCTGAGACAGCCCAGCTTGTTGAACTGCTGTTCGATTGACAGACCTCTGCGCACATCGCTATCGGCGATCAGGATCCGCAAGGATCGACTGCGGTTATTTTCAAGAAACATCGGGCACCTTTGGCAGCTCCATTCTTCCTTTCAAGAAAATAACCAAGGGCCAACCTGCCTGATATGAGACTTGTCTCAAAAATGAACGCAGGGATAGATGATAAAAAGCCACACCTTGACGACAGCCCAAGCGATCGGCGCATGGTCTGGCTCAGAAAGTGTTGAAGGAGGGATTTTGCAACGCAGGGGAGTGGCGACAAGCCAGAAGCGCGGGACGGTTCTGTGCGAACCAGACAATTCTCATTATTAACGCCCCTTTTTGTCAGTAACCTTGAAACAAGGGGCGCAGACTCATTCTTTCCAAGCCATCAAGGCAGCGTCATCGTCACTACGTAATTACCGCTCGTTATCTGGTGACCCTTGTTGTCCGTGAGCAGCAAGCGCTGGTCGTAATAATCGTCCTGCTCATGAGTATCGGCAATCACCTTCACAAACACCTGCTGGCGCGACTCACCTCGCCCTGCCGCACTGACGTTGTTCACGGTAAAAATCTGCCCGGTGCTTGCCTGGGGGCAATCAAGCAACTCGACAGAAGAATGGCTGGCGCCACTGGCAATGCAACTTGCCTCGACAATTCGACCGCTGAAGCGAATCACTCCGCTGACCGGCGCAGACTGGGCTGCGCTGACGGTGTCAAAACCGAGCAGGCAAAGGCAGGCAATCAATAAAGGACGTCGAATGATCATCGCGAAACTCCATGGTTATTACCAAGGTATCGCCCGCTGCAAAATGATCTTTAACGTCAGCTTTAATGCAAGGCCAGTCGGATGGTCATGAGCCGATACGTTTACAGCTCGATCCGTTTGATTTTCTTGATCAGATCAGCCTGTGCATGCTCCAGCTTCAATGCACTGCGATTGAGGTCCAGCGGATCGATAACAGGCGCCTCGCACTCGGCTTCAAGCTCGTTACACGCCTCAATGACCTGATGCTCGGCAACAATGCGCGCCGCCCCCTTGATGCGGTGCGCCAGGTCAGCCAACAGCCCGGGATCGCTTTCGGGTATTAGCGAATGCAACTCCTCCAGATCCTTTTCGCAACTCGACAGCGCCTCGCGCAGAAGTTCTTTCATCATGTCGAGATCGCCTCCGGTGAGCTCGTCAAGACGCTCGCGAATCGAACCCAGCTCCTTGATAGTCGCCGCAGGCGGGCTTTCAAATGGCTGGGTTTCAACATTTTTTTCCCAGCCTGCAAGCATGATCGACAAGGTGCCGAGACTGATCGGTTTGAACAGACAATCATCCATCCCGGCCTCCCGGCATTTCACTTTTTCTTCCGGCTGCGCGTTGGCCGTGAAGCCCAGTACGATGCACGGCGATCCACCACTTTCGCGTTCGTCCTGGCGAATGGTGCGGGCCAGCTCATAGCCGTTCATGACCGGCATGTTGCAGTCCGTGATCACAATGTCGAACGGCTCCGAGCGCCACAGCGCCAATGCCTGGGCACCGTCGGCGGCATCACGCACCGCCTGGCCAAGGAAACTCAGCTGCTGCGTCAACAGCAGGCGGTTGGCGCTCTGGTCATCGACTACGAGAATCCTGAGTGTCGGTACCGGTTTGTCCTGAACAACCGAAACAGGCAGCACTTTGCCGCCAAGCGGGCTGAGAATATTGAAGAACAGCGACACTTCCAGGCAGGTGCCTTTGCCAAGCGTACTGGTAATGTTCAGCCGCCCGCCCATCAATTCGCACAATGAACGGGAGATCGCCAGTCCCAGACCGGTGCCGCCTCTGCTGGAGGGGCCATGATTGGCTTGGGAAAACGGCTGGAACAGATTCTGCAGATCGGCGCTGGAAATGCCGATGCCGGTGTCCTCGACCTTGAGGTCGACCTGTAAGCGTTCGTCAGCGAGACGTTGGCCGCGAATCGAGACGGTGACATGACCGGTGTCGGTAAACTTGATCGCGTTGCCCACCAGGTTCGAGAGCACCTGCTGGAAGCGCATCGGATCAACCAATACGTCACAGCCGACAGTGGCGTCGATGTCGAGCTTAAGCACCAGACTCTTCTGCCTGGCCAAGCCGTCGAACACCCGCGCCACGGATTCGACCAATTCGCGCAGGTTGGCACGTTTCGGCGAAAGGCTGACATGGCCCGATTCGATGCGTACCACATCGAGGATATCGCCGATCAGTTCCAGCAGACCTTTTGCCGAGTCGTATGCCACTTCAATCGCCGGCCGATCGAAGTGACCTTGCTCGGCACGCTTGAGGGTAAGTTCGAGCATGCCGATCACGGCGCTCATCGGCGTACGGATTTCGTGGCTCATGGTCGCCAGGAACGTGGTTTTGGCGCGGCTCGACTCGTCAGCCAGCTCTTTCGCCGAACGCAACTCCTCGATCAGTTCACGGCGTTCGCTGATATCGATCCAGCCGCAGATCACGCCTCTGACTTCACCCGCCGTGTCGTGATACGGCTGGATCCAGTGGTAAATGATCAGCCGCGTATCACCCACATGCAGCGTGCGATCCACCTCGTAAGGTTCGTCCTGCTCGATGACGCGCAGGTAGTCGTCGTGAAATTGCAACGCCTCCTGACGATTGCGCTTGCCGCTTTCGAGCACGGTCTTGCCGATCACGTCCTTTTCTGACAGGCCAAATGTTTGCAGATAATTATTATTGCAGGTCACCAGCCGACCTTCCCGGTCACGTACGTAAATGGGATGCGGCGTGCCGTTGATCAGCGCCCCCATGAACTTCAGCTGATCGCCGAGCAAGCGCTCTGCACGACTGCGTTCGCGAATCTGCCGACGGATGTAGAAATTCCACGCCAGCGATCCCAGGATAATCAGGAACGCGCCAGCGCTGATCTGGTAGATCAGCGCCTTGTAATCGCGCCACGACAACCCCGAAAACGCTGCAATGGGACGCCACCTGTTGAGGATTACGTCCAGCTCATCCGGCGGAATGCTCAGCAGCGCCTTGTTCAGAATGCTGACCAGTTCGGTATCGGCACGCCGCGCGGCGAAAGCGAGGAAGCCTTTGTTCATGCCGACGATGTTGGAGATACGCAAGCTGTCGCTGTAGATGTGGGCGATGTAGTAGCGCGCACTGTGCAACGTGGTAATCATCGCGTCCGCTCGACCGTCCTTCACGTCAGCCAAGGCGCCCAGAACTGTTTCGTTATCAACGATCTCGATGTCGGGGTAGTCCTTGAGCAGCTCACGCTCAGCCGAACTTTCGGGCACTGCGACGCGCTTGCCGCGCAGCTCCTGCAGGCTTGAAGGCGCGCCTGCGTCCTTGGTGGTGACGATCACAAAGGGGCTGGCAAGGAACGGATGAGTGAAACGCATGCCGACTTCCCGCGAGACCGTTGGTGTCAGCAGAGAAATATCCGCGCTGCCATCCAGCAGACGCGTGCTCAGACTGGAAAAGCTGTCGGTGCGCTCGACATTGATCTGCAAGCCGGTACGCCGCTGGATGAGCTCGAGCAGATCAGCGCCGATCCCGCCAAAGTTGCCGTCACCATCAAAGAATGCAAACGGTGCCTGATCGTCATTGATCACGAACCGCGCGACCGGATGCAGCTCAAGCCAACGTGCTTCGCCGGGTGTCAGGTCAATGCGTTTGGGCGTCAGCGCCCCGCCGCCGCCCGACCAGCGCTTGGTAATTTCGGCAATCTTCGCATCACCCAGCGACTCGAGGGTCGAATCGATCAGACGCAGCAATTGGTCGTTGCCCCGGCGCAAGGCAAAGCTGAAACCGCTGGTTTGGGTTTTGACGAAAGAGTGCAGCCGCACATAGTTGAAGTAGTTGAGGTTGATCAGGTAATTGCTCGACACCGTATCGCCGAGAAACAGGTCGACCTTGCCAAAAGCCAGCGCAGCCAGTGCCAACTCGTTCGATGGAAAAAGCACGAATTCGGCGTTGGGGTATAACGCGTGTAATTGACTGGAAGGCAGGTAATCGTCGGCAACCGCAATACGCAAACCGGCCAGATTGGCCGGCATCGGGCGCCGATCATCACCGCGCATGAACATTGCCGGCACGTCTTCGACATAAGGCTTACTGAGCGTGACGAGGCCGTCGATCAACTCGAAACTGTTGGAACTGCCCAGCATGTCGATGTCGCCACGCTCGAGCGCCGCCATGGCGTCGCGACGGTCGGGATAAGCCTTGACGGTAACTTCGACATGCAAGGCCTGACCGATAATGCAGGCGATGTCGGCGGCTATTCCCTCGTACCGCGTACCGCTGGCGGTCATGACATAAGGCGGGAAATCCGGAAGCGCCGAGCCCAGCACCAGACTGCGCTTCTGCCGCAGCCAACTCCAGTCTTCATTGGCCAGATCGATCTGTAGCTCCTTGCAGTCAGACCGACCGAACACCTGCAGAGTGCGCGGCTCTGCTGCCCACAACGACCCGCTACCGAACATGACAAGCACACTGACTAGCAAAACACCGCGCAACAGATGAAACATAAGCGAGTTATCCCTGGTTGTCCGCCGTCAGGCTGTGCTGCAACTTGAACAGCTCCGCATCACCACGAATGCCAAGCTTTTTGAAAGCGGCCTGTTTTTGCCCGCTGATGGTTTTGCGACTGCGCGAGAACTTCAAAGCGATCTGCGTCACTCCCATCCCCTCGAGGCAGCAGCGCAATACTTCTTTTTCTTTCGGTGACAGAAGAGGATTACTGAGGAAGTCGTCGCCGTGCGCCGCGCCATCGTCATTGGCACCAGCAGGTTCGTCGACCGACGCAGGCAGCACATCGAGTTCGAAGGCCATTTCCGGCGAAAGATACAACTGGCCGGACGCAGCACTGCGGATGGCGGTGATCAGGTCATCGACCGACTGCGACTTGCCGAAGAATCCGCTGACGCCCGCCCCGATCGCCATATTCACTACCGCCGGGCGCTCTTCGGAAGATGAGACAAGGATGCGCATGCCCGGATATTGCTTGCGCAGCAGGCGGATCAGATTGAGCCCGTCCAGCTCCCCATCGTGCAGTTTGTAATCGAGTATCAGCAGGTCGATGTCGATTTCGCGCAATCCGGTGAGCAACTGCGCGCTGCTGCCATACACACCTACGACACTGAACTCGGCTTCGCGCGTCAGCCGCGACTTCATCGCCAGACGTATGAGCGAGTGATCATCAAGGATGGCAACGCGTAACGGATTCACGACTGACCAATGCATGAACAGCTCCATGATGAAGAGTGTTGGAGGACCATCAGCACTTGGCAACCGCGGCAAATCCCGGGCATCACCGAAGCATTCAGGTGCATCTGATTGATTTCTCGGCACATGATGAGTGTTTTGAAGGCGTGACGAAATAGGGCTTTGTCCCAAAAGTCAGAATGCCGCTTGCATCAACGATCGGATGTGCCTATTGCGCGGCGCCAGGACGACTTCTGGCCTTCGAAACGCCAGTCGACCAAATGCGCCCAATTCATCGGGCGAGCATAGAAGAAGCCCTGCCCCCACTGACAACCAAGCCGCGCCAGATGCTGAACCTGATCTGCGGTTTCAATACCCTCTGCCACCACGCGCATGTCCAATTCCCGCGCCAAGGCCAACGCCCCGTGGATGACCGCGCTGTAGCGCGCCTGATGGAAATTCTGCACGAAGCCGGCGTCGAGTTTGATTTCGTTGAACGGCATCTGGCACAGCCGCTCAAGTGAAGAATAGCCGACACCGAAATCATCGATTGCCAGACTGAAGCCGAGCATGCGCAGACGCACCATGTTTTCCATGCTGATCTCGGGCATCTGCAGCAGGCCGGTTTCCGTGAGCTCGAAAATGAGCCCAGCTGGCGAGGCGCCATGGATGCGCAACAGCGCCTTGATCCGGTCGACAAGATTCGGATTGGCCATCTGCGTCACGTCGAGATTGAACGCCAGCTTGAACGGCTTGCCGTGAGACTGGACGAAGCGCTGCAGACTCAAGCCTTGCGTGAGCAGGCTGAAAAACATCTCATCGAGCAGCCCGCAGCGCTCGATCGTCGGCAAGAACATGCCTGGCGAGAGCAAGCCGCGACTGGGGCTCTGCCATCGCACCAGCACCTCGGCGCCATCCACCTCACCACTGCGCAGATGAAACTTGGGCTGGAAGTAGGCGCGAAATTCCTGACGGCGTATCGCTTCGAGCACTTCGTTCTCCGAAGGCTGATCGAGATGACTTTCCACCACTTTGGTATCGCCCGGAGTGTGCGGCCGATAACGCGCCAACAATGGCCCCAGCACATCGATCATCAGAGGCTTGCCGACACTGCCAAGCAATTCCAGCCCCTGCAACGTGACAATCCGGTCAACCGTGCGCAACAAGTCTTCAGGCAGTGAACTGCAGATGATCACTGCACGAATCAAACCGGCCTCTCTCGCCAGGCGCAAGAACGTCAAACCATCCATCCCGGCCATGCTCAAGTCACACAATGCAACGTCCACGCCTCCAGCCTGGGATATCACAGCCAGCGCATCCTTGCCGTCAGCCGCCTGAAAGATATTTTTGTACCCCAGACTATTAAGCGCACTGACTGCCGCCGTGCGCTGAAAGGCGTGATCTTCCAAGACCAATATACGAAGCGTGTTCACAAACCTGGAACCTCTTTCTATCAGTCGTTAATCGCGAAAGTTTGAATAATCTTTCAAGCAGGACGCCCGCTCACAAACTTTGCGTTGACTGAGAATTTCTGCATCCGCG
This sequence comes from Pseudomonas sp. 1L-E-NC-VB-C3, assembly GCF_057291535.1. NCBI lineage: Bacteria > Pseudomonadati > Pseudomonadota > Gammaproteobacteria > Pseudomonadales > Pseudomonadaceae > Pseudomonas > Pseudomonas sp. 1L-E-NC-VB-C3. The sequence continues at coordinate 193,879 of NZ_JBXAWD010000010.1, read as the reverse complement.
AATACTAGCCAGACAAAAACCGCACGACTTTGAGAATTGTCTCATTTGGTTCGCTGCACCATTACCGCAAATATGAATACGCCACTGCCATATTACTGACTGGCTCGCACCTTTATCGCTTTAAGACAAATCCCAAAGACCCGCCACCACCGCACACCTAATATGGCCTGGCATTTCAATGCAGCACTTCACAATAACTTCGGATATAAACATGAAAAAGTTCGCTTTCGCAGTACTCACTCTTTCCGTACTGGCTGCCTCCACTGGTGCAGTGGCTGAAGAAGAAGCCGCTAAAGCTGTCAAGGGCGGCAGCGGTCAAATCAGCTTCACCGGCGTTATCAACAACGACGCCTGCTCGGTAGACGGCGCTTCGGGTAACGACAAGATGATTGCCGTGGACATGGGCAGCGTGTCGATCAAAGACATGGGCACCGACTCTGCTCCGGGCGCCGGTCGTGTGGCCGCCAACGATTTCAACCTGAAAGTGAACTGCAACGCTGGCACCAAGGTTTCGATGCTGTTCAAACCAACCGTAAACGGCGGTTCGGGCCTGGTTGATGGCAAAAAAGTTCTCAAGCTGCAAGGTACCGATGCGGCCAAAGGCGTAGGTATCGCGCTGCTGGACAGCAATGGCCAATTGATCGACCTGAGCTCCGAAGCCACCGCCAAAGTGCAGACCAGCCTGACTGGCGACGGCACCACTGGCGGCGACGGCACCCTGTCGTTCGCAGCCGCTTACGTCACCACCGGCGACAAGACCGCTGCTACTGCAGGTACCGGTAACGCCACTCTGCCGTTCGTTCTCGAATACGAATAAGCAACGCGCAATACCCGGACGGGGCCGCTGTGCCTCGTCCTTCCCCGGCCATTAATCGGTGAAAACTATGTTAAGTCGCTATTTTCCGCTTTGCCTGGGGCTTGCCGGGGTGTTGATGACGCACTCGGCATTCGCCAGCATCTCTCTGAGCTCCACCCGGATCATCTTCGATGGCGCGCACAAAGAGGCGAACGTCACGGTGCGCAACGGCGGGCAAACCATCCTCGCACAATCGTGGCTCGATGCCGGCGACACGGCTGGCAGCGCACCGCCTTTCGCTGTTACTCCACCACTGGCCAAACTTGAGCCCAATCAACAGCAATTACTGAGGATTCTTTATGAAGGCCGCGGCATGCCTGCGGACAAGGAGTCGGTGGTATGGCTGAACGTGCAGGAAATCCCCCAGGCCAGTGCTGCCGATGTCAACACGCTGCAATTGGCGGTACGTCAGCGTATCAAGGTCTTCTTCCGCCCGGACGGACTCACCGGTGATGCCGCAAAGGCACCGGAGCAACTTGCATGGCAATTGGTCACTCAGGCTGGCAAGTCGGTGCTGAAAGTAAAAAACCAAAGCAACTACCACGTGTCGCTGGCGGATCTGAAAGTCGTTGCAGGGAAAAAAGCGGAATTGGTAATTGATTCGACAATGATCGTTCCAGGGGAAGTTCGCTCATTCAATCTGAAAGATCTGCCAGCTGGTACTTCGCATTTGAGTTTTTCAGCAATTAACGATTACGGCGCACAACAACGATTCGATGCACCACTAAGCGTTGCCGAAAGCCATGCCGAGCGCGTGAAAGATGCCTCCGCCCAGTAAATCCCCCACCCCACCCTGCCAACTTACAAGCTATTCACAAGTTCCGGACTCCGGTTGAAGCAACACGGACTGATAAGGCAAATTGCATGTTTCCCTCCCAACACCACACATCTGAAAGTTGTGTTAAGCATCATGTTGCGCGCCAGAAAAACAAAGCGGCGTTGGGCTGCCTGCATCCATTGTGCTTTGCTATCAACATGGCCATTTGCGGCTTCGCCGTGGGCGCCGAAGCCCCGGCCGCAGTGGCGAGTGAATCTTTCAATACGCTGTTCCTTGAAGGTTCATCGGCGGTCGATCTGCAACCGTTGCTGAATGCCAACAGCGTCTTGCCAGGCCAATACCGCGTCGACGTGTTCAGCAATGGCACGCTGGTCGGGCGTCGCGATATCGATTTCGCGGCCAACCCGGTCAACGGCAAAGTCGAGCCACGCATCACTCTGGAACTGTTGCAGCAGCTGGGTGTGGACATGCGCAAACTTCGTGAGCAGGGTCTGGTTGACGAGCAACACCCTGCCGATCACTACGACCTGCCTGCAATGATCGAGCAAGCCAGTCTCAGCTTCGATGCCAACCGCCTGCGCCTCAATATCAGCGTGCCGCAGGTCGCCATGGCGCGTGGCATGCGCGGCTATGTAGATCCAGAGCTTTGGGACCAAGGTGTGGCCGCCGGTTTCATCAACTACCAGCTGAGCAGCACCCGCAGCAAAACCGATTACACCACGCAAATCTCCAATAACCTGGGGCTGCGCAACGGCATCAACTTTGGCGCCTGGCGTCTGCGCAACGAGTCCAATCTGAGCAGCTCCACCGGCCGGCCCAATCGTTTTGTCAGCAACCGCACGTTCATCCAGCGCGACCTCACGGCGATCAAGGGGCAACTGAGCGCGGGTGAAATCTTTTCCGATTCGGATCTGTTCGACAGCGTGCGCTATCAAGGCGTCAAGGTGGCCTCTGATGAGGGCATGCGCGCAGACAGCGAGCGCGGCTATGCGCCGATCATACGTGGCGTTGCTGAAACCAACGCCACGATCGAGGTCCGCCAGGATAACTACATTCTCTACACCACCAACGTGCCGCCGGGTCCGTTCGAGATCAGTGACATCTATCCATCGGGCTCCAACGGCGATCTGGAGATCACCATTGTTGAAGCGGATGGACGGCGCAAGGTCACCCGACAGGCATTCTCCGCCCTGCCGACGATGGTGCGTGAGGGACAGTTGAAGTACAGCCTGTCGAGCGGCAAATTCAATAACAACAGCGAGGGCTATGACAAGCCCGCCTTCCTCAGCGGCACGTTCGCCTACGGCTTGACCAGCAACCTGACAGGCATTGCCGGCCTTCAGGCCAGCAATGGTTTCAAGGCGATTTCAGTCGGTGCGGCGAAGAACACCTCGATTGGCGCAATGTCCCTGGACGTGACGCAATCGTCCAGCAAGGCATTCGGCAAAACCACCCAGGGCAGCAGCATACGCGCGCTCTATGCAAAGACCTTCACCGGCACCGATACCAGCTTCACCCTCGCCGCTTATCGTTATTCGACCGAGGGTTACCGCACGCTGACCGACCATGTCCAGGACACCAGCTCGGGGGCCACCCGGCGCCTGGGTAATTCCAAAACCCGCACCGACCTCACGGTCAACCAGACTTTGGGCGAAGCACGCCAGTTCGGCTCGCTGTACCTGAACGCCAGTGACCAGCGCTATTGGGATCGCGGTGGCTCGCGGAGCTTTTCCGCCGGCTACAACAACAATTGGCGCGACCTGAACTACAACATCAGCCTGAGCAAAACCCAGGAGTTCGGCGCGCGCGGTGACACCAGCAACGACACACAACTGAGCGTCTCGATTTCGTTTCCGCTCGGTTCGACACCCCGCGCACCGCGCGCCTACATTTCCAGTAACCATCAGAACACCGGTACCAGCACCCAAGCCGGGATCAACGGTTATCTGACCGAGGACAGCGACACCTACTATTCCGTGCAGACCGGGCGCAGTGTCCAAGGCGATCGATCTGGCTCGCTGAGCCTGAGTACCCGCACATCGATGGGCGACCTGAGCCTGGGTTACAACCGAGGCAACGGTTATGAATCACAGAACTTGAGTGCCGCCGGATCGCTGGTGGCCCATGCAGGCGGCATCAATATGGGCCAGACCGTCGGTGAAACGTTCGGTCTGGTGGAAGTGCCCGGCATGTCGGGCGTCGAAGTCAGCAGCTATTCGGGTGTGAAAACCGGCCTGAACGGCTATGCGGTTCTGCCTAACGCGCAACCGTACCGCGTGAACTGGGTAACGCTGGACACGCGTAACCTGGGCGGTGAGATCGAGCTGGACAATGCCACCCAGCAACTGGTGCCAAGACGAGGTTCGATAGTTCTTGCACGCTTCGAAGGCAGCAAAGGCAGACGCGTCCAGTTTGAGCTGTACGATGCCAACGGCCAGCCGATTCCATTCGGCGCGGTGCTGTTGGATAGCGACGGCAAACAACTGGCATTGTCAGATCCGACGGGCAAGGCCCTGGCGCTGGTGACCAAAGATCACGGTGTCATCACCATCAAGTGGCAGGGCAAAAGCTGCCCCGTGCCATACAAGCTGCCGGAAAAGGTCGAAGGTTTGAATTACGAGCAATATCGGTTGGCTTGCTCTTCGAGCGCGAAGTAGACCGACCGCGAGCTTGTCACTCTACGCCCCCTCAACCAAAACTCAGCCCTGATGATTCAGGGCTTTTTAATGCGCAGTTTTAGCATCGCGTTGATCAATACGCTGCCCCCAGAGCTGAACGTCAGGAGACCTTCCACGGATGCTCACGCCACTTGTTCTGAAAAAACTCGATGAATACTCGTATCCGTGGACTCAAATGCTTGCGATCCGAATAAAGCAGGTAGATCGGCTCGACCACACCCGTTTTGAAATCCTCAAGCAACGGCACCAGCGTTCCCGCTTTTACATCAAGCCCGATATGAAAGTCCGCAAGCTTCACCACGCCAGCGCCTGACAGCGCCATGTCGCGCAACAGATCGCCTTGAGTAAACGACGCGCTGGCGGTCACCGGTACCGAGACGCCGTCTCCATCCTGCAAAAATGACCATTTGTTCCACGGGCTGACGAAGCTGAAATTGAAGCAACGATGATTCAGCAAATCTGCGGGTGTGGTTGGTGTGCCGTGTTCAGCCAGGTACTGCGGCGAGGCACAGATCAGCCATTCACATTCGCCGATGCGTCTGGCAATGCGTGATGAGCTGGGCAATACGCCGCTGTGGATGGCGATATCCAGCCCTTGCTCGAAGTGATCGACGAATTGCGCGCCGAGTTGAATCTCAACGTCCAGTGAGGGATACAAATCCAGAAATTCCGGTAGCCACGGCACGATCTGGTGTTTGGCGAAAGAGGTCATGGTGTGGATGCGCAGGGTGCCACTGACCCTGGAGGGCAACGCCTCGGCCAGCGAGTCCGCCTCGTTCATGGCTTCAACGACGGCTTTGGCGCTGCGCAGGTAAGCGGCGCCCTCCTCGGTCAGCGTCAGCACGCGTGAGCCGCGCTGGAACAGCCGGACCTGCAAGCGATCTTCCAGGCGGGTGATCAGCTTGCTGACCGCTGATGGCGTCAGGTGATGGGCGCGCGCGGCAGCAGAAAAACTTCCACATTCGGTAGACCATATAAAAGCGAGCAGCTGCGAATAATTGTCCATGGCCGGTCCTGGCGAAAAGCTTGAAGGCATGTTGTCTCAACGCTTATGAAAAAGCGCGCCGAAGCGCGCTTTTTCCTGGGGTCCGGGTCAGCGAATGAACTGTTCGATGTAGTCGTCCGGCAAACCCAGCGTCTTGTAATGCGCTCGGGCGGCTTCAAGCTTGGTGAACACATCTTCGTAACCCACGGCAACGCCCTGCGGATCGACGTAAGTGTAGCCACCCTGCACGTGGAACCAGGTGATCATTTCACTCACATCCTCGGGGACGAACAGGGTATGCGTTTCACCGGGCGGCTCATAGGCAAAAGACCCCTCCTCCGCGACCCAGTCATGCTCCAGGTAGTACCAGCGACCCTTGAGCACGATCGCATGCACGCCGCCGGTATGGCGGTGACGCGACAGCACGCCGGCCTGACGCACCCGCAACAGGTTGATGTAATAGCCGCCGCTGGTGTTGAGCAGCAATGGCTTGAAGGAGACAGATTTTGTTACCGGCACCCACAGCGCATCGTCTTCGAGCCACTGCGTCATGACGCCCGGGTGCACCATGTCGGGCGTCATGAAGGGAACTTGCGGCAACTGATACGCAATGGCGAGTTCATCAGGTTTAACAGGAGTATTCATAGTCAGGCCTCTCGGTTTTTTTGACGAATTCACAGCACTTGATTGCGCCAGGATTTCGCTTGAGGGAAAGGTTATGGCGTCGCTGTACGGGAGAAAACAGCTACTTGGTCACACCTGTTGTGACGCAGGATCACAGTGTCGGGGCGGGTTCGCGCAGACTCTGACCAGCCGTGAACCAAGGCTGTCAGCCGCCGCCAATCCTTCCACCAGGCGCTGGTAGTTCAAGGGCGGTTGCATGTTTCTGGCGTAAGCCGCCGATAAGGTTGCGTCCACGAGAATATTGATCTGCGCCGTCGTCAACGGCGTGCGCTGACCCAGTTCAGCGAACGTCACGGGCAGCTTCACCGCGTGCAGCAGACGCGCGACCTGTTCAATCTCTTCGGCCGGTCGCGCCTCCACCGCCATCTGTACCAGCGTGCCGAACGCCACCAGTTCGCCATGCAGCATCGACGCCATCGCCGGTATCGCGGTCAGCCCCCGAACCAGGGCATGGGACAGTGACAAACCACCGCTCTCGAAACCGACACCGCTAATCAGCACGGTGCCTTCGATGACCCGCTCGACATCATCGGTGAGTTCATGTCGACACACCGCCTGATATGCCGGGACGCCGTACTGCATCAGCGTGTCGAAAACCAGGTTGGTGAGCATCAATGCCGTGTGCAGCGGCGGTGTGCCGAAAGAGTTGTGGCCGCCGGCGGCGTAGCACTGTCGGGCTTCGAATTTCTTGCTGATGGCATCGCCGATCCCGGCCGCGAAGAACCGTGCCGGCGCCTGAACGATGACCTCTGTATCGACAATCACCGCAGCGGGATTCATCTTCAGAAACTCCACGCCCACCACTTTGTGCTCTTCGTCGTAAAGCACGATCAGCCGACTCGTTGGCGCGTCACTTGAAGCGATCGTGGGGCAGACAATGATCGGCACGTCGAGATTGGCCGCCAGCCCCTTCGCCGTATCGATGGTCTTGCCACCGCCCAGCGCAATGATCGTGTCGGGGGCGTGCAGCAATGCCTGCTCGGATAACTGCGCAATCGCAGCGCGCGTGCACTCGCCGGGAAACTCGATGTGCAATGGCTCCAATCCCTGGTCCTGCAACGTGGCGCCAACCTGCGGCCATAGATGCCGGGCGACAAACTCATCGCAAAGCACCAGCGGCCGTGATCGGCCCATGTCGTTCAGCACTCTGCCCAATTGTTGCAATGCATTCGGACCCTGCTCGTAGCGCCCGGGAAATCCCATCGTTTTAACCATGACAAACGTCCTCGCAAGAAGTCATCAGCGCATCAACCAGCCGCCCGCGACATCAACCACCTGGCCGGTAATGAAGTCGCTTTCGCTTGACGTGAGAAAACACGCCGCTCTCGCCACCTCAAGCGGTGTGCCCAGCCTGCGCAGCGGTGTCTCGTCGACCACGGTTTGATTGGCCTGGGCCGATACGGTCTTGAGCAATGGCGTTTCGATTCGTCCAGGTGCCAGCGCATTGGCGGTGACACCGAACGGCCCGAGTTCGCCGGCCAGGTGGCGGGTAAAGCCGATGATTGCGGCTTTGGTCGCACTGTAGTGCGCTGCGACAATCGGCAAGAACGCGCTGCCCGCCACCGAAGACATATTGACGATGCGCCCGAACCGGCGCTCGACCATGCCGGGCGCGAGCACTCGCACCAGGTTGAAGGAGCCATTGAGGTTGATATCGACCACCCGCAGCCACTCCTCCGGCGCCATGGTCCAGATCGGCGCGGGTGCGCCGTGGTGTTTGGGCGAAACGCCGGCGTTGTTGATCAGGGTATCGATGGGGCCGAGCTCACCTTGCACGCGCTCGCATGCAGCAGCGCAGTCTTGAAAACTCGCGACATCAGCCTGCGCCCACGCGACCGCAAAACCCGCATCACGCAACGCCACGCCCTGCTGTTGCACCTTGTCGGCATCAGCATCGAGCAGCGCCACGGCTGCACCTTCTTCGCAATACAACCGCGCGATCGCCGCACCGATACCACCACCGGCACCGGTGACCAATACGGTGCGCCCGGCGTGTCTGGAATGAGTCATGAGCTGTTCTCACTTGCAGATGAATGGACTGGGTCAGAGCCCCAGATAAGCACGCTTGACGTGCGGGTTTTCCAGCAGTTCCTGGCCGGTGCCGCTGAGCACCACTTCGCCGTTCTCCAGCACGTAACCGCGATGAGCAATGCGCAGCGTATGAACGATGTTCTGCTCGACGATCAACACGGTGGTGCCCAACTGGAGAATCCTGTTGATAATCTCGAAGACCTGCGACACCAGCAGCGGCGACAGGCCCAGCGAGGGTTCATCAAACATCAACAATTTCGGCTCGGCCATCAGCCCCCGGGCGATGGCGACCATTTGTTGTTCGCCGCCCGACAGTGTCCCGGCGTTCTGATCAAGACGTTCGCGCACCCTCGGAAACAGATCGAGAATATTGTCCAGACGCTGCCTGTAGCCCGCTCGTGCACTGCGTTTGTAGGCGCCCATCAAGAGGTTGTCGCGCACGCTGATGAAGGGAAACAACTGGCGCCCCTCCGGTATCAGTGTCAGGCCCGCGTCGACAATCTGATCGGGGCGATTGCCATCGATGCGCTGGCCTTCGAATTCGATCGTGCCTTGGGACGGTGTGACGATGCCGCACAAGCTGCGCAGGGTCGTGGTTTTGCCGGCGCCGTTGGCGCCGACGATAGTCACCACCTCACCGGCATTGACCTCGAACGACACGCCACGAAGGATCTCCGTACCGCCATAGCCGCTGTGGACGTTGTCGAGTTTAAGCATGGCTGTACTCCTTACCGAGGTAGGCTTCGATAACCTGAGGATCGTTGATCACATCGTGAGGCGCGCCCTGCATCAGCAGCGTGCCGGAACTGATCACGACGATGCGGTCAGAAAGGCTCATGGTGGCTTGCATCAAGTGCTCGATCATCAACACGCTGACGCCCGAATCACGCACCCGGCGAATGACTGCGATGGCCTTGGCAACATCCGTCGGGTTGAGGCCGGCCATGACCTCGTCGAGCAGCAGGATGCGCGGGCGGGTCGCCAGAGCGCGGGCCATTTCCAGGCGCTTCATGCCGCCGACCGTCAAGTTGCGCGCCCGGGTGTCGAGCAGCGCGGTGAGTTCGGTCAGCTCGGCGACTTGCTCGGCGATCGCCCTCGCCTCCTTCGCGTCGGCGGTGTGCATGAATGCACCGAGCATGATGTTCTCGCAGACACTCAGATCAGCGAATGGCTGCACGATCTGAAAGGTCCGGCCAATGCCTGCCCGGGCGAACTCGGCCGGGCTGTTCGGGGTGACCCAGTCGCCATTGAGCAGGCGCACTTTCACTTGGCCTTTGGATGGCAGAAGAAACCCGGAGAGCTGGTTGAACACCGTAGTTTTGCCGGCGCCGTTCGGGCCGATCACACCCACGATTTCGCCTTCGGCCAAGCTCAGCGAAACATCGTTGGTGGCGTGCAGTCCGCCAAAGAACTTGTGCAGGTTTTCTGCGACCAGAACCGGCTCACCGTGGGTGGCCGAGTGGGCTTGCGCCAAGGTCGGCCCGATCGGTGCTTTTGTATTTGCCATCGAACGACGGCCGCCGGGCAATGAGTCGATCCAGGCAAATATCCGGGCCCCAAAACGCCCCACCACGCCTTGCGGAATAGTCAGCACCACCACGACCAGCACGATGCCATAGACCAGACCGTGCACCCCGCTGCCCAGATCGCCAAGCCAGCCGCGTGCCAGTTCAGCCAGCGGCAGCACCAGCAAAGTGCCGATCAGCGGTCCCGATACCGTGCCCAGTCCACCAATCAACGCGAACATGGCGATCTGAATCGACATCTCGAGAGAAAACATCGAGCCGGGTTCGATGAAGGTCAGGTACATCGCGTGAAAGCTGCCGACCAGGCTGGTGATAAATGCGGACAACACCACGGCGATCAGCTTGACCTTGACCGAGTTCACGCCCACCGCATGGGCGGCGTCTTCACGCTCACGCACGGCGATCAGGTAATAACCCAGTCGGGAATTCTTGATCTTCCACGACACTGCCAATGTGATGAGCAGAAAGGCGAAGGCAATCAGCAGGTATGGCCAGCGCGGGCGGAACAACATCCACTCGAAACCGAGCTTCAGCGGTACGCCCAGCCCTGCCGCACCACCGGTCACGTCATGCTGATTGATCGCCACCAGACGCACGACCTCCAGCACCGCAATGGTCGCCAAGGCAAAAAACGGCCCGCGCAATCTGAAGCACGGCCAACTGATCAGCACCGCGACAATCGACGATAGGATTGCGCCAGCGAACATGCCGATCCATGGACTGATGCCCAGTTTCATCATCAGCAGCGTCGTCGTGTAAGCGCCCACCCCATAGAACACGGCATGCCCCAACGACAGCTGGCCGGCAAACCCGCCGACGATGTTCCAGGCACTGGCCAGTGCCGCATAACTGCATATGAGGATGAACAGGTGATAAACGAACGGCGAGCCAACGCTCAATGGAATGATCAGTAACAGCGCCAGGGCCAGTGCACTGACATAGACACGCGGGTGCAAAATATTCATGAACATCTTCCTCACTCAGACCCGCGACCGGCGCCGAAAAGACCTGTCGGACGAAACACCAGGATGCCCAGGAAAATCGTGAAGTAGACGACCTCCTTGAGGTCCGGCGCGATGTAGTAACCGGCGAGACTGTCGACGATGCCGATCAGCATTGAGCCGATCAGTGCGCCGGACAGGCTACCCAGGCCGCCCAGCACCACAATCACAAACGCCGTCAGCACGAAGAAAGTGCCAACGGTTGGAAAGACCGGATATTGCGGGGCGATCAGTCCCGAGGCGACGCCCAGGCAGGCGCAACCCAGGCCGAAGGCAAACACATAGATGTTCTTGACGTTGACGCCCATCAGTTGCGCCGCGTTGCGATGCTGTGCAGTAGCGCGCACGGCCCGGCCGAGAAAGGTGTTCTGCAAAAACCAGTGCAGCCCCGCGACCAGTGCGAGCGACGCGACAAACGTGATCAACTGACCGCTGCTGACGCGAAAGGCGCCGAAGCTGACGGTCGTGGTACCGACGCTGATGTTCTTCACCGTCATGACGTCGGCACCGAAGATCAGCAACGCGCCGTTCATCAGGGCAATCGAGACGCCGACGGTGGCGAAAATCTGGATATGTCCCTCGGCGCCAAGCAACGGCTGAATGATGAAACGCTGCATTGCCGCACCAGCGGCAAACAACAGGATCGTCGCAGGAATGATCGCCATATACGGGTGGATGCCGAAGTGCGAATTCAGCAAGTACACGGCATACAGGCCGATCATCAGAAACTCGCCATGGGCGAAGTTGACCACTCGCACGATGCCGAAAATCAGAGTCAGGCCGATGCTGATGATGGCCAACGTGCCACCGAGCAATAAGCCGTTCAACAGGAGCTGGATGAAAATTTCCACGGTTGGCGCCCTCTTTGCGAGCGAACGAACCCGTGAAGCTCAATGATCAAGCTTCAGCAGATTGCGGGTTCAGGTATCAGGGTTGGTCGGAAAAACGCGCTTGGGCAACGGCGGCTGCCTGGGGGTAAACGGTTTTCAGCAGTCCGTTCTGCCACTGCATGATTGCCGTATTGGCGCGCTGGTTCTGGCCGTTCTTGCCAAACCTGGCACCGATGCCGGCAGCCGTGCCACCGAGAGGAATATCGATGGTTGCCACCGAGGCACGGATCGCATCGGCGTCCAGCGAAGTACTGTTTTCCATGGCATCGAGGAATATCTTCGCCCCGACATAGTTGATCAGGCTGTGGCCCGAGCGCGGTTCGCTGCCGTAGCGATCCTTGTATGCCTTGGCGAACGCCCCGATACCGGGAGCGCCGTTTTCATTGGTCTGGAACTGTGGGAAATCGACATCGAGCACGCCTTCCATATTGGCTGCGCCGACGACCTTGACCGTGTCCTGCATGGAATAGCCGCCGCCGGCGCCGATAACGGCTTTGGGCCTGAAACCGGCTTCGCGGATCTGGCGGAAAAACAGCGTCGTGTCGTTCTGATAACTGGTCTGCAATACCACATCCGCCTGGGCGCCCTTCAAACGCAGGATCAGCGATGAGAGATCAACCGCTTTGGCCGAATACGGCAGTACCTCGACCACATTCAGACCTTGCTCCTGAGCGATCTTTTTCTGAAACCCGGCGATGGTCGTACCGTACAGCGCATCCTCGTGGATGATCGCGACCTTCAATTGTTTCGGATCGACCTTGAGCGATGGGCTGACAATCTCCGTGATGGCGGTGATGGTGCCTTCGGCAAAATTCCTGGCGGTCGGGTTGCTGCGCATCACGTAGCTCAGATCACGCTCAGTGATGTGGTCGGACACCGCACCCAACTCGAAAAACGGCACCCCCGCCATCTCCGTCACCTGCGTGGCCGCAAATGACAGCGCCGAGGAATAGCTGCCAAATACAGCAGTGACGTTCTCAACAGAGGTGAGCCGGCGCGCGGCACCGACCGCTTGTCCCGCATCGACTGCGTCGGCCTTGAGCAACTTGATCGGCTCGCCCTTCAAACCGCCCGAGGCATTTCGTTCGGCGACGGCCAGTTCGAGGCCACGGAAGCTCTCGTCGCCCAGCAACGCCAGGGATCCACTCAGGGGATAAAGCGCACCGATCCTGATGTCCGCGAGCGCGGCAACCGGAGTGGACAGGCAAAGCAGGATGCCGGCAGCTTTCAGCCAGCTTTTCGCGGTAGCCGCCACGGCCACGGCTTCCTCTTGAGCGAGTCTCATTGGATTCATCTCCCGCAGATATTGTTTTTATTGTTCCTTCAAATGATCCGTGCCGAGCACAGACATCATCGGATTACAGTGGCGATGACACGCAAGTTTCTGCGCCACTGTTTGCAAGAGTACGGCTCGCCAAGATTGGCTGGATATAGCTGAAAAAGCACACCTGCTGTGAATTTTCGGCACAGCTTCTATCGCCGATTGATCAGTCCCAAGGCGCCGGCGACCACGCTTCCACCAGTCTGTCGATGAACAGCCGAATCTTCGGCGACAGGTGTCGCTTGCTCGGATAAATCACCCGGATCGGCTCGGCAGCCTCGGCGTAATCTGCGAGCAACTGCACGAGCTTGCCACTGCGCAAGTCATCGTTGACTACATAGGATGGCAACGTCGCGATACCGAGGCCTGCGGCAGTCGCCTGATGCAAGGCCTCAGCGCTGTCCATCTGCAGCCGCCCGGCATGAATGACCGACACAGGCTGACCATTGACGCGAAAATTCCACGGCAGCAATCGGCCGCCGCTGACGAAGTGCAGGCACGCATGCCCGGCGAGATCTTCGGGTGTCTGCGGTGCCGGATGTTCTTTCAGATAATCGGGCGAGGCACAGGTGATCATTTGCTGGTAAGCCACCGTGCGCGTGAGTAGTCCGGAGTCTTCCTTGGGCGGACCGATGCGAATCGCCAGATCGAAACCCTCGTCGATCAGGTCGACCAGCCGATCGGAAAACGTCGCGTCGATGGCGAGCGACGGCCAGTCTCTCAGGCAGCGCTCGATGTGCTGCACAACGTGCAGCCGGCCCAGTGCTACCGGCAGGCTCATGCGCAAGCGGCCGCTGGGCGTCGAACGGCGGAACGCCAAAGCTTCTTCGACCTCGTCCAGATCCTGCAGGATGCCCACGCATCGCTCATACAGCACCCGACCATCGTCGGTCAGGCTCAGGCTGCGGGTGGTGCGGTTGAGCAGACGGACCTGCAGACGCGATTCGAGCCGCACGATCGATTTACCGACGGCCGAGCGAGTCAGCCCGAGTTGCCTGGCCGCCGCCGTAAAACTTCCGGCATCCACCGAGGCGACGAAGGCGGCGATGTCGTTCAGGTTATGCAGTTCCATGTGGCCTCCGGGTTTGGCATTCAAGCGGCTTGGCACCGGTTATGGGGAACCCTATTCCCTAATCATGAGCATAACATCTCGATTAGTTAATCCATCACCAACGCCTGATTGAGGTCATATGAACACTGAAGTAAAAGCAGCCGTGCAAACCTGGGCCAACAGCCTCAGCGATCTGGTACCCGTACTCAAGGGCACCGATACCACCACACAGATGAGCGACATCCGCGATGCCTACGCAAAAATGCTCGGGCAGAATCAGCCGCCGGCTGGCGTGAGGTTTGAAACAGTCGACATGGGCGGCGTGCCCGCTACGCTGGTGACTCCGGATGAACTCAAGACCGACGCGGTGCTGATGTCCATCCACGGTGGCGCCTACATCGTCGGTCGACCTGACGGCTACCACGGCATTGGCGGCAACTACGCAAAAATGCTTGGCGCGCGGGTGTACATGCCGGATTACCGCCTTGCACCCGAGCATCAGTTCCCCGCCTCCATCGATGACACTTTGCGCGCCTATGAGTGGCTGCTCGAGCAGAACATCGCCGCCAGCAAGATTGCCTTCGCAGGCGAGTCGGCGGGTGGCGCGATGGTGGTCAGCGTGATGGTCGCGGCAAAATCCAAAGGCCTGCCATTACCAGCGGTGGGGTCGTCAATCTCGCCATGGGCCAACCTCGAACACACCGGCGCCTCCATGAGCAATCGTGAAGGCCTTGATCCGCTGAACTCCAAGCCCGTGCTGGACATCCTCGCGCGAGCCTTTCTCGGCGACACCTTGGCCAACCATCCGCTGGCGTCGCCAGTGTTCGCCGACGTCACCGGACTGCCACCGATTCTGGTGCAGATCGGCGAAAACGAACTGATGCTCAGTGACGCCATGCGTCTGGCCAATCACCTGGCGGACAACCGCGTCCGGGTCAATCTTGAAGTGTGGCCCGGCATGTTTCACGCCTGGCATTTCTACGCGGGCATGCTGGCCGAGGGGCAGCAGGCGCTGGAGAGCTCGGTGCGGTTTATCGAGGCGGGGTTGACTGAGGCTAATCGCTGACCAGACAGCATTAGCTGCTGATCGGGGACACTTGTCGCTGTATTGCTCGGCGCCTTGGCGGTATGGTGATTTGCCGACCGCCGAGGAACCCTGAATGCCGAAAAAACCACCAGCCCCTGACAGCACCGCCAGCGCAGCCGACATCGAACGCGCCATTCTGGCCTTGAACAAAATGGCCGAACGCCTGTGGGGTGACGGTCGTGAGGCCGAGGCCAAGGCGCTGCTCGATGCACTGGATGCGCTGAATCGCGCCCTCGACCGGATCCGCATCGGGGAAAGTCGCAGGGCCGTCACCCTGCACTGAATCAGACCTGATAGAACTCGCGATACCACTGCACGAACGCTTGCACGCCCTGCTCGATCGGCACCTGCGGGCTGAAGTCGATGCAGCGTGCCAGCGCCGACACGTCGGCCCAGGTCTTCAATACATCGCCCTCCTGCATTGGCAGATAACGGCGCTGGGCCTTCATGCCCAATGCCTGCTCCAGGCATTCGACGAAGCTCAATAGCGCTACTGGACTGCCGCGACCGATATTGAACAGCCGGTTAGTACCACGCTCGGCGCTGAGTGCGGGCGGTTTGTCGAGCAGTCGCAAAATCCCTTCGACGATGTCATCGATGTAGGTGAAATCCCGCGCCATTTCGCCTTGGTTGTAAAGGTCGATGGCGCGCCCGTGCAGCATGGCTTCGGTGAATTTGAACAGCGCCATGTCCGGCCGCCCCCACGGGCCGTACACGGTAAAGAAGCGCAGGCCGGTGGCTTGCAAACCGTAGAGATGGCAGTAACTGTGCGCGAGCAATTCGTTGGCACGCTTGGTCGCGGCGTACAACGAAACCGGTTGGTCGACCGGGTCGTCTTCTGCAAACGGCATCTTGGTATTGGCGCCATACACCGAGCTGCTCGAGGCGTAGATCAAGTGCTCCGGCGGATGGCGACGGCAAGCTTCCAATACGTTGAGAAACCCGACCAGATTCGATTGCGCATATGCATCAGGATTGTCCAGCGAGTAGCGCACACCGGCCTGGGCGGCCAAGTGAATGACCTGTTTGAAGTGTCCGTGCTGTAACAGCGCGTTCAACGCCGCCTGATCAACAATGTCCAGTCGATGGAAAGTGAAATTGGCCAGCGTCTGCAATCTGTGCAAACGCGCCTGTTTGAGTTTGACGTCGTAATAAGGATTGAGATTGTCGATACCCACAACCTCGAGCCCCTCGCGACACAAACGCATGACCGTGTGATAACCGATAAAACCTGCGGCACCTGTTACCAGAACACTCATGATCACCTCGGCTCACCGGTTGGACTTTAAGGAGATACACAGCACCGAACATTTACCGGCCAACAACGGCAACTATTGATAGACGACCCTAGTTACCCTGGCCAGCAGCATCCGACGCGAGGTATTTAAAAGCCGAACTGCCGATGAATCGAAAGATGTAAGATTGAAACTAATTTGCTATCACGGACGCCATCTAACACCCGCGACTTCAATAACTTCGAAAAGTTTAAAAAATCCGACGAATAAATTTCACCGTTCACAAACAATGACTTACGAAACACGGCCATTATCAGCGGATGAAAGGCAGTCTTTTTGACTGTTATTAATTGACAGCTTGCAAAGACTGGCCGATAACTTAGCACTGCCCGAAGAGCTCGCGCCGCCGCGCACTTTTCTGCTCTCCGGCTACTTATGTAATTGGATCCTGAAGGTCGCAACTGCGAACCGTGCGGTAGCTTTGCCTGAATGAAAGCGCGCCGATTCGTTATAGCCAAGACGGCCACGGATATAACAATAACCAACCAAGTTGATTCATTTTTGAAACACTTCTTCTGCCAATAAACATTGATGCATCTGGCTCGGCACTTTGCCTTGATCAGCCTACTACCTACTAGCAAGCATGACGGCTCGTCCCACGCTATCGGCCGTCCTGCTTAAACGATCGCTATGTATGGAGTACTCCAGCATGCTAACGGTTTGCCGCAACGGCTCTAACTGGTATTTATTGCAGTGCAAGCCCCGCCAGGATGAACGGGCACAACTCAATCTGCAGCAACAGAACTATTCGACCTTCCGGCCGCAGCTGATGAGCGAGCGCAGTATTCGTGGCAAACGCCAACGAACACTGGAATCGCTGTTCCCCGGCTACGTGTTCATTCAACTGAGCCGCGACGACAACTGGGCACCGATTCGCTCGACCCGTGGTGTCAGCCGCATCGTCGAATTCAACCATGTCCCCGCCCGGGTCGATGAAGACGTGATCGCGCAATTGCGTGAGCGCAGTCAGGAGTCGATCGGCTTTCCTGCGGAACCGACACTCAAGCCCGGCGAACCTCTGCAAATCGTCCAAGGTCCACTGTCCCCGCTCGAAGGCGTGTTCCTCTCCATGCAGGGTGATGAACGGGTGATGATCCTGCTCAATTTCCTCAACCGCCAACAGCACGTCAGCGTCCCGCTGAGTTACCTCGAACGCCAGCGACAATAGTCCGGATCCGCTTCGCCCTGACCCCGACCCCCTTAATCAGGAGCGTGATCCATGGCTCTGAAGCCTCGCTGTTCCCTGGTTTTAGTCGTCGCCTGCTGTGCCCCCGAAGCTGCCTGGAGCGTTGAGCCGCAAGCGATCAATGTGTACGGCTTCGATTTCACCCCGACCTTTGCCTTGTCGGAAAGCTACGACGACAACTTTCGTGAAGTCGAACACGATGTCGAATCGACCATGGTCACCCGCCTGGCGCCGGCCTTCGAGCTCAAAGCCGAGGACCGCAACAGTGCCACGCGGGTGATCTGGGAGCCGACCCGCTACATCTATCACAGCGCCTCGGACGCTTCGAACACCGCCCAGCGTCTGCGCGCCGACAGCATCATGGAATTCACCGATCGGCATCGGCTGAAACTCGAAGCCGAGGCGCGCAAGTACGAGCGCACCACCTCGACCGCCGTCGACGGCATCAACGACAAAATCGAGAGCCAGCGCGTCGGCGGCGTCTACACCTTCGGCGCGCGCAGTGCGCTGAACCAGATCGACCTCGGCGCCAGTTACGCAAGGCTGCGCTACGACAACTCCGACGGCATCAACGATGACAAGGAGCGCAACACCAGCAATCTGTCCAGCACTTGGTATCACCGCCTCGGCAGCAAGACCCGTGGCCTGCTCGAATACGACCACACCCGCTTCGATTACCTGCAATCGAACAGCCCGCGCAGCAGTCGCTCCGACGCGGTGCTGGCTGGGGCCGAGTGGGACATGACAGCGAAAACCACCGGCAAGCTGCGCGTCGGTTACGAGCGCAAGAATTTCGACCAGAGCGGTTCCGACGACCTGAGCAACCCCACCTGGCAAGTGGATCTGGCGTGGAAACCGCGCACCTACTCGACCTTCACCTTCCTCGCGCGCCAGGCCATGGCCGAAGGCGATGACGGCTCCGACGCGGTGAAAGCCACCTTCACCCAGTTCGGCTGGCGCCACGGCTGGACCGAGCGCATTACCACGATTGCTGAAGCCGGCATGGGCCATTACGTCTACGAAGGCCAGGATCGCAGCGACGATTTGCAGGATTACAAACTCGGCGTGAATTACGCAATGCGCCGCTGGCTGGACGTCGAAGTCGCCTACCGCCACCGCGACAACGACTCCGATGCCGACAACGAAAGCTTCACCCGCAATGTTTTCCAGATCACGTTCGACGTCAGTCTTTAGGAGGGTTGGGCCATGCACACGCGCCTGATTTTATTGTTGTTGCTGCTCTGGACAGTGCCCACGGTCGAGGCGGCGGACACCGACACCCATTACCGCCTGGCCGCTGGCGATGTCTTGCGCATCATCGTGTTCGGCGAGCCGGAACTGAGCTTCAAGAAGATCCGCCTCAACGATGCCGGCACCTTTTCCTATCCGTTTTTAGGCGAAATCGTCGCCAAGGGCCTGACGCCCAATCAGGTCGAACAAAAGCTCGTCGACGGCCTCAAGCAAGGCTACCTGGTCGATCCGAAAGTCAGCCTCAGCCAGATCGAGTACCGCCCGTTCTACATCAACGGCGAGGTGCAGAAGCCCGGCAGCTATCCGTTTCAGCCCGGCCTGACCCTGGAAAAAGCCATCGCCCTGGGTGGCGGCCTGACCGAACGCGCCTCGATGAAACGCGTGACGATCCTGCGCGGCAGTGGCGGCCCACCGGTCACTGAGAACATTTCGCGCACCACCGTCATCGCCCCCGGCGACACCATTTCCATTGCACAAGGCTTTTTCTGATCATGGACAACAGCCCAAGCACCTACCTCGAACGTCCGCTCCAGGGCCACTTGCCAACGCAAGCCGCCGACGAGTCGGACACCCTTGATCTGCTGCATCTGTGGCGGGTGATCTGGTCGGCGAAGTGGAACATCGCCTGGCTTGTGCTGCTCAGTTGCGCGCTGGCCGTGGTGGCGCTGTCGTTCATCACGCCGCAATACGTCGGCAGTGCGACGTTGCTGATCAAGGACAAGACGCCACCGGTGTTGAGTTTTCAGCAGGCCGCCGAATCCGGCGGCGCCACCACCACTGATTACTTGCAGACCCAGCAAGCCCTGCTGCAATCGAGGGAACTGGCCGAGCGCGCCGTGCGCAAACTTGGCCTGACTATTAACCCGATCACCGATCCACGCCAGCAGGCGCAGAGCTGGTTCACCCCGCGCCAATGGCTGGCGGAGCTCAATCGCGACCAGTGGCTGCCATGGCTGGACCTGTTGCCGCCGCCGAAGCC
Source organism: Pseudomonas sp. 1L-E-NC-VB-C3 (assembly GCF_057291535.1). Taxonomy (NCBI): domain Bacteria; kingdom Pseudomonadati; phylum Pseudomonadota; class Gammaproteobacteria; order Pseudomonadales; family Pseudomonadaceae; genus Pseudomonas; species Pseudomonas sp. 1L-E-NC-VB-C3. Next base: position 174,280 of record NZ_JBXAWD010000010.1, on the reverse strand, counting down.
GCCAGCGACCGAAGAGCAAGTGTTCAATGACGTCACGCAAAACCTGATGCTGCACACCAGCGTCAAGTTTGTCGGCAAGAGTCAATTGCTCGAGATCGACGTCGAACTGCCCGACCCGGCACTCGCTGCGGCGGTGGCCAACGCCCTCGCGCAAGGCTTCATCGACAGCCAGCAGGACACCAGCCTGAAGTCTTCGCAAAACAACACCAGCTGGATGAACACCCGCCTGGTCGAGTTGCGCGACAACCTGCGCGTCGCCGAAAACAAGTTGCAGGCCTATCGCGAGGAACAGGGTCTGGTCGATGTAGACGGTGTCGCCACCATCAGTGCCAACGAGCTGCAGATGACCGGCAACCGCATGATCGATGCGCGCCGCGATCGTGCCGAAGCGGAGAGCCAGTTCCGTCAGGCGCAAGCCTTGAGCAACGGCGACATCAGTCGTTTGTCCAGCGTGCCGGCAGTGCTGAGCAATCCGCTGATTCAGCAGTTCCAGGCTGATCTGGCCAAGGCTCAGGCCAAAGTCGAGGAGTTGTCGGGCCGCTACGGGCCGAAACACCCGGCGCTGATATCCGCCCGTTCCGAACAGCGCACCGCCGCCAACAGTCTGCGTCTGCAAGTGCAGCAAGTGGTCGCCGGCATCGAGCGTCAATACCAATTGGCGGTGGCCAGCGAAGACGCCCTGCGCAAATCCTTCAACAGCAACAAAGCGCAGATTCAGGACATTTCGCGCAAGGAATTCCAGCTGCGCGAATTCCAGCGTGAAGTCGACAGCACCCGGGCGCTGTACGAAACCTTCGTCACCCGCCTCAAGGAAACCGCCGCCACTTCGGACATGGATTCGGCCAAGGCGCGCATCGTCGACCCGGCGATCGCACCGCTGGAAGCGAGCAAACCGCGCAAGAACCTGATTCTCGCGATTGTTGCGCTGGTCGCTGCGGTGGTTGGCGTCGCCCTCGCCTTCCTCTTCGATACGCTGAGCAACACCTTCAAGACCGACGACACCGTCGAGAGTCTGCTCAATGTGCCGTTGCTCAGCGTCGTGCCGCTGGTGATGAAGAAGAGCCGGCGGCAGTTGGCGCGGTTGTTCGAAGACAACGACCACCCGCGCTTCTGCGAAACCATCCGCAACCTGCGCACCTGGCTGATGCTGCAGAACAACGAACGCCCGGCGCAGGTGGTGCTCGTCACTTCCTCGGTGTCGGGCGAAGGCAAAAGTACCATCGCCAACAACCTTGCCTCGTCACTGGCGCCACTGGAACGGGTGCTGCTGATCGATGCCGACATGCGGCAGCCGACGCTGTCGCTGAATTTCGATTTCCCGCCGCAGAGCCCCGGCCTCGCCAACCTCATGGCCGGCAGCGCGCGGCTGGAAGACTGCATTCGCAGTGTCGGTAATCTGGACATGCTCCCGGCCGGCTGCCTGACGCCCGCAGCGCTGGACCCGTTCGAGGCACCACGCTTGAAAGCCTCGAGCAGTTCGAGCAACGCCGTGGCCCCCGCGCAGGACTTGCTCAGCTCACCGCGCCTCGGTCGGCTGTTGCAGATTCTCAAGTCGCGCTACCGGCACATCATCATCGATTCGCCGCCAGCGGAAATCGTCAGTGACGCGCTGTTGCTGGCCCAGCATTCCGATGCGGTGATCTACGTGGTCAAGGCGCAGAGCACGCCGGTCGGCCAGGTGCGCAAAAGCATCGCCGTATTGCAGCAGAGCCAGGCGCCGGTGTTCGGCGTGGTGCTCAATCAGGTCGATCTGCGCAAGGCGCGCAAGTACGGCCATGGCCATTCCCGTTCCTTCTACGACTACGACTTCGCCCCGCGCTGATCCTTCGGGCCGTGCCGCCCGGCCGTAGCCTGTCCTTCCCTGTTCGATGAATCGGAGATCGCGCCGATGACCTCGCAATATTCCGCGCAAATGGCACACCGTCGCGGCCTCACCTTCTGGGGGCAATGGTTGTGCGCAATGACCCTGGTCAATCTGTTGCTGATTGTTCTGGTCCACTGGCGCATCGGCGCCTTGCCCAGTGAATACCGGCTACTGATCATCCTCACGGTGCTCGGCTCGATGCCGGTCTACAGCCTCGTTCAGGTCTACCACAAACGTCATGGCCTGCTGGTCGGGCTCGGCCGTTTGCTGGCCGGCTGGCTGATTCTGCTCGGACTGCTGATGAGCATCGCCTTCGTCACCCAGACCAGCGCGTTGTTCTCCCGGCAGGTGGTGATTGTCTGGGCGGTGGTCGGTTTTCTCGCCCAGGCGGCGACGTTTCTGCCGCTGCATCTGTTCGTGCGCATGTACACCAAAATGATTTGCAACGAGCGCCGCGCGGTAATCATCGGCACCTGCCCGACCGCCCATGAACTGGCGCGCAAACTCCTCGACCCGGATCGCGCGTTACTGCTCGGGTTTGTCGCGGCGAAAGCCGACAGCGGCCCGGCGCCGAGCATTCTGCCGCTGCTCGGTGAAGTCGAGGACATCCGCGAAATCATCACGCGCTTGCAGGCGCGGCGGGTGTACATCGTGCTGCCGATGGCCGAGGCGGCGACGATCGAAGCGTTGTACATCAATCTGCTCGACATGAACGTCGACGTCGTCTGGATTCCGGACCTGGGCAGCATGGTCTTGCTCAATCATTCGATCTCCGAGATCGAGCGGATGCCGGCGATCTATCTCAACGAAAGCCTGCTTACCTCGCACCCCGGCAGCCTGTTCTGCAAGGACCTGTTCGAACGCAGCGTTGCAGCGGTAGCGCTGATTCTGCTCAGTCCGCTGCTGCTCGGCGTGGCCATTTCGATCAAGTTGACGTCGCCGGGACCGGTGCTGTTCAAGCAGAACCGCCATGGCTGCGACGGCGAAGTGATCCGCGTGTGGAAGTTTCGTTCGATGCGCGTGCACAACGATCAGCAAGTGCGTCAGGCCACCCGCGACGACGACCGCGTCACACCGCTGGGACGCTTTCTGCGGCGCAGCTCCATCGATGAGCTGCCGCAACTGTTCAACGTGCTGTTCGGCCACATGGCGCTGGTCGGGCCGCGTCCGCACGCGGTCACCCACAACATCTATTACACCGGCAAGGTGCGCGCCTACATGGCACGGCATCGGCTCAAGCCTGGCATCACCGGGCTGGCGCAGATCACCGGGCACCGCGGCGAAACCGAGACCGTGGAAAAGATGCAGCGCCGGGTCGCCCAGGACCTCAATTACATCAATCAATGGTCGCTGTGGCTGGACATCAAGATCCTCCTGAAGACGCCCTTCACCCTGTTCTCGAAAAACATCTACTGACAGCGGCCAGCGCTCTGGCCCACCCCGCCACGCATGAGGTTTTCCCATGAATGTGAGTGTATTCGGTATCGGTTATGTCGGACTGGTCCAGGGCGCCGCGCTGGCCGAGGTCGGCCACAACGTGCTGTGTGTGGATGTCGACGCGGCCAAGGTGCAGGCCTTGAACGACGGCACTCTGCCCCTCTACGAACCCGGCCTGAAAAGCCTGGTGCGGGACAATCATCACAGCGGCCGTCTGCAATTCGGCAGTGATCTGGCCGCTGCGGTAAAGCACGGCGATGTGTTGCTGATCGCGGTCGGCACGCCGCCGGACGAGGACGGCTCGGCGGATCTCAAACATGTGCTCAGCGTCGCCCGCACCATCGGCGAGCACCTGCGCGGCGAGCAGATCATCGTCGACAAATCCACGGTACCGGTGGGCACGGCGGATCGGGTACGCGAATGCATCAGCGCCATCCTCGCCGAGAGCGGCCGCGCTGCGCTGACCTTCGACGTGGTCGCCAATCCGGAATTTCTCAAGGAAGGCTGCGCGGTCGACGACTGCATGCGCCCCGACCGGATCATCATCGGCACCGACAGCCCGCGCGCCGAAGCGCTGATGCGCGAGCTCTACGAACCGTTCAATCGCAACCGCGAAAAAATCATCGTCATGGATGTGCGCAGCGCCGAACTGACCAAGTACGCCGCCAACTGCATGCTGGCAACCAAGATCAGCTTCATGAACGAGATGGCCGGGCTTGCCGAAAAGCTTGGCGCCGACATCGAAATGGTTCGCCATGGCATCGGCTCGGATCCGCGCATCGGCTACCAGTTCATTTATCCCGGCATCGGTTACGGCGGTTCGTGTTTTCCCAAGGATGTGCGCGCGCTGATCCACGCCGCCCACGGCGTCGACATCGATGCGCGCCTGCTTCGCGCAGTCGAGTCGCGCAACAACGAGCAGAAAAGCACGCTGTTCCACAAGATCGCCGAGCACTTCAACGGTGCGCTGGAAGGCAAGACCTTCGCGCTGTGGGGCCTCAGTTTCAAGCCCAACACCGATGACATGCGCGAAGCGCCCAGCCGCGTGTTGATGGAGGCGTTGTGGCGAGCCGGCGCCAATGTGCAGGCATTCGACCCGAAAGCCATGGAACAGGCGCAGCAGCTTTACGGCCCGCGCGATGACCTGACGCTGGCCGGCACCAAAGAGGCGGCGCTGAAAAATGCCGACGCGCTGGTGATCGTCACCGAGTGGCAAGCGTTTCGCGCGCCGGACTTCGAACTGCTCGCCCGCCAGCTTAAAAATCCGCTGATCTTCGATGGCCGCAATTTGTTCGATCCGCAACGCCTCAGCGCACGCGGTTTCACCTACATCAGCGTCGGCCGGCCAACCTGCGCCGCTGAAGCACAGGATCTCGCGTCATGATCCGCCTGGAATTGCTCGACCGTTATTCGCCGGCCCTGCTGGAATCCAACCGGGCGTTCTCCTTTCTCAACTTCGCCTCGATCGGCAGTTTCATCCGCCAGCCGCCGCCGTCGCTGGCGTATTTCTGCGACGGCATGCTGATGTCCGGGTTCATGTCGCGCATCACCGGGCGCGCGGTGCAGCGGGTCAGTTTCGATTTCACCTCGATTGCCGATCCGGTGTTGCGCGAGTCCGAGCAGCGCGGCAAACGCGTCTACGTGGTCGGTGCGCGGCAGGCCGAGCTTGATCGTTTCGTTGACAAGCTCGGTATGCAGTACCCGCGCCTGCAACTGGTCGGCGCGCACAACGGTTACTTCGACGCCGAACAAGGTGCGGCAATTCAAGCTGACATCCGCCGACAGCGCACCAACCTGCTGCTGGTCGGCCTTGGCGCCGGTCTGCAGGAGCGCTTTATCCTCGAAGCACTGCGCGGTGGTTTCAGCGGCGTGGCGTTCACCTGCGGCGGTTTCATTCGTCAGGAGGCCAATGCCAGCGAGCGTTACTACCCCGACGCTATCAATCGCCTGCACCTGCGCGCCTTTTACCGCATGTACCGCGAGCCGCACACGATCAAGCGCTACCTGCTCGACTACCCGAGCAATGCCCTGCGCCTGACCGAACTGATTCTGCGCCAGCAAGTGGCAATCAATGTCACTGCCCCATGAGGATTGTGCCGATGCATATTCTGTTCACGCTCAAGGATTACCAGACTGGCGGCGGCGTCGAGTGCGTGCAGCAACGCCTCGCCGAGCAGTTTCTGGCGGACGGCCGGCGGGTGAGTTTTTTCGTCATGAACGGCGACTCGCCCAACGTCGACGGCGCGCCGAGCATGGCCGGTGGCGGCAGTGGGCTCGCTGGCTGGCTGAAATCGATCGTGCTGCTGCGCCGGTTGATTCGCCGCGAAGGCGTGACGCACCTGATCGGTGCCAAGGAGCAGGCCAACCTCTGCACCTGGTTCGCCACCCTGGGCAGTGCCTGCAAAGTCATCTACACCCGCCACGCCGCGCTGGATTGCGCCGAGCAGAACACCGGGCGCGCCAGCCTGCGCCTGTTGTACGCGCTGTACCTGTGCGGCAGCGGCAAGGTAGTCGCGGTGTCCCACGGTCTGCGCCAGTCGCTTGCCGGGTTGATGCCGTGGGGCCAGCCGCGCATCCGTTATTGCCCGAACGCGGTGATCAGCGAGCAACTGTTGCGTGCGGCTCAGGCGCCGTTGCCCGGTGGCGTGCCCCATCATTATTGGCTGGGTGTCGGCCGGCTAGTGGAAACCAAGGGCTTCGCGCTGCTGCTCGACGCCTACGCGCTGGCGGCGCAACAACGCCCGCTGCCCTATCTGGTAATTGCCGGCGACGGGCCGTTACGCGCAGCGCTTGAAGCGCAGACACAACGGCTGGGCATCGAACGCCTGGTGCATTTCACCGGGCATCTGCGCAATCCCTATCCGCTGATCCGCCATGCGCAGTTGCTGGTGCTCAGCTCATTGCACGAAGGTTTGCCGACGGTGTTGGTCGAGGCGCTGGCGCTGGGTACGCCGGTGATGTCCACCGATTGCGGCAGCGGGCCGCGCGAGTTGCTCGACGATGGACGCCTCGGGCGTTTGGTCGTCGTCAACGATGTGCCAGCCCTGGCCGAGGCGCTGCTCGACAGTCTGGCCAGCCGCGAACCCGAGCCGCCGCCCCGACGCTCAGTCAGCGACGCGATCCTGCCCTATACCAGCCAGTACGCCGCGCAGGCTTATTACCAGGTGTGGAACCGATGAAAAAGCTGCTGATCATTCTCCAGGACCTCGGCGCCGGCGGCGCGGAGAAAATGATGGTGCGCCTCGCCGGTGCCTTGGTTGAGGCCGGCAACGAAGTCACGCTGCTGATGCTCACCGGTGCCGGCATCAATCAGCCGGCGCTCGATCCGCGGGTCAGGCAAGTGCTGCTCGACAGTCCGCGCAGCGCGGCGGCTGTGCCGGCACTGACACGGTTTTTACGCAGCAATCAGTACGACGCGCAACTGGCCGCCCTCACCCACGTCAACGTCGTGGCGATTGCCGCCGCCGCGCTGTCCGGGACGCTGGCGCGGCTGCATGTCAGCGAGCGCAATGCCTTTTCGCGGGACAAACACGTCAACCCGGCATTGTCGGTCAAGCTCGCCTACTGGCTGGCGCCGTGGTTGTACCGGCTGATTCCCAACCCGGTGATCTGCGTGTCACAAGGCGTCGCCGAGGATCTGGTCGACACCACCATCGCCCGCGCGCGCGATGTGACGACCGCTGACAACCCGGTGCTCGACAACGATTTTCGTGACAAACCCGCCGCCGCGCCCAGCCATCCCTGGCTGAAGGACAAAACCACCCCGGTGATCGTCGCCGTGGGTCGACTGGCGCAACAAAAGGGCTTCGACACTCTGATCGACGCCTTCGCCCGTCTGCCGCAACGCGATGCGCGGCTGATCATCTTCGGCGAAGGCGCCCTGCGCGGCGAACTGCTGGCCCAAGCGGCAGCGCTCGGCGTCGCAGAGCGTTGTGATCTGCCGGGATACGCCAGTGACCCTATCGCCGAGATTGCCCGAGCGGACTGTTTCGTCCTGTCGTCGCGTTTCGAGGGCAGCCCCAACGCGTTGGTCGAAGCCCTGTCGACCGGCACGCCGGTCGTGGCGACCCGCTGCCCGTACGGCCCGCAGGAAATCCTCGGCGATGGCGCCGTCGCCCCCTTGGTCGAGGTTGACGATCCGGCCGCGCTCGCCAGCGCAATCAGCGCACAAATGGCCGCACCACGAGCCCTGCATCGCCAGCGGCGGATTGATGCCGCCGCGCGCTTCGTCAGCGGCCGCGCGGTGCAGACCTACCTCAAGGCGTTACTCGGGAGGCGCTGAGATGAACCGCCTGCAAGTGCGTTATTCGACACTGGCCGACGCCTTCACCTTGTTTGGCGTGCTGTTCTATACGCAAGTGATCGGCTTCTTTCTGCGCCTGGGGAATGTGAGCACGCTGGACGATGCCCAGCAGGATCTGGAAGGCAATCTGGCCAATCAGGTCTGCGGCTTGCTGACGTTGCTGGTGCCGCTGTTCTTCTTCATTCGCCACAAAGTGTTCCTCAGCAAGAGTTTCTACCGGCAGAACCTGTTTTTGCTGTTGTTTCTCGGCTGCGTGGCGGCGTCGATCAGTTGGTCGAGCGAGCCGATGCTCAGTTTCAAGCGTTTCATTGCGCTGCTCAGCGTGGTGTTTTTTGCCGGTTTTATCGCTTGGCGCTACAGCATCGAGCGGATCGCTTTTCTGTTCGGCTGCGTGATCGGTGCAGCGGCGCTGGTCGGGTTGATCTTCGCCGTGATTCGCCCGGACATCGCCTTTATTTCCGGCGGCATCCGTGACGGGGCCTTTCGCGGGGTGTTCGCGGAAAAGAACGCTGGCGCACGCCTGAACGCGATTGCGATCCTGTTGCTGCTGCCGATGATCCGCCAGCGCAACCCGCTGGCCATGCTGTATGGGCTGTTCGCGCTGATCGCCATCGGTCTGGCGCAGTCAGCCACGGCGATTGCGCTGATCGTCGCCGGCACCGCCAGTTACGCCTACTTCATCACGCTGATCCGGCTGCGCATCAACCGCTCACTGCTGGCCTTCACCGCCGCCACGTTGGTGTTCTTCCTCTTGTGTGGGGTGCTTTACGCCAACTACGCCATGCTGCTGGAACTGGTCGGCCGCGACCCGTCACTCACTGACCGCACGTTGATCTGGGAGCTGTTGCAGCCGCTGATCGATGCGCAATTTCTCAAGGGCTACGGCTTCGGCGCGTTCTGGGCCAGTGCCGATGCCGATGCGTTTATCACGCGCTGGGGCTACATCGGCAATGCCCACAGCGGCTACGTTGAAACCCTGCTCAACGGCGGTTTGATCCAGTTGATCGCCCTGCTGCTGATGTTTGCCCAGACCCTGAGCAAGCGCTATCGGGCAATCACGGCGGATCAGTCGGCGCGCTATCAGGCCTGTGCGCTGGTGATCATCGGCCTGTTCGTCGTTACCAATTACGTCGCCTATGTGATTCCCAACTACCGCTCGGGCGAGTTCCTGATTTTCTGCGTGCTCAGCCTGACCTTCCGCCACCACCTCGTCGCTCGTCCGCAGCCGCTGCCAGCGGCGAATGCTCGGCCAATGCGCGGCACTTTCCGGGAGCAACGCCCATGCTGAATGATCCCTCGGCCGTCACCGTGTGCGTGGTGGTTCCGCTGTACAACGCCGCCGCCAGCATTCAACGCACACTGGACTCGGTGTGCGCACAGACCCGCCCGCCGGACAAAGTCATTGTCGTTGATGACGGTTCCAGCGATGCCGGGCCAGAGATCGTCAGGCAGTACGCCGCGCCCTTCCCCATCGTGCTGTTGCAGCAGCCCAACCAAGGCCCGGCCAGTGCACGCAATCGCGGCGTGTTCAGCGCCGAAGAAACCTTTATCGCTTTCCTTGATGCCGACGACCGCTGGCATCCGGAAAAACTGCAAAAACAACTGGCACTGCACGCGGAATTGACCCGACAGGGACGCAAAGTCGGTTTGATCGATTGCTTTCAGATGAGCGAATTCAGTGATGGCAAACGCCAATTGGAGGATCGCTGTAAACACGGCGAGCACTTTGCCGACTTCATGCGCGAGAACATCATCAACGGCACCTCCGGCGTACTCGCCCTGCGCGAGATCATCGTCGCCATTGGCGGCTTCGATCAGAGCCTGCGTTTTGCCGAGGACCGCCTGTTGTGGACGCGCATCGCGGAAATCAGCGAGATCCACAGCGTGCCGCAGATTCTGCACTGGCGCGCCGTCAATGCCGCCAACATCACCGCGCAACCGCACAAGTATTACCCGCACAAGCTGCGCTTCATCCAGCTGTACCTGGCGCGTTACGGCACCCGTTTGAACCAGCAACAGCGGATCTATTTCGTTCTCGCCAACCACGCGGAATTTCTCAATGCCTTCTCCCGGCGCGGCGATCATCGACGGGTTATCGAGGTGTTCCGGCAGATGCTCGGGCATTCGTGGCAGACGCTGTTGTTCTCCCGGGGCAAACCGACCCTGCGCTACCTCTACGCCTGCTTCAAAAGTCTGGGCAACAGCCGCTGAATTTCAGGGATCGCGCCATGGCCAACCGTCGCCTGATGACCCTCGCATGGATTTTCACCGAGAAGTTCGGTCTGATTTTCCTGTCGATGATTACCTTTGTCGTCTACGCGCATTTGCTGACGCCGACGGAGCTGGGCATCGGCACGCTGATCATCGCCGTGGTCGAAGTGGTCGGCATTCTGTTCTCGTCGATGCTGGAAGACCCGCTGGTGCGCCTGCAGCGGATGGAAGACAAACACATCAGCAGCGTGTTCTGGTTTGCGGTGCTGGTCAGCCTGCTATCGATCGCGTTGATTTCGCTGGCGATGGTGCTCTATACGCCGTCCACCGCGCTGCGCTGGATGACCGCTGTGGCCTCGGTGAAAATCCTTTTCACCCTGATGGCGCGGGTGTATGTGGCGCAAATGCGCCGCAGCGGCAACTTCAAGCTGCTGGCCTCGCGTACCTTGCTCGGCAAAGTGGCTGGCGGTGTCGGCGGGGTGGCCGTGGCGCTGTTGGGTTTCGGCCCGTGGGCGGTGGTCGCGCAGGCGCTGATCATGGACGGCATTTCCACGCTGGTGCTGATGCGCAGCGAACGTCGGCGCATTCCCTTGCTGATCGACCGCCAGGTGCTGAGCGAACTGCTGCGCGCCGGTCTGCCGGTCTGCGTCAATGTCATGAGTTCGCAAACCCTGCAACGCGGCGTCAATCTGATTCTCGGCCTGACTGCCGGGGCGCACGCGGTGGGCATGTTCAATCTGGCCATGCGCATCATCGACCTGCCGCGCTCGGCGATCTACAACGGCTTGATGAGTTACGCCTTGCCGGTGTTCGCCCGGCGCAGTGCCGAACCGGCGCGGCTGATCGGGATGATTGGCGATTCCACGGTGATCAGCGGCTTCGTGCTCACGCCGCTGTTCTTCGGCATCGCCCTGACCGCCGAAGACGTCATCCTGCTGATCTTCGGCGCGAAATGGGCCGCCGCGATTCCCTTGCTGCAAGTGCTCGCCTGCACGGCGGCGCTGGGCAATCTGGCGCTGTATGCAACCACTGCGCTGGTGGCGGTCAATCGCACGCACCTGACGCTCAAGGCCGAAGTTGCCACCACCCTGCTCGCGCTGGCGCTGGTCTATCTGCTCGGCGCGACCTACGGCGGCATGGCGGCGGCGCTGGCATTGCTGCTGCGCATGCTGCTGATCACGCCGCTGCAGGTACGCGGCCTGCACGCCGCGATCGGTTACGACTGGCGCAGCTTCTTTCAGTCCAGTTACCGCAGCCTGCTTGCCTCTTTCGTGATGGTCGTCGTGGTGATGTGGCTGTCGCGGCAGACCGGCCTGTCCGGTTATGCGCACCTGGCCGGCGACATTGCCATCGGCACGCTGACCTATGCCTTGGCCTACAGCCTGCTGCACCCGCGCTGGCCGCAAGAATTCAAGTTGGTGTTCACCGCCCGCTGAGCCGGATTTCCTCGCAATGGAGCACGTCGTCATGCGCAAAACCACGTTGATCACGGGCGGTGCCGGCTACATCGGTTCGCACACGGCACTGCAATTGATCGAGTTTGGACACTCGGTTCTGATCCTCGACAATCTGTGCAACAGCAGCCGCGAAGCAGTCGCACGGCTAGAGCTGTTGAGTCATTCGCACGTCGATTTCATCGAGGGCGATATCCGCGACGCCGCGCTGCTGGACGAGATTTTCAGCACCTATGCGATCGACGCCGTGCTGCATTTCGCCGGGCTCAAAGCCGTTGCGCAAAGCGTGCGCCGGCCGATGGATTACTACGCCAACAATGTGTTCGGCACGCTGAACCTGTGTCAGGCGATGGCCCGCGCCCACGTGTTCAATCTGGTGTTCAGTTCCTCGGCGACGGTGTACGGCGAGCCGGCCCGCATGCCCATCGTCGAAGAGCACGGCACCGGCAAACCGGCCAATCCCTACGGGCGCTCGAAGTTGATGATCGAAGAATTGCTCAGCGACCTTGCCCTCGCCGATTCACGCTGGAACATCGCTGTGCTGCGTTACTTCAACCCGATCGGCGCGCACCAGAGCGGGCTGATCGGCGAAGCACCCAACGGTCGGCCGAACAATCTGCTGCCGTGCCTGACCGAGGTTGCCAGCGGCCAGCGACATGCGCTGACCGTTTATGGCAATGACTATCCAACCGTTGACGGCACCTGTATTCGCGATTACATCCATGTGCTGGATCTGGCCGAAGGTCATCTCAAGGCGCTGCAGGTTTTGCAAGGCGACGAGCGTGGCCTGCACGTATGGAATCTCGGCAGCGGCACCGGCTACAGCGTATTGCAGATCATCAGCGCCTTCGAAGACGTCACCGGCCTGCGCATTCCCTACCGGTTCGCTGCCCGCCGCGCCGGTGATGTCGCCGAGTGCCGCGCCGACGCGAGCAAGGCTGGGCGCGAGCTGGGCTGGCGGGCACAACGCGAGCTGACGCAAATGCTCATCGACAGCTGGCGCTGGCAGACCAGCAACCCATGGGGCTACCGCCCGCAACCGGCGCCGCTGCTGGCGGTGGGCAGCTGAACCGGCGCACATCCATGTTAGGGACGACTCATGAACAGATCACCATGCTTGCTGTTGGTTTTGCTGCTGCTGAGTGCTGGCGTCAGCGCCAATATTCCACGACCGGTCACCGATGGACTGGTGCTGTGGCTGGACGGCAATGATCCCGCCTCGATGACTCTGGAGGGGCAAAACCAGGTCGTGCGCTGGCGGGACAAATCCGGCAAGGGCAATGACGTCACTGTCGACAACCGCGCGGCGACGACATTGCCCACGCGCGTCGACAACGCCCTCAACGGCCACGGCGTGGTGCGTTTCAGCGGCACGGCGGCGTTCATGGGCCAGGCGATCCGCACAAGCAAAGGCCCGGTGACAGTCTTTATCGTCTCGCGGCGTCTGCCCGAGCAGGCCGGCGGCAAGGCCTGGCAGCGCCTGTTCAGCTCGCGGCCGCAACTGGCGGACAACGACAACGTCGCACCGAATTTCGGCATCAGTGTGCAGCAGACCACCGCCTACGAGCCGGCGCTGGCGTTGCTGGAAACCAGTGACGTGCCGATCGGCCCGTTCGCGGTGGCGCGCAACGTCGTCGGCACCTCGGAAATCCTCCGTGGCGACATCGCCGAAGTACTGGTGTATGACCGTCCATTCAGCAGCCAGGAAGAACGCCGCAATGTGTTCGAGTATCTCGCGCAGAAATGGGCGGTCGCCATTCCGCAGCAGGCCGATGCCTGGACCCGCGTCGGCCCGTTAGGCGCGACCCCGACGCACGTTACGCCCGATCTGCCGCTGTCGGATCAGGCCAATGCCGGCGGCTGGAAACTCGATACACGGCTGTCCGACGAATTCAACGGCAGCACCCTCGATGTCGAGCGCTGGCACGTCAACAACGCCACCGGTACCGATTCCCTCGGGCGCAAACCGGCGCTGTTTTTGCCGGAGAACGCCAAGGTCGGCAGCGGTAATCTGAACATCACCTTCCGCAAACAGACCCTCCCGGAAAAATACGTCGCCCTGGGCTACAAGGACTACAGCTCGGCGATGGTGCGCACCAACGAACGGGGCATGTACGGCTATTACGAAGCCCGGGCGAAGCCGATGAACTCTGCCGGCTCCAGTGCGTTCTGGCTGGCGTGGACCGGGCTGCCGGACAACGCCACGGAAATCGACATATTCGAAATCGGCGGCAAAACCCGCGACGAAGCGTTCGACCGCCGGTACAACATGAACGCCCATGTCTGGGCCAGACCGCAGAATGATCAACACCTGAGTTCCGGCAGCACCTGGATTGCACCGTGGCGGCTGGCCAGTACCTTTCATGTCTACGGTTTCGACTGGCAACCCGAGACCTTGCGCTGGTACGTCGACGGCGTATTGGTCCGGGAGGCGAAGAACACCTACTGGCACTTCCCCATGCAAATCGTTTTCGACAGCGAAGCGATGTGGGACTGGTTCGGGGTGGTCGACGATGCTGACCTGCCGTCGGTGTTTCGCATCGATTACGTGCGGGTCTGGACGCGCTCAGCGCAGTAGTGCTGTGCTCAACGGTTTTGTACCCTCGCTTGCATCCGCCACCGCGCGCGGAAAACTCCCTGACCCACGCGCAATTCTTTCGGCGTGCCGTTCGGCACGATCTCGCCCCCCTCCAAGCGCCATCCCCCGCCCCTCGATACCCGCAAAAACCCCTCGATCCTGCTCGCAAAGGTTGACGTGCGCCAAGCCAACCGAGCGGCTGCCCTCGCCCTTTGCTCTACCATCCATCGGCTGTGTTGGAAAATCATCAAACCCAAGTGCAAGTCCGTTATCAGAATCGATAACCACTCCAGCAACAGACATCCTCGAGGACACTCATGGCTAATGATCCCTCCAACTCCGATCGCATCTGTTCCAGGCCGGAGCATGCGGTCGAGACAACCTTTCCTGCCAGCAATCCGATTTCACCGTGAGCCTTGACCGGCGCAGCCTCAATCTTGTCACGGCAGCGTTCGCGCTGACGGCGTTGTCCTATGGCCTGGCGCGCTTCGCCTATGGACTGCTGCTACCACAGATTCGTCAGGATCTGACGCTCAGCGTGACCGCTGCCGGATGGATCGGTGGCAGCGCTTTTGCCGCTTACTGTGTGGGCATCGTTGCGACGTTTATCTGCAACGGCAAAGTCAGTCCGCGCGGGTTGACGGTGATGGCCGGCGCCGCCGCGACGCTGGGCATGGGGCTGGTGGTGATGGCTTGGTCGGGCTTGGCGTTGGGCTGCGGGGTCGCGCTGGCGGGATTGAGCACGGGTCTGACTTCGCCGCCATTGGCCAGTGCGGTGGCAGCGCGTCTTGATGATGCGGATCGTCCGCGGGCCAATGGCTTTATCAATGCCGGGACGGCAGCGGGTATCGTTTTCTCCGGCCTGGCGGCGATAGTGGCGGCCGGGCAGTGGCGGCAACTTTACGCGCTGTTCGGCTTGATCGGCATCGGCGTCACGATCTGGCTCTGGTTTGCGGTACCGCGCCGGGTCGAGCGTGACGTCGCGCAGAGCTTCTCGCTGGCAATGCTGCGTCGACACGGCGTACTGCCTTTGTGCGCCAGTGCTTTCCTGATGGGGTTGGCGAGCACGGCGATCTGGACATTCGGCGCCGATATTTTGCGCAGTGAGGCTGGTTTCTCCGATCAGGCCATTGCGTGGGCGTGGATCGTATTGGGCGCTGCGGGAATCAGCGGCTGCATGACGGGCGTGCTCACTGGCCGCTTCGGTGTCGCACGGATGCAGCATTTGGCGCTTGCCGGGATCGCCCTCGGGACGTTGGGCCTCACTGGCGCATCAGTTTCAGCCGGATCGGGCCTCGCCGCGATGTGTCTGTTTGGCGCGGCCTACATCGTTTCTTCAGGCGTTTATCTGCTGCAAGGCATTCGTTTGTTGCCGGACCGCCCGGACCTGGGACTGGGCAGTCCGTTTCTGCTTCTGGCGCTCGGTCAGACCGCTGGCACGCCGGTTTTCGGCGCGGTGCTGGAGGCTGCCGGTGTGATCGTTGCCCTTTGTGTTTTCGCGGCGGCCGCTTGCGCCGCCATGGTGCTGTGCCCAAGAGATGGTGAAAGTCCGCGCAGACAGATGTGCCAATCCACCGAAGGCTTGGGTCGCTAATGATTTTTATCGTCAGGAGTACAAACCATGGCCGTAAACATCAGCAATCTCACCCTCTCCACTCCGGTACCCGTCTCGGCGACCAATCCAGTCGCACTGGAGCTCAACGGCGCCGAAGCCATTGCGCAATTTCCCAGCATCGTCACCGTGCTGCCGGACGGATCGCTGCAACTGTCCGCGCCGACCAAAGGCGCCTCAAGCAAGAGCACCCACCGCACCCGCTGCGAATGGAAAGAATCCTTCTATTGGTCGCTGGCCAGCGCCGCTGACCACCTCAACTATCAGGAGATGACCGTGACCAAGGTCAACTCTGCGCAGAAAGTCGTTATTTCGCAGATGCATGTGAAAAACGACGACAGCCCCGCCATCAAGGTGTTCTGGCAGAAAGGCAACATCACCATGGGCTTCCGCCAGAGCTTCAATCAGCCCATCCCGATCAACACCACGGTGCTCAAGGGCGTGCCACTGGGGGCGAAGTTCAAGATCACCATTCGCGCCAACTCTGCCGGCGTAGCTCGAGTCACCGTCGACTACAACGGCGTTGTCGGTACATCAGGTGATTTGCAGCTCGACTCAACCTGGAATTCGCAGGTGTTCAATTTCCACGGCGGGGTCTACAACCAGATCGACTACACCGACGCCACGCCGCCAGAGGATGGCTCGATCTGCATCATCAGTGACTTGTTGATTTCGCATACTTAGGCGCTGAAACGAGCAAGGGCCTGCGTAGTTTTTGCATGCATGGCCCTTGTCGGAGCTCAGCCCGATGATTGGTTTTCAGCCTCCTCTCGAACCTCAAAACAGCCTGCGTCCTAACGTCGCAGCCGTCAGCTATTGGCAAATCCTGCGCAAGCCGTAGAATCCCGCGCGCTCTTGCAAGCGCGCGTCTGGTCACAGACGCGAACTTGCAGGGCTGGCCATGTCGTCCGACGCCACCGCCCTGCCCGATCGGCAGACATTTGCACAACACCTGTTCCAGCCTGGCAACCGCACGCGCAGTGGCGCACGTTGCGCTGTTCGATTTTCTTGAGGTTTTTATGTCTCCGCGTTTGCTGGCCATGGCGCTGGCGCCCCTGCTCGGGCTGTTCATTATTGCTCTGGGCAATGGTTTTCTGTCTTCCCTGACCACCCTTCGCCTGGACGCCGCCGGCGCCTCGGCGACGATGATCGGAATTGTTTCGTCGGCCTATTTCATCGGCCTGACGCTGGGCGCGGTGTTCAATGACCGGCTGATTCTGCGCATCGGCCATATACGCGCCTACGGCAGCTTCGCCTCGCTGATTGCCGTGACGATCCTGTTGCAGGGGCTGTTCTATGACACCTGGGGCTGGCTCGTCCTGCGCCTGATCAACGGCTGGGCCACGGTGGGTGTGTTTCTGGTGATCGAGAGCTGGCTGCTGCTGGCCGGGGACGAGAAGATTCGCGGGCGCTTGCTCGCGCTGTACATGATCGTCCTTTACGGCGCTGGCGTTCTGGGCCAGGCGACGCTCGGGATCATCACCGGCATGAGTGACAGCGCGCCGTTCATGGTCGCCGGCATGCTTGCTGCGCTGTCGGTGCTGCCGATCGTGATCCTGCCGCGCGTGTCGCCGCTGCTCGACCAGGTCGAGCCGCTCAAGCCCCGGCAACTGCTGGGCGTGACGCCGACCGGGCTGGTCGGCTGTTTCGGCTCGGGGGTGACCATCGCGGCGATCTACACCTTGTTGCCGCTGTATCTGCAACGCAGAGGTCTGGACGTCGGAGAAGTCGGCAGCATGATGGCCTGGACGATCCTCGGCGCGATGCTGCTGCAGTATCCGGTCGGACGCTGGTCCGACCGCACGGATCGCTTGCAGGTGCTGACGCTTCTGACGGTGGCATGCACGGCATTATCGCTGGTGATTGTGCTGCTGCCGCTGTCTTCGACAATGCTCGCGGCGATGCTGTTTCTGCTCGGTGGCGGGGTGTTCGCGCTGTACCCGGTGGCCGTCAGCCACGCGGCCGACCGCGCCCCGGCCGAAGCGCTGGTGCCGATGATTCAGGGTTTGCTGCTGATCAACTCGCTGGGCTCGGCCATCAGTCCGATGATGATCTCGCCGGTGATGAACTCGTTCGGCGCCAACGGTCTGTTCTGGGTCTTCGCTGTGGTCAATCTGTGCATGGTCAGCTTTTTCTTCTGGCGCCGCGGCAAACGCCCGGTGCCGGCCAACCCCGCACCGTTCACGGCAGCAGCCACCTATTCACCGACAGGTGCGGAGTTGCGGGTCACCGAGGATTTGCGCGTGGCCGCTGAGGAGCACCCGGCGATGATGGATGCGATCAGCGGGGAACTGGTGACGCAGCCACGGTGACCGCTGATCAGCAACTGCCCGGCGGGATGCCGTCCTTGTTGAAGTCCTTCAAGCGCTCACGCTCTTCTTCAGTGGAATGCGCCGGGGTGGTTTGATCCGGTACTTCTTGCGGCACTTCGGTATTTTCTTCAGTCATGGCTTTGCCCTCGTTGTCGATGCTATTTCGGCATCGGCGAGGGCTGGCAGTTCCGGATTTTCAGCTCCACCGCAGCCATGCGCTTGAGTTGCGGCGAACATTACCTTCAGCGAACAGCGCCAGATGCTTGCCTCAAGAGCGGGTACGCTCAATCAGCATCCTCTGCAACGTGTTGTCCTTCACCCAGTAATGATGGAACAGCCCCGCCAGCGCGTGCAGGCCGATCAGCCAGTAGCCGGCACTGCCAATCCATTCGTGCCAGTACTTGAGTTGTTTGGCCAGGTCTGGATCAATAGCCACCGGCGCCGGCACATGGAAACCGAAGTACGGAAACGGTTTATCGCCCGCCGCGAGCATGAGCCAGGCGAGTAGCGGTGTGACAATCATCAATCCATACAGCGCCAGGTGCGTCAGGTGCGCGATTGCGGTCTGCCACGCTGGCGGCTTGGGGATGATCGGCGGACGCGGGGTCAGGCGGCCGATCAGACGAATCCACACCAACGCGAAGATGCTTGCGCCAAACAGCCCATGCATACCCATCAGCAGGCCGCGTGCTTCGCTGCCTTTGGGCATATAGCCTTTGATTTCGACGCACGCATACACACCAACGAACAACGCCAGCATAAGCCAATGCAGGATGATTGAGAGTTTTCCATAACGGGTTACAGCGGTGTCGCGAATCATAGGAAACGCCTCGTGATTGTTGTGGAGCGACGATCATCTCGCTCGAAATTATCGATCCGGTTGCCCTGAATCAAGGCTGACCATGCTTGCCCAGCCTTAAGGGAGTCTGAAGATCGGCGCTGCGGTTAACGGTTTTTCATCTTCAGACTTCGTTAAGAAATGGCTTGGATACTGCGCTCAAACCCATTGAGGGAGGCGTTCTGCCCATGCCCGAATTCGACTGGAACATCCCGCTGCCCTTGCACTTCGGCCAGGCCGAATCGTTGCCGATGACGCTGAGAAACGCGTTGCCGGAGGACGAGCTGCGCGCGCCCTTCGAAGCCTTTATCCAGCAGCGTTTTCGCACGGCTCACGGTGCCGAAATCCGCCATTTCATGCCCGAGTTGTTCGGCATGCACAACAGCGATGGCCAGTTGTGCGCAGTGGCCGGGGTCCGTCGAGCGCATCTGCAGGCACTGTTTCTCGAGCGCTATCTGGATGAACCGATCGAGCCGTTGATCAGCGCCGCCGCCGGTCGTGCAGTGGATCGCAAGGTCATTGTCGAAGTCGGCAACCTCGCCGCCAGCGACACCGGCAGTGCGCGCCTGAGCATCATCGCCATCACCTATCTGCTGGCCATGGGTGGCCTGGAATGGGTGACCTTCACCGGCAACATCGGGCTGGTCAACAGCTTCCATCGCCTGGGTCTGAAGCCCGTGACATTGTGCGCCGCTGATCCACAGCGACTGGGTGACGAGCGTCAACACTGGGGCAGTTATTACGAAAGCAAACCCTGGGTGCACGTCGGCAACATTCGCGCGGGATTTGTCCATCTGCGCAATATTGGCCTGTTCACTCGCCTGGGTTTGCCGACTTCTGTTGAAGGAGCCTGCCATGTCGCTTGAATTGCAACGCATCCAGGAAACCCTGCGCGACCATGCCCGGCGCAATGACAACGCCTCAGCCCTGTGGGGCGACACGCTGAGAATAGATTACGCCACGCTGTATGCCGAGGTGTTGTATCGCCAGGAGCGCCTGCGCGATGAGCAGGTGCAGGTGATTGCGCTGGCGCTGGACAACGGCGTCGACGCGATGCTTTGGGATCTGGCTGTGTTGTTCGAAGGCTTGACCTGCGTAACGCTGCCGCCGTTTTTCAGCGCCGCGCAGCGCGCCCATTGTCTGGAGCAGAGCCAGGCCGAACGGGTGATCGCCGAGCCGGAACTGCAAGCCGAGCTGCTGGCGGCGGGCTATGAATTACGAGGTGAATTCTGGTGTCGCTCGTTCAATGGCCCGAGTCGCATGCCGGCGGGCACCGCGAAACTCACGTTTACCTCCGGGACCACCGGCACGCCGAAAGGGGTGTGCCTGAGCGCCGACAGCTTCCTGCGCGTTGCCCGGGAGCTTGATCAGGCAAGCGCAGCCACTGGACCGGAGCACCATCTGGCGCTGTTGCCTTTGGCGATTCTGCTGGAGAACCTGGGCTGTTATGCCGCGCTATACGCCGGTGCGGTGTTGAGCCTGCCAAGCCAGACAACCCTCGGCATTCAAGGTGCCAGCGGCATCGATGTTGCGCGCCTGCTCGGTTATCTAGGCAAGCGTGCGCCAGAGAGCCTGATACTCGTGCCACAGCTGCTGCAAGTTCTGGTCAGCGCCGCTGAACAGAAGGCTTTCGATCCGCAAACCTTGCTCTTCGCCGCGGTCGGTGGCGCGCGGGTGTCAGCGGATCTGCTGCACCGCGCGCAACGGGTCGGGTTAGCGGTTTACGAGGGATACGGCTTGTCCGAGTGCGCCTCGGTCGTATGCCTCAATCGCCCCGGCGCGCGCCGTCCGGGCAGCGTCGGGCGCCCTCTGCCTCATATCGAGGTGCGGTTGGCCGAGGACGGTGAAGTGCTGATCAAGGGTTCGGTGTTGCTCGGTTATCTGGGGGAGCCGGCGTATACCGATCAATGGTGGCCGAGTGGCGATCTGGGCGAGTTCGATCCGGAAGGTTTTCTCTATCTCAAGGGCCGCAAAAAACACCAATTCGTCACCAGCTACGGGCGAAACGTCAACCCGGAATGGGTCGAGTCGGAACTGACCCAGCGCCGCCACATCGCTCAAGCGTTCGTCTATGGCGAGGCGATGCCGCACAACCACGCCCTGCTCTGGCCGCATCGTCCGGACTGCACCGATGCCGAGCTGGCCGCTGCCGTCGCCGAAGCGAACGAGGCGTTGCCCGATTACGCCCAGGTGCATCAGTGGACGCGCCTGGCGCAGCCCTTCACCGCCGCCAACGGCCTGCTCACCGCCAATGGCCGGCCGCGCCGCGACGCCATCATCGCGCAGTACCGCACGCAGTTGACCGAATCCGCCACTTCCGAGGAATCCGCATAATGAGTTTTTTCGACACCCTGCAAGAAGCCACGCAACGCGAACGCCACGAGCTGTTCAATCTGCCGATCATCGTCGATGCATTGCAAGGCAAGGTCAGCCTCGACAGCTATCGGGCCTTTCTTGCCCAGGCTTACTACCACGTGCGCCACACCGTGCCGCTGATGATGGCTTGCGGTGCACGCCTGCCGACGCGCCTGGAATGGCTGCGCAAAGCGGTGTGCGAATACATTGAAGATGAATACGGCCACGAGCAGTGGGTACTCAACGACATTGCCGCCTGTGGTGGTGATCGCGACACCGTGCGCGATGGCCAGCCGTCATTGTCAATCGAGCTGATGGTCAGTTTTCTCTACGACCTGATCGCCCGGGGCAATCCGGTGGGTCTGTTCGGCATGGTAAACGTGCTCGAAGGCACCAGCATTGCCCTGGCGACCCACGCGGCGGGGAGCATTCGCGATCGCCTGGCGCTGCCGGAAACGGCATTCAGCTATCTGAGCTCCCACGGCGCGCTCGATATCGAGCACATGCAGACCTATCGGCGATTGATGAATCAGCTGGAAAACCCTGACGATCAAGCGGCGGTCATTCATGCCTCGAAAGTCGTCTATCGCCTCTACACCGACATGTTCCGTGATCTGCCGCGCGACGCTGAGGCCCAATATGCAGCTGCATGAAGCCCGCGTGGTGCTGACAGGTGCCAGTGGCGGCATCGGCCTGGCCATCGCCAGTGCCTTGTGCGCCGCCGGTGCCAGGGTATTGGCCGTGGCGCGGCATCAGGAGGCGCTGTTGCCGCTGCTTGAGCGGTATCCGCAGAACCTGTGCTGGGTCGCCGCCGACCTGACCTTCCTCAGCGATCGGCGCAAAGTGTTGGCCGCCGCCGACGCCATCGGCGGCATCAACCTGCTGATCAACGCCGCCGGGGTCAATCACTTCGCCATGCTCGAACAGCTCGATGACAGTGACATCAACGCGATGCTGGCGGTGAACATCAGCGCGCCAATCTGCCTGACCAAAATGCTGTTGCCGCTGCTCAAGCAGGCTGACAGTGCGATGGTGGTCAACGTCGGCTCGACCTATGGCTCGATCGGCTACCCCGGTTACGCCAGCTATTGCGCGAGCAAATTTGCCCTGCGCGGATTCTCCGAGGCGTTGCGCCGCGAGCTGGCCGACACGCGGGTCAGCGTGTTGTATGTCGCGCCCCGGGCCACCCGCACCTCGATGAACAGCGCCGCTGCGCAAGCCTTGAACGATGCCCTCAAGGCCAGCGTTGACGATCCGCAGACCGTGGCGTCGGCAGTGATGCATGCGATTGCCGGCGACCGTCGTGATCTCTACCTAGGCTGGCCGGAGCGATTTTTCGTCCGTTTGAACAGCTTACTTCCGCATCTGGTGGATCGCGGTCTGCGCAAGCAATTGCCACTGATCCGCCGTCTCAGTGAAAAACCTGACAACGAGGCTTCAAAGCCATGAAAAAACTCTCCACATGCCTGCTGTTTGCCGCCCTCAGTCAAAGTGTCTGGGCGCTTGAGCCGGCTGATCAGCAACGTCTCACCGGCATCCAGCAGAACTGGGCGCACATTCAATACGAGGTCGCGGAAAAGCAGCGCGCCGCGGCGTTCGAGCAATTGGCCAGCGAAGCCAACGCGTTCACCACGCAACGTCCGAATGTGGCCGAAGCCTGGATCTGGAAAGGCATCGTCACCAGCAGTTGGGCCGGTGCCGAGGGCGGGCTCGGTGCCCTGGGCAAAGCCAAGGACGCCAAAGCGGACCTGGAAAAATCCCTTACGCTTGACCCTAAAGCCCTGCAAGGCTCGGCATACACCAGCCTCGCTGCATTGTACGATCGGGTACCGGGCTGGCCGATCGGCTTCGGCGACAGCGACAAGGCCGAGCAATTGCTCAAACAAGCCCTGCAGCTCAACCCCGATGGCATCGACAGTCTGTACTTCTGGGGCGACCATCTCTACCGTCAGAAGCGCTACGCTGAAGCCAAGGCAGCGCTGATCAAGGCCAGACAAGCCGCACCCCGTGCGGGCCGCGAAAGTGCCGACGCCGGGCGTCGTAAAGAGATCGACGCCTTGCTGGTGGACGTGAACAAGAAACTCGACTGAAAGGAGTGCGCGTGCGTTTATTACTGATCGAGGATGACGTAGCGCTGGGTGAAGGCATCTATCAGGCGTTGGGTCGCGAGGGATACACCGTCGACTGGCTCAAGGACGGCAGCAGCGCCTTGCATGCACTGCTCAGCGAAACGTTTGATGTCGCCGTGCTGGACCTCGGTCTGCCGCGCATGGATGGCCTTGAAGTGTTGCGTCGTCTGCGTGACAGCGGTTCGAACCTGCCGGTATTGATTCTCACCGCGCGCGATGCCACCGAAGACCGCATTGCCGGACTCGACGCCGGTGCTGACGATTATCTGGTCAAGCCGTTCGACCTCGCCGAACTCAAAGCCCGCCTGCGCGCCTTATTGCGCCGCAGTGCCGGGCGCGCCCAGGCGCTGATCGAACACGCCGGCATCAGCCTCAACCCCGGCACCCAGCAGGTCAGTTATCAAGGCCAACCGGTCGCGCTCACCCCCAAGGAATATCAGCTGCTGCACGAACTGCTGTCGCCGCCGGGGCGGGTGATGACTCGCGATCAATTGATCCAGTTGCTCTACGGCTGGAACGAAGAAGCGGAAAGCAACACCCTGGAAGTGCACATTCATCACCTGCGCAAGAAGTTCTCCACCGACCTGATCCGCACCATCCGCGGCGTGGGTTATCTGGTGGAGGAACGTCGATGACCTCGATCCGCCGGCGCACGCTGACCCTGATCATCGGCCTGTTGTTGGCCGGTCTGGCGGTACTCAGCCTCTTCAACGTGCATGACAGCAACCATGAAATCGCCGAGGTCTACGACGCCCAACTGGCGCAGAACGCACGCCTGTTGCAGGGCGTGATGCGTATGCCGATGGCGAGTACCGAGCACGCGCAGTTGTATCAGGCCTTCAATCAGGCTCTCGGGGAAGCCAAGCGACGGGTTGACGGACATCCTTACGAAAGCAAAATCGCCTTCCAGGTGTGGAACCCGCAAGGCGAGGTGCTGGTACATACCGCCAGTGCGCCCTCCTTCACTGCGCCGCCGACGAGAACGGGCTTCAGCGACGTCGTCGATCTGAAAGGTCGGCAATGGCGAGCGTTCATGCTGGAAGACAAGCAGAACGGCCTGCGCATCTGGGTCGGCGAGCGCGACGATGTGCGCACCGACCTGGTCGACCGCATCGTACGCCACACGCTGTGGCCGAACATGCTCGGCAGCCTGATCCTCGCCGCGATGATCTGGCTGGCCATAGGCTGGGGACTCAAGCCCTTGGCAGACATGGCGGCGACTCTGCGCGCCCGTCACAGTGGTTCACTTGAGCCGCTGCAACTGACGCCCCTGCCCAGTGAGCTGGAGCCCATGCAGGCAGCGCTCAATCGCATGCTCGCGCAGATTCAGGAAGTGCTCGGCCGGGAGCGTCGTTTTATCGCCGATGCCGCGCACGAAATGCGCACGCCGCTGGCGGTGCTGCGGGTGCATGCGCAAAATCTGCAGGAGGCCGGTACCGAAGAGGAGCGCCGTGAGTCGCTGGAATTTCTGATCTCCGGAGTCGACCGCACCAGCCGGCTGGTCAACCAACTGCTGACCATGGCACGTCTTGAACCCAAACCCAACCCGCCGCCACTGCAACGCATTGATCTCAGCGAAACCGTACGCAACTGCCTGGTGCAATTGACACCATGGTTGCTGAGCAAACACCTTGAGTTGATCTTCGAGGTCAGCGACCAACCGTTTCATGTCCTCGCCGACGCCGCCGCCATCGATATCGCGCTGAATAACCTGATCACCAACGCGGCGAATTTCTCCCCCGAACACGGTGCGATCACCGTGCACCTGAGCAAGTCCGATGGCTTCTGTCATTTGACGGTCGACGATCAAGGGCCGGGAATCGATGAATCGGACAGAGAGCGATTGTTCGAGCGTTTCTACAGCCGTGGCACGGAGCATGGCGCCGGGTTGGGGTTGACCATTGTCAACACCATCGCGATGCGACTGAACGGACGGATTGAACTGGCGAACCGCGCAGAGGGCGGTTTGAGGGCGACGTTATCGATTCCGGCAGGGGAATAATCATCCGATTGATTCAGCTGTATGCCGCCGGCCCCAAATACCTGCTGCTCAGCGCTCTGCTCTACGCGCCTGGCTCGTTGATTTACCTGGGCACGCTGAAAACGCGTCAGGGTCAGCCGCTCAGCGGTCCGGAAACGGGTGTGTTGATCATCATCTGGGCCGCCGCGATTTACGCTGGCCGGATGTTGTGGGCCGGAACGCTGACTTTGTAAGGTGCACCAGCGTTTGCGCTAGACCGCCAGTACGCTGCAGGGGTCCTGGTACAGTGAAAAACCTGAATATGGAGGCTTGTCCACCACCCTTGCGCAAGCGCCTGGGAAACCGACAAAGCGGCGATGAAACTGGCGAGCGGCATTGATCTGGATCAATCGCTGCGACGACAAACCGGATCGAAATAGGGTCATGATTCGGCGGCGCCCGCGTTTCGGATCAGCGACAGTCACAAGCTGCTCGAACACGTGAAAGTTACAGATG
The DNA here is from genome assembly GCF_057291535.1 of Pseudomonas sp. 1L-E-NC-VB-C3. Classification (NCBI taxonomy): domain Bacteria; kingdom Pseudomonadati; phylum Pseudomonadota; class Gammaproteobacteria; order Pseudomonadales; family Pseudomonadaceae; genus Pseudomonas; species Pseudomonas sp. 1L-E-NC-VB-C3. The sequence continues at coordinate 148,711 of NZ_JBXAWD010000010.1, read as the reverse complement.
CGGCCACAGGGTGACAGGTCCGCAACCCACCCTCATTCTTGCTTTGCGAGGTTCACGATATGGTCATCAATGATCCAGCCATGACAACCGCCAATGTCCGCGACGCAATCGATGACAGTGGCGCACTGTTTCACGAAGCCGATCGGCTCAGCGAACAGGCCTATGCCGTCCTTGAAGAGCCGTTTTCTCCAGACACCATGCACAAGTTCAGCGAAGCGAGGAAACGCGCCGATGAGAAATATCGGCACGCCTGGCAACAATGGCAATACGCACATGGTGGGCGCAGTCACTGATTGATTACCCTCAACCGATTACCATCAACTGCTGCGATGACCGGTCAGGCTGTGGCAGGCATTGCCTTGACCATCAACAAGCTGCAAGGAGCCCGGTTCATCAGGCATTCGGCCGTGCCGCCGATGAAGCCGTCCAGCGCCTGATGGTGACAGATGCCGAGCACCAGCAGGTCGAACGCGTTCTGCCGGGCGAAGTCTTCGATCACCCGGTACGGGACACCTGCAAACATGTGGCTGTGCTGTTCATCGAGACCATAGCGCTCGGCCAGCGTATCGAAGGCTTCCTGCTGAGTGTCGTTGATCGCATCGCGCAAACTGTGATCCAGACTCAAGTTCGGCACACTCATCGCCGCATCACCCACCACCGACCAGTTGCTCACATTCAACAAGTGCAGCGACGCATCGCATTTCGCTGCCAATGTCGATGCAACGCCGAGTATCCGGTCGTTGAGGCCTTGGGTCAGATCCTCGAGATGCGACAGGTCAATGGCCGCCAGTATCTTCAAGGGTTTCGGATGTGCGGCCTCGGTGACCAGATGCAGGCAGGCGGGACAATCTCGTACCAATAGCCAGTCCAACGGCTGGTGAAACGTTTGATTGAGCGCTGAAACATGGTGAGCATCCTTGATCACCAGATCGACATGAATGTCATTGATGTACTCAAGCACATGCGCCGGGGTGGCCCTGGCCCAGACCACTTCGGTGCTGACTTGCACGCCGGCGCCACGTTGAAACCGGGCCTGCTGCTCCAGCCACTGGCGATGCATCTGCAAATAGCCTTCACGCGCTTGCGCCATGGCGTCGTGGTCGATCAGGCCGGCCAACGCCAGGGACTGGACATGATCGAACGCTACGATGTGCAACAACGCGCCACTGGCCCGAGCGAGCGCCCGGGCGCGATCAAACGCCGGGGTGCGGGTCATTTCGGCGGGTGCGATCAACAGAATGCGTTTGAGCCTGAACATCACGTGTATTTCCAGTCAGCGCCATTGGACGATTCTGCAACTCTGCCAACCGCCACGCTTGATATGCATCAAGTCTCCCCATCAAGCCTGCGACACAAGAGCGGCGCAGAGGCCGTTGCCTTTGTGATTCCCCTCCCCGCCGTTCGTCCGTAATCACGCTGGCACGCCAAACGAAAGGCACGTGCGCTGCGAAGACTTCTATGCTTATCACACTCACTGGAGGCTGCTTATCCATGCTTGAAGCCCACTCGCCCCCGCCGATTCTTAAAACTGCCTGTTCCAATTGCAGTGTGGTGGAGTTATGCCTGCCGCTCGGTCTGACTGGCCCGGAGGTTGATCGACTCGATACGCTGATCGTGCAGCGATACAAGGTAAAGAAAGGTGTCGCTCTCTACCGGACCGGGGACCCGCTGCGCTCTCTGTACGCTGTGCGAATAGGTTCGTTCAAGACCAGCGTGGTCTCCGTCGATGGCCGCGAGCAAGTGACCGGTTTTCATATTCCCGGCGAAATGCTCGGGCTCGACGCCATCAGTATCGATCAACACGCGTGTACTGCGTATGCGCTGGAGGACAGCGAGGTCTGTCCGATCCACTTCGCACAGCTGGAAAAACTCGCGCAAAGCCTTCCCTCCCTGCAGCACAACCTCAACAAGTTGCTGAGCCGGGAAATTGTGCGCGATCACAGCATGTTGATGCTCATGGGCAACATGAACTCAGATGAGCGCCTGGCGGCTTTCCTGCTCAACCTTTCACAACGCCTGAGCTCCCGTGGCTATTCCTCGAAAGAGTTCGTGCTGAAAATGCGCCGTGAAGAAATCGGCTCCTACCTTGGGCTGCGTCTGGAAACCATTTGCCGCGGCATTGCCCACTTGCGCGATCAGGGTTTGGTGGAAATCACCGCGCGCGACGTAAAAATCCGCAACATGGACGGCCTCAAGCAGATGGTGTCGGGCTGCAACCGCCAGCAGCATTGAGCCCGTCCATGAGTTCCTGCCATGCCTTCGCCATCCCTCGGGCAAGCCATATCGAAGCGATGGGCGCGCTGTTTCGATGCACTTGAAATCACCTGTCTTTCTAACCGTTGAACGTCGCTTGAAAAGCTGCGTACTGCCGATGCCGGCAAAACCTTGTGCGTTGGCTGAGCGGTGATGCGTTGCGCAAATCGAGGGAACTCCGATGGCCGACTCAAGCAAGAAAATGAGCCTCATGGGGCTCACCACACTGGTGACGGTGAACATGATGGGCTCAGGCATCATCATGTTGCCGACGAGCATGGCCCAACTCGGGGCTGTTTCATTGCTGTCATGGATCGTCACCGCTGTCGGCTCGATGGCCATCGCGTATTGCTTTTCCCAGTGCGGCATCTTCTGCCTGCGCTCTGGCGGGCTATCCGCCTACACCGAAGAGGCGCATGCAAAGTCAGGCTTTTTTCTGTGCTCTTACCTGTACTTCCTGTCGCTGGCCATTGCCAACGTGGCGGTGGCGATCTCTGCGGTGGGATACATGACATCGTTCATGCCCTGGCTGGGAAGCGGCGCCATTCCTTTATTCGTTGGAACGGTCGGCCTGCTCTGGCTGACCACCGTGGCGAATTTCGGCGGCCCAGGCATCACCGGCAGGATTGGTGCGGTTACGGTGTGGGGGGTGATCATTCCTGTAGCGGGCTTGAGCATCATCGGTTGGTTCTGGTTCAAACCCGATCTGATCATCGCCGCCTGGAACCCGAATCAACTGCCGATATCCGAGGCCATCAGCAAAGCGATTCCCCTGACACTCTGGGCGTTTCTCGGCATGGAGTCGGCAGCCCAGGCCTCAGATGCGGTCGAAAACCCCAAGCGCACCGTACCGCTGGCCTGTCTGTTCGGGACATTGGGCGCAGCGGTGGTCTATGTGCTGTCGACGACGGTCATTCAGGGCATTATTCCCAACGCCGAACTGGCCAACTCATCTGCTCCTTTCGCGCTCGTTTATGCACACATGTTCAATCCCCTGGTCGGCAACATCATCATGGCGCTCGCGGTAATGGCCTGTGTCGGCTCGCTGCTGGGCTGGCAGTTCACGTTGGCGCAAACGGCCAAGGTGACCGCTGATCAGGGCATGTTTCCAAAACTGTTCTGCAAGGTCAGCGCACGCAACGCCCCCATCGTCGGGATGCTGGTCTGCGGCGTACTGCAGACCTTGATGGCGCTGTCGACCATTTCGCCGAACGCGAGCGCGCAGTTTGGAAAACTCGTCAGCCTCGCCGCGGTGACCAACCTGATTCCCTACGTGACGGCAGCCACCGGGCTGCTGGTCATGATGTACAAGGCCAGAGTCAGCGCCGCCGTATACACGCGCAATACCCTGCTGTTAGTGGTTGCCGTGGCCTATTCGTTGTATGCGCTGTATGCCTGCGGCAAGGACGCGGTGTTCGGCGGCATCCTGGTCCTGGTGTTCGGCTACCTGCTTTACGGTTTCCTCGCCAAACGTTTTGTCGCTGCCCCTGCGCCTGTCGGCCCCCGGCCTGATAACCCTTGATCGAAGTCTTCGGTACAGCACTGCCATCTGAATTCGAGGAACCGCGCGCATGAACGTGAAACTGACCAGAGCCCACCACCTGCTGCTCGTCTGCCTGATTGCGCTGCTACCGGTAATCGCCCATGGCAACACGCTTGAGCGCATCCGTGCCAGTCAAGCGATCACCCTTGGCTACGTGCCTGACTTCATGCCTTTCAGTGATCAGGCCGCCGATAAAGCCAGCGGCTATGCCATCGATCTCTGCCTGAAAATAGCCGAGAAGGTCAGGATCGATCTGAATGTGCCGGCGTTGAAAATCAATTACCAACCGGTCTCGCTCAACGACGAGATGAGCGCTGTCAGTTCCGGCAAGATCGACATTCTTTGTACGCCGACCCCACCCACGCTGGCGCGGCGCAGGGTCGTCAGCTACTCGGTGCCGATTTACACCGCCGGTCTCTCGGCCGTGGTGCGCCAGGATGCTTCCGAAACCTTGCTCAATGTGCTGAATGGCAAAGTGGCCCATACCGGGCCAACGTGGCGAGCCACGGTGAACCGTGGTCTGGCCAATCAGACGTATGCCGCCATCGCCGGCGGGGTCACCGAAACGTGGATACAACAGCAGATGCGATTGCTGGGTGTGGTCGCCACGCTGGTCACCGTAGAGAACGCAGAAGCCGGTCTGAATCTGGTTGCCAATGGCAAAGCCGATGCGTTTTTCGCTGAACGCATGCTGCTCAAGCATCTGCTGACCAGAAATTATCCATCGGGCAACCTGGTGCTGCTGGAGCGGATTTTCGAGTACGCACCGACGGCGATGGCAGTGGATCGAGAGGATGAGGATTTCCGTCTGCTGGTCGACACGGCGCTGAGTGAAATGTACCGATCCGGCGAAATTGAACAGGCATTCGACAAACATCTGGGCGGCGCCGGCGATGCGGCCAGGAAGCTGTTCAAGATCTATGCAATCCCCTAGCGGGCCAGCGAACAGGCTGGCTCGCTACGCTGCGATCATGCTCACCGCACAGGCTCTTTCCTCACCGCCAGAATGCTCCCCGGCACCGAATACAATGCCCGCTCGGTGGTGCTGCCGATCACGCGTTCGATGCCCACGCGATGAACCGTGCCCATCACCACCACGTCGGCCAGGTACTGCTCGACGAACTCATTGATGACCTGCACTGGATGGCCCATGACGAAGTGTCGACGCTCAGGTGGCACACCGTGACGATCGGCAAGGGCGACAAAAGCCTGATGCAGTGTCTGACGCAGCTCGTTCGCCAGATCTTCGTTCCAGCCACCGTTGATCATTGGTGCATCGCCGTTGAAAGCGGCGGACAAATCGTAGGCGCAGAGCAGGTGCAACGGCACGTCGCATTGCAACGCCAAAGCGTTCGCCGATCGTATGATGACGTCGTTCAAGCCATTGATTTGGGTATCTGGATCAAACGGGTCAACGGCCGCGACGACACGATGCGGCAACGCATAGCGAATCTGATTGACCAGATGCACGGGGATCGGACACTCACGCAGCAGGTGACAATCGAGCGGCGTGATGAACACGCGCTTGAGCGCCGGTTCCAGTCGCACATCCTTGATCAACAGGTCGGGTTTGAGCACATGGACGGTCTTGAGGATGTCCAGCAGCGGATGGCTGGAGAAGACCACATCAACGGTGCCGTCCAGCCCCTGGTTGCTGAGCTGCTCGAGCTCATCGGCCACCCAGCGACGGTAGCGCCGCTGATAGCGCTGAGCATCCACGTCATCGATTTTTTCCTCCCACAGATGGGTGATCGGCACCGGCTCGACGAAGGCCCTCACATCCAGCGCCGCCCCGCTCGCCTTGGCCAGTGCGATGGCACGCAGCATCGCCGCCGATTGATGCAGCGTCTGGTCAGCGACCAGCAACAGACGTTCATATTGGCCCATCACACACCTCCGCTCGGCACCGGCGCGGTGGGCCGGCAGGCTTCAAGACTGCGCCCGCTCGCCCTTGCCCGGCGTTGATTTACATCAAGCCCGGGTCAATCAACGAGGCGCATGGCAGCTGTCTGATGTAGATCAGATGTCGCCATGGGCAACCGCGTAGAAGGGAGGCAAGCGGACGCTTTTTCAACGCCCGCCAGCCTTTTGAACCGGATGGAGAATGACCATGCTCACCGTCAAAGACCACAACGATCAGGCCGTGGCCGCTTACGCGGCGGTTTCCGGTCAATACTGGATTGAGGCGCTCAAGGACGGTCGCCATGTATTGATCCGGCCGCTCACGGAGAAGGATCGCCTGCGCGAATACGACTTCATCAAGCGCCTGTCCCCCGAATCCAGGCACATGCGTTTTCTCGCCCAGATCGGCGAACCCGGCACCGCTCTGCTCGACCAGTTGATGGACACCGATAACAAACAGCGCACCGCCTTCATTGCACTGGTTCACGAGAACGGCAAGTTGATCGAAATCGGCATCAGCCGCTATGCCGGCACAGGCGGACATCAATGCGAGTGCGCGGTGACGGTCGCCGATGAATGGCAGCACTTGGGCTTGGGCACGTTGCTGATGGAACACTTGATCAAGGCAGCCCGCCACAACGGATTTCGCCAGATGTACTCGGTCGATGCCGCCAGTAACGCGGCGATGCGCGATCTGGCCAAAAGCCTGGGCTTCGAGACCCACAATGATCCGGACGACGCACGCCAGGTCATTCATCGTCTTGACCTGTAAATGAATCGCCCCGAGGTGAGTCGGCCAACGATTCACCTCGGGGCGTTCGTGTTTCAGGATTGCAGTGTGGGTTGCGGCTTGATCGCCAGCACACTGCAAGGTGCCCGATGCAGCAGCTGTTCGGCGGTGCTGCCTAGCAACTTGCTCAAGCCGTGGTGCTGCACTGTGCCCATGACAATGACGTCGATCTGCTTGTTGATGGCGAACTCGCAGATACTGCGCACCGGCGCGCCCTCGATGAAGTGCCGGCATGAGGCTGGGACACCGTGACGCTCGGCCAGGGCCGTAAATGCCTCATGCTGCGCAGTGCCCAGCGCTTCATGAATCCCAGTGGCCAACGGCAATGCGCCGAACCCCATGTCCGTGGAGTAAACCGCCGTCCAGTCGTAAACATGCACCACATCAAGACTGGCATCGCACTGCGCGGCCAGTTGGGCGGCGGCATCGATGATCTGATCGTTGAACACGCAGTCCTGCTCTTCGCTGCGCAAGACATCGACGATGGCCAGCACACGGCGTGGGCGCGGATGGGTGTCGTCGGTCACCAGATGCACAGGCACCGGGCAATCGCGCAACAGTTGCCAGTCCAGCGGGGTGTAGAAAATACGCTCCAGCACGGACTCGTGCTGCACATCCTTGATGATCAATACCAACGGCATTTCGTTGATGAACTGCAGGATCTCGGCGAAGGGATCCTGAACCCACATCACCTCGCTGGTGACCATGATCTGATGCCTCGCCAGCAATGAAGCCTGCTCTGCGAGCCACTGCCGGTGAGTGCGCAGATAACCATCGCGGGCGAGGCGGATCTGCTCGGGGGCAAACAGCCCTGCCACTGCCAGCGCCTGCAAGTAGTCGAAGGCCACGATGTGCAACGGCAACTGCATGGCCTGGGCCAGCGCAGCCGCGCGCTCGAACGCCGGCGTGCGCTCCATGGCTGAAGGAGCGATCAACAGTAAACGCGGAGTCTGTGACATGGGATACCTCGGCATGCGGCCAGCCAGAACAAACAGTCTTCAGGGTGAATGCTGTGGCCATTGGCAGCTTGATCTTTGTCAGCAAGAGCACCGATTGCGCTCAAAACAGCACAGTGCCCGCCCACATGGCCAAGGTCAGCAACAACTGCCCCGGGATCACGCAGGCAGCGAAACGCCTGCCGCCGCTGACCCACGCCACCACGCATTTGCTCACCGAGTTACTGCTGACGGCAATCAGCGCTGGCACGACTATCGAGTCATAAGGCACCTGGCCCGCCTTGGCCAGGCTTGCGATGGACGCTGTGGCAGAGTGCGCATCGGCAAAGCCCGAAAGCATTGCGGTAAGCCACAGACCCGCCTGACCAAAGTGGCTGAGCATGGCCGAGGAGACGAATGTGATGCCGGTAAGCGTCAATGTCACGATGACCGCGAGTTTCAGATTGAACGCCCCTGCCGTGTCGACCGGTTTGCTGCGGCTCCCTCGCGTGGGGTCGGGGAACATCAGGCAGGCGCCGTACAACAACGTAGCGATCAAGCCGAAAAGCAGTGGCGTCCATACACTGTTCAGCAGATTCGGATCAACCATCATGAGGATCAGTCCGACCTGTATCACCGTTGCCAGATTGGAGAAAATCGCGGCCGCGCTGAGGATGCGGATGTTGCCCGGCTCATGGGCAAGGCGTTGGCCCATGGTCGCGATCGTCACGGTACTGGAGGCGAAGCCGGATGCAATCGCGCTGATGACGTAGCCATAGCGCGAGCCCAAAGCGCGCACGGCAATGTGGCCGAACGCGCCGACCAGCATCAGCAACACCGTCACGGTACAAATGGTGCGCAGATTGATCGCGGCGTACGGGCCGATATATCGGTCCGGTGCCAATGGCAGTATTACCAGCGCTGCGATCAGCAAGATCAGGCCATCACGCATTTCCGCGTCGGACAACTGGCTGTTGGCAAAGTGATGCAGCGTCTGGCGATACGCCAAAAGGCCCGCAATCACTACGCCAAGGGCAATGGCCAGCGCCGGCGCGGTTGCGCACAACGCGCCCAGGATCAGCACCGCGATCAACGCCACCTCGCTGGTCAGCCCAGGGTCGTCGCTTTGACTACGCCAGTAGGCAACGCTGGTCAGCAACGTGACACAGCCGGCGACGATCCCCAGCAGCAGGCCACCGCCGACCTGTAGCGCGACATACCCCAACAGCGCGGTAATGGCGAACGTGCGCAAACCTGCGCAGTGTCGCGCATCGCCGGTGCCCTTGTGCCGTTCACGCTCAAGACCGATGAGCATGCCGATCCCCAACGCCGCAGCGGCGCCGGACAGATCAAAAACCTCATTCATGATGGGTAGCGTCCCACAGGGTCTGCGACCCTGCTCTGCATTCGGCTTACGGCGAGCATTCAACGCTCACGGCCATTCGGCGCGCCGTTGCCGGCCGCGCTGGCAACGGCTGGGCAAACGCATTCGGCCACTCGTGAGGGGCGTTGATACGGGCCTCAAGCACCTCGACAAATTCCTGCGCAGCCTTAAGGCTCCTGAAGCCCACATCCCAGTCATCCATGTGCACGACCCAGCCATGGGGAGCGTGTTTTTCAGCGATCTTGATGTTCATGGAAACCCCGGTTTCAGCGGCACGCCAAGGTGCTTTCAAGGAGTGATTGCGACTTTCATGACCCCGTCGCGTTGATGAGCGAACAACTCATACGCCTGCTCGATGTCGTCCAGTTTGAAACGGTGAGTCACCAGCGGTGACAGATCGACGGCGCCGCTCTGCACCACCGCCATCAGGCGCCGCATGCGCTCCTTGCCGCCGGGGCACAGGGTGGAAACGATGCTGTAATCGCCCAGTCCGGCGGCAAACGCGCCGAGCGGGATGTGCAGATCGCTGGAATACACCCCGAGGCTGGACAAGCGCCCACCCGGGCGCAGCACACGCAACGCCGACTCGAACGTGCCTTGGGTACCCAGTGCTTCAATGGACACATCCACGCCACGGCCATCGGTCAACGCCATGATCTGCTCCACCACATTGCCGTCCTTGAAATTGACGGTATGGGTCGCGCCCAGCTGGCGCGCCATGGCCATGCGTTCGGGCACCGCGTCGACACCGATGATCGTGGTGGCGCCCTTCAGGCGCGCTCCGGCCACGGCGCAGAGGCCGATGGGACCCAATGCAAATACTGCGACAGCGTCGCCGATGGCGATCTCGCCCCGCTCCGCCCCCGAGAACCCGGTGGACATGATGTCCGGGCACATCAGCACCTGTTCATCGCTCAACTCATCGGGGATCGGGCACAGGTTGGCCTGTGCATCCGGCACCAATACGTACTCGGCCTGGCAACCGTCGATCGTGTTGCCAAACTTCCAGCCGCCAATGGCCTTGAAGCCGTGCCGGGTGTCCGGGCCGTCCTGCGAGCCGCAGCCACACAGGCACGCGTAACTGTGCCCGCTGGGGGTGATGGCACCGGCGATCACTCGCTGCCCTTCGATAAAACCGCGTACTTGCGAGCCCAATCGCTCAATGATGCCGACCGGTTCGTGGCCGATGATCAGTCCTCTTGCCACAGGGTATTCGCCGCGCAGGATATGCACGTCGGTGCCGCAAATGGTGGTGGTGGTCACGCGGATCAACGCATCCAGCGGACCGACTTCGGGGATTGGCTTGTCATCGAGCACGATGCGGTTTTTTTCAACGAATATTGCGGCTTTCATGGTGGCCATGATGACTTTCCCTCCGCCGACAGGTGAGTGCAGAGCAGAGCTTGAGCCGCGACGGCAGGGTCGTAGTTGATAATGGTCAACTATCCGAGGATCAGTGGTCTTGCTCGACCGTACATCCGCTCACGACCACGCGCTGATGTCTGGTTGATAAATATCAACCCCGCCCTGCTGGCTCGCTCCAGGATAAGCGCATGCGCCACTACTCACTCCAGGCATGCAGCGCAATGCTTGGGTGACTACCTCGGGAGTTCTGTCATGTCTGAGCAATCGCGTTTCATGCTGGTCGTGTCGCCGCTGATGAAAAACAGTCCCGCATTCGACCGCGCCGCCGCACTGGCCAAAGCGTCGGATGCCGCACTGCATATTGTCGCGTTTGATTATCTGGAGGGCCTGGCGACCGCAGGAATGGTCAACGAGCAAGCCCTGGAGCAGTTGCGTCTGGGCTATGTCGAACGCCATCATCAATGGCTCGAAGACCAGGCCCGGCCGCTGCGCAAGATCGGAGTGACCGTCACCACCGAGGTCGTCTGGGTGGACAATCCTTTGAAGGAGATCCTTATCCATTTGAAGGAACAGCCGATGGCCGCCCTTATAAAGGCTCTGGAGCACGAATCACTTCTGTCGCGGCTGATGTTCACGCCGCTGGACATCCACCTGTTGCGCGAATGCCCAGTGCCGCTGCATTTTGTCAGCCACGCTCAAAACGCTCTGCCACGCCGAATCGTCGCGGCGGTCGACCCTTTCCATCGTGAGGGCCAATACCAGGGCCTCAACGATCGGATCCTGCGCGAAGCAGCAAGACTGGCCAGTGTCTGCAATGGCAGCCTGGACGTGATTTATGCCCATGACCTGTCATCGATCAGCGCTGCCGAATTCGGCTTCAATAACGCGTCCGCGATCTTTTCTTCCAGCGCAGCCAAGAAACTGTTCGATGCCCAAGGCGAAGCTTTCCAGGCGCTGGCTGCGCGCAACAACATTCCGGCAGAAAACCAGCACATGATTGTGGGCGATCCCGCCAAGGTGCTTTCCAGCTATGCCGATGCTTACGACATCGATGTGATCGTAATGGGCCGCGTCACTCATCGAGGAATAGGCAGACTGGTTGGCAGCACGGTCGAGCATCTGTTGTACAAAATGCCTTGTAGCGTATGGGTCGTAGCGCCGGAAACGCTTACTCGCTGATGGATGCAGTCGACGCTGAAGAAAGGAGTGGAACTCCAGGCACCAGACGGCGACGGAATGGCCAGTCAGGAGCGTGGAAAACATTTCCACGGCACAAAAAATAAGGGCTTGCATGACATATGTCATGCAAGCCCTTGATATTTATGGTGCCCGAAGCCGGAATCGAACCGGCACGCCCTTACGAGCGGGGGATTTTAAGTCCGTTATTTTTTTCTTATAAATCATAACCTTATAGTGGTTATTTTTCCGCACCATACAAATTCTCTGTTCGTTTTAGAGTAGTGAAACCAGGACCTCAAAAGAAATTGCGGAAAGAATTCGGCCGCCGGAAGCACGCATTTCAAGCAAAGGCAGACGGACGTAGGTCTGAAGAAATGGCCTTACAACGTTCACCCGTTACAGCTCTACACTGAGTCCGCGTAGCACCACACTATCGGCAAAGCGGCCGACAGCCGTCAGACTGGCCCAGGTGCGCAGCGTCTCACGTCGCAAGCGCACCGCACCGGCCCTCAGCGGGCGCCACTGCGGCCCAGTCGGATCCACAAGCCCCAAGCGAGGCCACCGTGCATTTTTGCCACCAAGCACTCGCGCACCGCGTGTTGTTCAACCAAGGCACGCAAAACCTCTTCCTGAATGCATTCACCGTTCACTGTGCAAACTCCTGCCGAAGCGCCGTAGCAGCACCGTCGAAGATTTCATACAACGCCTTGATGCTCGCCGCGTCCAGCACTTCAACCGTCTCCAGTCCCAAGACAAGCCCGGCGGCGCGATCACTGGCACGCCACAGCTCGTCAGGGCTGGTCGCCTGGCTGATATGGGCCACCTTGGATCTTGACCGCAGGCGGCAGATCGAGAGCTCCCAATACGTCGTTTATGGTCACTCCCACTGCCATCCATTGAGGCTTGCCGGCGGTTGATTCGGCAGTTCGTACTGCTCGATCGCTTGGATCGCGTTGACTTCTTTGGAGCCTTGCAGGGACCGGCCTAATTCCAGGCGAAAGCGCTGCCATTCAACGTAAGAATGTGGACGTTTGAATCGTAGGTAGTGAGCTTGTTCGGCGGCTGCCCCCGGTAAAGGGCCAGCACACCGACGGTCGCCGGCCTTCATAGGCGTACGAATAAAACCTGTCCTGTTCCCGTAAAATCGGCGTAGGTAATTCCAGACCGCTAGGGGATGGTAAACCAGTCCCGGCGGTGGTGTTTTCCATGGCCAACAAAAAGGCTCCCACACCCGGGTCAGGTGTAGGGCCTTCTGGACGTAAACGACGTTGTTAGAAGTCCCCGCCCGCCCGTTTCGAAGATACGCACGGCCGATCTTCACCGGCACTGGGCCTTTCGACTTTTTTTCAGGTTTACGGTTTTTAATGGTCAGGTCGAAATCGAGGACTATAAATACGTAGTACCCATTGGCAACCTTTCCATGTTCGACCTTTACACCTTCCTTTTCCTGTCTCTCCAAATTCTGGCCCTCGACTGGGCCGACCATGTTAAACCCTACATCCCTCTCATCCAGCTCCTGAGTTTCCTGTTGGCCATCGTCGTCGGTGTATTCGCCGTGGCCGGGGTCATCCATCACTGGTAACTTCGATCCCCCACCGGGTCCGACGGGGGACTTTTCTACTTGTTCGATCCCCCGTCGTCAAAAGCCGCAAAGAACGAAGGTGATCGGAGGTGAAACTTAGAAACCGGGCAATTCAAGCCTGCTTACCTGCCCTTTCTTCGAAGTAAATCGGATCCGGCAACAATTTGGTCGTTGGAGAGTGCTGGGAACCAGCGTTTCGGTGAGTACACCTGATGTCTACTGAATGACATTGTTCTCGAGTTTATGGCGGCGATCACCTTGGGGTGTGCTTGCTCATAACCTTCCTCTCCGTCGAATGTACCGACTAGAGCCAAGTTTTGCGTGAGAGGAAATATCACCTCTGTGTCAGTTGCTCCGAACCCCGGACTATTTCGATAAAACGGAGGTATTTTTTCGGGGTGGCGCCAGCTCAGCGCGACAGGCCAATCACTTGATATGAAGTGCCCATCATTGGGGACTGCGCGATATAACACCCAACTCCTCTGGGCGAGCAGCTGCAGCGCTGTCTCATGCATTTTTTCCTCTAAGGACAGGTGATGCTCTGTAGTGACATCGATTTGGTACTCGCCCTTTTCCAGAAACACTTTCATTTGGTCGTACGAGATATTGGTGTTAATTACTTTCCCGTCACGCTTCATATCTGAAGTGATTTTGTCGTAGATTTCTCGCTTATGAAGAACCATGTCCATCGTCAGTTTTGCTATTTTTTCATGGAACTGCCGGGTGGACTCTCTACGATCCGGATGACGGGTTGCCAACAATGCCATCAGATTAAGGACGCAGGTTTTGGATTCACCTGCGAACTCATTGTTGGCTTCGATGCGACTCACGGCCGGTACAATCAGCGACTCAAACTTCCCCATCTCAGATTCCACGAAGTCACTCGGCCAACCCGGCACTGTGATTCTATTGAAGTCCCTGATGGCGCAGACATTGCGCGGGATGGTTTCGAAGCTGTCGCCCGTCGAGACATCGTAGACATTCAGCTTGGACTTTTTCGACCCGCCGTCAGTAAATGCACGCAGATAGGCCTGCGGAATATAGTGGTGATTCCTAGCCTTATTGCTCATTGCCATATCTTCTTTTTGGAAGAGCATTCTTCAGGAGGCGTCCCGGCAGGTGGCATTGTCCGGTACGACAGTTGGAGGAGTCAGCTGTGTTTGACGATTATCTAGGACTGACGTAGTCGCATAATCGCATCTGTAATCGCCTTCGCATTTGCGTCCAGGGTTTCCATAGCTACGACTGCATTAACGGCAACATCTTCTGCGCCATTTTCTGAAAGCCACTTCGTGACCTCATCAATTGCCGCACCGATCGCGTGCTGGTTATGCAGAAGCAACGTCAGTGCATCCGCCGTGGCGATGTTGGATTCAGAGTTATCTTGCATTGGGTCCATCCTGGAGTGGGGGTTCGGAAAGCCTAGATCATGCGTCCGGATCTAGTGGCCAAACGCTCTTTCCGCCGGCCCACTTTTCGCACCAGAATAGTGTGCCAGTCTCATATCAGTCCCATGGCGCCATTTTTCAGACACCAAAAACGAAAAAGATCCGACTCTTTCTAGGTAACTCAGGCGCTTGCATTTTCAGAATGGGGCGGTGAAGGTTAGATCCAAACTCAAAAACGCCTGTGATTATCAGTATTCACCCGATATCTCACCTATGGCCGCTTGACGTGGAGCTGAACAGTTCTCAGGTTCTGTGTCCTATTATAGATTAGTGATGCAATCCTGACGCCGAGCAGTGTGCTGAGATGATGTCATCCGATCCGGAGCGCGCGCTGGATGAACATTCGATCCACGTAGCCTAGGGATCGTACCCAAACGTCTTGGTTATCTCGAATGAATTGGCCAAGCTGATCCACGTCTGCCTTCTCAGGGAACTCCATCAGGTCAGCCAGGCGATGTAATGTCTGAATAGGGATTCCCATCTCTTCCAATGCGTTCACACCGGGAGGAAGGTGAAAGCTTTCAAAGACCATCCTGACGTGCGTGTAATCGACCTTGCTGCGGATGCCACGTTTGAGCGCATGATGCTTGACGATATCCTCCATAAGAGCGAGGAGCTTGGGCAAGGTAAAACCGTAGGTATTGGTGATGATCTTAAGATCATTGTTCAGGGCTTCGGAGAGCGTGCGCTTCGTCCCGTCAGTCATCCATTCCCGGGTGTATTCGATCTGGCTCTTCAAGTAATTCGAATAGCTGACCGCATTGACGTAACCAGCCAGCTTGGCGATCAGAAGATCTGGCGGCTTGACGCTGACGCCATTACGGCTGAACGTATGAGGTACCAGCCTGGCGATGATCCTCGCGAATGTTTTAAGAAAATTGGTAGCGGGTCCCCAGTGGAAAACGAGCGTAGCGAATTCGGTGTCATCCATCATCTCGACCATGCTGTGCAGCTCTTCGAACTGCTCGAATCGAAAGTAGGAGTGCTTTTTCACGAGATCGAAGGAGACACGATCGCTTACGAACACCTTGTCAAAGCGATCTTGAGAAAACTCAGAGAGATGATCAGGCTGAACGCTAGCGAGCAGATTTATCGGCGTCTCTACGTCCTGAGTGCCGAGTGGAATATCCACCTCTTGGTTGAGGTTGTCTTCCGGGATTTCTTCCAAGCAATAGATCGTGCCTACGAAGTGAACTCCCATCCGCCCTGCGCGCCCCTTGATGTTGCCGTGGGTGAATTTGTCGATGCTGCGAATGCCGTCGCGGTTGTCGTAGATCACCACGTTCTTGGCAATGGTGTTAACGCCTTCGATGATGGTGGAGGTACAGATTAGAAATCGTAGATTTCCCGCGTTGAACTGGTCAGCAGTGTACTGCTGCAACGCCCTGGGTAAGGCACCGAAGTGCAAGCCGATACCGTTTCTCAATGCGACGACATAATCCCACTCGGGATCGAACTCCTGGCTGACCCAATCGATATGTGGACTGCTGCTCGGAGTACCATAGCCATACCGGATCAATCCACGCGCCACGATGCCGGCGACCGTTGGCGACTTGCAGTAAATGATCGTTGCGTCATCGCAGTGTTGCGCGATCTGCCCAAGCGCCCTAAGTTTGCCATATTGATCGTTGGGCTTGATGCCGAAAGTGTGGACGTCGAGTGCTACGGTGTTGAAGTTACTGGAGACGAAAGTATGCGGACTGCCTAGATTCTCTAAGCCGCGAACACTGTTGATAAACGGCCCGGTAAAGTAGAACTGCTTGGAGACTTTAAGCAGCTTGCTCAGAGCGATGTTAAGTTCGATGACCCGTTCGTCCTTGTAGTCCGTTGTGCCGTCTTTGAGCTCACGGAAGGCCAGCTTGTAGAACTCATCGATTACGAAGAGATCGATGTCCTCGATATCGATTCGCTCGTTCACTCGCTCCTGGGTGAGCACGTAAACAGCCCGATCGGAATGACACTCCTGCGAGCTGTGGTGAATGATCTGGTAGCGCTCACCAAACCTCGACTGAAGTCGACGTCGTGTCTCGTCAGCAAGCGCCACGGTCGGTACTACTAGTACAAGCCGTTTCAGCTCACCCAAGCCCAGCAACGAGTCGACGATGGCACTCTTGCCCATACTGGTGGGGGCGCTGAGCACCACGTTTCGACCTGCTTTGAGCAGATCAAAAATGTGAAACTGCATCGAGTGGAAAACGAAGCTGTCCGAGAACGGAGTACGGTACAGATCCAAAACCCTCAGCTCTTCCGATGTCAGGTAGGAAAACTCCTTTTTCAGGTAAGGGAACAGTCCGGATTTTCTCACCATATTTTTAAGCAGCGTTGTGTGCTCAGAGAAACGCTCACGTGCATCGAGGGCCCGGACGATCAAGTCTCGCCCCAGGTCATACGACACTGGATTGGACAGCAGCTTATTAATCGCTGCCAAATACTTGAAAGATGAGAAGTCATTTCTTTGAAGGCTGAATTTCGCTTGCTCGTACACCTGAGTCATACCAGCTCCCTCACCTTCTTTTCGACCAATTTCGCTAGCCGCTCAAGGCTTGGAGCGGGGTAGATAAAGATTTGGATGCCTAGTTGCCCGAATGGCGAACCCTCTGCAAGGTCGGCGGCGAACTGTTCAAACAGTGCTACTGTTTCCTGCTGCAGGCGGTCCTCATGACCCGGTGTTTCAGGGTCTGTCACCAAATAGGAGTCATACCCAACGAACAGGACGAATTTGACGCGATCAAGGTGTGCGTCCAAAGGACGGCTGCCATCAAGGATCTCGTCAATGTCATGTCGAAGCAGATAGTCATCGTCTTTAACGTCCAGTATTTTGCTGCGCGCCGAATCGAAACATTCCTCGATGACCTCATAGAGCTCATTCCGTATTTCCGGCAACCGTGCAGAGATGTCGGTTTCGGTCACCAGTTCGCTGAAGCCAATCCAAAGCTGATCGCCCCCCGAATGACGACGAACAATGTGCACGTTTTCGAGAATTCTCTCCTCCCCTAGGCTTTCGACGTGCAGCATGCAGGGTATTGGTTGGCTTTCGTGATGCTGCCGGATGGTAGCGTGGAGCAGCACGCGCCCTAAGAACTCTCGAACATCATGGAGAGATTTGAAGACGGATGTGCGCAGTCTCTCCCGCTTTTCCAAGAGCGTCAGCTTGTGAATATCGGCAATCTCTTTGGGACGGAGGAAAACCTCATCAAGCCATTTGCAGACGTTCTCGACGATATGTTTGTAACGGTACTGGCCCAGGAAATATTCTTGATGCAGAACCTGTCCATTACGCTTGTCGCAAGCCGATGCCATCGGCGCTCTGAAGGGAATCAGGATGTGAGGCAAATTGCGTTTGACGTAGATTTTGCGGCCCGCTTTGGACTGGTCATCCACGACCCGTTGCTTGAACCAATCGAAGAGATCTGGCCTGGCGTAGGACTTATCGTCAGCACTGTGGACACGCCGGGAACGCTCGCCTTTGCGGGTCACCGTGTCGAGGATCAGGCACCAAATGTCTTCAGCAGCAGCTTCAGAGCTGAAGGTAACGCCATGCAGATCCTCGGAAGACCTTCGAATGTTCGCTATCCCCAGAAGCTCCACTTCGCGGATGGTGTGATAAACCTGCCAAATAGCTGCATCAACCCAATCGGCGACGGTAACGCCTGAGCCCGTCTGGTAGTTCTTCGTTCGCTCGTTCAGATCATCGATCAGGTCCTGCCTACCAGGCTTACCTTCCCGCGCCGAGGGCTTGATCGTCAGGTACTCCAAGGTCTTGTTGACCTTGTCTTCAGTAACGATCGAGTATCGCGGGGTTAGGCCTGAACCTGACTCGCATTGCATCGACTTGTGCAAGATTGAACTGCAGGGAATGGCTTTCTTGTCGGCGCCCTTCCCGTTTTTAACAATGTCCGAGATGTTCCAACGAGTCTTCTCGGTACTTTTGACTTGTATGAAGTCGACGTAGCCGTCAGAGATGATGTCAATATCGTCCGTGACCTCACAGCGGACGCTGCGGATGGTCTTGTCACGAAGCATGCGAGTGACGTGAAAAGCTGCGACACAGTCCTGAAACAGGAAACCGTGCTTGGCGGCTACACCGCCCGAATCGTTAGAATCCATCTCGACGTCCGTGACATTTTGCCGAGAATCTAGGGGATTATGTTGTGTTAGTCCACCTAATGATGGCAGTTAGCCCTTCCGCAGCGAAAGCAGCGGCAGCTGGACACGGCCACCTGCTGAGCAAAGTCTCGATAGGCAGCCAAAATATTGACCATACGGATGAAAAATAGCACCGCCAGTTCGCATCTGAGAAGGCGTTCTGCTTTATGCCCGGAAGAGGCTAACTGATTGGCAAAGCGGCATTAGGGCTCCATAACAAATTGTCGATAACTATTGTACCGAATAACGTTTGCACACAATCAAAGCGGAATACCTCGGATCATAACCCATTGAAATTTCTTGCTTAATTTATGCACTTGAAAACCGTCGACTGTAACAGGTCCATGAGTTCGAATCCCATCGCCTCCGCCATCTTATGTACGACAAAGCCCTGATTATGCAGGGCTTTGTCGTTTCTGGCATTCAGGAAATTGGCTCCTCTGTCTACGGATCGTTTCCGCATCTTTTCGGGCATTTCCGCAACCCTACCCTTCTGACACCGTTAAGTGCTCAACAAAACTAAGCACAGCGCGACGGCAGCATTGAATGCTCAGTAGACCGCTTTCGGCCATAAGCAGCCGTTCAAGACGGCTCGTTTTTCAGGCGGCAGAGGCCCATCCCGTCGCCGCTACCTGGCGCTCACCCTCCACAACTGATCCAGCTTCGTCGTATAACTCTGGTAGGCTCCCTGATCAGCAAAGACTGAGGGGGGCAGGCAGCGCCTTTACGCTTTCCGGCTTCGAGTCTCCTAGCCCAATTGGCTCCCTGGCGCTTGCCGACCGATAATCAGCGTCTTCGATGCCGCTCGTTGTGAGGGCTATGCTTGGCATTACGCCCATTTAAATTGGGGAAATCTCATGATCAACGTACGCACAGCCCGCATGCTTGCCGATTACAAATGCTGGGCCGATCAGCGCCTCTTTGACAGCCTGGCCGCACTGCCTCCTGGCGAAGTCAGCAAAGAGCGAGTGTCGGTGTTCAAAAACGTAATCGGCACTTTGAATCACATTTACGTCGTGGACTGCATTTGGCAGGCTCACCTCGAAGGCCGGGGGCACGGCTTCGAAACTTCACATGATCTGCTGCATCCCGAACTCGCTGATTTGCGCTTGGCACAAAAGGAGATCGATCACTGGTACAGCGACTGGAGCGCCCGGCAGAGCGAGGCATCGCTGGATAGACTCGTCGAGTTCACGTTTGTGTCTGGGGAACGCGGCACCATGAGTGCCGGAGCAATGCTGATGCATGTGGTCAACCACGCCAGCTATCACCGTGGGTGGGTTATCCAGATGTATTTCGACATTCCGGCCATTCCGCCAATGACAGACATGCCGATATTCCTGCGCGAGACCGATCCAAATTTCAATTCGCTCAATACACCGGCAGAGGGGTCGCCATGTGTTGGGCAATTAATGAGCGCAACCAACGCTCTGCCGGATCGTTATCGTTGACCCCGCTCCAGACCATCGACAACTCCGACGGCACGATGTCAAAGGGCGGGTCATCAGCACGCAACTGGCTGCTGCCATCGATCAGCGCGCACGCCGCGTAGTCCGGCACTGCGGCTAGCATTTCCGTGCCCGCTAATAAGGCACGCAGTCCTGAGAACTGGGGTACCGCCAGCATCACTCGCCGCGAGCGGCCGATGCGTGCCAGGTCGGTATCGATGGCACCGGTCAAATCCCCGGAAAACGACACCAGGGCGTGAGGTCGTTCGCAATACTCATCCAAGGTCAGGGGGCCAGGACGATTATCGCCGCGCAGTATCTTGACGCGCAGATCCCGCAGCTTCTTGCGCTTGGCGTTGGCCGGCAACTCGGTGGTGTAACTGACTCCGACGGAAATCTCTCCGGAGGCAAGCATGGTCGACATCAGCAGAAAGTTAACCCGCCGTACCACTACGATAACCTTTTGCGCCTCTTCGCGAAGTTGATTGATCAATGGTGGAAATAGGCCGAATTCGGCATCGTCGGAAAGGCCGATTCGGAATACGTCCCGGCTGGTGGATGGGTCAAAATCCTTAGCTCGGCTGACAGCTCCGGAGATGGTGTCCATGGCTGGTTGCAACTCTTTAAGAATTGCCAGCGCTCGCTGGGTCGGCTCTAAGGTACGACCGTTGCGTACTAGCAAGGGATCGTCGAACAAGTCGCGCAACCGCGCTAAAGCGGCACTGACGGCGGGTTGGCCTAAGAACAGTTTCTCCCCAGCCCGAGTCAAGTTCCTTTCGAACATTAAGGTTTCGAAAATAACCAGAAGATTCATGTCCACGCGACGCAAGTCGTTTCGATTCATTCCTAGGCCCTCGCAGGCAGCATAATTTTCAAGTAAAGCAGCTACGCGGCAGAACACCGTGTTTCTGCTGCAACTAGACTTTGAATACGCCTTATTCAATCTCTTTACATTTGACCGGAAATGGATCGGGTGCGTGTAGCTCAAATTGGCGTGGGGAGTACGTCACGTATTTCCCTTAGCGAAGTATTAGGACTCAGAGAGCTCTCCCCTCCAAGCTATGTCCGATGTGCAAAGCGGCACGCCACTTCTTGTCGCTCTTTAACCTTCGCATCTAATGACAGGCTGAAGTCATCAGCAAAACGAGCTAAGTGCGATTCCCGTGCCCGCGAACCAAAATTTTTTGTTTCAATTTTGCAGCAAAATCCGAGGGGCAGTCTGTGTTAGACCAGTGCTCGCGACTTTATTGATAAAAACGAAATCCAGTGGTCCTTTTCCTCGCTTGTCCGCCTTCTCTCCCGAGTGGATCTTTGTACTAATCAACCCATGATCTGCGTTGCGGTGTTCCTAGGCAGGTAGAGCAATTTCGTAACAATTGCTGCCAACAAAATTACAAAAGGTCGGAGGACTTATGCGCCAAGATCAGCTTGATGGTCTTGGTTAAATTCTTAGAGGTAGCAAAGCAGCGCAGCTGCACTTGGGCATCCCACCATTGGGGGGGGCTCCCCCTGCTGTAAGCTAGGTAGAGAGAAACCTCGAACGAAGGCTCGGTGTTGTATTGTTCAAACGTACTATCCGGAGTGTCAGTCTGACGTAAGCAGGTGGTCAGTGTCTCAGTAAGAGTCCAGTGAATGCTTCAACTTTGAAATGTCTGTGCGTAACCAGCGCACTTTGACTCGCTGCCGGCCTGCTTAATTTAATTAGGAGTGATGGCGGGGCGTACAACTGGCCGGCTAATGTGCAATTCAAATCATACTATTCAGCCATGCTGACAACCTGCGCGCTTATTGCCACTCAGCCCCTCGTGTCCATAGGAATGGGTAGAAAGACACGCATTGATCTCCGCCCACTCACTGAATGTCGTTGCGCCAGGATTACCAACGTAGGCCCTCTTAGTAGGCCGCCGTACGATTGCTCACAGCTCATTCCAAGAAGGCGGTATAATCGATGCCCAATGGCTCCCACTGCAGAATATCGGGCGCCTAGTAGTACACCGCTCCCACATCATCACCCAAGCCGCCGCCGTTGATGGAAAAGCATCCACCTGCTTCGTCATCTGCCACCAGCAGCTGCCCTTACGCCCGTCCCTCGCTCCATCCCGCCAGGCCCCGATCAATCAGTATCCCGCCAGTCTCAAATGCTATAGCCCCCAAAGTAGACTTGGTTGTTACCTGTAGCTGTAGAAGAACGCTGGTGTTTTGAGGTGAGGTGGAAGCAAGTCGTAGGGGCGGTCGGCATGCTCCAGCATCTCCCGTATGTAGATCATGGCGGGGTCATTAATTTCAAGCGACTTGGCTGCACCATGTGAAGTTTGAAACCAACTGAGGCGACTCATGATCAATTCCTCTCTGTAGGCGGTATTAAGAGGGGGACATGCGGCCCATGGCTGCCGACCCGGGCGAACAGCTCTCCCGAAAATCAAAAAGCTAGGCTCAGCTTCAGGCATCGCTGCCGACCTTTGTACTTCGGCCGTCTGGGGCACCGGCTTCAGGCAACTGTTTCATGAGTCCTAGTTTCGATTTCCTCATGAAAGAACGTATGCACATCGTCGTACCCTATTTTCTGCGCCGTTTTTAGCGCGTCCGTCCCTTTTGCTGTGCCTTCAACGGTGAAGTAATGCACCTGATTGAGACCGATGGTTTTCAGCACTGCGGATAGGTAGGGACGAAGAAAGTCGGGTTGCCGTGCCCTCTCACCGCTAATGTAGCCGCCGGTGGCTACGGCAACGTAGACGGGGCGATCCAATAACGTTCCAACCTTACCTTTTGATGTGCTGAGGAAAGTTTTTCCGACGCGTACGACGTGGTCAATCCAGGCCTTGAGCGGCGAGGGCACGCTGTAGTTGTGCATGGGAGTAGCGATAAGCAGCACATCGCAGGCATTCAACAGGATGATCATTTGGTCGGAGCGACTCAATGTACCTTTCTGATCCTCGGTAGCTATTTCGCTCGGATGGGCCAAGGCATGGGCATAAGTCGCATCGACTGGCGATAACGTGTTCAGGTCTATATCCGTCAGTTCAATCCCGCGTATGCCAGCGCGTACTGTCAGAGCGTGCAGAATCCGCTCAGACAGTTTCAAGCTTTCAGATGCATTACCGTTGGGACTGGCAATCAGGCGAAGGATTCGCAAAGGAGCGAGGGGCTTCTGAGACGGGTTCATGATATTGCCTCCTGTACGGGTGATGCGGTCATGGGGTATCGAACTGTTTTTGAAAACGCAGCGCGCCGGTATAAAGGCCTTCGCGGAAGTAGAAGCGTTGGGCGCGCGCGTTGGCCAAACCCGTGTCAAGCACAAGGCGAGCACAACCGCTGGCACGAGCCAGTCGTTCCAGAGCTCGCAATAACCGGGAGCCCCACTGGCCGCCGCGCTGGGCTTCATCGGTGATGAGGTCATCGACATACAAGAATGGGCCATAAATCAGATTCTCCTGAAGGCGGTAACCTGCAAGCGCCACGAGAGCCGATGACTCGAAGGCTCCAACCAGGCGATAGCCGCCGGCTCGCATTCGTTCGATACGACTCATAAAATCGGCCTCGCTTGTTAGGTGGGGGCGCAATTGCTGCATTACCGGGAAAGCGATTTTCAAGTCATGGCGGCTGTCTAGAGGACGCAGGGCAGTGTCGGCCAAGTCGAGCACGCTGGGCACGTAGTCTTGAAGATTGAACGTCATGGGAGAGGCCTTAGTGGGTTGTGATGGTCAAATCTTGAACTAACATTGCCTCAATTTATTGAACCAAGAAGTGAGATATGAACTAGGCCATGATGACTTCCTGTTCGCACCCTTTCGCCTCCTTGGATGGGCAACCCGGTTCGCCTCTGTACCGTCAGTTATATGACCGAGTACTCGCCGCCATCGCCGCTGGCACGCTTTCCCCTGGTGACCGATTGCCTTCGGTGCGAGCTCTCGCCAAGGATCTCGGCGTTGCTCGTGGCACCATCGAACTGGCCTATTCGCTGCTCACGAGCGAGGGCTATCTCTTGGCCCTGGGGCAGAAGGGCACCGTGGTCAATCCCGAATTGCAGAAGCCGCTACTGTCTGCCCCCGCTTTATCCGTCAGCAGCGAGGTGATTGAAAACTCCCCAGACGCACTATGGCGTCCACCGCAACTTTTGCCGTTTCAGATGGGAGTGCCTGCAATGGATGAGTTCCCACGCAAGATCTGGGCGCGCTTGGGTGCCCGTTATCTGCGAGGCATGCGTTCAGGCGATCTGGACTATCCGCCGCCGCACGGCCTGCCTGCCTTACGCAGCGCCATCGCCTCATATCTGCAGGTGTCTCGAGGTATCGATTGCGGCGCCCATCAGGTGTTTATCACCAGCGGCTGGCGCAGTAGCCTGTCGCTGATCGCACATACTTTGCTGCGCGCAGGGGAGCGAGCCTGGGTCGAAGATCCTGGCTACCCAACCACGCGCCAAGTGCTTCGTCAATTCGGTATTGAGCTTGAGGCAGTGCCAGTTGATGCCGAAGGTATGGATGTGGAGCAGGCCATTGCCAGGCATCAGGCTGCACAGGTCGTCATGGTGACGCCGGGGCATCAAAGCCCACTGTGTATGGCGCTGTCTTTGCCTCGGAGACAGTTGTTACTCGATTGGGTGGCCCGGAGCGATGCCTGGGTTGTCGAGGATGATTACGACGGCGAGTATCGCTATGTCAGTCGCCCCTTCCCGGCGTTGGCGAGCCTGGATCGCAACGGGCGCGTGCTGTACGCCGGGACTTTCAGCAAGGTGCTTTTCCCCGGTATCCGCCTTGCCTACCTAGTGGTGCCTCAGGGGCAAGTGGCAGCGTTTGAGCGTGTAAGTCGGGCGTTATTCTCCGCAGGCTCGCCAGCGATTACTCAAGCGCTGGTCGCAGAGTTCATTGTCGAGGGGCATTTCACTCGGCACATTCAGCGCATGCGAAGGCTCTACAGCGAACGACGCGCTTTGACTATTGAAGCGTTGGAGCGGAGTTTACCCAATGGACTGCTGGTGGAGCGCTCGCCAGGGGGGATGCACTTGGTACTCCGTTTGCCGGAGGGAGTAGTCGACACTGCCCTGACTGAGCAACTGCTGGCCAAAGGCATCGCCGTGCAACCCTTGTCGCGATGGAGTGTTTCGTCGCGGCGTCAATCTGGGCTGCTGCTGAGCTTCACCAACTGCGCCTGCGCTGCTCAGGGCGAGCAGCTTGGCGCGTTGATAAACCGTGCGCTCAGTTGAGGTTGGCTTTGGTCAGGCCGAACACCTCATCCGACGAACCAGGGACTGCCTGAAAGGCCACATTGAGGCGATTCCAACCGTTGATGGCGACAATCAGGAACGACAAATCCGACAGATCCTGTTCGGAAAACTGCTCACGCACATCCGCGTAGAGGCTTTCAGGTACACCATGGGATGGCAGTTGGGTCAGGGCTTCTGTCCAGGCGAGCGCCGCGCGCTCTATTGGCGAAAACAGTTGCGATTCACGCCAGACCGCAATGTGATGGAGGCGCAATTCGCGCTCGCCATGGATCTTGGCTTCCTTCACGTGCATATCCACGCAGAACGCGCAGCCATTCAATTGAGACGCCCGCAGCATTATGAGGTGGGCCAGGTCAGCCAGTAGCGGCTTCTTACTCAGTTGCATCGTCAGCTCCACCAGCTTATTGGAAGCCTGAGGCGACTGTTTGAAGTAATCAATACGGTTGTTCATGGCGGTCACTCGCAGCGGGTTTAGGGTTGTTGGAGCCCACTGTAGCCACGCGTGGTCTAGTCAGACAGGGCCAAGAAAAGACCTTTCAACTAAGCCATGCTGTTCTGATTCGCGATTTGCCGTTCGCCGATGTTGCCAAGCCGGTTGTCCGTGAACCCGGCGGAAGGCGACCCAAAGCCGGTGTATAAACTGGCACAGTAAGCGGCAACTGAGTTGCGATGCGCGATAGTTCTGGGGTGGATAACAGGTGCAGCGCCTTTGTGAAGACTGATTCCTCTCGCCGGTCGACAAAGCCGAAACAGATCGCAAAAGAGTGGGGCGGTGGGCGGTCAATCCGCAGTTCGCGGAGCAACTCGGGCGTGTTTACGAAGAGTGGAGTGGTATTTTCCTCTCAAAGAAATTCGATGCGACCGGATTTTCAGTCCTATAACGCACTTGAGAACACAGCCATTGGTGCGTGTCAAAAAAACCTATTTGTCGTCATTTCGACTAAAACGAATAATGGTCAAATTGACTCGGTATAGCTTCTGCACCCTGATTTTTATGACGTTTTAGGTTGGCATGAAATGTGTCAGTGATGGGTAAATGGTTTAATACCCAAGGAGCTGAAACATGAAAAGTGAGTTCGACAATCGTGTCGCTGTGGTAACCGGAGCAAGTTCAGGCATCGGACTGGCAGTCGTTCAACGATTACTAAGCTATGAAGCGACGGTAGTGGCGATGTCCCGTGGCCGGGGCGGCCTGGCTGCACTCAAAGACGTTCATGGTGATCGCCTCCATATTGTCAGTGGCGATGTTACGGTAAGTTCGGATCTTGAGAAGCTTGCACACTGCGTCTCCAGAATCGGGCCTGTAGATTTTCTAGTACCGAATGCAGGAGTCGCTGTACTTGAAGACAGCTTGGCGAGTAAGGGATTCGAGCGAAATTGGGCCATCAACGGAGCAGGTGCGCTTAACACGCTTTCAGCTTTGCGAGCCCAATTGGCGAGACCCGCTTCGGTAGTATTTGTGGGGACTTTTCTTTCCGCTTTGGCCTTCCCAGGCTTGGCTGGCTACATTGCGTCGAAAACAGCACTGACAGCGCATGCTCGAACCTTAGCCGTCGAACAGGCTGAGGCCGGAATTAGAGTGAACGTCGTATCGCCAGGGCCAACAGCTACGCCGATCTGGCGATCACTAGGGTTGGATAATGCGACGTTGTCCTCAGTCGCGGAAACGGTCAATCAGCGCTTACTAGAGGGTAAGTTCCTTGAGCCGGAAGCGGTGGCAGATGTGATTCTGTTCCTTCTATCAGAGCGAGCACGTGGCATTTACGGCCAAGATATTGTGGTAGATGGTGGGTATACCTTGCGGTAGGGCATAGAAACGCGAAGAGGTCGTGTAGACATGTATTCGGTGCGGATCGTGCGCTCGGCCTCTTATTTTTTCTTGCGCTAACTTTACCTCGATTGACGCGATCAACTCGGGCCCTTGATTACGTACATTCCCCCCATGGTTGCCCACCTTGTATCTATGAATCCTCAGCTGGCCGGTGCCGACACGCCCAGCACGCCTTGAACGAAAGACCCACATGGGCAAGCCCGCAGCGGTGACCACCTTTGCTATATGCATGCCTCATTTATGTCCGCTTTTGGCCGAAAGCGGTCATTCATAAGCGTCTGCTTCCGGCCAAAAGCGGACGTTCGACTGATTAGAATGAAGTGATTAAAGCTGCACGACTAAGTTGGTCAGGGGAAATGGTAAAGGCTTAATACTCGCCCGAACGACTGACGCCACCCTATCTAACCCGAACATCCTGGCCGGTTGCTCGGGTCGAGTCCGCTTGTGCACTTGACTCCTTGGTTCGCCTCCAGCCATTTCGTATGATGAGCAACCTTAGTTTGGGATGCTTGGCGTGAAACCAACATCAAAAAAAGCTTCAATCAATCCGCCCGTACCAATCGGCGTCACCCAGAATTTAAGCGATGCTGTAAGTCAGCTTTCTTGGGACGACTTGCGAATCATCAAAACGCTAAGCGAATGCGGTAATAGAGCAACGACTGCAAAGAGGTTGGGGATTAATGTATCCACCGTATCGCGTCGTGTGGCTCAAGTGGAAAAGACACTTGGGGTCGCTTTATTTGACCACCGCCGCTCTGGGTACATGCTGACGCCCGAAGGTATTGAATTAAGAGCGCTCGCCGAACGCGTCGAGCTTGATATCGTCAGCGTTACACGTCGGGTTTCTCGGGCAGGTCAAGGGCTGCTTGGAAAGCTTAGGATCACTACCAGCGACTCGCTGCTGCTGTATTTTCTCACGCCGATCATCGCCGACTTCAAGGCACTTAATGAAGGAATTGCCATCGAGGTTCTGGTTGGCAACGAGACGTTAAGTCTGGCTCGCGATGAATCTGACGTAGCGGTGAGAGCGACCAAAAAACCTGCCGAAAGTCTAGTCGGGCGCAAGCTCGCTTCGATCGCATGGGCGCCTTATGGCAGCATAAAACAAGCGACTAGTGCCCCGTTCGCAGAAGGCCAACCGTGGGTGTCCTATTCCGCAGGATTATGTGGACTGAAGGCCAAAAGCTACGTCGAAGACAGAGTCAGCGCCGACTGTATTTCTTATCGTACGGACTCAGTCGCGGCCGCGAGCGTCGCCATTGCGGCAGGACTTGGTTATGGGTTTCTTCCGTGCATGCTGGGTGACATTACGCCTGGGTTAACACGCGTAGGGCCAGTTGTGCGCGAGCTACAGGACGAGCTCTGGCTGCTTACGCATCAGGACATTCGAAAGTCATGGAGAGTCAAAGCATTCATGACTTTTTGTGCAGCAGCCGTAGCGCATCAAAAGCCTTTGATCGAAGGGCAGCTGAATCTCCCGGTTGCGCAGGGCGAAACCGGGAGCGTCTCTTAGTCGGCGCTAGATCCGATGACAGCCTTGCAGACAATTTCAATCAGCTGTGAACGTTGAGCCAACCTGGATACACCGATGATATTGCTCGCGCACTGGGGCCGCTCAGTGCGATATGCGGCTTTGCGCACATCACCTACCACGGCGAATGCCGCGTCCATATCCAAGACGTAGAGCGTTTCTTCGACGACATCATTAAGGGTTGCTCCATAGAGCGCGAGCAACTTGGCGATGTTGTCGTAGGAGACGCGCATCTGCTCTCCTATCGATGAGAAATCGCTCGGTTTGCCCTCGCTATTCAGGGGCGCGGGAGCAACGAGATTACCCGCCTCATCGTGGTTGAACTGACCCGAGATATAGATCTCGTTTCCAACTTTTCTGGCCTGGGGGTAGCCGTAGCCCTCCTCCCATGAGACTCCCCAGTAAGCGGTGTTTTTGCCGTGCGGTTGTGAAGCAGCCATTGCTTTCTCCTTGCAGATGACGGATCGAATGACGTCGATTCGAGTTGTCGGGAAGCAGAGGCTAGCACTGGAAACACTATTGAAAATGCGCAATTTTGCGCCTCCAGCAGCGCAAAAATGCGCCCCCATCTCGACGCGACTTCCGTTAAATTTTTCCCAATCGACTGACCGCTGGATTGAGCTAATCAACCGGCTACTGGGAAAAAGGAATCAGGATGAAAAAGGAAACATGCGCGTCCTCACTTAAGGATTTGACTAAACAAACCGGACATTTGAAACCTTGGCAGATCCAGCACGCCAAGCAGGTGATGCTCGATAACTTGGACGCAGGTATCTCCGTGGCAGCTATCTCACAAGCGTGTGCGCTATCGCGCAGCCATTTCACCCGTCAGTTTAAAAGAAGCACTCTCGTCTCACCCAAAGAATGGATGCGAGAGCAGCGGATTTTGAGGGGCAAGCAGCTACTTCAGACGTCGAGATTGCTAATTGCGGACATTGCACTGGAATGTGGCTTCTCTGACCAGTCACACTTCTGTCGAACATTCGTGCGAACCGAAGGTGTAACTCCGCGGGCTTGGAAACAGAACAATCAATCGCCTGCGCTGTGACTTGATGAGCTGGATAGCGGAGCTAAGTCGTACCTGGAGGCTTAACCCTAGGAGGCGACGCATGGGAACGGCGCCTCGGTCGCATTACGGTAAACACACAATCATCGCCCGCTAGTGGCCGTTAACGGTCGAGTGCGAGCGTCTGCTTTTGGCCGAAAGCAGCCGTTCACGAACGACTACCTTCGGCCAAAAGTAGCCCTGATGGAGGGCTATAACTCTCTGATGCTCAGAATAAACGGGGGATGACAGCGGGGTAGAAAAATAGGCTGTAAGTCGACGCTGCCTCATAACACCACCCACGATAGAGAAGCCATCGGGCTTTCTATTTTAGGCGAACGAAAGACCATTCAACGCTACAGGTGAGAATTGGCGGTATGTGCTTCTCCCTTAATAATACTGGCCTACGGCGAGCAAGCTCTCGAGACACGTCTAATCATAACCCCTATCCTCCGAGCTTGACCGGTTGAGGAAGGAGCTCTCGGCTGAAGAGGGATTGCGACGGCGAAAAGTCCGTATCCCAGGCGAACGCAGTGGCGCTCGAACAATCTCGGTCGGTACCCAGGTGACGGTTAGCGGCGAAAGAGCCACTGCAATGGCGAACGCATTCAGTCCCCCTGTGCCGATAACATCAGAGCAGATAGCCCTTTTTTCGCCATTGAAGGTACATGCGGCAAGATTATCAAAGAGCACCCGAGTGCGAGCTTTATCTGACTGTTGTAAAGGTGGCCTGGACTGAGCCTGCAAGAGAGATTGGAAATCTGCTCCATCACTCGTTGCCCGCATCCTGGGTTCTGATGTTGGCCAGTCGGATGGTGCTGGCGGTACTGCAGAAATACCGGTCATCGGCATGCCTCATATCACGCTTGGTGTCATGAATCTCGCCAGTGTTCCTGGCGTGACAGTTCCGTTCTTTGCTTCATCAGATCCCGCTGAACCAGTTGTAGCCCTGGTCTTCCCAATACCCGCCCGGGTTGTCGTTGCTGACGAAAATCTCGACAACATGCTTGGGGTTTTTGAATCCCAGTTTGGTGGGGACCCGAACCCTCAGCGGATAGCCGTACTCGGGCGGCAGCGCCACGTCAGCGTAATCCAGTGCCAACAGCGTCTGCGGGTGCAAGGCAGTCGGCATGTCCAGACTGGAGTAGTAACGATCGGCACATTTGAAACCGACAAATTTCGCTGTGGTGTCGGCGCCGATGTGTTCCAGGAAGGTTTTCAGCGGTACACCTCCCCATTGACCGATCGCGCTCCAGCCCTCAACACAGATCAGCCGAGTGATATCGCTGCGTTGCGGCAGCTTGCGCAAGCTTTCGAGTGTCCACGGCGCCTTGTCCCTGATCCGGCCGGAGACGGCGAGCGAGTAACTGGTCAGGTCTACTTCAGGGATATCGTCCTGACCATAGAAAGCGTTGAACGGAAACGGCTTGGTGATCTGCGCGCGGGCGAAGGTCGGCGCCAGTTTCCGTCCACTGAACAGCCACGCCTGGACCCGGTCGTTCCAACGCGACATGGCCCAAAGCACTTTGTCGACCTGATCGCCGTCCTGCAGGTTGCAACCGGTCAGCATCGACATCGCGCCAACCGTCAGGCCGGCCCGAAGAAAATGCCGGCGCTGAATGTTTTCCAGTTCAAGCTGTTGCGCAGGTTCAATCCTGACGCGCTGACGCGTTGTTATTTTAAATTCAGTCATGACCCATTTTTCTCGTTATTAGGCGTCCGCACTCCACCCGTGATCATTGGCACCAGGGTTTTTGGTACCAGAATCACCAAGACCAGGTGAATCACTACAAACGCTGCAATCATCGCCATGGCCGCAAAATGTACGTAACGAGCAACGTCATAGCTGCCCAGTAACGCGACCAGCTCTTGAAGTTGAACCGGTTTCCAGATCGCTACACCCGAGATCACGATCAGTACACCTGCCGCCAGCACGATCCAGTACATCAGGCGCTGTACTGCGTTATAGACACCCTTTTCATGCACCAGCCGAAAGCGCAAGGCATCGGTCAGATCATGCTTCAATGCGGCAATGCCGATGGGCAGCAGCTCACGTTTGAAATGACGACTGGCCAACCCGTACAGCACATAGATTGCGCCGTTGATCAGCAGCAGCCACATGAACGCAAAATGCCAGGCAAGTGCCCCGCCCAGCCAACCGCCCACGGTCAATGACACCGGAAACCTGAAACTGAACAGTGGCGAGGCGTTGTAGATAGCCCAACCGCTCATGAACATGCAGACCATGCAGGCCGCATTGAGCCAATGGGTGAGGCGAACCGGCCAGGGATGCAGTTTCTTCTGTCTCACGTGGTTCCCCTTGCAAGCCTTCCGTGTAGCGGAGCGTTGCCAGACGGCAACGCTCAAGCTTTCTCAGATGATTACATCGGTGGCTGGAAGCCATCCTTGCCGACTGCAATGCCGCGTGCGGTGCCATCTGCAGCGGGGAACACGACGATTTTCGTTCCTTTGACCAGCTCATCGGCTTTGCCTGGCTCGACGTAGGCGATAGGCACGTCATCCGGCACGACGATTTGTTTCTCGCCGCCCTGGTAGTTGACGGTCAACGTGCGGCCGTCGGTTTTGGACAGTTTGCCAACGGTGCCGTTGGTCATGGTGCCAGTGCTGCCGTCTGCGTTCTGCCAACCGTAATGACCTTCGCCGCTGCCCTTGAGCCTGGCGTCGAATACCGTGACCTCAAGCGCCTTCAAGGTTCCGTTGGCCTGCGGGATGGCCGCCGAGCCGATGAAGCTGTCGGATTTGATCGAGTCGATATTGGCCTTCGATACCCGGCTGATACCGGTCTTGTCAGTCAGTCCGATCGTCTGCTGGGCGCCAGAGCGGACAGTGAAGGTCAGCGTGTTGTTGCTGACGCTTTCCACCGTACCGCGCAGTGGTTTGATGACCGGCATGTCGGCGGCGGTGGCAATGACGGCAGCGCTGAGCATCACCAAACCGAACGTGGTAGACAGGGCGTTTTTGAGTTGCATGGCGACGATTCCTCATGGGTTGATGTGTCGCCATCCTCGACCGCAGACCGGGACGTCACGATGACCGTCGAATGACATTTTTGTCATTCGCCAACCCTGACCATGTATGACAGAAATGTAACCGACTGCGCCCGCTCATCCCGTTACACTGCACAGCCGAGATACCGATGTCGCGGACTTAACCCCGTCATGAAGAAACCCGAGCGCGCCTGACGATGCATATCCTGCTGATCGAAGATGACACCAAAACAG
This sequence comes from Pseudomonas sp. 1L-E-NC-VB-C3, assembly GCF_057291535.1. Classification (NCBI taxonomy): domain Bacteria; kingdom Pseudomonadati; phylum Pseudomonadota; class Gammaproteobacteria; order Pseudomonadales; family Pseudomonadaceae; genus Pseudomonas; species Pseudomonas sp. 1L-E-NC-VB-C3. Next base: position 115,866 of record NZ_JBXAWD010000010.1, on the reverse strand, counting down.
GTGAGTACCTGAAAAAGGGGCTCGGTGAGTCCGGTTACAACGTCGACTGGACCCAGCATGGCGCTGACGGCCTGCACATGGCCTTGCATACGACCTATGACCTGATCGTGCTGGACGTGATGTTGCCCGGGATTGACGGGTTTCAGATCATCGAGCTGTTGCGCGCCAGACAAGACGTACCCGTGCTGTTCCTTACCGCGCGCGACCAGTTGCAAGACCGCATTCGCGGTCTGGAACTGGGCGCCGATGATTACCTGATCAAACCTTTTTCGTTTACCGAACTGCTGTTGCGCATCCGCACTATTCTGCGCCGCGGTGTCGTGCGCGAAGCCGACCATTTCCACCTTGCCGATCTCGAACTGGATCTGGTCCGGCGCCGCGTGACCCGCCAACAACAGGTGATCGTGCTGACCAACAAGGAGTTCGCCCTGCTCCATCTGTTTCTCCGTCGAGCCGGCGATGTGTTGTCCAGGACACAAATCGCTTCGGAAGTCTGGGACATGAATTTCGACAGCGATACCAACGTGGTGGACGTCGCTGTCAAGCGCCTGCGCAACAAGGTCGACCAGCCCTACCCGATCAAGCTGATCCATACCATTCGCGGTATCGGCTATGTCTGCGAGGTGAGGCCATGCGGTCCCGACGCCAACCCTCGCTGACGCTGCGATCGACCGTGGCGTTTGCCATGGTCGCGATGCTGGCCGTGGCCGGCGCGGGCTTCTATCTGTATCAGACGATGAAGGCCTCGGTATTGGTCTACAGCGATCACGCGGTGATGGGCCGTCTGGAGCATTTTCGCAAGCTCCTGCATTACGAACTCGCCATCGAAAAGCTGCGCGACAGCCCGCAGATTTTCAAGAACATGCTCGACAGCGAAGACGACATCTTCATCATTGAAGAGCCGGGGCAGCCACCGGTCATCCAGGTCAATCCACTCAACGTCACGTTGCCTGAACTGCCGGTGATCGGCCAGGACACAAAGCTGAGCGTCAGTGATCTGCGCAGCGGCGTGACCGACTCGGGAACAAGGCTGCGCGCCGCCTCCGTAGTCACGACGTCGGGTGGCCGTGTAGTCCGATTGACGGCCGCCCACCTTATGGGCAAGGAAATGGCGATGCTTGCGGCGTATCGCGAGCGCATCTACCTGGCCGTGGCCCTTGCCTTTCTGGCAACCGCGTTGCTGGGTTATCTGTTATTGCGTCGCGGGCTGCGTCCGCTGCGCAAAATGGCCGCCCATGCCGCAGCCATAACGCCTGAGCGTCTGCACAGCCGTATGGACAGCGCCGATACGCCGGTTGAATTGCAACAGCTGAGTGACGCCTATAACGCGATGCTTGATCGTCTTGCTCAGGGTTATCAGCGACTGACGCAATTTTCCGCCGACCTTGCCCATGAAATCCGCACGCCGGTCGGGTCGTTGATGGGACATTGTCAGGTTGCCCTTCGCCAACGCCGTAGCGAGGACGAATATCAGGCGCTGATCGCTTCGAACCTTGAAGAACTCGAACGGATCTCGCGCATCGTCGAAAGCATTCTATTTCTGGCGCGCGCCGATGAAGCGCAAGCCGTAGTGGAGCGCCAGCAACTGTCGCTGCATGACGAATCACAGCGCATCGCTGAGTATTTTGAGGGTTTGGCTGAAGAGCGGCGAATGAGCTTCCAAATAACGGGCGATGGTATCGTGCTCGCTGACCCCTTGCTGCTGCGCAGAGCGTTGAGCAACCTGGTGGCGAACGCTGTTCGCTACGCTTACGAGGGCACCGAGATTCTGATACGGGTATTGGAAACCCACGGAGGTGCCCGGATTGAGGTGGAGAACCAAGGGCCGGTGCTGGGCGACGAAACCCTGGGCAAACTCTTCGACCGCTTTTACCGTGGCGATGCGTCTCGGCACCAGAATTCCGACTCCTACGGGCTTGGCCTCGCCATTGTCGTGGCCATCATGCAACTGCATGACGGCCACGTGGGTGTCGAACAGCCAAGGGCCGGGACTATTCGTTTTTCGCTGTCGTTCCCTTGAGCTGCTCGAACGGTGCAAACTGTTCTTCGCCCGCTGCGGGTACCCAATCTTTTAACGGCGTCAGGAAATGCATTTCAAAACGACGTGACAGGAACGCCCACTTTCCGTCCCGACGTTCAAACCTGTCGTGGTAAAGACCGCTGACTTGCACCGGGCCTTTTTCAATGTCATGAAACAGGCAATCCGCAGCTACCGTGCCCACTGCGCTGTCACCCTCGATTTCAATCAGCGGGTTGGCCATCCAGTGGTGCATATGGGGCATCTGGCGCCAGCTGTTTTGCGCCATCGCCAGGATTTCGTCACGGTTTCCAGCCTGGCCAAAACCCGGTAGATCCAGTGTCGACTCTTCGTGCCAGATTGAGCTAAGAAGCGAGGCGTCGATGCGGTCGAAAGCATTGGCGTAGGCGCTGATCAGCGACTCGATGGCGGCGCGACTTTCCAGGGCGTCCAGTCGGGCTGTCAGTTGTTCATTGTTCATGATGAGGTTTCCTGCAGGGGCTGCGCATAAGCGAGGAAGGCAGCCCTGCGCGAGGGCTGCGCTAGGTTGAGCACGTGGTCAGATCTGCGACAGGCCGCCGTCGACCATCAACTCCACACCGTTGACATATTTCGCATCGGCAGACGCAAGAAACAGCGCCGACGAGGCGATTTCCTCAGGCTCGGCCATGTACCCCAATGGCGTGATCTGCTCGACGTGCTGACGCAGCGCGGCGACGTCGGTTTCGCTCATCTTCAAGCCGTTATCCATCAGCGGTGTGCGGGTGAAGCCAGGGCTCAGGACATTCGCTCTGATCTTGCGACCTTTGAGTTCGTTGGCCCACGTCCTGGCAAAGGAACGTACCGCGGCTTTGGAGGCGTTGTAGAGGCTCAGTCCTTCCATGCCATTGCTGGAACAGATAGAGGCCGTCAGCACGATCGAAGCGCCATTTTTCAACAATGGCATCAACGTCTGTACAGTAAAAAAGACTCCCTTTACGTTGATGTCGAACATGTTGAAATAGGCGGCCTCGGTGGTCTCGCCCAGCGGGTTCTTTTCACAAATACCCGCATTGGCAAACACTGAGTCCAGTTGATCGCCGTGCGCCTCAATCGTCGCCTTGAGCTCGTCCAGATCAACCTGGCGCGCGACATCGGAAATGACCGCGACCGCCCTGTCGCCAAGCTTGGCCACCGCAGCCTCCAGCGTGGCTGCAGAACGCCCGGTGATGTAAACGCGCCTGGCGCCCTCGGCAATCAAACCCTGTGCAATCGCAAATCCGATCCCGGTGGACGCGCCGGTGACGACTGCGACCTGATCAGCGAATTTACCTGACATAACTGACTCCTCGATTTCGGTTGTGTGGCTCGACTGGAACCACAGTGCGGCCATTTTGCGAGGAGGCAGGGGCGCAGCGGCACTGCCATAAATGAACATTGGCCGTTCATTTATGTGAGGCGTCAGCCAGGGTTTGATCGTTTAGATTGAAGTCAGCTTATTCAAAGCATGACTCGCAATCGAAAATATTCTGGAGCCGAAGGGTTTCAGAAAGGAGACCTTATGCCTGAGAAAATAGTAGCCCTTCCGGAACAGCGGCGCTGGCTGATGTTCGCCATCCTGTTGGTCGGTGCATTCTTGCCGCCGCTGGATTTCTTCATCGTGAACGTAGCGCTGCCTTCGATTCAGCAATCGCTGGGCACGGCCTCCTCTGCCGAACAGTTGATCATCTCTTCTTACGCGGCGCTGTATGCCGTGACACTGATCACCGGCGGAAGGCTTGGCGACATCTTTGGCCGCATGAGAATGTTCTTCGTTGGCCTGATTGGCTTTGCCGTCGCCTCACTGATCTGCGGTGTCGCCGAGTCACCCTGGGTGTTGATCGCCGGACGCTCGCTGCAAGGCGTGACGGCCGCTGTCATGGCGCCGCAGGCACTCGCTTCAGTGCAGGCGATATTCCCTGAGTCGGAAAAACCCTTGGCGTTGAGCCTGTACGGTGCGGTGTTTGGTTTGGCGTCGGTAGTCGGCCAGGCACTTGGCGGGATTCTGATCTCGCTCAACCTGATGAACCTGGGCTGGCGGTCGATATTTCTGGTGAATCTACCGATTGCGTTGCTGGTCATTCTGATCGCCATCCCCGTGGTCAAGGAAACCCGCGCACCCCAGACCAGCAAGCTGGATCTGGGTGGAACGCTGTTGTCGATGGTGACGCTTGCGGCGCTGATCGTTCCACTGATCGAGGGACGTGAAGCGGGCTGGCCGTGGTGGGCCTGGCTGTCGCTGGCGGCGGTGCCACTGCTGGCCTGGCTGTTCTGGCGCTACGAAGCCCGCTTGTATCAAGCGCAAGGCGCGCCGTTGCTGAACCCTGCTGCACTGCGTGCGCCCGGGCTGGGCCGGGCATTGCTGGTGGCGCTGACTTTTTACGCGATCGGCGTGTTCTTCCTGCTGTTTTCCATCTATTTACAGGGAGCGCTGCATACGAGCCCGCTCAGTGCAGGTCTGGTCTTTCTGCCATTCGGCGCTGGTTTCTTGCTGGGGCCGCTCGCCACCCATCTATTCCGGCGTTTGCTGGGGTCTTATGTGAATCCCTTCGGAATGGCACTCGAAGTGCTGGGGTTCGTGCTATTGGCCTGGCTCGTGGCGCACACGCCAACCGCCGTCACGCCCTCTGCGCTGTCCCTTGCCGTGATTCTCTTTCTGATCGGTTTCGGACAAGGACTGGCCCTTCCGACATTGATGCGCATGATCACTGGACGCGTGGCACCGGCGTATTCCGGCATGATTGCGGGCATCACCAGTTCCACACTGCAAATCAGCACGGCACTGAGCGTAGCGATCATCGGTGGCATTTTTTACACGCTTCTGGGCAAGGACACGGACGCGGCGGCCATCACCCACGCCTTCACCGTCGCCATACTGTGCATCGCTGCGTGTCTGGTGGTAGGCGCAGGACTGAGTCTGAGTCTGGCGCGCCAATCTGCTGCAGAGCTGCAAACGGCGGCCATGCAGCCGGCAGAGTGAATCAACCGCCTGCCTGAGTGCCAATCATGACGGAGGCCAGGTCGGCAAGCGCGCGTAGACTGTCCATCTGGCGCATGTCCTGGTGGTAGCCCATCCAAATGTCGCGGCCTGGTGGCGGTTCATCTGAATCGATCAGACGCAGCGCCGTCAACTGGTCGCCCAAAGCGCGGGGCAATACCGCGACGCCCTGCCCCTGCGCACACATTTGCGCCTGGACTGTGCGGCTGCTACTGGTAAACACGGTACGCGCCAGAGGGTAACGCTGCTGCAGCCACTGCACATCGGGATAATGAGACTGGGCAACACTCATGGTGATCAGACCCAGCCCGGCGCCCTGTGGCTCAGGGTCAGCAGATCCAACGGCTGCGTATAACCCGTAAGTCAGGGAGATCAGCTTGCGGTGCACGATATCGGGTTCGGTGAACGGAACGATTCGAAACGCGATGTCGGCGTCGCGGCGAGCCAGATCAAACAATCGATGCCCGGCAATGACCTCGGGCACGATCAATGGATAACGCCGGCCCAGTTCACTCAGCACCGGGGCCAGCACATAACAGGCGAACCAGTCAGCGCAGGAAATGCGCAGCACACCTTCGGGCTGTGCGCTGTCCCCCGCGAGGCGCCTTTCGATGGCCAACGCACTTTGCTCCATTTCCTGCGCGAGGCTGAGGAGCTTCTCGCCGCTGTCGGTCAACACGAGACCTTGGTTGGTACGCAGGAAAACGGGTTGGCCACTGAACTGTTCCAGCACCTGCAAGCGCCGCCCCACGGTCGGATGGCTGACCCCCAACAGCTTGGCGGCAGCCCCTAATGACCCGCTGCGGGCAATCGCGAGAAAGACCCGCACATCACTCCAGTCCATGCTCCGCCCCCGTACAAAAATGAACAGTGAGAGTGCAGCAATGGCACTGCCGTAGCAATCCCGTGCCCGACATACTTGTCTGCATTCACCGTCGTCGAATACCAACCGGAGACTGCAAATGAAGATTGGTTTTATCGGAGTGGGATGCATGGGCAGAGCCATCATTCCACTGCTCGTCCGCGCTGGCCATCACGTCTCGGCATGGAACCGCAGTCAGGCGGCGATCAAGGATCTCGAAGGCATCAGCGTTATCGAAACGCCGGCCTCGGCGTTCCAGCAAGAGGTAGTCATCACTCTTCTGGCCGATGATGCCGCCGTCAGGCAAGTGCTGCTCTCCAGCGCTGTTCTGGAAACTGCAGACAAAGCTTGCGTGCATGTCGTGATGTCGACCTTGTCGCCTTCGCTGATGTTGGAGTTGCAGCGCGAACATGAAGCCGTCGGCATGCCATTGATCGCGGCGCCGGTCTTCGGCGTGCCCGCCGTGGCGGCCAAGGGCGAGTTGAATATCCTGGCGGCCGGATCGCAGGCCGCTGTCTCGACCGTCCAACCGCTGTTCGACCTGCTCGGGAAAAAAACCTGGTATCTGGGCGACCAACCTGAACAGGCCTGTATCGCGAAAATCGCCGGCAACATGATGATCACCCAAGCCATCCAGTCGCTGGGCGAAGCCAGCGGACTCGTTCAACGCCACGGACTGAGCCCTTCGATTTTCATCAAGCTCATGACCCAGACCCTGTTCGCCTGCCCCAGTTATCAACGTTATGGGCAGAACATCGTCAGCAGCAATTTTGAACCGGGATTCAAACTGTCGCTTGGCCTCAAGGATATGAATCTGGCGATCGATGCGGGTCGTCTCAAGGGGCTGGAGTTGCCAGCGGCGGATGCCGTGCGATTGAAAATGACGTCGGCGGTAGCCAGGGGAGATGGCGACAAGGACTGGTCGGTTTTTGCTCAGCAGACGAATCATTGAGAAGCTCTTTCGAACACCTGTCACGAGGTCATTCATGGAAAACTCCGACATCGCGCGTCAACTCTCAACATTCAGGAAAACCATCGACAATATCGACGCCGCCCTCATCCACCTGCTCGCGGAACGGTTTCGCTGTACCGATGAGGTCGGATTGCTCAAGGCCCGATATCAGTTGCCTGCGGTAGACGAGGCCAGAGAGCAGCAGCAATACCAGCGTCTGGCAGCACTTGCTCAGGAGGCCGAGCTGGATACGGCCATCGTGCAGAGGCTGATGCAGTTGGTCATTGGCGAAGTGGTCGAGCGCCACAGGCAGATCGCCGCCAGGCATGCCCCGGCACCCGCCAATAACCCTGACCCTCGGGCCTGACCCCGGCGCCACTTATCGAAGCAATCAGACAAACGAGCAGAACCGCATGAAATGGCCAACGATCGAGCAAATTCGCAGCTTCACCGATTTACCCTATGGCTACAGTTGGGATTACCTGAAACGTGAGGAGATCAATGTCGCGACAGATTTTTTCCGGACATGGTTTCCCTCCATTTCGGTGGGGTTGGCAAGCCCGTTTCTGGACCAGCAGTTCTACGCAGACAACGTGGTGCTCGAAGACGATCCGGATCGAGGCATATTCGCTACCGTCGTCCGCCAGAACGATGAGATTGTCGCTATCGCCACGTGGGAAAAAATTGACGGTGCTGACGTTATTTTCGGGCGGGTCGGCGCGGTAGCCAAACCGCACAGACAAGCCAGACTGGCCGTTGCGGCCCAGGACCTGGGAGAAAAAATCGGCACGTTCATGGGCGCGGGGCTGATCTATGGCATGGCAACAACCCGCACGCCGTATATGCAACAAGCACTGGAGCAAGCCGGTTACAAAGCGGTAGGGATAATGCCTGGCTTGGACCGGGAAGAAACAGCACCTGGAATCGTGCGCAGGGTTTACGAAGTCATCTACGTAAAACGGCTCGCACCACACGCCGACTTTCTCATTCCTGCCGGTCATAACCTTACCCCTACAGTCGCGCGACTTTACGCAGATATATTTCAAGGTGATGACGACACGAACTGACGAGCCAGCCTAGCAGCGAACCAACCATCGAAATGCTTCTGATCAGTAACGCTACCGGCTCGCGCCTTTTGCATCGATCGAGGTAGCCACATTAGGTAATGAGTTCAAAAAGACTCAGCAGCGGCTAAAAGCACCTGTGGGGTTGATTAATAGATGAGAAGTGAACTGAGTGGACGCGGCTCTGGCCCCTGAGTTAGCTTTCGTAACCGTTCTAACTTGGGGCTCCGCAATCATGACTGACCGTCAGATCATTGTTCCAGATGGCATGAGATTGATCTACGAGCGCGCGGGTTATGCACCAGCAGTAAAGGTAGGAAAAACTCTCTACTGCGCGGGTCAGGTAGGCAGGACGCCGGAATTATCCGTCATTGAAGAACCTGAGCAGCAGTTTTTAGCTGCATGGGACAATCTCCGGATCGTCTTGGAGGCAGGTGGCTGTAAATTTGAAGATGTCGTAGAAATGACAACTTACCACGTCAACATGCACCGTCACATGCCAATTTTCAGACGCGTAAAGGATAAAGTCTTTCCGAGAAGCACTTGTGCATGGACCTGCATTGGTGTCAGTGAATTAGCTCGACCTGGCCTTCTCGTGGAGATCAAGTGCGTCGCAGTAGAGCGATAACCTTCTGACAAGCACCTGCATATCCAGATCTTAAAATGGGTGACTACGCATGCGGTGGTAGATTCAAAATTACACTCGCCTGCTGCATTGGTAGGCGCGTGATAACACTTTACGCCGACGGCTAATACTGACTGGAAGCAGGCGCCAATCAATTCCGATGCGAGCAGAAAAATGCCTATCAGCGGATATCCTTAGCACTCGCTCAACGCAAATCCAAAGTCATCGCTTGACACTTGTGCCGCTTCGTTAAGTCGTTGGCGCAGCGCAGCCGTTAGCTGCCTCTCCACCTCCCACGGATCCGACAGCGCGGCGAGTTTTGGCGCCAATTGCGGCGACAGGCTCATTAGCGAATGATTAAGCGATCGCGCCGTTTCAAAAGCGGCTTTCTGCACAAAGCTGATTTCCACCAGCTCCCCCTGCGCCTTGCGAAACTCCATCTCAGCCATCCGCGCCAAGTAGTGCTCGCGATGTGCACGCGCTTTCTGAAAGTCCGGGGACTGCCCTTGCGCGAGATCAACGGGCGGGGGCGCAGCCATGTTAGTCGACTCGGATTTTGCAGCGACGTGGCTGTACACATCACGTTGAAGCCGCTCCTGTTGGTGGCGAGCAGCGACGGAAGCCTTGCTCGGGTCAGCGGTATCGCGGATCAATGCTTCGGTGGCCAGAACGTCGACCTGCTTGCCATTGGGAGACAGGACCAGTCGACCGTTTTCCTTCAGCCAGGTGATGTAACTCGGCGACCGTCCGATGTGCGCAGCAAAGGCGCTCTTCGACAGGTACGTAGCTGTGCTCATAAGCCCTCCTTTTCAGCGGCTTTTCAATGAATCCTTTCAAGATTTCAGTGGATTGAAATTTCAGTAAGCTGGCGGGTCTCCCACTAACACGATCCCGCGGGTTTCCGACCCCGTGTCCTTTGAAAGCCCCCAGGGTCCCCGGCGGTTTTCTGCCCGATCCGGTCGGTCGACTCGGCATTCGAGTGCCATGCCCTGCCCCCATCCCTTTGGAAAGACGGACATCCCTGTGAAGGTTTCAGCTAGAGAGATTCCGCGAGTTCGATAACCCGTGTAGGGGGCGGCCCTTGGGGAGGACCCGTAAAAATCGGCTTCCCACCCGGCCTGCCCGGTTCATGCCTTCGGCTCGGCCTCACTCAGGTCCAGCCGCTTGGCGACCCAGCGTTCGTACAAGCCGATGGCGACATCCGCGCCGGCCATTGCGGTCAGGCAACCCAGGGCGCCCGCCGTCCAGATCGACAGGCCTGCACCGAACAGCAACATCATCGCTGACACGCCGCAGACGATGCAGGCACCGGATCGAAGTGCAAGGCGGCGCAGTAACGCCCAACCTCGTGTCCCATCCTTGTCAGCGCGCCACATCTCGCCAGACACGCCGCCAACCAGTGACAGGACAATCACCAACCAGATCGGCATCTCTGCCAGCGCCTGTTGCTCGTTCGTCATTGCCCTGCCCCTTAAACAAAAAGACCCGACGCAATGGCCGGGTCAGGTGGTGGATGGCCCTGCCGCGTTTTGCGGTCGCACCCATCGAAGATGGCCCCTTTTTACAGGTCGATTCTGGTGGCAGCAAGACCGTTTTAATGCCATCCGGTGAATGTGTGGGTGACGCCCAGTGAACGGCTGGCGAATGTCGGTGAATATCTTTCCCGGCTGTCTTTTGCTTTTCTGGCGTCCCATACGTCCCACCTTTCTAAAACAAGGTGGGACGTCTGAAAACCCCGCAGATTGGGGCTTTGCCCCACCGTCCTACTTTTATCTCTCTTTTCTCGTGTATAGAGAGAATATTTCAAAACACGCGTGCGCGTGAACACGCGCATTGATGCCCGCTACGCATACACGGGCGGGAGGCATGAAAAAGGTGGGACGGTGGGACAGCCCAACAACGACGGGGCCTGCGCCCGTCCCACCACCGCAAAAAGCAGTGGGACGGAGGCAGGCCAGTGGGACGGCGTGAGCCAGAGTAATGCCCACGATCAAGCCGCTTCCCCCAGGAGGAAATGCTCAACCACGATGTGAGCGTCATGCAGGCGCTGGTAGTAGAGGTTGCGTGTGCAGCCACTCTCAGCCAGACGCGCAGTCAGAGGCGCATCAGGCTGGAAGTAATGCACCTGGACCACCGTCATCAACTCGGGATCAAGGCGTTTCTTGACGATGCGCTCGATGTCCAGGGAGGCCTCCAGCGGCACCCTGCTCCCGCGCCTTCCGCGCACAAGCTGGCCACCGCTTTCCATCATCATCGCGACCATGTTGCCGCCCGAGTAACCGGCAGCCACTTCATCGCTGTGCAGCTCCTGCGCCCATTGCTTTAGGGCCATATCGATTGCCTTAATCATCGAAGCACGGCTCCTCGAACTCAGGTTGTTCCAGCGCAGGCGCCCTGCCCCAACCCTCCGGTTTCTTGTACGCCCATGGCCGCTGGCCGCTCTTGCTCAAGGCGCCCAAACGGAAACGTCGCCACCCCAATCGATGCAGGATCGCACCCACACGCATCTGCTCGGGTTTGCCCCAATGACCGGGATCGAGCTTGAGCGCCTGACTCATCACTTCACTGCCGGTGGTGGTCTCGCCGATCTGCGACTCTTCGAGCCAGGTCAGGATGGGCGTTTCCCATTCGTCCACCACGAAGCGTTCGTCCTGTTCCTCGCTGAACATTGGTGCTTCCTCTCGCGTTACCCACCAGAGGTCCCCGGCCTCAAAACAGAACATCGCTTCGGCCCAGAGCTGGTCGCGGATCTCGCGCAGCAACGCCACGTCGACCTTGGTACAGGCCACCGGCCAATAGCGGCGGTTGCCAGTGGCGTCTTTGAGGTACTCGTCCTGGTTGGTGGTACCGACGAAGACACACTGGCGTGGCACGTCCAGCGTTCTGCGGCCATAGCTTTCGCGGTAGGTGTCGGTGGACGCGGAGAAGAACTGCTTGGCCTTGGTGCTCTCGGCCTTGTTGAAGCTGTCCAGTTCGCCCAGCTCGACTATCCACTTGCCGCGGATCGCCTGAAAGCCGTCCTTGTCACCGAGAGCAAACGGCGTATCCATGAACCACTCACCGCCGAGCACGCTCATGGCGGTCGACTTACCGGCGCCTTGTACGCCTTCGAGGATCATCACCGAGTCCGCCTTGCAGCCGGGCTTCATCACCCGCGCGACGGCCGAGATCATCCAGCGCTTGCCGACCTTGGACGTGTAGTCCGTTGTCTTCACGCCCATGACATCCGTCAGCCAACGCTCCAGGCGCGGCACACGATCCCATTCCAGCTTTTTCAGGTACTCGCGCACCGGGTGAAAGGCGTGGTCGTGCGCCACGACACTTACGGCCTCGATCACGTGCGAGGACTTCACGCGCAGGTTGTACTGCTGCGCGAGCCACTTCATCACGCGCACGTCGTCGATGTCGGCCCACTCGCCAGTACCACCGCCATAAGGGGCGGCGCGTAACTTGACGATCTTCGAGCTGAAGGCGCAGTAGCTGATCACCCCGGCCCAGCGTTCGTCATGAGCCAGGATCAGTTCGACGTTCTGCATGTGCGCGATCAAGGCGCCGCTTTCACTGCGGGCGAGTTGATCTTTCCAGCCACCAGCCGCCGGTGGACGGACCACGGCCAGCACCTGACGACGCACGGCCTCCAAACCTTCGGCGACGTGCAGGTCGTTGAAGTCGGTCCACTTGTCGTGGCGCTCGACGGAGAAGATCGGCGCAACGACTTGGGCGCCGACGATCAGAGCAGCATTGCTGGCCTTCTCTTCACCTGGGTTCCAGGCATCGCCGTTGGGCTTGGTGGTCTTCCAGTCATCATCGCGGCAGATGATCAGCGGGCAGCCGGCAAAGCGCTCGCGCATGACCTTGCACACAGCCAGCAGGTTGCCCGCATCGAAGGCCACGGCCACCGCGAGAGACGTCGCCATGTGCAGGCTGGCGCCGGTGGCGTAACCCTCACAAACCAGCACCGGTTCGCCTGGTACCGGATGCGGACCGAGCAGGTGGAACGTGCCCTCCTTCGCCATGCCGCAAGGCCAGTAGGATTTGTCGCGGCCGGTGTCTTCCTGCTTGTTGGGGAAGATCACCTGCAGGCCCATGATTTGATCGCGAGCGTTCTTCATCGGGACCAGCACAGCACCGGTACGCGACGCGTAACGTACGTTGATGCCAACGATCTGTTTGCGGTCCAGGTAATCGCTGCGTCCGGTGGTCGGCATACGCTCGAACAAACCCTGCGCCCTTTTTGCGGCCCGCCGCGCAGCGTTATTCGCGATTTCGGCGGCGCGACGCTTGGCTTCTTCTTGGCGGGCGCGCATCACTTCACGCTCTTCCGGCGACATGCGACCGGCCTTGACCTTGATCTTCTGCGTCTCGCCCGAACGCCAGTCACCGAAAGCGCCGAAGATCAGCGTGTCGCCCTTCTCCGTGCGCTGCTCGTGGACCACGTACCAGCCGTTCTTTTCCTTGCCCTTGTCCTGCGATGTCTTGCAGCGGGTCAGCTTGCCGAACACCAGCGGTTGCGCTGGCTCCAGACCGTAATCGGCGAATTGGCCCAATACCTCATCGAGCATGCTGAATCCCCCGCTCGGAGAGAGATTGGCAGCTGATGCACTGCGAGCAACCCGGTTGGGCCAGGCGACGCGCCTCCGGTATCGGATCGTCACACGCTTCACAGAACAGCAAGGAATGGGCAGCGCTTTCGGCTTTGGCAGCGCTGCGCGCCGCCATGGCCTGATCGATGCGTTCCTGCACCAAGTCGTTGGCGAAATCGGCGATGTCAGCCACGGTCAGCACCTCGTGTCGTCTGGTTGACGTAGGTGGCGCGGTTGAACAACCCGAGCAGCCCTTGAATGCCCCGGAACACCTGCAGGCGAATAGCCGCGAGTTCCTGATCAGTCACCACACCGTCGCCGATGCTCTTGGCCCAGGTCTCGGCCAGATCGGCGACCTGGCGGAAGTATTCGGCGATGCCGGTGGTCAAGGTCTCGGGCATGTCGTTGGTATAGGTGTCGGCCAGCTCCTGCCAGATCGTGTCGCCGACCAGCGCATGCACCGCATCCAGAATGCGGCGATCCTTGGTCAGTTCGAGGATCTCGCCGAATTCCTGAATATTGATGGAGTGGCTCGGGTGGGTCGGCGACAGTTTATGTTGCAGCGTGGTCGGGTTACGACCGGTCGTGGCTGCGATGGCAGCAGCGCCACCCGGGTAATCGCGAGCGGCGTGGTACAGCGCTAAATCGAGCGGCAGGATTTCCCGCTGCGCCCGTTCCAGAGAACTGAGAGCAATTCGGCTCATGGCATTAATCCTAAAAGTTGCCAGTGCCGCGCGACAGAAGTTGGTGATACATTTGCCGCGTGGCTTGGTATGGCCCAAACGCCGGGAACCCTTGCAGGGGATAACCGGCACCGTGCTGGGGCGAACAATCCGTTGTTCACCCCTGGCGCAACAGCTGCCAGCTCTGTGGTAAGAACGGCAGCAACACCAAGGCTTCCGAGCCTTGGAAACGCGATGAAAGTCGGCGGCATGTGGTGTGCTCGCCTTCTAACATCGCGACCCGATAGCATTGTGGTGATGCTGTCGGGAGAAACTGGGCGACCCTTGGGCCGCCTTTTTTCTATGCAGCGTTTTCTACTCTGTGATTAGCTGGTGCCTGCATTCGCAGGTATTGCCAATCAATGTCTGGCCTTAACGACTCACACGTCACACGACTGCCGCTATGCCGATCAATCGAAATAGATAAAGCTGCGTTCGCTCGGCGATTGCCATAAGCAACCTGCTTTAATTGGCCGACTGAGGTATTACATCGAGAGGCAAAGGTCTTGAGCTGTGCGTCGTCTAGGATCTTTATGTATTCGAGAAGCGTCATTGCTAACCCCCTATTCAATACAAGATTAGCAACTGCTAATCCGGTCCGCAATAGCAAAACGTAATTTACATTTTGCTAACGGAGCACGGATGATTCCCTATATGAATATCTACGAAAAACGCCTCACGATTCTTAAAGCCCTGATTGGTGAAAACCAACTCAAGGACTTTGCCGGAGCGCATGCCGATGTGGACGCTTCGTACATTTCTCAGATCCTGAACGGGCACCGGACATTGGGTGACCGAGCTGCCACGAACCTTGCAAAAAAGCTCGCAATTCCTGCTGATTTGCTTACGACGGGAACCTACTCCGCCGAAGACCAGCATCAAATCACCGCCGCTTGGATCGCTCTTGGCCTCAAGCCTCCAGTTTTGCCCCACCCCGCGTTCTTCAATGCAACCATCAACGAAACCGCCCTTAGAACAGCTGAAGAGCGGGAAGCAAGCGAGCACCGGCGCCCTGCCCCAGTACCCGTAGTAGGAAAGGCTATGTTGGGTACTGATGGCTACTTCGACGCACTTGAATATCCTCCAGGTCATGGCGATGGATACTTGGAAATTATCAGTTCCGATCCCGATGCATATGGCTTGAAAGTCGTGGGAAGCAGCATGCATCCACGCATCAAAAACGGGGAGTTTGTGCTCATTGAGCCGAATCATGGTTATCAGACTGGCGATGAGGTCCTCGTGCGGACCACCGATGGTAGGGCAATGGTGAAAGAGTTCATTTACCGTCGGGATGGTCAACTCCGGTTCGATAGCATTAACGACAGCTACCCTCCTATCTTCCTGGAAGAAAAGCTGGTCGAGAAAATCCATTACGTAGGGGCTATCTTGAAGCCTTCAAAGTACCTTGAGATTTGAAATTTAGCATTTGCTATTGCGAAACAGATTAGCTATTGCTAATTTGCACTCACTCTTTAACCACAGAGCGAGGCAAATTTATGCATACCAAAGCTACGATTCATCTGCACCCAACCATCGCTGACCCCTGCCGCATTTTCGAGGTTCGTCGTCTGGCCCGAGAATGTGGCTGCGCTTTTATAAGCATCAACACCTCCAAAAAACGTCGCCCTCCTGCCAAGTGTTTCGACCCAAACGGTGGAGGGCACGCGGCATGATCAAGTACAAGATCGACAACCGCACCCTGCAGTTGCTCGACGCCCAGGTCAACCTGACCGAGACCTTCAACCACGTCCTGCGCACAGCCCCAAAGCGTGAATGCCTGGCATTCCGTCTCAAGGCTGAGCGCGGCGCAGTGGAAAGCACTTTTGTCGTGGAGCTGGGCAGCGAACGCCACACGCTGACCCTGCCAAACGACAAGAAAATGCACCTCAAACTGGCCGACTTTATTGAAGAGATTGCCAACGGTCCGTTCGACGCGCGCAACTCCAGCGACCTGGTGCATCTCCCGCATGCCGATCGTCAATACGGCCATTTTGATGTCGAAGACAAGCAGCGCGTGTTCGAACTGGTGCACACCGGCGGCGTGCTGAGCCTCGACATGGGTTTTGAACTTCCCCTGCATGTGGCTCTGCATCGCACTCATACGCGCCGCGGCGTCACCGCCATCTTGAGCATCGGCAACAAGAGTCCGCATACACGCTGCTTCACCTTGTACGACCCCGATGCCGAGATCTACGCAAGGCTCATTGAGTCCATCAACCACCTTGCTGCAGCAGCCACTCCTGCTGCGCACGCGGCATGAGGGGACGCAATGGAACGCACCCTCGCCCAAGCAGCGGCTCAACTCGGCCTCACTCGCCCCAAACTAATCGCTCTCATGCGGGAAAAAGGTTTGCTCAAGGGAAACCTGCCGGCGGACCCGAAGCGCGACAAAGCGTACCTGCGGATCAAGGACAGCCCTTGGTATGACGAAAAATGCGGAATGCAGTACAGCCAGTCGACCCGCGTCATGCAAGCCGGCATCCGCTGGCTGGCCGAGCAGTTGGACATCGATCTTCCTGCCATTCCGGCAGATCGCCGTGACGTGGCCTAGGGAGTACGCCCGCCAGATCGTTTCTATGCGCACACGCGAGGAGCGCAACGCCGCGCTCCTCGAAGTGCCCGAACATCTGCGCGAGCTGACTAAACGCCACTGCCTGAACGCCTGGAACCACCCGGCACGACAACAACGCAAGGAGGCTCGACAAGGCCATGAGTAACGCTGCACAGAATCCGCTTCGACTGCATCCGGCGCCCGAATCGGCCACCGTTGAACTGCTCTATCGAATCTTCGGTGACGTCCTGATCCCGCTGGAAAAAGTCCGCGAGCAGTACTTTCGCAATCTCAACGAACAGTCGTTCGTGACGGAGATCAACAGCGGCCGGATCAAGCTTCCGATCACCACGCTGGACACCAGCCGCAAGGCCTTGAAGTACGCGCACATCCGCCACGTCGCCTCGCTGATCGACATCCGCGCCTACAAGGCTGATGAAGACATGCAGCGGCAGCAGGACGGCCAATGCCGTGTTGCCCCCACACCACTGACGGCCGTTACCACCGGCCAACGACAACTCCAGGAGCACACGACATGATGACCCCAATACAAATCGGTGCACTCGTCATCCTGATAGTTCTGGCCGCCCTGTTGCTTTGGGGCGGTTACATCATGGGCCGCAGTGATGGTCTGGAGACAGGTCTGCGCGAGGGTGAAGACATCCAGCGCGCCGCGAGTGCCAAAACCATCCGTGAGCTTCAAGCCTCCCTGCAGTTCATCCGGGCCGCTCACACGCGTCTGGCACACACCTGCAAACGACTTGAAGCAGGTCCGCTGTTCGGCCCGGCCGAGCACCAGACGCTGATCGCCATCGGCGAGCTGCTGCGGATCGCCGCTGAAACCTTCAGCGCCTTTCGTACTGGCAAGAAACTCGAGCTTGATGCTTGGTCCCTGCGCGAACAGGTGTTTGCAATGACTGCGCAACCGCAGCCAGAAATCGAAGACAGCCTGGCCGGAAAACCACTCGCCAGCGCCGAGAAAGTCACTGTGGAGGCTGCGTGAATGAGCTGGCTCTTTTCGCAGGCGCTGGTGGCGGAATACTCGGCGGCCATCTCCTCGGCTGGCGCACCGTCTGCGCAGTTGAGCGTGATGCCTACGCCGCACAGATTCTGGCGCAACGACAAACCGATGGACTGCTCCCGCCTTTCCCGATTTGGTCTGACGTGTGCAGTTTTGACGGACGCCCCTGGCGAGGCCTTGTTGACGTGGTTTCGGGAGGATTTCCTTGTCAGGACATCTCGGTCGCAGGCAACGGCCTCGGTATCGCCGGAGAACGCTCAGGACTGTGGCGGCAGATGGCACGAATTACCGATGAGGTACGACCGCGCTACGTCGAACTGGAGAACTCACCATTGCTTGTGGGAAGAGGACTTGCCGTGGTGCTCGGTGACCTTGCCGAAATGGGGTATGACGCGCGATGGGGTGTTATCGGAGCGGCTGACCTCGGTGCCCATCATCAGCGTGACCGGATCTGGCTCATCGCAGAAGACACGCGTCAGACGATGGCCAACACCGGTGGCGAGCATGGCAAAGGGATCCTCCCCTGCCGCACTAACTCGCCGATCCGGGGCCGACCGCTCGAACGATCGTCTGGATCACGCCGTGATGGCATTGGATGGTGGTCATCTGAACCCGGAATGGGCCGAGTGGCTGATGGGGTGGCCCATCGGGTGGACCGACTTAAGGCCATTGGCAACGGACAGGTTCCAGTCGTGGCAGCAAGCGCATTCGAAGCGCTCTGTATTTCCTAGCAAGGAGGCAGCATGAACATTCAATTTCTTAGCCATGAGCAGGTCTGCGAGCTTACCGGAGCTAAAACTAAAGCCGGTCAGATTACGGTACTGAAGCGCAATGGCATTCGTCACACCATCAAGCGCAATGGCTGGCCTTGCGTGATTGCCTCGGCGCTGACAGGAGCAACTACCACTGCGCCAGAAATTCCAACGTGGCAGCCGCGCCTGGTGGGATAAATGGGACGAAGACCAACAAAGCCGGGGAGCATTCCCCGGCTGCGCGAGAGAAAACGCGGCAACACCACCTATTACCTTTACGACACTGGCGGGAAACCACGCAAGGAAATCCCGCTAGGTACAGATTACGGCCTAGCCATACTAGAGTACGCAAAGCTCGAAAAAAGCCGCGTCTCTCAAGCTTTGACACAAACCGTACTTACCTTTGCTTACGTAGCCGAGCTTTATATGAATGAGGTGGTTCCCACAAAAGCCCACGCCACCCAAAAGGACAACGCGCGCGAACTGAAAAACCTTCTCCTGTTCTTCAACGACCCGCCCGCTCCTCTAGAAGCAATCGAACCGAAACATGTTAGCCAGTACCTTCGTCATCGCGGTAAGGCAGCACCTATTCGTGCGAATCGGGAGAAAGCGTTACTCAGCTCCATCTGGAACTTTGCTCGCGAGAATGGCTATACATCCTTGGCAAATCCTTGCTCAGGAGTGAAAGGCAATAAAGAAACCGGTCGCGACATATATGTCGAAGACGACGTACTTGCCAGGGCCTACCAGCATGCCGATCAGCCATTGAGAGACGCTTTGGACCTGTTCTATCTAACAGGTCAGAGGGTCGCAGACACATTGAAGATGGATGAGCGAGACATAAAAGACGGGAAGCTCTCTGTTCAGCAAGGCAAGACTGGGGCTAAACGAAGGATCGAGATCATTGGTGAGCTCAAAGTCGTAATCGATCGAATCATGGCACGAAAGGCTGGACACAAAATCAGATCAACACGTCTCGTAGTAATCGACTCTGGGCAGCCGATGACAACCAGCATGCTCAGAAAACGGTTCGATGACGCCAGGGAAGCAGCCGGGATTCCAAAAGCAGAATTTCAGATGCGCGACCTAAGAGCAAAAGCGGCGACGGATAAGGAGGAGTCAACAGGCAGCATCCGAGAAGCTCGGGACCAGCTCGGACATACAACCGTCGGGATGACAGAACAGTACATCCGCATGCGGAAGGGGATGAAGGTTACCCCTACGAAGTGACTGACGGTCACGAATTGCGGAAAAGATTTTTTGATTGCGGAAAAAAGAACGAAGGGCTTGCATGAGATATGTCATGCAAGCCCTTGATATTTATGGTGCCCGAAGCCGGAATCGAACCGGCACGCCCTTACGAGCGGGGGATTTTAAGTCCCATGCGTCTACCAGTTTCGCCATTCGGGCGGTAGCGCGGTATTGCTCTGCTCAGCCTTGCGGTTGGATCCTGACAGGATGACCGCTTGAAAAGCCGAGCGGGGAATATATACATCACGTCCCGGTGAAGCAAGTTTGGAGTGCGCGATTTGAGAACTAAATATCGCTGACCGCAGAAAATCAAAAAGCCTCAGAAATCAGGGAGCTACGGAGTTTGCTTGAAGTAGAGGCCGAGGTAACTGGCAAATCGCAGCAACCAGACTGGAAATTGTGGCGATAAACTCAAAAGATTCAGATGCTCACCATCACCTTGGCTGCACGGGTGACAGATGTTTCATCGATTGAGATTATGAGCAGGCAACCCAAGTCTGGACGGGATGTCTACGCTAAAGGTTGGCGCCGAAATCAATAATCAAAGGGTATCAGCACGCCCCCCTTCAACCACGATCACGCCTCACAGAACGTCACCAGAGCAGAGCTCAGGGATGTACAAGCAATCAGGAGATTTGATTCCATGCAAATGAGTGACACCGTTCTAAAAGCGTCTTTAAGCCAAGAGGAGCGCTCGGCGATCGCCGAGATCGAAGCGACCACCAATATCCTGCAGCTTGTCACCCGCCTGACCGGTACACGCTTTGCCGGAATCGCAAAATTCACGGAAACGGAATGGATCGTCTGTTCGGCATACGATCCGATTGAACTGGGAATAAACGTAGGCGATACGCTGGATCTGGAAACTACGCTCTGCAGTGAGTTTCGACGAAATCCTCAAGCCCTCTTCCTTCCACAAATCAGCAAGGATGGACGACTGTCGTCACGTCCTGTGGTGAAGCAGTATTCAATTGAAAGCTACGCAGGCGCGCCTGTTTTCCTGCCGGACGGAAGACTCTGGGGTGCCCTATGTGCTCTGGATTCAAGGGCCGTTCTGTTTGATAACCCGGATCTTGCGGACACACTGACGTTATTCGCACGCCTTATTGGCTGCATCTTTTTCTCGAATCTGACGGTGGAAGGTGCCAGCCATATCAAGACCGGGGCGTGTCTGACTGAGTGACCCTACACAAACGATGCGGAACACCACACTTTTCCCACAAGCAACAAAAAACCCCGTAGATCATTGATCTACGGGGTTTTTGATAGTGGAGGCCGAGGTCGGAATCGAACCGGCGTAGGTGGATTTGCAATCCACTGCATAACCATTTTGCTACTCGGCCTCAAAGTATTTGCTGTCAGTAGCGCAACAACAAACACTGTACAAATTGGAGCGGGAAACGAGACTCGAACTCGCGACCCCGACCTTGGCAAGGTCGTGCTCTACCAACTGAGCTATTCCCGCTTGGTGTGGCGCATTCTATAGAATTAAGAAGCCCCGTCAACCCCTTGATTCAAAAAACTTTTATTTCTTTTCTACATCAGTCTTCAGGTGCGGCCAGGCGGCGCGAAGGTATTGAACCATCGACCACAGGGTCAGCCCTGCCGATACAATCAGCAGCGTATAACCGAGCACGACCCAGAAGCTCAATGCCTTTGGATGAGCCAGCAGAATCACCAGCGCGAGCATCTGCGCAGCGGTTTTCCATTTGCCGAGATTGGAAACCGCTACCTGCGCTCGGGCGCCGAGTTCGGCCATCCATTCGCGCAGCGCCGAAATCACGATCTCGCGACCGATGATGACTGCTGCGGGCAGCGTAAGCCAGAGATTGCCGTGCTCCTGCACCAGCAAGACCAGGGCAACAGCGACCATCAGCTTGTCGGCGACCGGATCGAGGAAGGCCCCGAACGGTGTGCTTTGCTCCAGTCGGCGCGCCAGATAACCATCGAGCCAGTCGGTTGCAGCCGCAAAGGCAAAAACCGAAGCGGAGGCCATGTAACTCCATTGGTAAGGCAGATAGAACAGCAATATGAAGATCGGGATGAGCAGGACGCGTAGAACGGTAATCAGATTAGGGATATTCATCGGCACAACTGGCTACGAGGTGAAGGGGCATTCTACTCACTATGCAGGTTCGCATAAATCGACTCAGCGAGCTTTTTACTGATCCCCGGGGCTTTGGCGATCTCTTCGATGCTTGCACGAGACAGCTCCTGCAATCCACCAAAATGTTTCAATAGGTCACGGCGGCGCGTCGGCCCTACCCCTGCGACACCCTCAAGCGTCGAGGTTCGGCGGGTCTTGCCGCGACGGGCGCGATGCCCCGTAATTGCAAAGCGGTGTGCCTCATCGCGGATCTGCTGAATCAGGTGCAACGCGGGCGAATCGCCGCGCAAGGTGAACTCGTGCGCTGCATCATTCAGATACAACGTTTCGAAACCGGCCTTGCGCGTGGCGCCTTTGGCGACGCCCAACAGGATCAGATCCGGCACGGCCAGTTCGTTGAGCACATCGCGGGCCATCGACAATTGGCCCTTGCCACCGTCAACCAGCAGGATGTCCGGCAACTTGCCCTCTCCGTCCTTGAGTTTGCTGAACCTGCGGGTCAGCGCCTGGTGCATGGCCGCATAATCGTCGCCGGCAGTGACGCCTTCGATGTTGTAGCGGCGGTAATCCGACTTGATCGCGCCTTCCGGCCCGAACACCACGCAGGAGGCAACCGTCGCTTCGCCGCTGGAATGACTGATGTCGTAGCATTCCAAACGTTGCGGCGGCTCATCCAGATTCAGCACTTCGGCCAGCGCGTCGAATCGCGCGGCGGTGTGCTGACGGTTGGCCAGACGCGCGCCCAACGCTTGCTCAGCGTTGGTCACGGCCAGTTGCTGCCAGCGCGCACGGGTACCGCGCACCCGGTGACTGATGGCCAATTCGCGGCCGCGCAAGGTATGAATCCCTTCGATCAGCGCTGGAAAATCTTCGTGAACCACATTCACGATCAGTTCGCTCGGCAAATCGCGCTCGGGGCTGCTGATGTAGTACTGGCCGAGAAACGCCGCCATGACTTCGGAAACGTTTTCCTCGATGCCGACCTGCGGGAAAAAATTCTTGCTGCCCAGCACTCGCCCGCCGCGCACGCTGATCAGGTGAACACAGGCGCCGCCGGGGTTGACGAATGCGGCAATCACGTCGATATCGCCGGTTCCGCCTTCCATGCTCTGCTGGTCCTGTACCCGGCGCAGCAATCCGATCTGGTCACGCAATTCGGCCGCGCGCTCGAACTCGAGATTGATCGCTGCCTCTTCCATCGCGGTGGACAGCTCGTTGGTCAGCGCATGGCTGCGACCTTCGAGGAACATCACCGAGTGGCGCACGTCTTCGGCGTAGACGTCAGGCTCGACCAACCCCACGCACGGCGCCTTGCAGCGTTTGATCTGGTATTGCAGGCACGGACGGGTGCGGTTCCTGTAATAGCTGTCTTCGCACTGGCGAACGAAAAAGGTTTTTTGCAGGATACTCAGGCTTTCGCGTATGGCACCGGCACTCGGATATGGGCCGAAATACTTGCCCTTGGCCTTTTTTGCCCCGCGATGGATGCTCAGGCGCGGAAACTGCCCGTCGGAGAGAAACACGTACGGATAGGATTTGTCGTCGCGCAGCAGGATGTTGTACGGCGGGCGCCACTCCTTGATCAGCGTCTGTTCCAGCAGCAGCGCTTCGGTTTCGTTGGCGGTGATGGTCGTCTCGACCTGAGCGATACGGCCGACCAGTGCGGCCGTCTTCGGCGCCAGCCCGGTCTTGCGAAAGTAGCTCGCCAGACGTTTCTTCAGGTTTTTCGCTTTGCCGACATAGAGCAGGCGCGCTTCGCTGTCGAACATGCGATAGACGCCGGGCCGACCGCTGACGGTCGACAGGAAAGCACTGGAATCAAATTTCTCGGTCATGGTCAGGCGCTGGCATCCACCATGCCGTGACGCACCGCGAGCAGTGTCAACTCGACGTCGCTGCTGATCGAAAGCTTCTCGAAAATGCGATAGCGGTAGGTATTCACGGTTTTCGGCGACAGGCACAACTTGTCGGAAATGATCTGGACCTTCTGGCAACCGACAATCATCAACGCAATCTGGATTTCCCGCTCGGACAACGCATCGAACGGCGAATCATTGGTGGGCTGGAATGATTTGATTGCCAACTGCTGAGCGATCTGCGGACTGATGTAACGCTGCCCGGCGAAGACCAGACGAATGGCCTGAACCATTTCCGGCAGACCCGCGCCCTTGGTCAGGTAACCAGCCGCCCCGGCCTGCAGCAAACGCGTCGGGAAAGGGTCTTCCTCGCACACCGTAACGGCAACCACCTTGATGTCCGGGTGGCTGCGCAGCAGCTTCCGCGTGGCTTCGAGGCCGCCAATGCCGGGCATCTTGACGTCCATGAGCACTACGTCAGGCTTCAATTCACGGGCCTTGATCAGGGACTCTTCACCTGACTCGGCCTGACCCACCACCTGCAGGCCATCGATATCGGCCAGCATCCGTGTAATGCCTGTGCGAACGAGATCATGGTCGTCGACCACTAGCACCCTAATCAAGCAGACACCTCGCGATATGGTCTTATTGGGATGCCGGACACCTTAGCAAAAAGTGCCAGACAGACCTAGCGGAAAGCCGCATTTAAAAAGTTTCAATTCATCATTCAGGGCTTGCCGGCTGTGGGTTTCAGAGCACAGCTGTACTCAAATCGAGCTGCATCCTGAGGAAACACTCATCCCTGCCCACGATGCGCAGTCCTTTGCGTGCATACAGTTCTTGCGCCCGGTTATTGTCAAACACTGTCAGTCGCAGTGCCGGTCGTCTTGCCTGACGAGCCATTTCGGTAACTTGACCAATGGCCCAGGAACCGGCGCCCTGCCCTTGCCAGGGATGATCAATCTGTAATTCGCGTATGTACAGCGCCCGCGCATCCTGGCTCAGACTGAAAAAACCGATCGCCAGTTCATCCTGGAGGATCATCCAGTTGTCACGATACTGCCAGCCTGCGTCGAACGCCTCGTCCTGCCACAGCAGGTCGTGCTCAATGTAATAGCGCAGCATGTTTTGACAGGTCAGATCCCGCGCAAAAGCAAGATCATCACGGGTGGCATGCCGGATTCGATAACTCATTCAGCTTTCTCCATGACTGCAAAGTTGCCCTTCACCCGCATGGTTTGCCAGTGATAGGCGTTTTGAGCGGCGGGCAATAGCATTTTCTGATTGCTGATGCGTATCAGCGTCGAGTAAGCTCGGCGCATTCAACGGAGACAGCACATGTTCAACACCCTTCCACAGTCTTGCACCACCAGCGCCCTGCGCTCGGTTGCGGCTGCCCGGGTGAATCACACTTGCGCTCCTGACAATTTTTATTTTGGGTATTGGTTTAGCCACTGGCGCGCCTGATACCCAAACGGCGCCCATGATAACGGGTCGCCTACCAGAGATTTCTCAACCCCCGGTCGGCCTCCCGACCGGGGGTTTTGTTTTTTCAGGCCCATCACTTTCAGCGACACACCACATTTCGAGGATTACACCATGAACTACGCCACTTATTACCGTTACGACAGCTTTAGCGCCTGGCGATTTACCAGCCTCCGCTCGGGACAGCCTGCCGCCTCCGATCGGTCACCCACAGGTGGCAAACACACATGCCTAGCCAGTACGGCCATTTGTCGAACACCCCAGTAGGGCCGAGTGCGCGGGAAAAACCCGCCATCCGCCCAGGAAGACCGAACATGAACTCTTCAGTTTCCGCTTTGCCGCTGTCCACCCTCGATTCTGCCAACGAAGCACTGACCCTGCGTCTGCCCAGCTCGTTGCAGCTCAAACAGCAATTGCCGCTCAGCCATTCCCTGCATCAACAGGTCAACACTCATCGCCAGGCGGTGCGCGCCATCCTTGACGGTGAAGACCCACGCCTGCTGGTCATCGTTGGCCCCTGCTCTATCCATGACCCGCAATCAGCGATTGAGTACGCCAGCAAACTCGCTCGTCTGGCCGAAGATGTCAGCAGTGAAATGCTGCTGGTCATGCGCGCCTACGTCGAAAAGCCGCGTACGACGGTCGGCTGGAAAGGTCTGGCCTACGATCCGCATCTGGACGGCACTGACGATATGGCTGCCGGTCTGACGCTGTCGCGCGGACTGATGCTGGAAATGATCCAGCTCGGACTACCGGTCGCTACCGAACTCCTGCAACCCATGGCCGCCAGCTACTTTGATGACCTGCTGAGCTGGGTGGCCATTGGAGCCCGCACCACCGAGTCGCAGATCCACCGCGAAATGGCCAGTGGCTTGAACATGCCCGTGGGCTTCAAGAACGGCACCGACGGCGGCGCCGCCATTGCTGTCGACGCCATGCGCTCGGCAGGCCATCCGCATCGACACTTCGGCGTCGACAGCCAAGGGCATCCGGCGATCGTGCAGACAGCCGGCAACGCTGACACCCACATTGTGCTGCGCGGTGGCCATCAAGGGCCAAACTACGACGCAACCAGCGTAGCCAACATCAGCGCCGAACTCAGCCGACTGAAGATTCCCAGCCGGATCATGGTCGATTGCAGCCATGCCAACAGCGGCAAGGATCCCCTGCGTCAGCCAGCCGTGTTCAACGAGGTGCTTGAACAACGCCTGCGTGGCAACCACTCGCTGATCGGCGCGATGCTGGAATCTCATCTGTTCGAAGGCTGCCAGCCGCTGAGCACCTCTCTACGCTACGGCGTATCGATAACTGATGGCTGCCTCGGCTTTGACGCAACGGAACAGTTGCTGACCGACGCCGCACGGCGCCTCGCTAACGCCAGGGCCTGATCGCAGATCGCCCTCCCGTTCCATACGAAGCGCGGAGGGCTGACCTTCCCCAGGTTATGCCACTATGCTGATCCGCCTCACGGCAGATTGCTGACTGGTATCGTCCAGACGTTCGATGGTGTAGGCAATCTCCACCGTCGTGCCGTGGTGCTCGCGCCAGAACCGATGGGGAACAATGAAACTCACCGGTTGCCCGGCCGCCTCCCGAGTGATTTCAAGATCATCGCGATGACTGAAAAAATCACCATCGCACTTGAGATAGACCAACTCGTCTTCCTGCACCAGCGGGTCTTCAATCAGAATGGAAACCCCCTCTATCGAGTCCTTCACCGACAGCACATCATCGATCGTCCCAACAATATCCGGCGCGGCCAGTTCAGCACGCACTGCCGGCCCAATGAAAACCGTCGCAGGCTCCGAGGTTCGGATGGCTCCACAGCGTTGTTCAACACGGTAGGCGACCACCACCTCGCCACCACGATGCGCTTCGACGTAGCTGGCCGGCACCCAGAAGGACAGGCTTTGCGCGACGGCGCAGGCCTCGACCTTCAACGAGTCGGTGAATATTTCAGGCGAAGCATCTCCATGCCACGACAGCATGATCCGGTCGCCCGCTGACATCCGAGCGTAAGGCTGCAGGGTCACCAGGGTGCCTTCGACCACTCGCGACGGCTCCAGCGCTCCGTTTACCGAGCCTTCTATTTGCGGCGCCAACAGATGCGGTCCAACGTCCCCGACAGACAGTTGCAGGCGAGCAGATTCCACTGCCTTGGGCGCGGACGCACTTTGAAGTGCCCAGTAAACCTCAAGCGAGCCCCCGTCCAGCGCAGCGACATGCATCGCCTTGATGACGAAGATGACGTCTTTGCCAACCTGGACCTGGCTGATGAATCGAACACTCTCGTATTGATAGGCAAAGCCTTCGATATCCAGCCCCTCCCAAGACAGCACGATCTGATCGCCGCAGCTCATGTTGGCATAAGGGGAAATGCGAACGATGGCCTTGGCCAGCGAAGGATCCAACACGCTCCCTTGGAGCCCGTCAATCGTTGGCGCGACCAGAGGTTCGATAGACACTTCGGCAACCATCGGCTGGCGCATCCGCCAGCAAAACTCGATTTCATGGCTATTCATTTTCGCTTCCACTCCCTGGAAAACGTGCCGCCCCGAATGACGACACTGACATCTACATTGAGGACCTATTTGAACGTTCCGGATGTCAGCCGAATCCACCGCGACAACGGCGTAACCGCTACTCGCAAAGTAGGCAACAGCAGAGGTCACGCGGTTATGCCGACAAACGACCCACTGAACTTCCGATTCGGATTTCACAGCTCTCCGAAATTTCGTACGCCTCGTAGTCCATTTTCAAACGCAATGTGAAGCCTCTTCGTACTTCTTCAACGGGATGAGTGTTTTAGAGTGGCCCGGTGATTTCCCGATGAACTTCTACGAAAAAGGTAAGAACATGCAACGGAATGCTACAACTCGTTATCCCATCCTGTTGGTCCACGGTCTGTTCGGGTTCGAGCATATCGGTCATTTCGAGCTGTTCCATGACGTCAAGTCCGCGCTGAAAACCGCCGGATGTCGATTGTTTGTTCCACACCTTTCGGCCACCCACGACAATGAAAAGCGGGGTGAGCAATTGCTGTCACAGATTGCTTGCGTGCTACGAGGCACAGGCGCGAAGAAAGTCAACCTCATAGGACACAGTCAAGGCGCACTCGCTGCACGCTATGCGGCGGCGCTTGCACCAGACGTCGTCGCTTCGGTCACCTCCGTCAGTGGCCCGAACCATGGCTCGGAGCTCGCCGACTTCCTGCGCAGGGCACTGATTCCGGGCAAGCTTCCCGAAGCCGTCGCACAGAATGTCGCAACGCACTTCGCCGACTTACTGTCGCTACTGAGCGGCAGCGCGACATTGCCGCAGAATGCGTTAGCCGCACTCAACGCATTGACCACGGTCGGCGTCGGTCAATTCAATGACAAATTTCCCCAGGGACTGCCGCAAACCTGGGGCGGGCATGGTCCTGAGCAAGTCAACGGCGTGCGCTACTACTCGTGGAGCGGGGTTGTTGCGCAATCCACGTTGCCAGTGCTGGATCCGGTTCAAGCAACCTGCCGGGTCCTGTCGCAATATTTCACCACCGAACCCCAGCAGAATGATGGTTTCGTCGGACGCTTCAGTAGCCATCTCGGCCAAGTGATCCGCTCCGATTACCCAATGGATCATTTGGCCAGCCTGCGGCGGAGCGCGGGCACAAAAGCGCGCTCGCCGGATCCGATCGACCTGTACGTCGAACATGCCCAGCGTCTGCAAGCGGCGGATCTATGAATCGGGCAAGGAACGCAGAATGGAACTTTGCCGAGAATTCGCCGACTGATTCCGGTAGGCTCCACCTTTTATTGAAACAGTTCGGAGAATTCCCCATGGCCAAAGCCACTGCCCGCCACATCCTGGTTTCCAGCGAAGACAAGTGCAACGAACTCAAGGCTCAGATCGAAGCCGGCGCCGATTTCGCTGAAGTCGCCAAAGCCAACTCCACCTGCCCGTCCAGCCGTCAGGGCGGCGATCTGGGCTCGTTCGGTCCAGGCCAGATGGTCAAGGAATTCGACACCGTGGTATTCAGCGCGCCGATCAACGTCGTGCAAGGCCCGGTAAAAACCCAGTTCGGTTATCACCTGCTGGAAGTCACCAGCCGTCAGGACTGACTCGTCGTCCGATTGCTGACAACGGCCCGCCTTCTGGTGGGCCGTTGTGTTTCAGTTACACATACGGCTGGCGAGTGGCGCGCGGGTCGCGTACAACTTGCGCTTATCGATTTTGCGTTCCAAGGCTGACGATGCGACTGGTTTTTCCCACACTGATGCTCACCGCCCTCGCCTTTCTCATTGGCGCCGCTGGCGTGAACGCTGCCCCGCAACACGCACTGACCGTTTACGGCGAACCGGCCAAATACCCCGCCGGTTTCAGCCATTTCGACTACACCAATCCGCAAGCGCCGAAGGGCGGGACGATGCGGCGCTCGGCCATCGAGATCGGCCACTTCGACCATTTGCTGCCTTATATAGACAAAGGCATCGGCGTGACGCAGATCGACGGCCTGCTGTACTCGCCGCTGGCCCAACGCTCGCTGGACGAGCCTTACACCGTCTATGGTCTGGTTGCGCAGAAGATGGAACGTTCGGACGACGGTCTTTCGCTACGTTTCTTCATCAACCCGAAGGCGCGCTTTGCCGATGGCAAACCGATTACCGCCGAAGACGTGCGCTACACCTACAACCTGCTGATGACCCAGGGCAGCCTGCGTTATCGCACCCAGTTCGCCGACGTCAAAGGAGTCGAAATCGAGGCGCCGCTGACCGTGCGCTTCGACTTCAAAAGCAACGAAAACCGAACTTTGCCGCTGGACATCGCGACCTTGCCGGTATTCCCCGAACACTGGTGGAAGAGCCGCGATTTCGCCAGCGGCGGTGGTTATGAACCGCCGCTGGGCAGTGGGCCGTACCGGGTTGGCAAGGTCGACTCCGGGCGCAGTATCACGTTTGAACGCAATGGCGACTGGTGGGGCAAGGACCTGCCGGTCAGTCGCGGCCTGTACAACTTCGACCATTTCAGTATCGAGTATTTCGGCGACACCGATGTCGCCCGCCAGGTGCTGCGTGGTGGCGCCTATGACTACAACCGCGAGTTTTCCGCGACCGGCTATTCGATCGGCTACGACAGCCCTGCCCTCAGCGATGGCCGTTTGCAGAAAGCCCACCTCGCCACTGAAGCGCCGCAATCGGCCCAGGGTTTCGTGTTCAACCTGCAAAAGCCGATGTTCCAGGACCGCCGCGTGCGCCAGGCACTGGCGATGCTCTGGGATTTCGAATGGAGCAACCGGCAGATGATGCGTAACGTCTATATCCGCCAGCAGAGTTACTTCTCCAACACCGATCTCGCCGCCCGGCAGTTGCCCGATGCGCAGGAGTTGAAAATCCTTGAACCGCTGCGCGGCCAGGTGCCTGAGGAAGTGTTCAGCAAAGTCTTCGAAGCACCGAAGACCGACGGCAGCGGCATCATCCGTGACAAGCAGTTGCAAGCCTTGGAACTGCTCGAGCAGGCTGGCTGGAAACCGGATGGCGACCAGTTGGTCAACAGCGCCGGCGAACCGCTGAGCTTCACTTTTCTGGTCAGCCAGAATGGAATGGACCGCCTGCTGTTGCCTTACAAGCGCACGCTGAAACAGATCGGCATCGAGCTCAATATTCGCCGCATCGACTCCTCGCAATACGTCAATCGCCTGATGAGTCGCGACTACGACATGATCGTCACCGGCTATCCCGTTACCACTTCTCCGGGCGGCGAGTTGCTCAACTACTTCGGCTCGGCAGCGGCCAACGATCCGGGCGCGAACAATTACATGGTGCTGAAAAATCCGGCAGTCGACACTTTGATCAACGGCCTGATCCGCGCCTCGACCCAATCAGACATGCTGCATTACGCCCATGCGCTGGACCGGGTGCTGCAATGGAACTACTACTGGATTCCCAATTACTACCCGCCAGGCACCTCGACCGTCTGGTGGAACCGCTTCGGCATTCCCACGGTGCAGGCGAGCAATGACGAAGCCATCGAGAGCTGGTGGGAAAT
Organism: Pseudomonas sp. 1L-E-NC-VB-C3; assembly: GCF_057291535.1. NCBI lineage: Bacteria > Pseudomonadati > Pseudomonadota > Gammaproteobacteria > Pseudomonadales > Pseudomonadaceae > Pseudomonas > Pseudomonas sp. 1L-E-NC-VB-C3. Next base: position 84,975 of record NZ_JBXAWD010000010.1, on the reverse strand, counting down.
CAGCCGCACGCCACTGACCAATCAACAGATGACCGCTGAGAAAATCAGTCGCGGCAGACCCGGAGGACCGCACTGATGTGGGGTTACATACTGCGGCGCCTGCTGCTGATCATTCCGACGCTGGTGATCATCCTGCTGGTCAATTTCCTGATCATTCAGGCCGCGCCCGGCGGACCGGTCGAACAAGCCATCGCCCACCTGCAAGGCATTGGCGGTGCCAGTGTTGGCGGCGGTGCCAGCGAGACCTCGAGCTCTGCCTCGCGCGCCAGCCGTGGCCTTGATCCGCAGCTGATCAAGGACATCGAAAAGCAGTACGGCTTCGACAAACCGGCCCACGAGCGTCTGTGGCTGATGCAGAAGAATTACGCGCAACTGGACTTCGGCAAGAGCTTCTTCCGTGGCGCAACAGTCACCGACCTGATTCTGGAAAAGATGCCGGTGACCATTTCGCTCGGGCTGTGGGCGACGCTGATCACCTATCTCGTGTCGATCCCGCTGGGCATCCGCAAGGCTGTGCACCACGGCAGCCATTTCGATATCTGGAGCAGCACGGCGATCATCATTGGTTACGCCATGCCGGCGTTTCTGTTCGCGATGTTCCTGATCGTCGTATTCGCCGGCGGCACTTCGCTCAACTGGTTTCCGGTGCGCGGGCTGGTGTCGGACAACTTCGAATCGCTGTCGACACTGGGCAAGATCGCCGATTACTTCTGGCATCTGGTGCTCCCGGTCACGGCGCTGGTGATCGGTGGATTCGCGACGCTGACGATCCTTACAAAAAACTCGTTCCTCAATGAAATCACCCGACAGTACGTAGTAACGGCCCGCGCCAAAGGCTTGAGCGAACGCCGCGTGCTGTACGGACACGTGTTTCGCAACGCCATGCTGTTGGTGGTCTCGGGGATACCTCAGGCGTTCATCAGTGTGTTCTTCGCCGGCTCACTGCTGATCGAAGTGATCTTCTCCCTCGATGGCCTTGGGCGCATGAGTTACGAAGCAGCGGTATCGCGGGATTATCCAGTGGTGTTCGGTTCACTGTTCATCTTCACCCTGTTCGGCCTGCTGATAAAACTGATCGGCGACCTGTGCTACACCCTGGTCGACCCGCGTATCGACTTCGCCGCGAGGAATGCCTGATGTTCAAGCTCTCGCCTTTGGGTCGTCGCCGTTTCGAACGTTTCAAGAAAAACCGTCGTGGCTGGTGGTCGCTGTGGCTGTTCATCGGCCTGTTCATCCTGACGCTGGGTGGCGAGTTGATCGCCAACGACAAACCGTTGATGGTCAGTTATCAGGGCCAGTGGTACTTCCCGGTGTTCAAGCGCCATACCGAACAGGAGTTCGGCGGGCAACTGCCGTTTCAGGCCGATTATCGCAGCGAGTACGTGCAGAATCTGATACGCAAGGACGGTGGCTGGTTGCTGTTCCCGCCGATTCCGTTCAGCGACGACACCCCCAACTATGACCTGAACAAACCGGCGCCAAGTCCCCCGACTTCGGTGAACTGGCTGGGCACCGACGATCAGGCACGCGATGTGCTGGCGCGGGTCATCTTTGGCGCTCGGGTGTCGATTCTGTTTGCCTTGATGCTGACATTTGTCAGTGCGCTGATCGGTATCGCCGCCGGCGCGTTGCAGGGGTATTACGGTGGCTGGGTCGACCTGCTTGGACAACGCGTGCTGGAAGTCTGGTCGGGGCTGCCGGTGTTGTATCTGCTGATCATCCTCTCCGGTTTCGTCGAGCCGAATTTCTGGTGGCTGCTGGGGATCATGGCGCTGTTTTCCTGGTTGGCGCTGGTGGACGTGGTGCGCGCCGAGTTCCTGCGCGGGCGCAATCTGGAATACGTCAAAGCCGCACGTGCCCTGGGCCTGACTGACCGCAAGGTGATCTTCCGGCACATTCTGCCCAACGCAATGAACGCGACGCTGAGTTACCTGCCGTTCATTCTGACCGGAGCGATTTCGACGCTGACCGCGCTGGATTTCCTCGGCTTCGGCATGCCGGCCGGCAGCGCTTCGCTGGGTGAACTGATCGGTCAGGGCAAGCAGAACCTGCAAGCACCGTGGCTCGGGTTGACCGCGTTCTTTACCCTGGCGCTGATCCTCTCCTTGTTGGTATTCATCGGCGAAGCGTTACGTGACGCTTTTGACCCTCGATCCTGAAGCGTGACCATGACTGAAAACCTGATTGAAATCCGCCACCTCAATGTCGCCTTCCATGGTCAGACTGTGGTGCGTGACCTGTGCCTGGATATCCGCCCCGGTGAGTGCCTGGCTCTGGTCGGCGAATCGGGCTCGGGGAAATCGGTGACCGCGCATTCGATCCTGCAACTGCTGCCTGAGAGCGAGGCGCAAACCCGTGGCAGCATCCGCTATCGCGGGCAGGAACTGCTCGGTGCTGATCCGAAGGTCTTGCGAGAACTGCGCGGCAATCGCATCGCGATGATCTTTCAGGAGCCGATGACTTCGCTCAATCCGTTGCACACCATCGAAAAGCAGATCGGCGAAACTCTGTTGCTGCACCGCGGCCTCGGCGGCAAGCAAGCGCAGCAGCGCATTCTCGAATTGCTCGGGCTGGTCGGCATCCAGAAACCCAAGGAACGCTTGAAAGCCTATCCGCACCAACTCTCTGGCGGGCAACGGCAACGGGTGATGATCGCCATGGCCCTGGCCTGCGAACCGGAGTTGTTGATTGCCGACGAGCCGACAACGGCACTGGACGTCACCGTGCAACGCAAGATTCTCTTGCTGCTCAAGTCCCTGCAACAGCGGCTCGGCATGTCGCTGCTGCTGATCAGTCACGATCTCAATCTGGTGCGCAGCATCGCGCAGCGGGTGTGTGTGATGAAGGCTGGCGAGATCGTCGAGCAGGCACCCTGCGAAACCCTGTTCACCGAACCCAAACACCCTTACAGCTGCGTGCTGTTGAACGCTGAGCCGGAAGGTGAAGCCCTGCCCCGTGACGAACGTGAAAATGTACTGGAAGTCGCTGACTTGCGCGTCAATTTCCAGGTCAGCGGCGGGCTGTTCAGGCGCAAGCAGTATCTGCGCGCTGTCGATGGCATCAGCCTGAATATCCAGCGCGGCAAGACCTTGGGCATTGTTGGCGAGTCCGGTTCGGGCAAGTCGACGCTGGGTCAGGCGATCCTGCGCTTGCTGGATTCCGAGGGCAGCATTCGCTTTCAGGGCGAAGCGCTGGACGGCCTCAATCAAAAGCAATTGCGCCCGTGGCGGCGGCAGATGCAGGTGGTGTTTCAGGACCCGTTTGGCAGCCTGAGCCCGCGCATGTCGGTGGCACAGATCATCAGCGAAGGTCTGGAAGTGCATTGCGAGTCCACCGCTAATGAATGTGATGAGCAAGTGATTCGCGTGCTCAAGGAAGTCGGCCTCGACCCGGAAAGCCGCCATCGCTACCCGCATGAATTTTCCGGCGGCCAACGCCAGCGCATTGCCATCGCCCGGGCCTTGGTGCTGAAACCGGCGCTGATCCTGCTCGATGAACCGACCTCGGCCCTCGATCGCACCGTGCAGAAACAAGTGGTCGCCCTGCTCCGTGATCTGCAGGAGAAATACGGTTTGACCTACCTGTTTATCAGTCATGATCTGGCGGTGGTGCGCGCGCTGGCGCATGACATGATCGTGATCAAGGACGGTCAGGTGGTCGAGCGTGGTGCCAGTCACGACGTGTTTGACAACCCGCAGCATCCCTACACCAAGGAGCTGTTGGCGGCGGCGCATCCGGGGTAGGTTTTTTTCTGCTAATTCGCGGCGCGGCATTCGCGAGCAGGCTCGCTCCCACATTTGGAATGCAGGCCCCTGTGAGAGCGAGCCTGCTCGCGAAGGGATCGGTACCGGCAACAAACAATCAGGATCAGCCTCCATGAACACCACCGAAAGCCTCAAGGACTACCAACGGGTACGCACCCTGGCGATCCGTTCGCTGTTCGAGATCATCGAGCAATCCAGCGAAGGCACGGTGATTGTTGACCGCGATGCGAATATCGTCTGGATGAACGAACGCTACGCCCGGCGCTTTGGTCTCGATTCAGCGGCAGGCGCTATCGGCAAGCCTTGCGAAAGCGTGATCCCCGGGAGTTTGCTGCGCGAGGTGGTGCGCACCGGTCGGCCGATTCTGCTGGACATGCAGGACACCCCAAAGGAACCGCTGGTGGTGATGCGCCTGCCGATCCACGACGATGCCGGCAGCGTGATCGGCGCCATCGGTTTTGCCCTGTTCGACGAGTTGCGCACGCTGTCGCCGATGCTCAAGCGTTACCTGAGCATGCAGGAAGAACTGGCCTCGACCCGCTCACTGCTGCGTGCGCGGCAGACCAAATACAACTTCGCCCATTTCATCGGTACCAGCGCCGCCAGCCTTGAAGTCAAACGACGTGCGCGACGAAGCGCCAGCGCTGATTCGCCCGTGTTGCTGTTGGGAGAAACCGGCACTGGAAAAGAGTTACTCGCACAAGCCATTCACAGCGCTTCGCCGCGCGCGCACAAAGCCTTCGTCAGTATCAACAGCGCGGCAATTCCAGAGGCGCTGCTGGAAGCCGAATTTTTCGGCACGGCACCCGGCGCCTTCACCGGCGCTGACCGCAAGGGCCGCACCGGTAAATTACAAATCGCTCAGGGTGGCACACTGTTTCTCGACGAGATCGGCGATATGCCGCTACCGCTGCAAAGCAAACTGTTGCGCGTGTTGCAGGAAAAGGAGTTCGAGCCGGTCGGCTCCAATGAAGTGATTCAGAGCGATGTGCGGGTAATCGCCGCGACGTCGACGGATTTGCAGGCAGCGATCAAGCGCGGCGAATTTCGCGCCGATTTGTACTACCGCCTCAATGTGCTGCCGATCCAGGTGCCGCCGCTGCGCGAACGTCTCGATGATCTGCCGGCGCTGAGCGAGGCGATTCTCGAAGAACTGCGCAGCCAGCATGAACTGCACCGCGATGCGCTGGCGCTGTTGGGCCAGCATGCCTGGCCGGGCAACATCCGTGAGTTGCGCAATGTGTTGGAGCGGGCGGCGTTGCTCAGTGATGACCTCATGCTGACCGAGCAGGATATTCGCGGGGCGATTGGCACGTTTACTCCCGTTGCGCGGACGTCCGAGCCGAGCACGCACGCATCGGCTCGGGAGACATTCGCGCAGGCGCGGGCGCGGTTTGATCGGCAGTTGATCGAATCGACCCTGGCGCAATGCGCGGGGAAGGTACCGGAGGCTGCGGTTCGGCTGGGTCTGGGGCGGTCGACGCTGTACAAGAAAATGGCTGCGCTGGGGATTGTCGAGTCTACATAAAGAGATATCGAATCTCTGTATGAAGACAAAACAAAAGCTTCGCGAGCAGGCTCGCTCCCACAGGGGAATGCATGTCATATGTGGGAGCGAGCCTGCTCGCGAAGGCTCCGGCCCATTCAAAGAAAATCTCAACTAAGAGACAAAAACAGCTTCGAGAACTCGACCGAGATCTAATTTCCTTATATTTCAAACAGTTAGAAGATTGGCACAAATCTCGCTAACACCTCTCCACACCCGTTTCACCCACAAAAATAACAATCTGGAGAGACACACCATGAGTGTGATCATTGCCTTGGCAGCCCTGACGCTGCTGATGCTCGCCGCCTACCGTGGCTACAGCGTCATCCTCTTCGCCCCGATCGCCGCCCTCGGCGCGGTGCTGCTCACCGATCCGTCCGCCGTTGCCCCCGCGTTCACCGGGGTGTTCATGGACAAGATGGTCGGTTTCATCAAGCTCTACTTCCCGGTATTTCTGCTCGGCGCGGTGTTCGGCAAGCTCATCGAACTGTCGGGTTTCTCACGCTCGATCGTCGCCGCTGCGATTCGCCTGCTCGGTACCAAACAAGCAATGCTGGTGATCGTGCTGGTGTGCGCCCTGCTCACTTATGGCGGCGTGTCGTTGTTCGTCGTTGTATTCGCCGTTTATCCGTTTGCAGCGGAGATGTTCCGCCAGAGCAATATCCCCAAGCGTTTGATTCCGGCGACCATTGCCCTCGGTGCATTCTCGTTCACCATGGACGCCCTGCCCGGCACGCCGCAAATCCAGAACATCATCCCCAGCACCTTCTTCAACACCACCGCATGGGCGGCGCCGTGGCTGGGGGTGATCGGCACGATTTTCGTGTTCTGCGCCGGCATGCTGTTTCTGCAGCGCCAACGCAACAAGGCGCAACGTGCCGGCGAAGGCTACGGCACTGAACTGCGCAACGAACCGGAAACTGCCGAAGACCTGAAACTGCCCAACCCGTGGATTGCCCTGTCGCCATTGCTGGCCGTGGGCATCATGAACCTGCTGTTCACCCAGTGGATTCCGCAGTGGTATGGCAAGACCCACAGCCTCGCACTGCCGGGCATGGCCGCGCCGGTCACTACCGAAATCGCCAAGCTCACGGCGATCTGGGCGGTGCAGGCGGCGTTGCTGGTCGGCATCCTCATGGTGCTGGCGTTCGGCTTTAAGGCGATTAAAAGCAAGCTTGCCGAAAGCAGCAAAAGTGCGGTCAGCGGTGCGTTGCTCGCGGCCATGAACACCGCGTCTGAATACGGCTTTGGTGCGGTAATCGCTTCGCTGCCGGGCTTTCTGGTGCTGGCCGACTGGCTCAAGCAGATTCCCAATCCGTTGGTCAACGAAGCCATCACCGTGACGCTGCTCGCCGGCATCACCGGTTCGGCCTCGGGCGGCATGAGCATTGCGCTGGCGGCGATGTCCGAGCAGTTCATCAGTGCAGCACATGCGGCGAATATCCCGTTGGAAGTGCTGCACCGCGTGGCCGCGATGGCCAGTGGCGGCATGGACACCCTGCCGCACAACGGCGCGGTGATCACCCTGCTGGCGGTGACCGGATTGACCCACCGCGAAGCCTACAAAGACATTTTCTGTATTACGCTGATCAAGACCCTCGCGGTTTTCGTGGTGATCGGCACTTTCTACGCCACTGGTATTGTGTGAGGTATTCATGACCACTCTTTCCGGCAAGACAGCTTTGGTGACCGGCTCCACCAGCGGTATCGGCCTGGGCATCGCGCTGACCCTCGCAAAGGCTGGCGCCAACCTGATTCTCAATGGCTTCGGCGATGCTTCGAAGGTGATCGCCGACGTCGCTCAGTTCGGCGGCAAGGTCGGCCATCATCCCGCCGATGTCAGCGACCCGGCGCAGATTGCCGACATGGTCGCCTACGCCGAGCGCGAGTTTGGCGGCGTCGACATTCTGGTCAACAACGCTGGCATTCAGCACGTTGCGGCGGTAGAAGAGTTTCCGGTTGAGCGCTGGGATTCGATCATTGCGATCAACCTGTCATCGGTGTTCCACAGCACCCGTTTGAGTCTGCCGGGCATGCGCCGCAAGAACTGGGGGCGCATTATCAATATCGCCTCGGTGCATGGCCAGGTCGGCTCCACCGGCAAAGCCGCGTACGTTGCCGCCAAGCATGGCGTGATCGGCCTGACCAAAGTGGTCGGGCTGGAAACCGCGACCAGCAATGTCACCTGCAATGCGATCTGTCCGGGCTGGGTGTTAACGCCGCTGGTGCAGAAGCAGATCGACGATCGCGCGGCCAAGGGGGTCGATCCGCAGCAGGCGCAGCATGATCTGCTGGCGGAAAAACAGCCCTCGCTGGAGTTCGTCACACCGCAGCATCTGGGTGAGTTGGTGCTGTTCTTATGCAGCGACGCCGGCAGCCAGGTGCGCGGCGCGGCGTGGAACATTGATGGTGGCTGGCTGGCGCAATAAACACCTGGCCATTGTGGGAGCGAGCCCGCTCGCGAATGCGGTTTATCAGACACAGTTCGGGATACTGAGACAACGCTTTCGCGAGCAGGCTCGCTCCCACAGGGAATGATCTCCCTGGCCTATACGAATCCGATAAGAAGAGGCAAACCCATGTCCGACATCCTCTGGCAACCCGACACCCAGCGTATCGCCGGTTCGCGTATGGATGCCTTCCGGCGCGATATCAATCAGCGGCATTCGCTCAAGCTCGACGGCTACCCTGCCCTGCACCAATGGAGCATCGATCAGCGCCCGGCGTTCTGGCAGGCGATCGTCGATTTCTTCGACATCCGCTTCCACACTCAGCCCGACGCCGTCTTGCGTGAAGGTGCAGAAATGCCCAGCGCCGAGTGGTTCCCCGGCGCGACCCTGAACTTCGCTGAACACCTGTTGCGCCGACGCGACGATGCCGTGGCCGTGATCGCAGTCGCAGAGAATGGTCAGCGCGAACAACTGACCTGGGCCGAGTTGGCCGAACAGGTCGCCGGGTTTCAGGCGAGCCTGCGCGCGGCGGGCGTTGGCCGGGGTGATCGCGTGGCGGCGTGCATGCCCAACACCTGGCAAACCCTGGTGGCGATGCTGGCCACTACCAGCCTCGGCGCGATCTGGTCCTGCTCGTCGCCCGACTTCGGCACCCACGGCGTGATCGATCGCTTTGGCCAGATCGAACCGAAAGTGCTGCTCACCTGTGCCGGCTATCAATACGCCGGAAAAACCCTGGATCAGACCGCCAAGCTCAACGAAATCCTTGCACAACTGCCGTCACTGCAGCAGTTGATCATCGTCCCGTACGCTCGCCCGCAAGCTCGCATCGAGGATTACCGAACCCTAGCCGATGTCTGCTTCTGGGAAGATTTTTATCAACCCGGTGGTGAACCGGATTTCACCCCGGTGCCGTTCAATCATCCGCTCTACGTGCTGTACTCCAGCGGCACCACTGGCGTGCCGAAATGCATCGTCCACAGCACCGGCGGCGTGCTGCTGCAACACGTCAAGGAACATGGTTTGCACTGCGACCTCGGTCCCGGTGACCGCTTGTTCTACTACACGACCTGCGGCTGGATGATGTGGAACTGGCTGGTTTCAGCGCTCGCGGTTGGCAGCGCCGTGGTGCTCTACGACGGCTCGCCGTTCCACCCGGATCACCAGCGCCTGCTCGACCTGATCGACGATGAACGCATCAGCGTGTTTGGCACCAGTCCGAAATTCCTCGCGACGCTGGAAAGCAGCGGCGCCAGGCCACGGGAAAGCCATGATTTGAGCAGTTTGAAAACCCTGCTGTGCACAGGCTCGGCTTTGTCACCGCAAAGCTACGATTTCGTTTATCGCGACTTCAAAACCGAGGTGTGTCTGGCCTCAATGTCCGGTGGCACCGACATCGTTTCGTGCTTCGTCAATGGCAACCCGCTGTCAGCGGTACGTCGCGGAGAAATCATGGGCAAGAGCCTGGGCATGGCCGTCGAGGTGTGGAACGACGCTGGCCAGCCGGTGATCGGTGAGAAAGGTGAACTGGTCTGCACGCGGCACTTCCCGGCGATGCCGATCGGCTTGTGGAATGACCCCGACGGCTCAAAACTGCACCAGTCTTATTTCAGCCAGTTCCCCGGTGTATGGGCGCAGGGTGATTACGCCGAGCAATTGTCCGATGGCGCAATGATGATCCATGGCCGCTCGGATGCGGTGTTGAATCCGGGCGGCGTGCGCATCGGCACGGCGGAGATTTATCGGCAGGTCGAGAAAATCAGTGAAGTGCTGGACAGCGTCGCCATCGGTCAGCAATGGCAGGAGGATGTGCGCGTCGTGTTGTTCGTGCGTTTGCACGAAGGCGTCGAGCTGGATGAAGGGCTTGAACAGCGAATCCGCGAAGTGATCCGCGCCAATACCACACCCAGGCATGTTCCCGCACGCATCGTCGCAGTAACCGATATACCGCGCACCATCAGCGGAAAAGTCGTAGAGCTGGCGGTGCGCGATGTCGTGCATGGGAGGCCAGTGAAAAATACCGATGCACTGGCCAATCCCGAAGCGCTGGAGCAGTTTCGGGATCGGCGCGAACTGGCCATGAACGAAGTTATTCAACACTGAATTTCGTCTGGCGCAGCCTCAATTCAGCTGTATTACAACTTCACCGGTGAGGGGCTGATCTCCACTGGCCTCGATCGCTGCGCGCATGATGCTGAGATTCAGCGAAAACAACGCTTCGTTTGTTTTCAACAAACTGAGCAAGGCAATAACGAGCATCAGCGAGTCTGCATTGAGGAGCGCTTGAGCACTTTCGTGAAAACTGCCAGTGATAGGCTCAGACCGGGGCAAGCGTCCCTTTGCCAAGTTTAGTAAAGGCGCCACATCCAAACCGACCTTACCATCTCGGGTCGCCCCCTCGGCAGTGATCAGACTGGTCTTGGCGGGGTTGACCCGAATCATTTCGTGGATGAGGTCATCAGCGATTTCGCCGTAACCTGTCAGGCTGAATCGCTGGTTGAAGTTACGTGTATTGACGGTCATGTACTGAACACGCTTTTTATCTGTAGCTCCTGCGCTCTTCCATTTGCTGTAATCGAATGGATTTACCTCAATGACGCCATCATCTAGTTTCAGGCTATCCAACAGGAAATTACTGGCGGACGTTCCGCCGAAATCCAGCCTGATGGCGCTTAGCAGATTGGACAATTCGTCACGCGCCGCCGCGGTACTGCCAAAAAACAATCCAATCGCGGGGTCGGTTTTGAAATTCAGCGCCGGCGCGCCCAGCACTTCAATTGCGCTGTCTATTTTGAAACGGGCCAGTGGCAGACTGCGCTCGAGAATGTGAGCTGTAAAAACACCCGGAACCGGTTTCTGCAGTAATGGCAGACTAAACTTCTCTTGCAGGTCGAAATTGACGAGTCGTTTGCCCCACGGCTTACCTAGCCGATTGGCCGCGTACCACTCACTGCTTTTCTTGATGGCACAGACATTGAAAGAAGACGCGGTGCTTCCAAGCGGGCGCCACCTCCCGAAACCAACATCGGTAGCATTCGCCAGCTTGTGAAATTCCCGCGCCGTACCGGTCAGTCTGCTCATCTGGACAACGGCTGATTCCACGACTTTTGCGCCCGACGCGCCCAAATGCATGACGCTTTTGAACAATGCTTTCGACGCTTGGTATCCAGCAGTTGGCAATCCATCAATCGGATTGAAAGTCGAGACTGTCAGAGAAATGCCAAACCTGACGAGGCTGCCGATTTTTGCCGTCAACGAAACTGTTTTGGCTGCGATATGCAGAATTTTAGCCGGGGCACCCAGTACAGTGAAGAAAATACCGATAGCATCCATCGTGCACGCGTAAATTCCGTCAACCACCTGATTTCTATTTCCCGAAGCCAAGTCTTCGATACATTTCTTGAACGGGACACACAGGTCAATAATATACGTCAGCACCTCGTTATAAGTGTTCTCCGCACGCTCTTTATCAGTGTATTCGGTGAAGACTTCCCTGAAATCCTGGAGGCTGCCCAAAGGTCTGTTCTTCACAACAAATTGGGCAATATTTTCGATATGCTCATTTACGAAAAACTGATAATTATTACGAACGACCCGCGACGCAGAAGTCGGAGCGATAACAGTGCCAAGTTTCTCTATAACCATAATCCCAGAGGCATTCGGCGACGGCTTTTTTCCGACAATGTAGCTATCGAAATCAGTTGGAACGTTATGCGTGGGGGGCAAAGGGAAAAATGCATCATTGGGCTCCCCTGTATATTCAACCCTTCCAGGCATGTTCATTTTTTGGGTATAAATAATCAATTTGCCTAGCTCATCGTTTCTTCTGCACTCCCCCAGCAAGGTAAACATTTCATAGCATAAAGTCTGATTATTCCCGAAGGAAGCTATCATAATTACGCCGAACCGCCCCACCGCCTGGTCTTTCTTCAGCTGAACTTCTATGTTTTTTGGTGGCTGATTACCCGCGCCGACCAAGTTATAATTAGCCGATGACGGATAGTAAACCTCTGCAACCGAAGGACGTACAGTAAAAAACGTGATCTTGCTTGAGGCAAAGACATCTCGATCGGCTCGAGGCATTCCTGCTATCGCCAGCTTTATGTTTGAAGCCATCGCCTTATGAATATTGCGGTGATAGCTAACGAGCTCAGCTTCGAATGCTGGTTTGATGGCAGGCAAGGCCAAAAGCTGCGGATACTTATCGAAAATGCCGGGCTCTTTATTCCAATCCCATGTTCCGGACGTCAGCACCCCTTCGATATGAAGATCAAGCATCGACACTCTCATTGCAGAATAAGTCTCAGGACGCAAAAGAGGTTGTTCAATAACATCAAAATCAGCAACCGCCTGCTTCAATGCAGTCATCGCCAGTCGTTTCCGATTGGGCGGAGCCGCCCCAAATGCCTTGATTCCCAAAACAATATCATCCACGTGCGTTTTATACGCATTCAAAGCGTCTTGAGCTGCTGTAAGAGCAGACATGTTCAGCTGCTCATGAGTGATGACTTCATTCACCAATGCCCAGTCAATGATAGGGTCGATCGCAGTAATACCTTGCAGCTCCCCCAGTACCGGGCTGACCATTTCCATGCTTGCAAACTTCATGACTTGTTCATATGTCATGAAGCGAGAGACGCCTCGACAATTGATCTCGATAAAGCTCACCGCCTGGCAAAACGTCACCCAGCCGATCGAGCCAGCGTAAAGCTCTTGGGGCAGATTTTTAACCAGGAGACAAGGCGCTACATGAGCCAGGAGCAGGTGGGAAGCGAGAGGAATAATCGAGTGCGAATGGCCCTTTGCTACCAGGTAAGCCTCAAAATTTTCACGTATGGCATATAACGGCCTATCAGCCATGGTGCTCGAATCGTATATATCAAAGGTTCCGATGCAGTTGCGCTTGCCAGTAACGCCTATGGATGAATCCAACTGCAAAATTATTGCAGTGAGCAACACCTGAGCTAGATCGTCACTACTGATTTCCTCGGAATCCTTCGCCCCCCACCAGTCCAGTGCGATGACGTATTCCTTGGCAATTTTCTGCGACGCTGGATGACGAACCAGCATTGCAACGACCTCGTTAGCGCTGTCCCAATTAACGGTAGTAACGTTATACGGTCTGACGCTTCTGAAGATTGTGTTAAGTAGATTCTCATTCGCAGGGAAAAGTTTACTCGTCACCGCGCGAATCTCTGCACACTGCTGTGGTGTCAAGGTGATCGACGTATCATTTAGCCCAGTTATCTGCCCCCAGTAATTACCAAAATTATCTCCTTCAGGCCACTGCCACTCCAAAAAGCCAATCAAGCTTTCTAGTTTTTCTCTGTCATCCGGCACGTTGAACCCGTGAAAACGCAACCACTGCGACAACAGCACTGCGTTATCAAGGTGAACGAATCCACCAAGACCTGCTGCAATAGCGACTAACTTCTCGAACTTCTCATTCGCGTCGGGATTACTCTTGACGTTATCCGATACATCCATCCACCCTTCATGAGTAACGTATATGTGAATTTCACCCGAAGACGTAACTCTACTGTAGGTGCCGGAACCGAGTAAGCTCATCAGATCCTGAAGCATCTCGCTGGCCGGTTTCTGTAAACGTCCAAAAGAGGATTCAGGCGAGAGCCAGATGATCTTTTGGTCATCGTTTGAAATATCCCGTGCAACGTCTTCCGGAGCTTCGACAAGAAATCTTTTCAACTGGCCTAGAAGTGCCATTCGCTCTAATTCATCTGCGGCAGAACAACGCACATTATCGGCAGCGCTCAATTTGGAAAGAGCACCTGCACCACATCGATTTTTCATTTTATTGACCTGTTTATTTACATGGACTTGCTATCGAGATCGCAAATCTAATAAAAACAGGCGAAACCACAACTAACCAAGTATTAGTCTAGATTTCAAACATCTATCACCTGACCGCTCAGCCGCCTACAGACACGACAACTTACTCCACCAACCCCCAATCCCCTGTCGATGCTTTTTCGTTGATTGGAGAATCAAGTTTAAGCTTGATGCCTAACCGTAAGTTGTTTGTCGAATCCGCGTTTTTCAAAGCTTCTTCTACTGTAATAACACGCGCAAGGACTAACTGTAACAGTGCAGCATCGAATGTCTGCATGCCTGAGTCTTCGGATTTCTCCATGATACTTTTCAACTCAGCCAACTCATTGCGACGGAGCGCATCAGCAACAGTCGGCGTACCTAACAACACTTCCACGGCCGCCCTGCGCTGGCCGTCGACAGTGCGTACCAAGCGCTGCGAGATAAAGGCTTTCAGGTTGTTGCCCAATGTCTGCAACAGCTGCTCGCGCTTCTCCTCGGGAAACATATTGATGATGCGATCCAGCGCCTGATTGGCGTTGGTCGCATGTAATGTCGACAACACCAGATGCCCTGTATCAGCAAACGAGAGCGCATGCTCCATGGTTTCGCGATCGCGTATTTCGCCAATCAACACTACATCCGGTGCCTGGCGCAGAGTGTTCTTCAGTGCAGCATGAAAGCTGCGCGTATCGACGCCAACCTCACGCTGATTGATGATCGAGCGCTTGTGCCGATGGATATATTCGATCGGGTCTTCGATGGTCACGATGTGCCCGGCACTGTGGCGGTTGCGATGATCGATCAGCGCCGCCAGGGAGGTCGACTTTCCCGAACTGGTAGCGCCGACAAAAAGAATCAGGCCACGTTTGAGCATCACCGTTTCCAGCAACACCGGCGGCAGTTTCAAGTCTTCGAACCGCGGGATGTCGAGCTTGACGTTGCGGATAACGATCGAAACGTCGTTGCGCTGCTTGAAAATGTTCACCCGGAACCGGCCGACGCCCGTTCGGGAGATTGCCAGGTTCATTTCAAGATCCCGGTCGAACTCCCGGCGCTGCTCGGCGTCCATCAGGGAGGTGGCGATGGCCGCGGTTTCGCCAGGTTTGAATGGCTGATCGCTGAGCGCCGTCAGCACACCATCAATGCGAGCGCTCGGTGGTGCTCCGGTGGAAAGGAAGAGATCCGAACCGTTTTTTTGCGACAATGTTGACAACAGTGCATCGATTTCCATGGCTGAAAGCACCCGCGAAGCATTGAATTAGCAGATTTGGCCTACGCTTGGCGCGGCTCCTGCAACAATGATAGACCCCGTCTCACCGAACCACGCTCAGGATTGAAACATGAATGCTGTACCCACCACCGATGACGCCCAGGCCCTGATCGCCCGCACCGACTGGAGCCGCAGTCCGCTGGGCGCCGCCGGCACCTGGCCGCAGAGCCTGCGCACGGCGGTGGACATCGTGATTCATTCGCCGATGCCGATGCTGCTGTTGTGGGGGCCGCAACTCACGCAGATCTACAACAATGGCTTTGCCCTGCTCGCCGGCAGTAAGCATCCCGAAGCCTTCGGCCAGCCAACGCATGAGATCTGGCCGGAAGTGCGGGATTTTGCCGAGCCGATCTACCAAGCGGTGCTGCAGGGTCAGGTGCGCAGCTTCAGCGAGCAGCGTTTCAGCGTACAGCGGGACGGCAAAAAAACCGATTTCTGGCTGGACCTGACCTACAGTCCGATTCGCGATGAAACCGCACAGGTCGCCGGCATTCTGATCACTGCCATTGAGACCAACGAGCGCCGCCGTATTGCCCTGGAATTGCAGCGCCGTTCCGAGGAAAGCCTCAAGGCTCAGCGCCAGTCCGAAGAGCGTCTGCAACTGGCCCTTGCCGCCGCCGACGCCGTCGGAACGTGGGACTGGGACATTGGCGAAGACCGATTCATTGCCGATGCGCATTTTGCCGAACTGCATGGCGTTGATCCGAGCAAGGCCGGGCAATTGCCGATCAGCGAATATATGCACGGGGTGCACCCCGAAGACCGCGCAATGGTTGCGCGCGGCATCAAGCACTGCATCACCCACGGCACCGAGTACGCTGAGGAATATCGCTTGTTGCAGGCCGATGGCACGCTGCGCTGGGTGTTCGCGCGCGGGCGTTGCTACAAGGATCATCATGGTCGGCCGATGCGCTTTCTCGGCGCGGCGCTGGACCTGACCGAACGCAAACACACCGAACAAGCGCTGCGTCAGAGCCAGACCGAATTGCAGTTGATCATCAACGCCATGCCGATCCTGATCAGCTATGTCGACGCCGAAGAACGTTTTCGCTTGAACAACGCAGCGTATCTCGACTGGTACGGCCTTACACCGCAAGAGTTGTACGGGCGCAAGATTCGCGAAGTCATCGGCGAAGAGGCGTATTTCCTGCGTGCGCCGTACATCGCCGAAGCGCTGGCCGGGCGCGCCTGTTCCTTCAGTTTCTACACACCGCACCGCGATGGCAGCACCCGTCATGCCCTCATGAATTACCTGCCGCGACATGGCGCGGACGGCGCAGTGAATGGCTTCTACATCTTTGTCATCGACGAAACCGAGCGCAAGAAAACCGAGGAAGCCCTGCGTAATCTCAACGAGACCCTCGAAGAGCGGGTCAGCGCGCGCACCGAGCAACTGGCTCAGGCCAACGAGCGTTTGCAGAACGAGATGTTCGAACGCGAGCGCGCCGAAGACGCCTTGCGCCACGCGCAGAAGATGGAAGCCGTCGGCCAGCTCACGGGTGGCATCGCCCACGACTTCAACAACATGCTCACCGGCATTATCGGCAGTCTGGACTTGATGCAGCGCTACATCGCCAATGGTCGTGCCGACGAGATCGGCCGTTTTACCGAAGCGGCCGTGTCATCGGCCAATCGCGCGGCGGCGCTCACGCATCGCTTGCTGGCGTTCTCGCGGCGCCAGTCGCTGGACCGCAAGCAACTGAACGTCAATGAGCTGGTGCACTCGCTGGAAGATCTGATCCGCCGCACCAAAGGCGATCCGATCGACCTGCAACTGCGCCTGCCCGAAGACGTTTGGCCGGTGAGCACCGACGTCAGCCAGCTGGAAAATGCCTTGCTCAATCTGGTGATCAACGCCCGCGACGCGATGCCCGAAGGCGGCACGTTGCTGATCCAGACTGCCAACGTCTACCTCGACAGCAGCGACATCACCATTCTCGAACCGGTCAAGGCCGGGGAATACGTCATGCTCGCGGTCAGCGATAACGGCACCGGCATGACTCCGTCAATTCGCTCCAAAGCGTTCGATCCGTTCTTCACCACCAAGCCGATCGGCCAGGGCACCGGGCTCGGGCTGTCGATGATCTACGGTTTCGCCCAGCAGTCCGGTGGTCACGTCAGCCTCGACAGCGTGCCGGGGCAAGGTACTTGCGTGCGCCTGTATTTGCCGCGCTTGCTTGAGCCGACGCCGGAAACTTCATCTGTGAAGAAAGCCGAACCGATTGCTGCTTCATCTTCTGGCGAAACCGCAATCGTGGTCGAGGATGACGCGGCGGTGCGCATGCTGGTGCTCGATCTGCTGAGGGAGCTGGGCTACAAAACCTTCGAAGCGGCAAACGCCAAAATCGCCCTGCCCTTGTTCGAGTCCGCGCAACGTGTCGATCTGCTGGTCACCGATGTCGGGCTGCCCGGCATGAACGGTCGCCAGTTGGCGGAAATTGCGCGCCAGCATCGTCCCGGCCTTAAAGTGCTGTTCATGACCGGTTACGCGCAGATTGCTGCCGAGCGCCAGGGCTTTCTTGAAGAGGGCATGGACATGGTCGCCAAGCCTTTTGTCCTGGAAGTGTTGGCGAGCAAGATTCGCAAGTTGAGCAACCCGACCCCGTGACTTGAGGCATAATCGCGCGCCCCGCTGTCACCCCGTTATCAGGTATTGCACGATGAAAGCCCAAGCCCGCCACATTCTGGTGAAAACCGCCGAAGAGGCCGAACAACTCAAACAGCGCATCGCCAAGGGCGAAGCATTCGATGTGCTGGCGAAGAAGTTTTCCACCTGCCCATCCGGCAAACGCGGCGGTGATCTGGGCGAAGTACGTCCAGGACAGATGGTCGGCGCGATTGATGCGGTGATTTTCAAGAAACCACTGCGCACCGTGCATGGACCGATCAAGAGCAAGTTTGGTTATCACCTGGTGCAGGTGTTTTATCGGGATTGATCGGCTGGCTGTCGAGCTTCTTCGCGAGCAGGCTCGCTCCCACATTTCGACCGGATTTTCATTGTGGGAGCGAGCCTGCTCGCGAACCGATTGCGCAGCAAGCGGCCATTCTCTGACTACCTGGGGATCAGCGCCCCTGGCACCTGTATCACCTGACTGGCCAATTCATGTCCCGCTTGGGCCGCCTCTGCCGGGCTGCCGCCGAGCAAGCGCCGGGCCAGATATGCCGCACTGAACGAATCCCCCGCCGCCGTGGTGTCGACAACCTTGTCGACCTTTTGCGCCGGCACCTCAAACGTCTCCCCCTGACAACGAATCAGGCACGCCTCCGCGCCACGCTTGAGCACCACTTCTGGCGTGCCAATCTGCGCATACGTCGCAAACACCTCAGCGCAATCGGCAAACCCGAACAACGCCTGTTCGTCATCCACGGTGAGCAACGCCAGATCGACATAGGGCAAGACGCTGCGATATGCCGCGCGGGCCTCTTCCACAGAAGCCCACAAGCGTGGGCGGTAGTTGTTGTCGAAAACGATGCGCGCATCGCGCTGCCGGGCTTCGCTCAACGTCTTGATCAGGCGGGCACGGCCTTGCATGCCAAGTACGGCGAGGGTGATCCCGCTGAAATACAGCACGTCGTAGTCCGGCAAGGCCGCGAGAATCGGCTCGGCCGCAGGGGTAGTGAAGCAATCGCGTACCGCCGCTTCGTTGCGCCAGTACAGAAAGCGCCGCTCGCCGTTGGCGTCGGTCTGTATGCAATACAAACCGGGAAGCCGACCGGGCAAGCGCTGCACCAGATCGAGGCCGATGCCTTCGCTGCGCCAGATCTGGCACATCGCATCGCTGAAACTGTCATCGCCCAGCGCGGTGACGTAGTCGACTTGCGCCTTGTCGCCCAGGGCGCGGGACAGGTACACGGCCGTATTGAGGGTATCGCCACCGAAGCTTTGCTGCAGACTGCCGTCGGCACGTTGTTGCAGTTCGATCATGCATTCGCCGATCAGGGCGATGCGTGGGGTGTTGCGGAGGATTTTCATCGGGTGGGATCTCGGGTGGTTCAGTGGTGGCTAAGCGGGCGTCTTCGCGAGCAGGCTCGCTCCCACATTCAAATGCGTCCTCTGTGGGAGCGAGCCTGCTCGCGAAATAGCCGCCGCAACGCAATCTCAAGCCTTAGAAACAAGTCGCCATGGTCTCGATGACCGCCAACTGCTCATCCACCAGCAACCCCACCCGCCATTTATCGAACGTCAGGCACGGATGCGAAGTACCAAAGGAAATGATGTCGCCGACCCGCAGTTCTACACCCGGCGCCACGGTCATGAACGCATGCTGATCCATCACCGCCGTGACCTTGCACGCACCGATATCATCACCTGTCGCCGGCACCACACCGGCCTTGTAGCGCAACAACGGCACCGGCAAACCGGCGTCGAATGCGACGTCGCGCTTGCCCAGAGCGATCACCGCGAAACCCGGTTCCGGCAGCGACTGCACATGAGCCCAGACTTCCAGCGCTGGGCGCAGGCCTTCGTGCAGATCGCTGCGACGGTCGAGCACGCAGCACTGCGCCTCTTTGTAGATACCATGGTCGTGGGCCACGTAACTGCCCGGGCGCAACACGCTGAGGAAACGGCCAGCGGCGTTCTGGGTTTCGAAAGATTCGGCGATCAGGTCGTACCAGGCCGAACCCGACGCAGTGATGATCGGTCTGGCGATGGCAAAGGCGCCGCTGTCCTGTAGCTGCACCGCGAGGCGAACCAGCGACGCGGCGAATTCGCGAATGCCACTGACCGCATGATCGCCATGAATCACGCCTTCGTAACCTTCAATACCGGTAAGGGCCAGCGCCGGTTGCGCATCGATGGCCTTGGCCAGCTCGATGACTTCCTGCTCGCTGCGGCACCCGCAGCGCCCGCCGACCACGCCATATTCGATCATCACGTTGAGCCTGACCCCACGGGAAGCGAAGTAAGCCCCGAGGTCGGCAACGTTGTCCGGGTGATCGACCATGCAATAGAAATCGAACGTCGGATCGGCGAGCAGATCGGCAATCAACGCCATGTTAGGCGTGCCGACCAATTGATTGGCCATCAACACCCGACGTACGCCGTGAGCATAAGCGGCGCGGGTCTGGGTGGCGCTGGCGAGGGTGATGCCCCAGGCGCCGGCGTCGAGCTGTCGCTTGAACAGTGCCGGGGTCATGCTGGTTTTGCCGTGGGGCGCGAGTTCGGCGCCGCTGTCGCTGACAAATTTCTGCATCCAGCGAATGTTGTGCTCGAGCGCCTCGCGGTGCAGCACCAACGCCGGCAGGCTGACGTCGCGGGTCAGTTGCGCGCCGATGGCGGCGTCGCCTTTTTCTACGGCAGAGTTGATGGCAGTGGTCATGGTCCAGTCCTCACAGTCGCGGCCGCAGGCAGCCGCGGTTATTCGTTGATCCGCCGGGCGAGGCTGTTGGCGCTCTCGATCAGCACCCGGCGATAGTCGTTGTAATTGTTTTTCGCATCGGCCCGAGGGGCGACGATGCACAACGTGCAAATGGCCACGCCTTGCGGGTCTTTCACCGGCGCGGCGAAGCAATGGGTGAACGTGTCGGCGACGCTGTCGAAGGAGAAGAAGCCATCGAGGCCAGCCTGACGAATCTCCGCCAGAAAGCGTTCCAGCGGCAGGCGTTCGCCGTCGGGCAGGATGTAGTCGTCCTCGTCGATCAGGTCGATGATCTGCTGATCGCTTAAATGCGCGAGCAGCAGGCGCCCGGAGGCGGTCCAAGGGATCGGCGCGTTTTCGCCGATATCCGATGAGATGCGGAAATGCCGCTCGCCCTCCTTCATCAACGCCACCGTGTATTTGCGCCCGTTGAGCAGGCACATCTGCGCAGTTTCGCGGGTCTGGCTGACGATCTCCTGCAAGGCGTGATCGGCTTCGCGGCTGAGGTCGAAATGGCGCAGATGCGCTTGGCCGAGGAAGTACAACTGGCGGCCGAGATAGACGTGGCCGTCCTTGCCCACCGGCTCGAGAATCCGCCGCTCCAGCAAGGATGCGACCAGCTCGTAGACCGTGGATTTCGGGCCGCCGATGCCGTTGGCGATGTCATTGGGGCGCAGGGGCTGGCCGATTTCCTTGAGAAAATCGAGGATATCGAACGCCCGGTCCAGACCACGTGCCCGGCGCTTGATGGTGTCTTCGGTCATGTCAGTGGTTTCCATTCAAAGTCGCCGGGAGTTTACCGAGAGTCCAGTGTCGCCTGTTACATCGCTTTCGCGAGCAGGCTCGCTCCCACAGGAAAACGCATTCCAAATGTGGGAGCGAGCCTGCTCGCGAAGAGGGCTGCACTTGTTTCAGGCCTTCTTCTTGTAGGCAATGCAGTCGATCTCAACCTTGCAATCAACCATCATGCTCGCCTGCACACAGGCCCGCGCCGGGGCGTGTTCGGGTTTGAAATACTCGGCGAAGACCTTGTTGAAACTGCTGAAATCCCGTGGATCGTCCAGCCAGACGCCAGCGCGGACCACGTCCTCGAGGCCATAGCCAGCCTCTTCGAGAATGGCGATCAGGTTCTTCATGGTCTGGTGGGTCTGTTCGACGATGCCGCCGACGATGATCTCGCCATCCACCGCCGGTACCTGGCCGGACACATGCAGCCAACCATCCGCTTCAACAGCGCGGGCGAATGGACGAGGCTGGCCGCCGGCGGCGGTGCTGCCGGTGCCGTAACGCGTAATGCTCATGGGTGTTTCTCCTGATTGCAAAAGTGCAGATTCAAAACCGCGTGCTTTTGAGAAATTCCGCCAGACGCGGCGATTGCGGGCGTTCGAACAGTTCCTTGGGAGGCCCCTGCTCTTCGATTCGCCCTTGATTCATGAAAACGATCTTGTCCGAGACCTCGAAAGCGAAACGCATTTCGTGGGTCACCAACAACATGGTCATGCCGTCCTCGGCCAGCCCCTTGATCACGTTGAGCACCTCGCCAACCAGTTCCGGGTCGAGGGCTGAGGTGACTTCGTCAAAGAGCATCAGGCTCGGGTTCATCGCAATCGCTCGGGCAATCGCTACGCGCTGTTGCTGACCGCCGGACAACTGACCGGGAAAGTGATTGCGCCGCTCCAGCAGGCCGACACGCTCCAACCATTTTTCGGCAAGCACCACGGCTTCGTCCTTGTGCATCTTCTTCACCTTGAGCAGGCCCAAGGTGACGTTCTGCAAGGCGGTCAGGTGCGGAAACAGGTTGAATTGCTGGAACGCCATGCCGGTCATCGCGCGATGGCGAGCAATGACCTTTTCCGGGTGACGTACGCGTTTACCGTTGACCTCGTCATAGCCGATGGATTCGCCGTCGAGCAGAATCTGCCCGCCCTGAAACTCTTCGAGCATGTTCACGCAACGCAGCAGCGTGGTCTTGCCCGAGCCACTGGAGCCGATCAGCGTAACGACGTTGCCACGCTGCATGCTCAGGTCGACACCCTTGAGCACTTCCACCGCGCCGTACTGTTTGTGCAGACCGCGAATATCCAGCAGCGCCTGATTCTGTGAAGCAACTTGAGCTTGAGTCATGGCAAGGCCACCCGCTTTTCAATGTGCCGGCCGAGTAATTCGATGCCGTAGTTGATGACGAAGAACAGAAAACCGGCGAACAGGTAGAACTCCAGGGTCATGAAGTTTCGGGCGATGATCTGTTGCGTGCTGAGCAGCAATTCGGCGACGCCGATCACCGAGAGCAAGGTCGAAGCCTTGACGATTTCGGTGGACGAGTTGACCCAGGTCGGCAAAATCTGCCGCAGCGCCTGAGGCAACAGTACGTAGCCGAGGGATTGGTAGAACGTCAGACCGATGGCTTTGCCCGCCTCCATCTGCCCGCGCGGCAGGGCTTGCAAGGCGCCACGGACGATTTCGGCGACGTGCGAGCCGCAGAACAGCGTCAGGCCCAAGGCTCCGGCCTGAAACGCGCTGATCTGCCAACCGAGCGCCGGCGCCATATAAAAGCAGGCCAGCACCAATACAAACACCGGCGTGCCGCGAATCAGATCGACGTACAGCCGAAACGGCGCGCGCATCCAGAATCTGCCGTAAGTCAGGACCAGGCCGGCAACCACGCCGAGCATGGTGCCCAAGACGATGGCCAGCGCCGAGACCTGCACACTGGTCAGAAAGCCCTGCCACAAAGGCTCGCGCGCGAGCCACAATTCATGCAACCAACTGGGGGATTGGTACATCGCAGCCTCCTATCGGCGGATCGCCAGACGCTGCTCGAGGTAACGCAGCAGCATGGCAATGAGGTAACAGGCCGCGACATACAACGCCGTGGTCACCAGCCAGGTTTCGATCACCCGGTAGCTCTCGACGTTGATCTTGCGCGCGTAATAGGTCAGCTCCGGCACCGCAATCGCAGCCGCCAGCGAGGTGTCCTTGAACAGCGAAATGAAGTTGTTCGACAGCGCCGGCAGCACATTGCGCAGCATCACCGGCACGGTGACGTAAGCCTTGACCTGCCATTCACCGAGACCGATTGCCAGCCCGGCTTCGCGCTGGCCTTTGGGAATGCTCAACAAGCCGCCACGGAAGACTTCGGTCAGGTACGCGCCGGCATACAGCGACAGCGTGATGATGAACGAAGGAATCTTGTCCAGACGAATGCCAAGGCTGGGCAGTGCGAAGTAGATCAACAGAATCAACACCAGGATTGGCGTGTTGCGCACCACCGTGACGTACACCGAGGCCAGCACCCGCAAGGCGCGATGTTTGGAGAGCAATGCAAACGCCATCAGCAGGCCGATCACGCAGCCGATGGCGATCGACACCAGCGCCAGCTGCAAGCCCAGCCCGAGCCCTGCCAGCAAGGTGTCGAAATCGCGCCACACGGCGGCAAAGTTCAACTGATAATTCATGGTCAGCAGTACCTTGAGCGGGGCGACTGAAATCGCCCCACTCTCACGGGATCATTTGAATTCGACTGGGAAACCGATCGCGGGCGACGGCAGATCGACACCGAACCATTGCTTGAAGGAGGCGGCGTAGGTCGGGAACTCAACCCCGGTCATGGCCTCATGCAGCGCGGTGTTGACGAAGTTCAGCCAGTCCTGATCGCCGCGTTTCACCGCACACGCGTAGGTTTGCGGGCTCCAGGCGTAGCTTGGGCTGCGGTAGCGGCCCGGGTTCTGCACCATCAGGTATTTGACCGACGACTGATCGGTTGCGGCGGCATCGGCACGGCCGGAGTTCACTGCCTGATACATCAGGTCGACGCTGTCGTACTGATCGACCTTGGCCTTGGGCAATGCCTGATGCACCAATTCTTCGGCGTAGACGTTTTGCAGTACCGCGACGGTAACGTCATCGCCCGCCGCCTGCAGGTCTTCGATTTCCTTGTACTTGCTGTTATCCGGCAACAGCAGGCCGACGCCTTCGCGGTAGTACGGCAGAGTGAATGCCACTTGCTGGGCGCGGCTCGCGGTGACGGTGATGAACTGGCAGCTCATGTCGACCTTGTCGGTCAGCAGGTTGGGGATACGCGCATCGGACGACTGCACCACGAACTCGACTTTACTCGGGTCGTTGAACAGTCCCTTGGCCACCATCCTGGCGATGTCGATATCGAAACCCTGCAACTTGCCGTCCGCGCCCTGAAAGTGCCACGGCGCATTGGTGCTGCCGGTGCCCACGATCATCTTGCCACGGGCGAGAACACTGTCGAGCTTGCTGTCGGCCGCCTGGGCCAGACCCATGACCGAGGAAGAAGCCGCAAGGACAAAAACACACGCTTTGAACAACGAAGGATGGCGACGCATGGCAAGCACTCCAGAATTGTGTTTATTCCGCTATACCGGAACACGGTTTGTTACTACGGAATAGACAGCAGAAAGTGTGCCACAGGAATCTCCCGAAATCTGTAACTGCGTTGAACGCTTTTGGAATCAACAAGATATGTTTCGTGGACCAAAGGGTTTGGCCCGACCAGGAGCGAAGGAAACACCTGACAAAGCCAGGAAAGGGGTAATGCGTTCCCAACTTGGGTCAGATCGCGCCATTGTGGTGCGAATCAGGGTGACAGTTGAGCAAAACCCGGTATCAGCGCTTTAGCGCCTGCCTGTAGACATCACCACCCTGCCGTTTCGCGACGGCTATCACCGTGACGACAGCACTTCTCGTGGTTACGCAGTCCACCTGTAATTTCTGACAGTAGACCCCGACATGCCTACTCCTTTAACGTCAAGCAACCTATCCGCTCGTTGAAAAGGACCCTTCGATGAACGTCACCAACACAACTTCCGCGTTGGCCCCGGTTTACCGCAAAGCCCTGAAAACCTGGCGTCCGGTCATTCTTTATTTCGCCAATGAACATTGCCCCGCCTGCGAATGGGCCGGGCCGATCTTTCGGCAGATTGCCGAGCCTTACCGACTGCGCGCCAACATCTATATGCTCAACACCAGCCAATCGCCCAAGCACCCGAATGTCACGGGCACGCCAACCGTGCTGTTCTATAAAAACGGCAGGCTGATGAAAAAGCTCAAAGGTATCGGCACTGAAGAAACCCTCGCACGGGATTTCGCCGTGCACATCGGCAAGACCAAAGCCCCCTTTGCCGCGCGTAAACGAAAGCATGATCTGCCTTGGCTGCGTCAGACACTTCGTACTTTGCGTACCGTTCCACGTGGACGCCTACGCCGGATGTTCTGAACGAGCCCAGAGCTGTGAAGTGCCTGCCAAATTGCCTTCGCGAGCAGGCTAGCTGCCACATTGAACCGCGTTGCAATGTGGCAGCTAGCCCGCTCGCAAAAAGGCAGGCACAGCTTTTAGAAAGCGCAAGTATTACGCGGCAGCGCGCTCCAGCAACACCCGCGTCACCCGCCGCTCTTCCACCGCTTTGACAGTCAGTTGCCAGCCCTCGTATTCCAGTCGATCACCGGTCATCGGCAAGCGATCCAGCAGACTCATCACCAACCCGGCCATCGTCTGATAATCCTCGGTCGGCTCGGCATCGAAGCCGGTACGCTGGCGAACGCGAGCCAAGGGCAGCGCGCCGCTGACCAGAAACCCGCCGCGCTCTTCGACCACGTCCGGGCCTTCGATTTCGCTGGCATCGGGTAGTTCGCCAGCGATCGATTCGAGGATGTCGGTCATGGTCAGTACGCCGACAAAATCGCCAAATTCATTGACCACGAAGGCAATGTGCGTTGACGCCGCGCGCATCTGCTCCAGGGCATTGAGGATTGAGTAACTGTCGAGCAGATTGACGGTCTTGCGAGCCAGATGCTCCAGGTTCGGCTCGTTGCCCGCCAGATATTCCTTGAGCAGTTCCTTCTTGTGTACGAAGCCCAGCGGCTCGTCCACCGCGCCATCGCGAATCAGCGGCAAGCGCGAGTAGGACGAATGCATCAACTTCGTGCGAATGGTTTCGGCGTCATCCGCAAGATCAATCAGGTCAACGTCGGCGCGCACCGTCATCAGGTTGCGAATCGGCCGTTCCGCCAGTTGCAGCACACCGCTGATCATCACCCGCTCACGACGATCAAACAGCTCGGCCACCGGCGCTTCACCGTCGTCCAGCAGGTCGGAGATTTCCTCGCCAACCTCCTCCGCCGCCAGTTTGCGCCCGCCGAGCAGACGCATCACCGCATGGGCCGTGCGCTCACGCATCGGCCGCACGCCCTGAATCGAACGTTTGCGCCGCGCCCGGGCGATCTGGTTGAAGACTTCGATCAGGATCGAAAAACCGATGGCCGCGTACAGATAACCTTTCGGGATATGGAAGCCCAGACCTTCGGCGGTCAGGGCAAAACCGATCATCATCAGGAAGCCCAGGCACAGCATGATCACGGTCGGGTGCGCGTTGACAAAGCGGGTCAGCGGCTTGCTGGCGACGATCATCAGGCCGATGGAAATGATCACGGCGATCATCATCACCGCCAGTTCATCGACCATGCCCACGGCGGTAATCACCGCGTCGAGCGAGAACACGGCGTCGAGCACCACGATCTGCGCCACGATCGGCCAGAACAGCGCGTAGGTCGTGTTGGTCGAGCGCTCGCCGACGTGGCCTTCGAGGCGTTCATGCAACTCCATCGTCGCTTTGAACAACAGGAACACGCCACCGAACAGCATGATCAGATCACGACCGGAGAAGCTCTTGTCGAACACCTCGAACAACGGTTGCGTGAGCGTAACCAGCCAGGAAATGCTCGCCAACAGGCCCAGGCGCATGATCAACGCCAGCGACAAGCCGATGATCCGCGCACGATCACGCTGATGCGGCGGCAGTTTGTCGGCAAGAATTGCGATGAACACCAGGTTGTCGATACCCAGTACCAGTTCCAGCACGATCAGAGTCAACAGGCCTAACCAGGCCGTGGGATCCGCTAACCATTCCATAAAACGTCTCGATCTCTCTACAGTGAATTCAGGCGGCCGGACACGGCGAAGTGCAACGCGAAGGCTCAAGGGCCGCGTTATCAACCATAGTCGGGAGTCGGAAGACGGGATGCTGCGAATGGATCAAGACCGCGCAATATTGCGCTGGAGAATGCTGACTGGGAGGCTCCGAGAGGGTGTTCATGTAGATCCTGAATGAAAAATGGCCTTCGAGCGTACAGCGTCGACCGACCTGCTCCACAGCGGTAAATCATTTCAAGATCTGTATGAATCAATGTAACCGAAGATTTTCAGCGTTGCCGAAAAAGCCTTCGCGAGCAGGCTCGCTCCCACAGGGTGCGAGCGGTGCGGCGGATTCAGCGTAGACCCAGCTCATCGATATGCTGATACTGCGCTTGCAGCGCGGTCGCCAGATCCTTCGCCCGGCCCAGTCGGATCGGCCCGCGTTCGATGTCGATCAGCAATCCCGGGCACGCCAGCACCGGCAACCCCGACAGCTCTTTCAAGCGACCATCGGTCACGATCAGACAGCGTTGCTGTTCGGCGGGAAAGCGCTTGCGTCTAACCGTCAGCCATTGCTGCGCCTGTTCCAGCGCCGCGAGCAACGGCGTGCCGCCACCAGCGCCCAGACCGTCAAGCCAGGTGCTCAGGCCGCTTGAGGCCTTCAAACCTTGCACCTGCCATTTCGGCGCAGAACCACTGGCGGTCAGCAACGCCAGCCGCGCCCGCTGGCGGTAAGCATCGTCGAACAACTGCGCGAGCAGGCCCTTGGCATCGCTCAAGGCCTGATGGCGACGGGTCGAAGCCGACGCGTCGACGATCACCAGCCAGATTTCATGGGGCGAACGGGTACGCTGCTGGAACAGCAGATCAGCGCGGCGCTGAGGGCGGCCATTGAGCAGCGTGCCCGGCCAGTTCACCGAACCGCTGCTGGCTGCGTGCCGTTGGCCCTGGCGGCCATTATCGAGTTGTCCGGCACGGGGTCTGGCATTCGCCCCCGCGTCGGATCGGGGGCGAATGCCTAGGGCTTTTTTGCCTGTGGCGGCCAGCTCGGAACTTCGCGGCGGGCACCGGTAGCTTGCGCCGTTGCCGGCATCTCGCCCCACTGGCCCTGGCCTTCGCCGGATTTGCTGTCTGTGCCTGACGGAGATTGCGCTTGTGATTGGGCGCTGGATGAAGGTTGTTCGCGACGGCGATGGCGCAGGGCAAATTCGGCCACCGCGTCGATATCCTCTTCAGCAATCGCATCGGCCCCACGCCACGCCGCATGGGCGCGAGCCGCGCGCAACCAGACCAGATCAGCGCGCAAGCCATCGACGCCGGCGGCGAAACAACGCTCGGTAATCAACGCCAATGCCGCATCATCCAGCGGGATGGCTGCCAAGCGCTCGCGGGCGTTTTCACAGCGCGAACGCAGGATGTGTTGCTCGCTTGCCCACTGCGCGCAGAACCGTTGTGGATCGCTGTCGAAATCCAGCCGCCGGCGAATGATTTGTCCGCGTTCGGCGGGCGCAGTGTGGCCGCTGAGGGCAACGTTCAAGCCGAAGCGGTCAAGCAGTTGTGGCCGCAGTTCGCCCTCTTCCGGGTTCATGGTGCCGATCAGGACGAATTTCGCCGAATGTCGATGGGAGATGCCGTCACGCTCGATCAGGTTGGTACCGCTGGCGGCGACATCGAGCAGCAGGTCGACCAGATGATCGGGCAGCAGATTGACTTCATCGACGTACAGCACGCCACCGTCAGCCTTGGCCAGGACCCCGGGCGAGAACTGCGCGCGACCGTCGCTCAGGGCAACGTCGAGATCGAGGGTGCCGACCAGGCGCTCTTCAGTGGCGCCCAACGGCAACGTGACGAACTGGCCGCTGGCGAGCAGATCCGCCAAGCCCCGGGCCAGGGTCGACTTGGCCATGCCGCGCGGGCCTTCTATGAGTACGCCGCCGATTTTCGGGTCGATGGCGCTCAGGCACAGCGCGAGCTTCAAGTCATCGGCGCCGACCACGGCGGAGAGCGGGAAATGCGGGGTGTCGGTCATGGGTTTCTCTTTCGTGGTCGTGGATGGTCGTGACGTTGTGGTGTGTCAGTTGTTGCCCTCACCCTAGCCCTCTCCCAGAGGGAGTGGGAACAGACCGTGATGGCCTCTCGAGTTCTGTCGACGTGATGCATCGGGGTCGACGCAAACTTCGACAGCGCTAAAGATCGGCCCCCTCTCCCTCCGGGAGAGGGCTGGGGTGAGGGTAGCTTTTTAGCGGTTACATATCTTCCTCGATATCCAACAGCAAATTCTCCAGCGCCTCTTTATAAGCCCCAGGCTCCTGCCACATTCCGCGCTGCTGCGCTTCGAGCATGCGTTCGGTCATGTCGCGCAGCGCATGGGGATTATGCTCACGAACAAAATCCCGGGTCGCCGGATCGAGCAAATATGCCTCCGCCAGCAACGCGTACTGATGGTCGTCGATCAACTGCGTCGTCGCATCGAAGGCGAACAGATTATCAACCGTCGCCGCCAGTTCGAACGCGCCTTTGTAGCCGTGACGCTTGATTCCGTCGATCCACTTCGGATTCGCCGCGCGCGAGCGCACCACGCGGTTCAATTCTTCCTTCAAGGTACGAATCTTCGGCAGATCCGGTTGGCTGTGATCGCCGTGATAACTGGCCGCCGCTTCGCCGCGCAGAGTCTCCACCGCCGCGAGCATGCCGCCCTGGAACTGGTAGTAATCGTTGGAATCGAGCAAGTCATGCTCGCGGTTGTCCTGGTTTTGCAGCACGGCTTGCACCTGGCTCAGGCGCTGGCTGAATTGCGCGCGGGCGGCCGTGCCCTCGTCGGCACCGCCGTAAGCATAAGCGCCCCAGTTCAGGTAGACCTCGGCGAGGTCTTCGCGCGACTGCCACAGACGCCCATCGATGGCGCCTTGCACCCCGGCGCCATACGCCCCCGGTTTCGCGCCGAAGATGCGCCACCCGGCCTGACGCCGCGCGGTGTCCTCATCGACGCCCGATTGCACTAACGCCTCGCGTTCGGCACGCACCTTGGCTGCGAGTGGGTTCAAGTCATCCGGCTCGTCCAGCGCGGCCACCGCTTGCACGGCGGCGTCGAACAGGCGGATGAGATTGGCAAACGCATCACGGAAAAACCCCGAAACCCGCAGCGTCACGTCGACCCGCGGACGATCGAGCAGGCTCAGCGGCAGAATCTCGAAATCATCCACGCGCTGACTGCCCGTGGCCCAGACCGGACGCACGCCCATCAAAGCCATGGCCTGAGCGATGTCGTCGCCGCCGGTGCGCATGGTCGCGGTGCCCCAGACCGACAGGCCGAGCTGGCGCAAGTGATCGCCGTGGTCCTGCAGATGCCGTTCGAGAATCAGCGTTGCCGACTGGAATCCGATGCGCCACGCGGTGGTGGTCGGCAGATTGCGCACGTCCACCGAATAGAAGTTGCGCCCGGTCGGCAGCACGTCGAGGCGGCCACGGCTGGGCGCACCGCTGGGGCCGGCCGGGACGAAACGACCGCTGAGGGCGTCGAGCAGACCGCGCATTTCGGCGGGGCCGCAAGCGTCGAGGCGCGGGGCGACGACTTCGCGCAGATGGTCGAGTATCGAATCAACCTCAGCCCAACCCGCCCCTTGTGGGAGCGAGCCTGCTCGCGAACTCGGTGTGTCATTCAACAATGATTTACCTGACGCACCGCTTTCGCGAGCAGGCTCGCTCCCACAGGGGACATTCAGTGCTTGGAAGATCAGGTCTGCGGCGAAGAGTTCGAGGCGTTCGCGGGTGTCGCCGGCGGTGCGCCAGACTTCTTCGCTGATGGCCTGCAACTCGATCGGACACGGGCCATTCCAAGGATCGGCCAATGCACAATCCAAGGGGTCGAAGCCCAACTCAAACGCCTTGGCCAACGCTCGCAACAAGCTCGACTGCGCGCCTTTACCGTCACCGCGCGGGATGCGCAGCAACGCCAGCAAGGTGTCGATACGCAAGCGCCCGCTCGGCGATTCACCAAAAATGTGCAACCCATCGCGAATCTGCGATTCCTTCAGATCGCACAGATAAGTGTCGAGACGCGGCAACCAGATCGCCGCATCGGCATCGCTGTCCAGCGCTGCATCCAGTTGCAGCTCGCGGTCGATCTGCGTGTCCCGCACCAATTGCAGAATGTCGCGCTGCAACTCGCGGGCACGGCGCGGATCGAGCAGTTGCGCCTCGTAATATTCGTCGGCCAGCAACTCCAGATTGCGCAGCGGCCCATAGGTTTCGGCGCGGGTCAGCGGTGGCATCAAGTGGTCGATGATCACCGCTTGCGTGCGCCGTTTGGCCTGGGCACCCTCGCCCGGATCGTTGACGATAAACGGATAGATATTCGGCAACGGCCCGAGCAGCGCGTCGGGCCAGCAGTTTTCCGACAGCCCAACACCTTTGCCCGGCAGCCATTCGAGATTGCCGTGCTTGCCGACGTGGATCACGCCGTGGGCGCCGTAGGTGTTGCGCAACCAGAAATAGAAGGCCAGATAGCCGTGCGGCGGGACCAGATCCGGGTCGTGATACACCGAGCTGGGATCGACCTGATAACCGCGGGCCGGCTGGATGCCGACAAAGGTCAGACCGAAACGCAGACCGGCGATCATCAGCCGGCCGTCGCGACACATCGGATCGTTGTGTGGCGATCCCCAGCGCTCGAGTACCGCCGCGCGATTCGCCTCCGGCAACGCGTTGAACATTGCCAGGTAATCGTCCATCGCCAGGCTTTGCTGGCACGGGCGCAGGTCGAGACTGTCGAGGTCGTTGCTGACACCGCCGAGCAATTGCTGGATCAGCTCGGTGCCGCTATCGGGCAACTCGGCCGTGACCGGATAACCCTCTTCGCGCAAAGCGCGGAGGATGTTCAGCGCCGCCGCTGGCG
Organism: Pseudomonas sp. 1L-E-NC-VB-C3; assembly: GCF_057291535.1. Classification (NCBI taxonomy): domain Bacteria; kingdom Pseudomonadati; phylum Pseudomonadota; class Gammaproteobacteria; order Pseudomonadales; family Pseudomonadaceae; genus Pseudomonas; species Pseudomonas sp. 1L-E-NC-VB-C3. The sequence continues at coordinate 52,919 of NZ_JBXAWD010000010.1, read as the reverse complement.
TATCGAGGCCGACACCGTTGCCGATGCGGCCGTCGCGGGTCGGGTAGTTGGCGAGGATCAGCGCGATGCGTTTTTCGCCATTGGGCACCCGCCCCAGAGCAATCCAGCGCCGCGCCAGTTCGGCGACGAAATCCATGCGTTCAGGTTGGGCGCGATAACAGACCACATCGGACTGGCTGCGCTCGCTGCGCCAGGCCAGATCCTTGAAGCTGATCGGGCGGCTGATGATGCGTCCGTCAAGTTCGGGCAAAGCAATGTGCATCGCCAGATCGCGCGGCCCGAGGCCCTGCTCGCTGTCGCGCCAGCCAGGCTCGTTGTCCTGGGCGCAGATCGCTTGAATCACCGGGATGTTGCGGCGAAACGGGCGCAGATGCGGCGCCTCGGGACTCGATTGGGCAAAACCGGTGGTGTTGAGAATCACCCCCGCCTCGACTTCATCCAGCCAGTCCTCGACCACCGACAAGCAACCGGGTTCTTTCAGACTGGCCACCGCGATCGGCAGCGGATTGAGTCCGGCTGCCTGCAAACGCTGACAGAACACATCGATGAACGCCGTGTTCGCCGCCTGCAAATGCGAGCGATAAAACAACAGCGCCGCCACCGGTTGACCGGGCAGCCATTCGGCTTGCCAGTCGCTCAGGGCAGCGCTGTTTTTCTGTGGGTGATAAATCGCCGTGCGCGGCAGGGTTTGCGGCTCGCTCCACGGGTAATCGCGGGCGAACCATTGGTTGCCCAGGCAACGGAAGAAATCCAGCGCGTTACCCATGCCGCCCTGACGCAGGAATTGCCAGAGTCGATCGCGCACGTCGGCGCTGACCGTGCTCAAGTCGCTGAGCTCGGGGTCCGGGCGGTCATCGCCGGGCACCAGAATCAGTTGCACGCCGCGTTCGGACAACTCGACCAGCCGCGCGACACCGTAGCGCCAATAGGCGATGCCGCCGTGCAGTGAGATCAGAATGACCTTGGCGTGGCGCAGCACTTCGTCGACATACAGATCGACAGAGGCATGATTCTGCACCTGCATCGGGTTGGCCAGACGCAGGCTCGGATAATCATCGGGCAGTTGCTGCGCAGCCTCGGCGAGCAGCGCCAGGCTGGAATCGCCGCTGCACAGGATCACCAGCTCGGCGGGGGTTTGTCCGAGGTCGGCAATGTTGTCGTCCGAGACGAATCCGCCGGGCTGGGTCCTGAGCAGGTGCATGGCTTAAACGCTGAGCGCAGCGCGCAATTGCGCTTCGAGTTGTGCCGCATCAAGCTCCTGACCGATCAGCACCAGACGCGTCACCCGCGCTTCGTCGGCACCCCACTGGCGGTCGAAATGCTTGTCGAAACGCGTGCCCACGCCCTGGATCAACAGGCGCATCGGCTTGTTCGGAATCGCCGCGAAGCCTTTGACCCGCAGGATGCCGTGCTGCACCACCAGTTGCGTGAGCGCGTCGAGCAGCAGGCTTTCGTCGGCTTGCGGCAATTCGATGGAGATCGAATCGAAGGCGTCGTGATCGTGGTCGTCGTCATCACCGTCATGGTGGTGATCGTGGTGGCTGTGGCGGCTGTCGATATGCTCTTCAGAGCCGGCACCGAGACCGATCAGCACGTCGAGCGGCAGGCGGCCATTGCTGGCTTCGACGATTTTTACCGCTGGCGGCAGCTCTTCGGCTACTTCAGCGCGTACGCGAGCCAGGTCTTGCGGGCTGGTCTGGTCGGCTTTGTTGAGGATCACCAGGTCAGCGCTGGCCAGTTGATCGGCGAACAGTTCATGCAGCGGCGACTCGTGATCAAGGTTCGGATCGAGTTTGCGCTGGGCATCGACCTGATCCGGGAACGCGGCGAAGGTGCCAGCAGCGACGGCCGGGCTGTCGACCACGGTGATGACTGCGTCGACGGTGCAGGCACTGCGGATTTCCGGCCACTGGAAGGCTTGCACCAACGGCTTGGGCAGGGCCAGGCCGGAGGTTTCGATGAGAATGTGATCGAGGTCACCGCGACGGGCGACCAGCTCGCGCATCACCGGGAAGAATTCTTCCTGCACGGTGCAGCACAGGCAGCCGTTGGCCAGCTCATAAACGCGGCCGCTGGCCTCTTCTTCGGTGCAGCCGATGGTGCATTGCTTGAGGATTTCACCGTCGATGCCCAGCTCGCCAAACTCGTTGACGATCACCGCGATGCGCCGGCCCTGAGCGTTGTCGAGCATGTGCCGCAGCAGCGTGGTTTTGCCCGAACCGAGGAAACCGGTGACGATGGTGACGGGGAGTTTGGCCAGTGTTTTCATCGGTATGCCCTTTGGCAAGCGGCGGGCATACGGGACGAGAACCGGCAGCGCGCGTGCACGCCGGAAGCATTCGCCACCGGATCACCCCGCCCGGTTGTAGTGAGAATCTGTGACGAGGCAGGTCTCCTGGCTGACGGCGTTCAGGCGTTGGGCCTGGCGTCCATTGCGCCTTCCCGCTGGCTCATCGGTTGAGCTGGCAGTGGCGTGGCAACGAACATCACCGTTCACAGTTGCGGGGGCAGCCGCGGCTTTGACCGCGTTCCCTTCTTAGCTTCGGCGAGTGCCGAAGAACCTCGAAAGCGCAAGGCTACGCATGGGTCCGTCGTGGGTCAATGGTCGGTGAGTCTGAAACTGGGGGTATATCCGTTGCTGCGGTAACGGCTTCTTATGGTTTCGCTCTTACAGCGAGTCCCTTTTTCAAACGCCAAAAAGGAACCAAAAGGCTTTGCCCCGGCGTACGGCCCGCTCGCTGGGGCTCGGGGTACCTTCGTTACGGGACCGATCCGGGCGCAGCGGCTACGGTTTGCTTCGCTGCACCTCCTTCCGCTGTGTACGACTGCGTCGTACGGTCGCTGCGCTCCCACCCCCGGATCGATCCCGTAACGAAGCCTGCCGAAGGGGCAAAAGATCAAAAGCCAGAGCAAAAGCAAAGGCAAAAGCAAAAGATCGCAGCCTTCGGCAGCTCCTACAGTTGGATCGCGCACCAGCTCAAGAACAGGTCGGCTGTCAGGCCGCCTTCGCGAGCAGGCTCGCTCCCACAAAAGCAAAAGCAAAGCAGCGCAGCTGCTCGCGGCGAAGCCGCCCCACTCAACAATGAGCGCAAGCTCGAGTGCCCTTGATCTTGATCCACCGGCGACGTCGGAAGGCTGAGTGGAGGGATTGATCCGGGCGTGGGAGCGCAGCGACCGTACGACGCAGTCGTACACAGCGAGTGTAGGTGCAGCGAAGCAAACCGGAGCCGCTGCGCCCGGATCAGTCCCGGAGCGAAGGAACCCGAGCCTGCGAGGGCCGAACGTAGGAGCAAGCCTTTTTGGGTACTTTTTCGGCGTTTGGAAAAAGTGCCTCGCCGTAAGGGCGAAACCGTAATCAGCAACACCCGCAGCAACGGATATACACACAAAAACACCCGAAAAAAAGCCCCCCCCCCCGCAACGGATCCGCCCCCGGAAATTGACTAAAAACCCAAACCCATGTTCTCCTGCACACCTTGTTACGGGTGCCCCTCACAGGGTGAAACGGGAAACCGGTGAATCATGTGCTTTACTCAAAGCCATGTCAGTCCGGTGCTGCCCCCGCAACGGTAAGCGAGCGAAGCGTCAGATCCACTGTGCCCCGGCATGGGAAGGTGATGCTTGCAGGTCGGCGACCAGCCAACCCCTCGCGAGCCCGGAGACCGGCCCGCAACACCCAGCACGCGCAAGCGCCGCTGAACACAAACAAACCCGCGGTGGGCGGGCGCTGTTCGAAATCCCTGCGTGCCCGGCCCGCAGGGATTTTCATGCGCTCTGTTTACCCGCTGACATTTCAGAGGGAAGCGCTATGTCGATCATCAGTAACACCGTCAGCCACACTGACCACATCTCCAGCAGCACCACACTCGGCCAACGCGTCGCCGCCGCCCTCTTCGCCTCGATCCTCGGTGCCAGCCTGGTCTGGTTCGCCGGTTTCTCGCACATCGAAGCGGTGCACAACGCCGCCCACGATACCCGCCACAGCGCCGCGTTCCCGTGCCACTGAGGCCTGCCGAAATGATCAAGCGTATCGCGCAAACCGCAGGCTTCACCGGCTTGCTGGCCGCCCTGCTGCTGACCTTGCTGCAGAGTTTCTGGGTATCGCCACTGATTCTGCAGGCCGAAACCTTCGAGAAATCCGAACCGGTCGCGCAAGTCCACGAACACGCCGCCGGCACCGCCGCCCACAGCCATGATGGCGAAGCCTGGGAGCCGGAAGACGGCTGGCAGCGTGTGGTCTCGACCACTGGCGGTAATCTGGTGGTGGCAGTGGGTTTCGCCTTGATGCTCGCCGGCCTGTACACCTTGCGCGCGCCGACCAAGACCTCGCAAGGGCTGCTCTGGGGTCTGGCCGGTTACGCCACGTTCGTTCTTGCGCCGACCCTGGGCCTGCCACCTGAATTGCCGGGCACTGCGGCTGCCGATCTGGCTTCGCGGCAGATCTGGTGGATCGGCACTGCCGCTTCGACCGCCGTCGGCCTGGCACTGATCGCCTTCAGCCGTCACTGGCTGATGAAGCTTCTTGGTGTAGCGATTCTCGCCGTGCCGCATGTGATCGGCGCGCCGCAACCGCAGGTGCATTCGATGCTCGCTCCAGAGGCACTGGAAACCCAGTTCAAAATCGCTTCGCAGCTGACCAACGTCGCGTTCTGGCTGGCCTTGGGCCTGATCAGTGCATGGTTGTTCCGCCGCAAAAGCGCAGGCCCATATCAGGCATGACCGATGACCGCGCAGCGCCGACCCTCGTGGTCGGCCTCGGCTGCCAGCGGGGCTGCCCGGCCAGTACGTTGCGTGCGTTACTCGATCAAGCGTTGCAGGCGCACCGCATCGAGCTGCGAGCGGTCAAGGCTTTGGCGAGTATCGACCTCAAGCGCGACGAACCGGGGTTGCTGGAACTGGCCACACAATTGAACCTGCCGCTGCAGTATTTCAACAGTGCCGAACTGGCGCCCTATCAGCAGCGCCTCAGCCATCAATCGCAGATCGCCTTTGAGCGCACCGGCTGCTACGGCGTGGCGGAAAGCGCCGCGCTGGCGCTCGCCGAGCAACTGATTCAGGCGCCGGCGAAACTGCTGATCCACCGGCAGAAATATGCGCAGGCCACGCTGGCATTGGCCGGCGCTGCATAAAATCCCGATAATCCCCGCCATCGATCATGAGCACGCTTCATCTGCAGTGTGCCTGCGCCTCTTCACAAGGATTCAACGATGACCGTCTACTTCATCGGCGCCGGCCCCGGCGACCCGGAACTCATCACCGTCAAAGGCCAACGGCTGATTCGCAGCTGCCCGGTGATCATTTATGCCGGCTCGCTGGTACCCGCAGCGGTGCTGGAAGGTCATCAGGCCGAAATCGTGGCCAACAGCGCCGAACTGCATCTGGAACAAATCATCGATTTGATCAGGAGCGCCCATGCCAAAGGCCAGGATGTGGCCCGTGTGCATTCGGGGGATCCAGGTCTGTACGGCGCGATTGGTGAGCAGATCCGCCACTTGCGTGAGCTGAGCATTCCTTTCGAGATCATCCCTGGCGTGACCGCCACAGCGGCATGCGCAGCACTGCTGGGCGCAGAGCTCACTCTGCCGGACATTTCGCAAAGCGTGATCCTGACCCGTTACGCCGACAAGACCGCGATGCCCGCCGGCGAAGAACTGGCGAGCCTGGCGCAGCACGGCGCGACCATGGCCATTCATCTGGGGGTCAATCATCTGGAAAAGATACTGGTTGAACTGCTGCCGCATTACGGCGCGGACTGCCCGATTGCCGTTATTCACCGCGCGACATGGCCGGATCAGGACTGGGTGGTAGGTACATTGGCGGACATTGCCGCAAAGGTCGAGGCCAAAGGCTTTCGGCGTACGGCGCTGATCTTGGTTGGCAGGGTGCTGGGCAGCGAGGTGTTCAGCGAGTCTTCGTTGTATCGGGCCGGGCATGCGCATCTTTATCGCCCTTGAAGACGCTTTCGCGAGCGGGCTCGCTCCCACAGGTGATTGCATTTCAATGTGGGAGCGAGCCTGCTCGCGAATGGGGGCGGCAAAAGTTACCCATAAAAAAACGGCGCTCACGGGGCGCCGTTTTTCATGATCGCAGCGAACACCTTAGTAGTAGGCGTTTTCTTTCTGCGTGTGGTCGGTCACGTCGCGAACGCCCTTGAGCTCCGGAATGCGCTCGAGCAAGGTGCGCTCAATGCCTTCTTTCAAGGTTACGTCAGCCTGGCCGCAGCCCTGGCAACCGCCGCCGAACTGCAACACGGCAATGCCGTCCTCGACAACATCGATCAGGCTGACCTGACCGCCGTGACTGGCCAGCCCCGGGTTGATCTCGGTTTGCAGGTAATAGTTGATGCGCTCGTTGACCGGGCTGTCGGCGTTGACCATCGGCACCTTGGCGTTTGGCGCCTTGATGGTCAGCTGGCCGCCCATGCGGTCGGTGGCGTAATCAACGACCGCGTCATCAAGAAACGCTTCGCTGAAGGAATCGATGTAGGCGGTGAAGCTTTTCAGCCCCAGCGCGGTGTCTTCAGGCTTCTCTTCGCCCGGCTTGCAGTAGGCAATGCAGGTTTCGGCGTACTGGGTACCAGGCTGGGTAATGAAAACGCGGATGCCGATGCCCGGGGTGTTCTGCTTGGAGAGCAGATCGGCCAGGTAATCATGGGCGGCGTCAGTAATGGTAATAGCGGTCATAAAAACTCCTCGCAGGCGTGGGCGCAGTTTACGCCAATCGGCGCGGCTGACAAAGTCCTAGTATTTTTGTCGGGAAAGAATCTCGTAACACGCCTGCGAATCATCAAAGGTTCTCGTACCGATTCATATCCAGCACGCCCTCTTCCACCGGGTCGGTTTCGTGGATGTATTGGCTCAGATCGTGGAAATACAGCCAGAACTGCGGGTGACTGCGCCGAATGCCCCAGCGTTCGACGATCTTTTCGAACCGATTGGCATCCTTGGCATTCTCCATCGCATCGACAAACGCCGGCACCTGCTCGGCCGGGACGTTGAACATGAAATTCGGGTAACTGGTGAGTACGCCCGGATAGACAGTCAACGTGTCGAGCCCCGGCTGATAGCGCAGCGACTCACCGAGCAAAAACGCCACGTTGCTGTGGGCGCGGTTGCGCAGCACGCTGTAGACCTCGCGCTTGCCACTGGCGGTTTCAACGCGCAGCAAGGTCGCTTCGGGCAACTGGTCGATGACTTTCAACCCTGCGGCCGGGCGCGAGGCCAGACGGCTCAGGGCCTGCTCGGCATCCTGCAACGCCGGATCGATATTCGGTCGCGAGCAATAAGCGCCGTCGCAGCGATTGATCGGGTCTGGCCGCGCGTTCAGATCACCGTAGCGCGCCAGCAACTGCATGGCGAAATCATGTTTCGGGTCTTTTTCGTCGAGTTTCAGCGCGGTCGGTTTGTCGTCATCGATGGCCTCGTAATCGAGCCACATCTTGAACTGGCCGCCGTCCTGGTACCAATCGTTGAGGTAATCCTCACGCGAGTCGGCGGGCATAAGGCGCAGGAAGTTCTGTTCCGCGCCGTTACGGATCAGGTCGAAATACAGACGGGTCTGCGCCTGATGGGAAACGTTGCCGAACACGTCGAAATTGACCGCGAGCTGGTAGTAGGTGCGTTCCAGCAGCGGATAGTCGAACAGCCACATGGTTTGCGGCACCTCTCCGATAAGCCCCTTGGTCACCGAAGCGCTGTCGAAGTGGCGGAAAATGCTCAGCAAGGCGTTGTCGTTGCCGGCCCACAGCGTCGACCAGCTCGGCGCCGGCAGATCGGCATAGCTGTCACGGCGCAGTGCCTCGTATTCGTTGCGCTTGTCGCGATAGTTGCGCCACAGACTCAGCACGCTGCCGACATCGTCGTTCTGCCCCGGCATCGCCAGCAGCGGCGTGGCCTGGCCGCGGTAGTTCGGGTCGGTGATATAGAGATCATGTTCCGGCGCCTGGAACAGCGCCCAGAAATTGTCGCGGATCACGTCGGTCGCGATCTGCCCACGGCACACCGGGCCGCGAATGAAGGTGCGGACGAAGTATTCAGCGTTATCGAGCATGAATTGATAGCGCGCCTGCGCCGGAATCGCCTCGAAGGTGGCAAACGGATTGGCGCGGCTTTGCGGCCCGTAACCCGGTAACGCGTTGACCTGCCAGTTGCCGCTGTAGAACAGGCTCTTGATCCGGGCCATTTTCGCCGCGCTCAGCGGATAAGTGATGTGCGTCTTGTGCACGATCACCCCTTGCACCGGCCACAAGCGGTAATACACCTGCGTGCCCGGGTCGTCGTTGGGGCGGCGAGTGGCGATCAGATCAATCGGCTGGCCGCTCGGCGTGCGCGAACGCACCCACTGGAAATAATGCCCCGGCTCGCCGTCCTTGAAATAGATGTGCGCCAGATACCAGTGCTCGAACAGCCAGCGCCCGACCAGACTTTGCCGAGCACCGGGAGCATTGAGCAGGTTCTCCCACTGCAGGATCTGCATGGCCTCTTTGGCACTCGGCGCCAGACTCTGTTCGTCGATCGGCGCGCCAGACGCCAGCCAGCGCTGCAAGGTCTGGTATTGCTGGTCGGTCAGACCGGTGACGGCCAGCGGCATACCCTCTTTCGGGTGCGCGCCGGCATATCCGTCGAACTCCGCAGGCATTGCGCATAGATTGTTGCGATTGAGCCCAAGAACAATCTCTTCTGGCAGCTTGGCGTTCGGCGTCAGCGGCGTCTTGTGGCCGAGTTCAAGCATCCGCGCCATCAGCGCGGCCTGACTGCCCTGGGCGTCGAGTACCGAATAGAAGTCTTTCTGCTGCCAGGCGCGCTTGCCGAAGGCGTCGTAAAACAATCGCGTGGTCGGTGCAGCCTGGGTACGTTCGCCGTCATATACCGGCATCTTGCTCGCGCCACGGGCGGCGCCTTCGCCGCTGCCGAGATTGAGCTGACAGGCCGAGTCATAGCACGCATGGCAGGCTACGCACTTCTCGGTGAAGATCGGTTGGATGTCTCGGCTGTAGGAGATGGAAGAAGAAATGGCGGGATCTTGCGCCGCAACGCTCCCGCTCAGGACCAGCAACCATAAACTGATGAAGCGGTGCGGCATGCTGCTGATCTCGATGATAAAAAAAGGCTGCGATTCTACCGTTATGACGCTCGTACCAACATGAGCGATATTCATGCAAAAGCTGCACATGCTCCAAAAGCGCACAGGTTTGCTATGATCGCGCTCCTTCGTAATGGTCTTTCCGAGTAGTCCACATGTCCGATCGCAGCGTCCGCCTTCAAGCTCTCAAGCAAGCCCTCAAAGAGCGCATCCTGATTCTCGACGGCGGGATGGGCACGATGATCCAGAGCTACAAGCTCGAAGAACAGGATTATCGCGGCAAGCGCTTCGCGGACTGGCCGAGTGACGTCAAGGGCAACAACGACCTGCTGGTGATCACCCGTCCGGACGTGATCGGCGGTATCGAAAAAGCCTATCTGGACGCCGGCGCCGACATTCTCGAAACCAACACCTTCAACGCCACGCGCATTTCCATGGCCGATTACGGTATGGAAGAGCTGGCGTACGAGTTAAACGTAGAAGGCGCACGTCTGGCGCGCAAGATTGCCGACGCCAAGACCGCCGAAAACCCGGCCAAGCCGCGCTTCGTGGCCGGCGTGCTCGGCCCGACCAGCCGCACCTGCTCACTGTCGCCCGACGTCAACAACCCCGGCTACCGCAACGTCACCTTCGATGAGCTGGTGGAAAACTACACCGAAGCCACCAAAGGCCTGATCGAGGGCGGCGCCGATCTGATCCTGATCGAAACCATTTTCGACACCCTCAACGCCAAAGCGGCGATCTTCGCCGTTCAAGGTGTGTTCGAAGAGCTGCACCTCGAATTGCCGATCATGATTTCCGGGACCATCACCGACGCCTCCGGCCGAACCCTGTCGGGGCAGACTACCGAAGCGTTCTGGAACTCGGTAGCGCACGCCAAGCCGATTTCCGTAGGCCTGAACTGTGCCCTCGGCGCCAGCGAACTGCGCCCGTACCTGGAAGAGCTGTCGAACAAGGCCAGCACCCACGTTTCGGCGCACCCGAACGCCGGCCTGCCCAATGAATTCGGCGAGTACGATGAACTGCCCTCGCAAACCGCGAAAGTCATCGAAGAGTTCGCCCAGAGCGGTTTCCTCAACATCGTCGGCGGTTGCTGCGGCACCACGCCGGGGCACATCGAAGCGATTGCCAAAGCTGTGGCCGGTTATGCGCCGCGGCAGATTCCGGACATTCCCAAGGCCTGCCGCCTTTCGGGTCTGGAGCCGTTCACCATTGATCGCAGCTCGCTGTTCGTCAACGTCGGCGAGCGCACCAACATCACCGGTTCGGCAAAATTCGCCCGCCTGATCCGTGAAGACAACTACACCGAAGCCCTCGAAGTCGCGCTGCAGCAGGTCGAGGCCGGCGCGCAGATCATCGACATCAACATGGACGAGGGCATGCTCGATTCGAAGAAGGCCATGGTCACCTTCCTCAATCTGATCGCCGGCGAACCGGATATCTCGCGTGTGCCGATCATGATCGACTCGTCGAAATGGGAAGTCATCGAAGCCGGCCTCAAGTGCATTCAGGGCAAGGGCATCGTCAACTCGATCAGCATGAAAGAAGGCGTCGAGCAGTTCATCCATCACGCCAAGCTGTGCAAGCGCTACGGCGCTGCGGTGGTGGTGATGGCCTTCGACGAAGCCGGCCAGGCCGACACCGAAGCGCGCAAGAAAGAGATCTGCAAACGCTCCTACGACATTCTGGTCAACGAAGTCGGCTTCCCGCCGGAAGACATCATCTTCGACCCGAACATCTTCGCCGTCGCCACCGGCATCGAAGAACACAACAACTACGCAGTCGATTTCATCAACGCCTGCGCCTACATCCGCGACGAACTGCCGTATGCGCTGAGCTCCGGCGGCGTGTCCAACGTGTCGTTCTCGTTCCGTGGCAACAACCCGGTGCGTGAGGCGATTCACTCGGTGTTCCTGCTCTACGCGATCCGCGCCGGGCTGACCATGGGCATCGTCAACGCCGGTCAACTGGAGATCTACGATCAGATCCCGGTGGAGCTGCGCGACGCGGTCGAAGACGTGATCCTCAATCGCACCCCGGACGGCACCGACGCCCTCCTCGCCATCGCCGACAAGTACAAGGGCGACGGCAGCGTCAAGGAAGCCGAGACCGAAGAATGGCGCAACTGGGACGTCAACAAGCGTCTGGAGCACGCGCTGGTCAAGGGCATCACCACGCACATCGTTGAAGACACCGAAGAATCCCGCCAGTCGTTTGCGCGGCCGATCGAAGTGATCGAAGGCCCGTTGATGTCCGGCATGAACATCGTCGGCGACCTGTTCGGCGCCGGCAAAATGTTCCTCCCGCAAGTGGTGAAATCCGCGCGCGTGATGAAGCAGGCCGTGGCGCACTTGATCCCGTTCATCGAACTGGAGAAAGGCGACAAGCCGGAAGCCAAGGGCAAGATCCTCATGGCCACAGTCAAGGGCGACGTGCACGACATCGGCAAGAACATTGTCGGCGTGGTGCTCGGTTGCAACGGCTATGACATCGTCGACCTCGGCGTGATGGTCCCGGCCGAGAAGATTCTGCAGGTCGCCAAAGAAGAAAAGTGCGACATCATCGGCCTTTCCGGCCTGATCACCCCGTCGCTGGACGAGATGGTTCACGTTGCCCGCGAAATGCAGCGTCAGGACTTCCATCTGCCACTGATGATCGGTGGCGCGACCACCTCCAAGGCGCACACTGCGGTGAAGATCGAGCCGAAGTACAGCAACGATGCCGTGGTCTACGTGACCGACGCCTCGCGCGCCGTCGGCGTGGCGACACAGTTGCTGTCCAAGGAACTCAAGGCCGGTTTCGTCGAGAAGACCCGCCTGGAATACATCGACGTGCGCGAGCGCACTTCCAATCGCAGCGCCCGCACCGAACGCCTGAGCTATGCCGCCGCCATCGCCAAGAAGCCGCAATTCGACTGGGCCAATTATCAGCCAGTGGTACCGACCTTCACCGGCAGCAAGGTGCTCGACAATATCGATTTGAACGTGCTGGCCGAGTACATCGACTGGACGCCTTTCTTCATTTCCTGGGACCTGGCCGGCAAGTTCCCGCGCATCCTCGAAGACGAAGTGGTCGGTGAGGCCGCCACTGCGCTGTACAAGGACGCCCGGGAAATGCTCACCAAGCTGATCGACGAAAAGCTGATCAGCGCCCGTGCGGTGTTCGGTTTCTGGCCAGCCAATCAGGTCAACGAAGACGACATCGAGCTGTACGACGACAACGGCAAGCCGCTGGCCAAGCTGCATCACTTGCGCCAGCAGATCATCAAGACCGACGGCAAGCCGAACTTCTGCCTCGCCGACTTCGTTGCGCCCAAAGACAGCGAAGTCACCGACTACGTCGGCGGCTTCATTACCACCGCCGGCATCGGCGCCGAAGAAGTGGCCAAGGCTTATCAGGACGCTGGCGACGACTACAACTCGATCATGGTCAAGGCCCTCGCCGACCGCTTGGCCGAGGCCTGCGCCGAATGGCTGCACCAGCAAGTGCGTAAAGAACACTGGGGTTACGCCAAGGATGAAACCCTCGACAACGATGCACTGATCAAAGAGCAATACCGTGGCATCCGCCCCGCTCCCGGCTACCCGGCCTGCCCGGATCACACCGAGAAAGCGGCACTGTTCACCCTGCTCGATCCAGAGGCTGCGGAAATGCGCGCCGGGCGCAGTGGCGTGTTCCTCACCGAACACTACGCAATGTTCCCCGCCGCAGCGGTCAGCGGCTGGTACTTCGCCCATCCGCAAGCGCAATACTTTGCGGTGGGCAAGATCGACAAGGATCAGGTGCAGAGCTACACCGCGCGTAAAGGCCAGGACCTGAGCGTGACCGAGCGTTGGCTGGCGCCGAATCTGGGTTACGACAGCTGAGGCTTGTTGCAAAGCCGATCCGGGAGTTTGCGATTCCCGGATCGGGTCAGCTCCTCAGTCCCGACGCGAGGACGGCCCCGGTTGCGGTGACGCCGGGCGTGTCTGCGAATCCCCTGCAGCGACCCGCGCAAGGTTTACCAGTTCCTGGCGAGACAGCTCCTTGAGTTTGTCGGTGCGTGCCTGCGCCAGCTCGATTTCCAACTGGCTCATCGCTTCCACGTACAGTCTTCGCGAGTCCTCGTCGTTCCACTTGTCTGGATGCGCATCCTCGACTTCTTCCTGACGATGTGTGGCGCTGCGTTCGAGCTCATCGAAGATGGCGGCGTGTCGGTCGCGCATGTAGCGAATCCAGTAATCGCGGGCAATCAAATCCTCGAGGAACAGGTCTGACGCTTCGTCGGCCAGCACAGAAGCGCGTGCCTCGCTCAGCAGTTGTCCCTCGATCGGTGTCCTGTACAACATGTGATCCGGTTGCGCAGGCAGCTCTAACCCGTCGGGCCAGCCGCGCGTCATGCCGATTCGGTACTGCAGACGGATTTCGGCCCGGTCCTGGAACCTGCCAGCTGCTTCCGCCAGCCTGTCGACCCTTTCCAGTCGGAACAGGCGCCGCGTCAGCTCGACCAACGCTATGCCGCGCTGATCAGGCAGATGGCGTGGGATGTCGCGCAATGCGGTGTATTCATAGACCCGCGTTTCCAGCTCACTGAACGACAGTATTCGGCCATCGGGGCAGGTGCCGTGAGTCGCGGAGTTGAAGAAGAGCAACTCGCGCAACTCCGTGTTTTCGCTTGCCGCTTCTATCACCCGCCATACCCGTTGCGTCAGATCAGCGCCCGACACACTGAAATCGGCAGTGTCGTGCAACATCGACAGCAGGTGAAAGAACGCCTCATGGTTGGGTTCGCGCGCCAATTGCAGCCATAGCGCTTGCCGCGTTTCGCGCGTCTGGGTCCGGGTGTAATTGAGCCAGGTGTTCATTGCCTGCTCATCTACGTCTTGCTGCGGATTGGCGATGATTTCGTCTGCTTCCACGGCTTCATGCCTGTCCACGCGTCCGGCACCGCCGGCATTACTGTCATCGCTATCGCTACTGTCGGAATCAAAAGGCGTATCGGGCTCGCTTTCGGACGTCGCTTCATACTCGGTAATTGCGCGCTCGAGAGATGCAAACGAATACCCCATGACGCCACGGTTCGCGTTAGCCGCACTGTAGTCCCTGAGCTGTTCCAGACTCTCGAGAGGCAGTCGGTTTCCGCGCAGGTCGGTGCCTGCCACCAGTCGCTCATGGTTGCCATCCAGCAGCGTGTCGGGAAATAGGGAAATACGGTTGCCAAGAAGATTGAGAGTTTGCAAATGCTCCAGTGCCTGTACCCCATCAGGCCAGTGGCTTATCGAATTGAGAGACAGATTCAGGCGCTCGATCCGGGTGAGTGCGCTGGCGTTGAATTGGCTCAGTTGGTTATGACTCAGATCCAGCGAACGCAGGCGATTGCCCATTTGCTGCAAAACGCCAGGCGCTTCAGCAAAATGGTTAATGCGTAGCTCCAGATGCTCCAGCCTCTGCAATGTACCGACAGCCTCCGGTAGCCCCTCCAGATTGTTGGAGTTAAGCACCAGCGTGGTCAGTTCAGGGAAAGCGCCGCAAAAATCATTCAGGCTCTGCAAGGAAAACCCTACCGAAGTCAGGTCGAGCGTTCGTACTTGCGTAAACGCGTTCGACAGAGGCGGCAACTCAACAATGTACAAGCCGCTGAGGTCGAGCTTGCGACCCGCTTCTTCGGTATGACGGGTCAGTCCATCGACCCAGCAATCACGGATTCTCATCGCCGTGAAGACTCTGTCTTGCGTCGAAACCCTCGCGGCCGCCGGCTTGAAGATCCAACCGTTCAACTGACGCGTCAGCGCCTCGTCACTCTCTCGCCAGTCCTTGATCCGGGCATCAATCTGCGCTTCATCCAACCCTGCGCCGCTCAACCGCGCCATACAGTGCTGGGCCTGTTCCTGGGAAAGGTCCGGACTCAATTCCCGCAACCGCCTGACCAGACCTGCGCTACCTTCAGCCGCAGATGACGCAGTACGCAGCGGTAACAGAAACTCGTGGATCCGGGAAAACGCGGTGCCTGGCACCGAGGTGTTCGCAGCGACCAGGTAGCCGGCCGGCTGACTTTCATAGCTTTTCAATGCACCTCGAGGCAAACCGTTGCTCGCCTCGATACGCCCGCGCGCCGTTGTCAGAGCTGCCTCTGCCTCAGCGCTGAACGGGTTCCCGGTCAGATGGCTCTTGAGCAATACGCTGTCTATGGCCAGAACGCGCTCGGGCAGCGAATCGAGGCTGTTGTCTCGCAGATCCAGCCACTTCAACCCGGACAGATTTTCCGCCCCCGCTGGCCACGTTTGAAGGCTATTGCCACTCAAATCCAGCACTTCGAGCTTCGGCATGGCCGTCACGTCCAGCGCCGCCAAACGGTTGCGCCGCAAGTTCAGAAACTCAAGCGCCTTGAGCTCGGCGAACTGGCTTTGAATTTCCCCCGTAGAGGTGATCTGGTTGCTGGACAGGTCCAGCCGCGTCAGCTGCGCAAAATCCGCCGGTTTCACCGGCAACTCGGTCAATCCGCAGCCAGTGATTTGCAGTGTCCGCACGCCGCTGAACGCTTGCAGAAAAGCTTGAATCTGTCCAGCCGGCACGTTCAACCGATCCAGACGTAAGGTCTGCACATGGGAAAATGTACCGGCCGGCAATGGCACAAGCTCGCTGATGGCCGCGCCATGGTTCAAACCGTCTGTGTCAGACAGCTCGAATACCAGAGAATCGTCCCCCAGGTCGAGCAGGCGATAGCGTTTGCGTACGCTCGCGCGCCAGTTTTCCTCAAGCTCACGCACCACCGCGCTGTTCGGCGGCGACTGCCAGCGCGGCTCGCGTGCAGCGCCACGCAGGCCATCGGACGTCGTCGGTTGATAAAACCGACGGAAGATCCCGGCGTGTTCCAGGCGCAGCAGTTCGATCGCTTTCAACCGGGTTTCCGGGGTATTCCAGACAGTCATGATGTGCTCAGGCAACGGATCGAGAAAGCGGCCTTCACCCGTCAGGAATTTCAGTTCACCGAGGCAGTACTGGCGGACCATCAAGTTCAGGTCCATCAGATGCCCCATGGACCCCGAATAATTTTTGACGTACTCGAATGCAGGTTTGAATGCCTCATGGGAGAAGTTCGACCAATTCAGTGACAGGCCCGCCCACAGTTTTTCATGGCCGGTATAGAGCGCTGGAGGAATGGAAGCGATTGACGTCCGAAACAGATCCAGCCTCTGCAGCTCGGGAAGCGCTTGTACGAATGCTGGCCATTGCGTCATGCCGGGTGCTTCGATCTTGAGTCGTTTCAGGTGTTTGAGCGCGGCCAGTTCCAGTGCCGGCGGGTTCTCGTCAATGAATCCTTGAAAATCGAGTTCAAGGGCTTCGAGCGAGGTCAACATTTTCACCCGCTGAGGGAAATCTGTGGCCATTGCCGGGGCCGAGGTCCTCAGCTTGAGCGTTTTCAATGCAGGCATCCTGGCTAAGCTTGCGGGCAGAGAGGACAGCGACTGCTGGTGCATACCCAAATCAAAATAACTCTCGCGCTCACCCAGCGAGAGTTTTTCCAGGCCGGGAAACAGGGCAAGAAAAGCGTCGGCATTGCCATCAGTAATGCCATCTCCGCGAAGGGATAATTTACGCACGTGGGAAAAGTCTGCTGTCAGCGCGGGCAAAGCATCGTAAGTCACCAGGCGCAGTTGATCCGCATTGGGCACTTCATCGACCAAAAGGGCATTGCGCCAACTGGTTTTAAGCGCTTGCGCGACCAGCAGATTCTGAACAGTACCGGAAGGTTCCCAGGGAGCCATCGCGTTGGTCCCCGCCCACTCGTCCAGTGTTGCCTCAAGTTGTTGCCACTCTTCGCGTCGCGACTGCAACCACCGAAAAATCTCCCGGTTGTTTCTGCCCGCACGCACCTGCTCAAGGATCAATCCACTGGCCTGCTGATCGGTGAGGCCCGGGTAGAGGTCGCGCAGGTCGGCAACCAGATTGCGCTCCAGCCAACCCGCTCTTCCGCTGGCGGGATAGCCGATCAACGCTTCGTTTACCCGTACCGGCGGTCTCATCCACTGCGCTGGCTGTTCCAGCAATGCGGCCGCCATGCCGTGGTGCTGGTCAGCGTGGGCGATGATTTTCTTTTGCAGTTCGGCCGACTGACTGACCTCGGGCACCCCCAGGGCGCGCCGCGCGTGATCCGGCAGAGCGTGCATGAGAGAGGCATAAAAGTTGTCGCCGTGGCGTGGCAGGCTGTTGAGCGTTTCGCCTCGGTCGTTGAATGCCTGAAATTGCTGGCCGCTTTTGATCAGGTACTTTCTCTCGAAGGCCGTCTGGCTGCCAATGCTCTCAAGCAACGGACCGCTGTCGCTGCCCTCGCGTATTTCAAGGCGCAAGTTGTCCGGCCAGCCGGGCAACCGTTCAAGCGTGTGCAACGCCAGGCATCGACTGTCCGCCGAGGCAATATTCTCGCTGCGCAGCCCCGCATATGCCCGCACCTGCCGGCTGCGGCGCGCATACCAGCGAGCTTCCTCCAGCATGCGCAGCGGTATGGGACGAGTTGAGCCGAGCCGTTGCAGTTCATCCGGCCGCGCCTGCGCCAGCACTTGCTGTGCAGCTGACTCACTGAGTCCCGGACAGGCGTTCTGCAATTGCCTGACCTGATCGGCGACAGGCTCGGTGCCCTGATAAATACTGTCGTAAATGGCCGATTGGCGGGTTTGGGCATAGGCCGCAATTTGCTTGGCGAGTTCTGCAGGTCTCGCTTCTCGAACCCGCGCACCTTCACCTCCGAGCAAGTGGACGATTTCCGATTCATCCAGTCCGCCCAGAACAAGCTGCGGCAGGTCGCCGCTGAGGACGTCCGCCCGGGAAATCCGGATCGGTGCCTTGCCCCCGACACCCCGCACCCGATATCCGCCGCCATACTTGACGGATCTGCCGGTCAGTTGCGTCCCCTCAAAGACTTCCAGTACGCGATTGGCCGGCCAGCGCGGCATGTCAGTGACCAGTGGCAGGGCATACAGATACTTGTCATCGACCGGCGCCCCACCCTCCAGTTGCTCAATGACTTGCGCGGCTTGTGCATCGGTTTTCAACAAGCGCATGGCCTGAATCAGCTCCGGTGGCGGCACTCCATGGTCGAGGTGCATCTTGCGCAACATATCGTCGCTGACGCCGCTGATATCCATCGCGTTGAGCAGCTCCGTATCGGATAGCGGCTCGCAGATGTGGCCCATGCGCCGCAACAGCGTCAGACGATCCCATTCCAGAGGACGTTCCAGGGTATGGCGCCACGCTCCATGGCCATTACTTTGCAGAACAGGTTGATAGGCTGCAGGATCGGTCGGGTGCTTGATGCGCCACTGGTTGATCGAGTCGTCGAAGACCTGCTCATACACCTTGTTGTCCTGACGGATCCAGGTTTTGCCATCCACCGCATACTGCCCGGAAGGACTCGGGGTCAGGTGTGCTTCAAGGACAACAGCGGCCTCGTAGCCGCTGAGATCAGGTTTCCACAGGCGGGTTTCGCCATTGGGTAACGTGACCGGACTCAACTGTTCGATGACCGGTACAGCCCTGGCGGCCGAGAACTTCCTTACACCTGCTCCAACACCCGCCATCACGGCAACCTGAGCGAGATTCTCGGCCACGTCGACCAGGTGATCCCTGGCGGCCCTGCGATCACCTTCACTCCACTCGATAGCGCCTTCAAGGGTTTCATACAGCAGTTGTCCCGCCATCACGACCATCATTGTTTCGCCCAGCACAGGCACGAACATCGACACCAGATTCAAGCCCAGCATGCCGATCTGCATCAGATGGGCCAGTTTGGCATCTCGTGCGTTCGCATCGACATCGGCAGTGGGTACCGCGTGGCTTCGCGCGTCGGCCAACACCTTGGCGCGATTCTGCGCATAAAGGTATTGCCACAAGTCCTCGTTGGGCGCCCAAAGCCCCCTGCCCTTGCGTTCGACTGTCGAAGGCGCGATGTACGGATCAACCGCCGGCTCCCACTTGACCGTGCGTTCGGGCGGAATCTGTTCGATGGTGGTGAATGTAGAACCACTGGTAAAACCCTGTACGAAGGCCAGCCAAGGGGAACGCAGAACGTCCCAGGCATCGCCAGGTGAGTCGGCTGCCTTTTGCCTGAACTGGCTGAAATAATAGGGGCGCTGATCATAGGGCAGGAACTGACTGAAAAAACGCTGGTAGGCGGTGGGCTCTGCGCTGGTCTGTTGCGACGCATCACGTGCGGTGAGCAAGCGCTCGAGCTCTTCGCGCATTTGCTCGAACGTGTAGCGCTTGAGCGGATGTTCCGGGTCGTTGGGGATGTAAAGGATCAGTTCATCGGTGTAACGATATTTTTCGCAGACGACGAAAGCCACGCACCCGGTCAGCCTTTTTTTCATCAGGCCGAGGTCCTGGAACCAGACTTGCTTGCGCCCCATCCACGGGTGCATTTCGCCGTCGATGACCGAGAGGATCATCGCGTGATCTGCCGCCTCGATGTCATTGCGCAATAGCGCCTGTTCGGCTGCAGCGCGCATCGCTGCCTTCTGGCTGGCGATGAAGCGTTCGCTGAGCACCGCCTCTGCCACCGCGTCCCCCGGATGAAAAAAACCCTGCAGGTAAGTCTGGTATTGCTGACCTATATCCAGATTGCGGCAAAGGTGCAAAAACTGGCTGACCGAGAGGCCTGTGTCGACGTGCTTGAATGTGTCCGCAGCAGGCGTCGCCACAACAAAACCGGAGCTCGAATGATAGGTCCCCTCGCATTCGTCAGCTTCGAAGTTGTGCAGCGAGGCTTCCAGCAGCGTGATCTTGAGAACCTCGAACGAGGCCAATACGGTTCTCTGAATACCCATTTCGACCGGGCGCCGCAGACATAACAGAGTTTTGTCTACATCGATTTCCAGCGCGTATTGGCCCTTCAAGGCTTTGATCAATAACGGCCTGGCGAATGTTTCGACATCCACGAATTTCGCCATGCTCTTGTCGAGACTGTTCTGGGCGATAACGCTGGCCTTGAAAGTCTCGTCGAGGGTTTTACGCTGGGCCGGCGTCGCATGCTGATACCAGGCCGGTAACGCGGTCGGAACCGCCTTGAGCGCCTCGCGCCGATGCGGCAAAGCGCTGGTCAACCATTGCGGGATCGATGTCTCGAGAAACTCGCCGTGCAGACTTTGCGTTGCAATGAGCTTTACTGACCGACCGGGGTCTGCCGGCTGAGCGGTCGACGCAGGCAGCGCCGACACTGGTTTGGGCGGGATAACGTTCATGGTCACTCCTTTTTGATGGAGCGGTCAGCAAACCATGTCGCGTTAGTGCTTCTGCGTTATCCGGGTATCGCTCAAACTTGTCCGGGCTGCTTCGATGGCATCCCGGACCCAGCGGATTGGCTATGCTTCAGGAGGATGACTTTTCGCAGAGGGATTTATGGACGATCCAATCGACAACAAACCGCCGAGTTTCTGGCAGATGCTGCACAGCGTCATGGCGGCGGCGTTCGGGGTGCAGAGCGGCAAGAACCGGGAAAGGGATTTCACCCACGGCAAACCCAGCCACTTTGTGATTCTGGGAGTTTTGTTCACGGCGGTGTTCGGCCTGACGCTGTTTGCCATCGTCAAGCTGGTGCTGTATCTGGCCGGGGTGTGATGGCACTGAACAGGCATCTGCCACAGGTTATCCGGGCCTTGGGAGAACGGCCCGGAAGCGCGGATGTTACTGGTGACTCACCCAGAAGACCGCTGTTCCTACTACGAGAATGATCAGGAACAAAATGGCCCACGCGTCGACACTGCTGTCGCTTTTTCTGGCTTTGGTCGGGTTGCTCATTGCATCGCCTCTTGTCGGTTTTATCGGTGATTGCACAAAGACTCGATCACAGTTAAGACGATGATTGTCCGCACGACAAATGTGGATTAGATGACCGGCATTCGCGTTAGGCGATTTGGTTCTTTACATATACTCAAACATCACTTTTGCGCATAACTGCAAACGGGTATATTGCCCCGGCTCCGTGACGGAGTGCGCGGCCGTGCGCGCAGAATTGCAGAGGCAACATCGGACTCCAGCAAGCGAAAACGCAGCGTTTTCCGAGAAGCCCAAGCCTGAGAACAGGACTTATATGTACGTATACGACGAGTACGATCAGCGGATCATCGAGGACCGCGTCAAGCAGTTCCGTGATCAGACCCGACGCTATCTGGCAGGTGAGCTGAGCGAAGAAGAATTCCGCCCCCTGCGCCTGCAAAATGGCCTGTATATCCAGCGTTTCGCGCCGATGTTGCGCGTGGCCGTGCCTTACGGCCAGCTGACTTCGCGTCAGGTGCGCATGATGGCGAAGATCGCCCGCGACTACGACAAGGGCTATGCCCACATCAGTACGCGGCAGAACGTGCAGTTCAACTGGCCGGCGGTTGAAGACATCCCGGACATCCTCGCTGAACTCGCGACCGTGCAGATGCACGCCATTCAGACCAGCGGCAACTGCCTGCGCAACGTCACCACCGACCAGTTTGCCGGCGTCGCCGCCGATGAAGTGATCGACCCGCGTCCATGGTGCGAAATCGTCCGTCAGTGGACCACGTTCCACCCGGAATTCGCCTACCTGCCGCGCAAATTCAAGATCGCCGTCAACGGTTCGACCAGTGACCGCGCAGCCATTGAAGTCCACGATATCGGTCTGGAACCTGTCTATAACGCTGCCGGCGAGCTGGGCTTCCGAGTGCTGGTCGGCGGTGGCCTCGGTCGTACGCCGGTGGTTGGCGCATTCATCAATGAATTCCTGCCGTGGCAAGACCTGCTGAGCTATCTCGACGCCATCCTGCGGGTGTACAACCGCTACGGCCGTCGCGACAACAAATACAAGGCGCGGATCAAGATCCTCGTCAAGGCGCTCACGCCTGAGGTGTTCGCGCAGAAAGTCGACGCGGAAATGGAGCACCTGCGCGGTGGCCAGACCACGCTGACCGAGGCCGAACTGCATCGCGTCGCCAAGCACTTCGTCGATCCGGACTACAAGACCCTCGACAACCAGACCGCGCAACTGGCCGATCTGGACAAAGAGCATCCGGGTTTCGCCCGCTGGCGCAGCCGCAACACCCTGGCGCACAAAAAACCGGGCTATGTCGCTGTGACTCTGTCGTTGAAGCCGACCGGCGTTGCCCCGGGCGACATTACCGACAAGCAGCTCGACGCCGTCGCCGATCTGGCCGAGCGCTACAGCTTCGGCCAACTGCGCACTTCCCACGAGCAGAACATCATTCTCGCCGATGTCGAGCAGAGCCAGTTGTTCACCCTATGGGGCGAGTTGCGTGAAGGCGGTTTCGCCACGCCGAACATCGGCCTGCTGACTGACATCATCTGCTGCCCCGGTGGTGACTTCTGCTCGCTGGCCAACGCCAAATCGATTCCGATTGCCGAATCGATCCAGCGCCGTTTCGATGACCTGGATTACCTGTTCGACATTGGCGAACTGGACCTGAACATCTCCGGCTGCATGAACGCCTGCGGTCACCACCACGTTGGCCACATCGGCATCCTCGGTGTGGACAAGAAAGGCGAAGAGTTCTACCAGGTTTCCCTCGGCGGCAGCGCCAGCCGTGATGCGAGCCTGGGCAAGATCCTCGGCCCGTCCTTCGCACAGGAAGCCATGCCTGACGTGATCTCGAAGCTGATCGACGTGTACGTTGAACAACGTACCGAAGACGAGCGCTTCATCGACACTTATCAGCGTATTGGCATCGACCTCTTCAAGGAACGCGTCTATGCAGCGAATCATTAAGAACAACGAAGTCGTCGACGAAACCTGGCACCTGTTGCCGAAGGATTTCAACATCGATGAGATCAGCAACTGCGACGATCTGATCGTTCCTCTGCAGTTGTGGCGCGAGCACAGCCGCATGCTCAAGGCCCGCGACGGCGGTCTGGGCGTGTGGCTGGATGCTGACGAGGAAGCCGAAGAAATCGGTGAAGACGTCGGTGAGTTCCAGGTAATCGCGCTGAATTTCCCGGCGTTCACCGATGGCCGCAGTTACTCCAATGCCCGTCTGCTGCGTGACCGTTATGGTTTCAAAGGCGAGCTGCGCGCGATTGGCGACGTGCTGCGGGACCAGCTGTTCTACATGCACCGCTGTGGCTTCGACGCCTTTGCCATTCGCGCGGATAAAGACCCGTACGAAGCACTGGAAGGTCTCAAGGACTTCTCGGTGACCTACCAGGCCGCCAGTGACGAACCGCTGCCGCTGTTCCGTCGGCGCTAAGCCAGCGGGTTTATTGCGGACACAAAAACGCCGGTCATTGACCGGCGTTTTTTTATGCCTGGTGTTTACCAGAAGCGTTGCTGGGTAAGACGACTCCACCAGCTCAACAGCACGCGGTCTACCGAACCGCTGGCGGCCATGCCGATGCGTTCCTGCAGGCTTTTACGCTCGGCGTAGTGCAGGTGATAAACCTCAGCCTGTTTGGCTTTCTGCGCCAGGTATTCATCGCTGGTCTTGAGCTCATCCACCAGTTGGTTTTCCAGCGCAGCGATACCAAGCCACACCTCACCGGTCGCCACTTCATCGATCGCCAGTTGCGGGCGGTACCGCGCCACGAAGTTTTTGAACAAGCGATGAGTGATGTCGAGGTCTTCCTGGAACTTCTCGCGGCCCTTTTCGGTGTTTTCGCCAAACACGGTCAGTGTGCGTTTGTATTCACCTGCGGTCAGCACTTCAAAGTCGATGTCGTGCTTTTTCAGCAGGCGATTGACGTTAGGCAATTGCGCGACCACGCCGATCGAACCGAGGATGGCGAACGGTGCACTGATGATCTTGTCGCCGATGCAGGCCATCATGTAACCGCCGCTGGCCGCGACCTTGTCGATACAAACTGTCAGTGGCACGCCCGCATCACGGATTCGCGCAAGTTGAGAAGACGCCAGACCGTAGCTGTGCACCATGCCGCCGCCACTTTCCAGACGCAGGACTACTTCGTCCTTCGGCGTGGCCAGGGTCAGCAGTGCGGTGATCTCGTGGCGCAGGCTCTCGGTGGCGGAAGCCTTGATATCGCCGTCGAAGTCGAGCACGAACACCCGGGATTTGGTCTCAGGCTTGTTCTTCTGTTTTTTCGCGCTTTTTTCCGTTTTTGCCTCGCCCTTGCGCAATGCCTTGAGCTGATCCTTGTCGAGCAAGGTCTGCTCAAGGCGTTCACGCAGCCCCTTGTAGAAATCGTTGAGCTTGCTGACCTGCAACTGCCCTGCCGATTTGCGCCGGCCCTTGCTGCGCAACGCGGCGAAACTGGCGAGCACCACCAGAATGGCGATCACCAGTGTGACGGTCTTGGCCAGGAAGCTGGCGTATTCGGTGAAAAAATCCACAGAGACTCCTCAAAGCAATGCGTGACGGTGTATTACACGCGGAATGGCTCCAGCATACCCATGCGTCGGCTCGTCGGCCAGCCGTGAAACCTCTGGCAACACGCCTGTAACGGGCATTTCAAACAAGCGTATGTTTTTTCATTGACAGCCTTACGCCATCCTCATAACCTCGCCTGACCTTCAACGTACCGGGACGACGCGGACGTGGGCAGCATCTACTTGATACGACATGGCCAGGCCTCCTTTGGTGCAGACGATTACGATGTCCTGTCGCCGACCGGTGTGCGTCAGGCAGAAATTCTCGGCCAGCACCTCGCCGACCTTGATATCAGCTTCGATCGTTGCCTTGCCGGTGACCTGCGTCGCCAACAGCACACGGCCACCAGTGCACTGGAGCAATTCAGCGCCAGAGGCCTGCCGGTTCCAGTCCTTGAAACCGATTCCGCTTTCAACGAATTCGATGCCGACGCGGTGATCCGCGCCCTGCTCCCGGCCATGCTGCCGGAAGAGCCGGAAGCCATCGACATCCTGCGCAACGCCGCGCAGAACCGTGGTGAATTCCAGCGCATCTTCGCCCTGATCGTCGAGCGCTGGCTTGCTGGCACTTATGACACTCCTGGCCTGGAAAGCTGGCTGGGCTTCGTCGAACGGGTTCAGGCCGGTTTGCACCGCATCCTCGATCTGGCGGAAAAGAACCAGAAAATTGCCGTGTTCACCTCCGGCGGCACCATCACTGCCCTGCTCCACCTGATTACGCAAATGCCTGCCAGACAGGCCTTTGAATTGAACTGGCAAATCGTCAACACCTCGCTCAACCAATTGAAGTTTCGTGGTCGCGAGGTGGCCCTGGCTTCCTTCAACAGTCACGCACACCTGCAACTGCTGAAGGCCCCGGAACTCATCACTTTTCGCTGAGTCCGGCTTACTGTGACCCTGGCTGTAACCACCCAGCTCCCATGACCAAGAAAGGATCGAACCATGACCTCCGTAGCTGATGCCGTAAAAGCAATGCAAGCCAAGTTCAACCCAGCCGCCGCTGCCGGTCTGGATCTGGTCTTCGGTTTCAACATCACCGACGAAGACAAGCATTACGCACTGATCGTCAAAGACGGCACCTGCAACATTCAGGAAGGCGAAAACCCGGACGCCAACTGCACGCTGGTGCTGGATAGCGAAACCCTGAAAGGTATCGTCAGCGGCGAGACCGACGGCATGCAGGCCTTCATGAGCGGCAAGCTGCGCGTTGAAGGCGACATGATGCTGTCGATGAAACTGTCCGAGCTGTTCCCTGCGTAAGAAGCAGCCTGGTTCAAACAAATCCCGCCCTTTTGGCGGGATTTGTCGTTCATGCAAGGGGATCAGCGCAGGCCTCGGCTTCGCTCTCCGTTCGCGTAGGTACGATCAACCCTCCTGCAACAACCGCGTATCCAGCCCAAACCGCTCTTGCGAAACCATCCTGAACTGACCTTCCGCCAGATCGCAACTCACCAGCAAATTCCACGAGTGTCGGGTGGCCACCGATGGCACCAGAACAAATGGATGTTCAGCCAGCAGTGCGTCGGCAAACTTTCGCTGGTTGGGCGAGGTTTTTATCGGGGTGAGCCAATGCGGATTGGGCACATCTTCCGGTTGCACGATTCTGACGCTGGCGTCGTGGGTGATTTCAAAACAGGTCAATACATAGGGCTCCTGATCAAGTGCATCGAAGCTGCCATGGGCGGCCACCTCCAGTATCGCCGTGGAGGGGTCGACCGACGCATAAACGACTCTGCGGCCGGGCGTATTCCAGCGACCGCCGTCCCGTTTCGACCCCAGGCCGCTGTCCCAGGTCTCGCTGTACACCTCGCGATCCAGCCGCCACGCGTACCAGCGATCATCCCAGGGCAAGGGATTCATTGATAAACCCCGTATTTGATCTGGTTCAGATACTCCTCCACCATCCTGAAGCCCAACGCATTTCCAACCAGATCGAGCGGCACATAACCGTAGAAGTAAGTGGCGCGTTGCTCCAGCCATGATTCGGCCTTGGCCTGTCGCCCGAACACCTCGATGGCCAGTTCCAGCGCTGCCGCATATTGGTAGGCGATGATGCTCTGCGGCGTGTCCAGGCGCACCGACGCGCCTTCCTTGAGCAGGCGTCGCACGGTTCTCACAGATTTGCCGGTGATACGTTTGACCATCTCTCCCTGTTGGTACAGCTCGGAGGTTGCGATCATGTTCACCACATCGAGCAGCTCAAATCCTTCGCTTGTGCAGCGCAGGATGAGCATCGGATCGTCGCCGGTGTCCTGCCCTCGCAACAGCAATTCCAGAGGCTTGCCCTCAAGCCTCTTCAAGCCCGTGAGCCGGGGCACTTTGGCGCTCGGCATGGCAACGTCCTCCGAGGGGCATCTCGCGCGGTCGTCGCGCCAGTAATGGCGAGGCGAGTAAGCAGGCGTATGGCTTTCAATCAGTGGGATTCGCATAGTCCATCCTTTGTCCAGGTCCAGAGCGATCTGTGCGCTCGATGACTTCAATGTCAGGACTGATCCTATAGATCCGGCGTCCGACGACCAACCTGAAAAAGTCGTCAGAAATATCCCCTCATCTGATCAAAACGCTCCTGTTTCCGTAGGACTGAAACGCAATTTTCAGCGGTTCAGTCCATTGCTGCTTTCAAGTTGGGGAGAGGGACTTTTGACTTACAATGCGCCCCACCTTCAGATATCGGCCCTGCCCCATGGACATCGACCTCGCCCGCACTTTCCTCGAAATCGTCCGCCACGGCAGTCTTGCCGCCGCCGCGCAGAAGCTGTTCGTCACGCAAACGGCGATCACCGCACGGGTGCAGAAACTCGAGGGCCAGTTGGGCAGCACGCTGTTCGTGCGCAATCGCGCCGGGGCGAAGTTGACGGCCAATGGCGAAGCGTTCGTGGTCTACGCCAATCAACTGGTGCAGACCTGGGAAGCCGCGCGCCGCGACTTGCCGCTGCCCGAGGGTTATCACAACGTTCTGCACATTGGCGGTGAGGTCAGCCTGTGCAACCCGCTGATGCTCAGTTGGGCGGCGGAACTTCGGGAGAAAATCCCCGGCCACGCACTGCGCATGGAAATTCGCGACGGCGAAAATCTTTTGCGTCAGCTCGAACTCGGTGTGCTCGATGCGGCGCTGGTTTATCAACCGGAATACTGGCCGGGATTGCAGGTCGAGCAAGTGCTGGAGGAAAAACTGATTCTGGTGCGCGCGCCCGAGCGTCCGGAGCCTTACGTCTACATCGATTGGGGACCGGACTTTCGTCGTCAGCACGACGCCGCCCTGCCGGAAAAAGCCAAAGCCGCGCTGAGCTTCAACCTTGGCCCACTGGCCCTGCAATACATCCTCGAACATGGTGGCAGCGGTTATTTCCGTACCCGGGTCGTGCGCACTTATCTGGAGACCGGCGCGCTGGAAGCCGTCACCAAAGCCCCGGAATTCGGTTATCCGACCTATCTGGTGTATTCCCGCGATCGCGACTCGGCAGTGCTGCAACAGGCCTTCGATCTGTTGCGCGAGGTGATCCGCACCGATGATGACTGGTCGCAGCGCTGGAACCCGTTGAGCTGACGGGCGGCTTCAGTCCAGAGCATGGCGCTTAAGGCCGCAAGGTTCGCCCTGCACAAGTCAGCGGATCGGCTAATCTGCCGGGTATAACAACAATACCCGCAGGTGAAAGCGTTGAGGCAGACCACCGAGGCATTCCGCAGCCGCTACCGTGCGGCCATTCATCCTTTATACAACCCGTGGTTGCATGGCGCGTTCGTGTTGCTGTTCGGCATTTTCACCGTCGCTGCGTTCTGGCGCACGGTGCATTCAGTGAGCTGGCTGGAATGGCTGACAGTGCCGCTGAGCCTGTTGTTGTTCAACTTCGGCGTGTACATGGTCCATCGTCATTTAGGCCATCACAAAAAAGCTTTCGCAAAGATGTTCTACGCACGACATGCCGGCGACCATCACAGCTTTTTCACCCCCGGCCATATGACCTACGACAGCGCGCGGGACTGGCGAGTGATTCTGTTTCCAGCCTGGCTGATCGTCATTCATACGCTATTGATCACCCTGCCCCTCTGGTGGCTGCTCGCGCAGGTCAACGCCAATGTCGCCGGGCTGTTTGCCGGGTGCATGGTGCTCGGTTATCTGCTCTATGAGGTATTCCATGCCTGTGAACATCTGCCACCGCAAAATCCGTTGACTCGTTTGCCGTGGATTCGCCAGATGCGCGGTCTGCACGAACTGCATCACCGCCGCGAGCGCATGCAGGAGCGCAATTTCAACATCGTTCTGCCCTTGATGGACTACCTGTTCGGCACGCTGTACCGCGAGCCGGAACCCGCCCCTTTGAGTTATTCAAAAATGCCCATGACGCGCATGCAGCACCAGATCGATATCGCCGGCGAACCGGTCGCCGTGCTGGCTTATGCCGCCAGCGTCAGTCACTGGCCGGACTGGCATCCCTCCTCATTGAAGATTGACGGTCCGCAAGGTCCACTGCATGCCGGTGCACGTTTCGAAGAGGACATCCATGCCGGCGGACGTGCCGGTCACTTGCGCTGGGAGGTTACTGAATATCTGCCGGGCCGGCGCTGGTGCGCACGCGCGCAAAGTGATCAGGGCTTGTCCCTGCGGTTGACTTACGAGTGCTCAGTGGAGGCTGGCGGCACGCGTTTCTCGCGCACGCTGGAATATCGCTTTGACGGTTTGCTCATGCGTCTTGCCAATCGCCTGTTGCTCAAGCGGCGCATCGAGCGGGAATCTGCCGCGTCCATGCTCGCCCTGCGCGACATGGCTGCGCAATTTATCGGCGCGGCGAGGGCCAGCGCGTGAAATTACGTTATGTGCTGTGCCTGCTGATCGTTCTCGTCATCGCCTTCTTGTTGTTGCTGCCGACCAAGGTCGAACCGGTCGCCTGGACGCCGCCACTGGCGCCGTCATTGAAAGACGGCATCTACGCGGACAACCAGCGCCTCAAAGCTGTGGCGAAGGTCGGGCCGAGCGACATCGAAGGGCCTGAGGCGTTGCTACTGGAAGACGAATTCCTCATCACCGGATTGCATGACGGCAGGCTCATCCGTAGCAGCCTCGACGGTACGCAGCGCAAGGTCCTGGCCGACACCGGTGGCCGTCCACTGGGCCTGGCCCGTCATCCGAATGGCATGCTGGTAGTTGCCGATGCGGTCAAAGGCTTGCTGTCGCTGGATGCGCAGGGCCGCGTGATTCCGTTGACCACCGAGGCCAACGGCGTGCCATTTGGATTTACCGATGATGTAGCGGTCGACAAGTCAGGCCACTACGCCTACTTCAGCGATGCCTCGAGCCGTTGGGGCTATGGTCATGACGGCGAGGCGATCATTGAACACGGCGCCGACGGACGTCTGCTGCGCTACGACTTTCAAACCGGCAAGACCAGCGTCTTGCTCGACAAGTTGCAGTTTGCCAATGGCGTCACTCTTGGTCCGGACGAGGCCTATGTGCTGGTCAATGAAACCGGCGCTTATCGCATCAGCCGCTACTGGCTGAGCGGGCCGAAGGCCGGTACCCATGATGTGTTCATCGACAACTTGCCGGGGCTTCCGGACAACCTCTCGTTCAATGGCAGCAATCGCTTTTGGGTAGCGCTGTATGCGCCGCGCAATGCCTTGCTCGATGGCACCGCTGAACACCCGTTCGTGCGCAAGATGATCGTGCGGGCGTTGACGGTTTTGCCCAAGCCTGTCGAAAAGCGCGGGTTTGTGCTGGGACTGGACCTGGACGGCAAGGTGATTGCCAATCTGCAGGACGCGAGCGAAGGCAATTATTCGCCGATTACCACGGTGCGCGAGTATGGGCAGTGGTTGTATTTCGGCTCGTTGAAGGCCATGCATATGGGGCGAATGGGGTTGGATGCGGCGCTTAAGTAAAACAGAAAAATTTTCACCGTATGGACCGACGATATCGCTGGCAAGCCAGCTCCCACAGTGTCCGTGTGAACTCCAAATATGTGTTCACCAGATGAACCTGTGGGAGCTGGCTTGCCAACGATAGCGGTCTGTCAGTTGCCGGACCGGTCGAACTTCTCCGGATCTTCATCCTCAGGCAGTTCTTTCACGGTTTTTTCCGGATGCGCTGTGGTATGCGCCGGGCTGTTCGGTTCAGGACGGGTAGGAATCGGGTCGAAACCACCCTGCTCTTCACTGGGGAATTTGGGGTCGTTCATAAGGCACCTCGCAACGAGTCGATGGTTTGCAGACTCTGCACATTGGAGGTGCCATTGGCCGTAGCCGTTCCCTTCAAAAATGACCACGGGTCGGGCGACTACTGTCCCGTCAGCGGCTGCCCGGCGAGTTGAGCAACGATCTGTTCCTTGACGATCACGCGCTTCTCTTTGAGCTTTTTCAATTCGTCGTCAGTGGGGGCGTCTGACTGGGCGTTCTCGGCTTCGACCACGGCTTTATCCACGTCGAAGTACTTGTTGAGCAGCGAATCCAGCTTCGGATCCTCGGAGCGTTTTTGCTCGATCTCTTCCTTCTTGCAGCCCAGGTCCTGATACAGATCATGTGAAACCGGCATGAAACACCTCCATCAATTTGATCGACAACCAGCGCGACCGATGCGCTGACTCATTATCAGCATGGCCTTGCCCGATGACTTCTGTCGACTCCCTGTCAGACCAGCGGTTGCCGTTCGTCGCCCTGTCGTAAATGCGATAAAACCTTTGGCGTCTGCGCTCGCTCCATTGGATAACGCTCACAAAAACCTGCGTGGAGATACCCAATGGACGGATTCAACCTGCGTCATCTCGCTCTGGCTGTTGCACTGTCTGCCGGCATGGGCAGCGCCTTTGCCGCGACCGACAACGACTTTGTCGACAATGCCGCCGCTGGTGGCATCGCCGAAATCGAAACCAGCAAGCTGGCACTGGAAAAAAGCCAGTCAGCCGACATCAAAGCCTTCGCTAACCAAATGATCGCTGATCACACCAAGGCCAATGAAGAGCTGAAGAAGATCGCGACCACCAATGACATCGAAGTCCCTGACGACACCACCCTGGTCAAGCAGGCCAAGGAGAAAATTCTCGACATGCGCGATGAATCCTTCGATGCGGCCTACGCCAACAACCAGGTCAAGGCTCACGAAGAGACCATCGAGCTGTTCAAGAAGCAGGCGAACACCGTGACCGATGACAAGGCCAAGGGCGCTACTGAGCTGAAAGCGTTCGCGCAGAAGATGCTGCCAGCGCTGGAAAAACACCTGGCCCACGCCAAAGAGCTGCAAGCCAAACATCCGAGCAAGTAACCGG
This sequence comes from Pseudomonas sp. 1L-E-NC-VB-C3, assembly GCF_057291535.1. Lineage (NCBI taxonomy): Bacteria > Pseudomonadati > Pseudomonadota > Gammaproteobacteria > Pseudomonadales > Pseudomonadaceae > Pseudomonas > Pseudomonas sp. 1L-E-NC-VB-C3. Next base: position 21,251 of record NZ_JBXAWD010000010.1, on the reverse strand, counting down.
CCGGCAATAAAAAGGCCGCATCCTTCGATGCGGCCTTTTTGCGTTTCAGCGATCAACCACCATCGGTGTCGATATCGGCGTCAGTGCTTTCGCCCGGTTCAGGACGGTCCGGGTCAGGCTTGAAGCCGGGGCTGAAATCGTTGCTGTTGTCGTTGTGATGCTGCTTTTGATCGACCTCGGCAGCCGCGCTGTCCGCCTGCCCTTCTTCAACCGGCGCGGGAGTATTTTGCCCCGGCGTTTGCGGGTCGATGGCCGGGTCGTTGCGGTTAATTGACTCTGAGGACTGATTTTGCTGTTGCGGCGCTTGCTCGTTCATATCCACCTCATTCATAGTCCTGCCTCCTTCTTCCAGCACGACTGGAAAACGTCGGGCATGCAGATTCGAAGCCTGACGCCGTAGATTCGTTCAAAAGATCGTTGCCTGCCGCCACGCCGACTAGAGTTACCGGGGCGTTCGACGCGGCAGGCAGAAAAATTCATCGCTAGCTGAACAACTATTTCAAGCGGTAAATGTCAGTCAAATCGCGCCGGTCATTTCGCCGAGCCGGCCCATATACGTAACGGAGCGACACGCACATGGCAGCACTGCAGAACAGCACAGTTGAAGCAATCAAGAACAACCAGACTCAGCTGTTGAGCGAGTGGACCAAACGCCTCGAAGCCAGCGGCGCCACACGCAACCTCAAGGAACACGACCTCGCTCAGCAAACCCGCGACTTGCTGGGCCTGCTCCTGGCGGGTCTGGAAAACGGCAACGGCAGCAAGATTGCCGCTGCGGGTTGGGAGGATACCCGTCAGTTCCTTGAAAAGCTGTCGCAGAGCCGTGCCCTCCTCGGCCAGGATTCCCAGCAAACCGCCAATTTCATCTTTGCCCTGAAAGGCCCGTTGTTCGCCCTGCTGCAAAACCATTATCAGGACCAGCCGGCACTGCTTGCCGAGCAATTGCTGGAAGTCTCCGAATTGCTCGACACCGTTGGTATGCACACCATCGGCACCTTCCAGAAATCCCGCGAAGCGGTGATCAAGCGTCAACAGGAAGAGCTGCTGGAACTGTCGACTCCGGTGGTCAAGCTGTGGGATGGCGTCCTCGCCCTGCCAATGATCGGCACCCTCGATTCGCAGCGCACCCAAGTAGTCATGGAATCGCTGCTGCAACGCATCGTCGACACCGGTTCGGAAATCGCCATCATCGACATCACCGGCGTGCCAACCGTTGACACCCTGGTCGCCCAGCACCTGCTGAAAACCGTGACCGCGATCCGCCTGATGGGCGCTGACTGCATCATCAGCGGCGTGCGTCCACAGATTGCGCAAACCATCGTGCACCTGGGTCTGGATCTGCAAGGCGTAGTGACCAAGGCCAATCTGGCCGACGCATTGAAACTGGCCCTGACCCGCTTGGGTGTCAGCCTCGTCAAGACGGCTTGACCATGGAACGTATTCCGATTCTTCAAATGGGCGATATCTTGCTGGTGACCATTCAGGTCGACATGCATGACCAACTCGCCCTGACCCTGCAGGACGATCTGTCCGAGCGCATCAGCCGGACATCCGCCCGGGGCGTGCTGATCGACATCACGGCGCTGGACATGGTCGATTCGTTCATCGGGCGCATGATCGGCGACATTTCCGGGCTGTCGAAAATCATGGACGCCAAAACCGTGCTGGTCGGCATGCAGCCGGCAGTGGCGATCACGCTCGTTGAGCTGGGCATGACTTTGCCAGACGTGAGCACCGCCCTGAACGTCGAACGCGGGATGAAACTGCTGCGGGAACGAGTACTTGCACAATGACCGTGCGCAGTAGCGGTACGCAACCCATTCTCATTGAACAGGACGTAGTGCTGGCCCGCCAGACCACGCGCAAGCTCGCCACCGAATGTGGCATGCGCCTGATCGACCTGACCAAACTGGTGACCGCTGTCAGTGAGTTGGCGCGTAACACCATGGTCTATGGCGGCGGCGGCGACATGGACTGGCAGATTCTCGAGGAAAACGGCCGGGTCGGTTTGCGCATCACCTTCCGCGACGAAGGCCCTGGCATCCCCGACATCAAACTGGCGATGACCGACGGCTGGACCTCCGGCAGCGGGTTGGGCCTTGGCCTGACTGGCGCCAAGCGCCTGGTCAATGAATTCGAACTCGACACTGAGCCCGGCAAAGGCACGCGCATTACGATCACACGATGGACATGAATATCACCGGGTCGTTGACCCAGGTTCTGCCGATCGAGGACAGCAGCCAGATCGGCCACGCGCGGCGCACCGCGCAGAAACTCGCCGAGCAGCATGGCTTCGACGAAAACGATGCCGGCCGCGTGGCGCTGGTCGCGACCGAACTGGCGAGCAACGTGCTCAAGCATGCCCAGCGTGGTGAATTTCACCTGCGTGTACTGGCTCGGCCGGATAACGGCTTCGGCATCGAAATGCAGACCGTGGATCGCGCGCAGGGCTTTGATCTGGATGCCTGTCTGGCGGATGGCTTTTCCACTGGCGGCACACAAGGCATCGGCCTCGGCGCCGTATCGCGGCAGACCAGTGTCTTCGATGTCTACGCCGACCACCGTGGCGCGGTGTTGCTGGCGCGAATTTTTCCGCGCAGCGATCGTCAGGCCGATATCCGCTTCGGCGTCAGCCAGCATTCGCTGCATGCCGATCCAGCCTGCGGCGATGTCTGGCATCTGGCGTATGAAGGCTCGCGGATCAGCGCGCTGGTGGTCGATGGCCTCGGTCATGGCGAAGACGCCGAGCGCGCAGGCCTGGCCGGGGCGCAGGCATTCGCCCGGGCACCGTTTGCCGATCCAGTGGTATTGATGGAAGACCTGCATCAGGAAATGCTCGGCACGCGCGGTGGCGCCGTGGCGTTCGCGCAGTTTGACAGCCAGCGCGACGGCCTGACGTTCGCCGGTGTCGGTAACATCGGCGCCAGTCTGCTGGAGCCTGGCAAATCCCGCGGCCTGGCCTCACACCCCGGTATCGTTGGCGGCCAGTACCGTAAAGCCAAACCCTTTGACTATGCTCACGTGAACGGACATTTATTGATCATGTACAGCGACGGCCTACAGTCCCGTTGGAATCTTGCAGACTACCCCGGCCTGGTGCATCGCCATCCTGCCGTGATAGCCAGCGTCCTGCACCGCGACTTTTGCCGTGGTCGCGATGACGTGACGGTGCTGGTCGTGGCTCTGGAGGCCGCCCATGGCTGAATCGACTCACTTGAGCCACGCCGAACAGGCGGCGCTCATCGCTCAGTTGCAGCGCGAAACCACTGCCCTGCGCGAAGAGCTCGATGAAACCAACCAGGGCGTGCTGGCGCTGTACGCCGAGCTCGACAATCAGGCAGAAGAACTGCGTCAGGCATCGGATCTCAAGAGCCGTTTCCTGTCGTACATGAGCCATGAATTCCGCACGCCGCTGGGCTCGATACTGAGCATCAACAGTCTGCTCGCTGACGAACTCGACGGTCCGCTCAGCCCTGAACAGCACAAGCAGGTAGCCTTCGTCAGCACCGCTGCCCGCGAGCTCAGCGACATGGTTGATGACCTGCTCGATCTGGCGAAGATCGAAGCCGGGCGCATCAGCATCTCGCCGGCCTGGTTCGACATGTTCGACCTGTTTTCGGCCCTGCGCGGGATGTTCCGGCCGATCGTCGACGCCTCGGCGGTGGATCTGATCTTCGAAGAGCCGCTGGGCCTGCCGCGCCTGTATACCGATGACAAGAAGCTCGGGCAGATCCTGCGCAACTTCATTTCCAACTCACTGAAATTCACCACCCGTGGCGAAGTGCGGGTATCGGCGCGAATGGAAGGTGAAGACAAAGTGCGCTTTGCCGTCAGCGACACCGGCATCGGCATCGCGGCCGAACTGCATGACACGCTGTTCGAAGACTTCTCCCAAGTCGATTCGCCATTGCAGAAACGTCTGCGCGGCACCGGTCTGGGTCTGTCACTGTGCAAGCGTTTCGCCGCCCTGCTCGGCGGTGAAGTCGGGGTAGACAGTACGCCGGGCGTCGGCTCGACGTTCTTTGTCATCATCCCGCTGGCAATCGCTCTGGAGAACGTCGATGAATCGTGACATCCGCCTGTTGATCGTCGATGACAACGTCGCCACCCGTTACGCCCTGCGCCGGCGCCTGGAGCGCCATGGCTACACGGTGCTCGAAGCCGGCACCGGCAGCGACGGCCTGGCCCTGATCGAGGGCGAAGCCCTCGATGCGTTGATCCTCGACGTCAACCTGCCGGACATGAGCGGTTTCGACATCGTCCGCCTGCTGCGCGCCGACCCGGGCACCGCGCTGCTGCCAGTGATTCATGTGTCAGCGGCGTCGATCCAGACCGGCGATATCATCACTGGTCTCAACGCGGGTGCCGATGCCTATCTGATTCACCCGGTCGACCCCGATGTGCTCTTGGCGACCCTGCGTACCCTGCTGCGGGTGCGCGACACGGAAAATGCCCTGCGCGAAAGCGAGGCGCGTTTCCGCGAGATTTTTGCCAACGTCTCGGCACCGATCGCCGTGCTCGATGCCAATCTGAAAGTGCATGAATGCAACCACGCCTTTGCCCAGTTGATCGTCGACAACCGCGACGCGCAGGCGCTGCGTGAATGCTTTGCCGAAGATCAATGCTCGATCCTCGACGAACTGCGTCTGCGTCTGGTCGACGGCGAGCGCTGGAAAGGCACGCTGAACATGCGTGTGCAGGGCGAGATTCGCGAGACGCAATGGCAGATTTCGCCGTATCGCACCCCGGAACTGAGTCTGGTGTTCGTCGAGGACGTCACCGAACACCGCCATCGCGAGCGCTCGCATCTGGCGCGGCTGGATGACACCACCACGCAGCTGGCCAAGGAAGTCGCCGAACGCGTGCATGCCGAAGCGCAATTGCTGCAAGTACAGAAAATGGATGCACTGGGCAAGCTCACCGGCGGTATCGCCCACGACTTCAACAACCTGCTGACCGGGATCATCACCAGTCTGGAACTGATCCAGAAACGCGTGGCCGATGAGCGTCTGGACAAGGTGCAGTTCTATACCGAAGCAGCGCTGAACTCAGCCATGAGCGCGGCCTCATTGACCCATCGTCTGCTGGCATTTGCCCGCCAGCAGCCGCTCGATACACGGCCGGTGGACATCAACGAGCATGTCCGCTCGCTGGAAGAATTGCTGGTGCGCACCATCGGCGAGCGCATCACCCTCAAGCTGGAACTGACCAACAAACCGGCGATTGCGCTGGTCGACCCGGTGCAGCTGGAAAGCGCGGTGCTTAACCTGGTGATCAACGCCCGTGATGCCCTGCCCTCGGGCGGCAATATCTGGGTCAATACTTACGCCGCTTATTCCCATGGCGATCCGAATCTGGCCGATGGCGCGTACGTGGCGCTGTCGGTACGCGACGACGGCACCGGCATCGAACACAACGTGATCGACAAGGTGTTCGAACCGTTTTTCACCACCAAGCCTTTGGGCCAGGGCACCGGGCTCGGTCTGTCGACGATCTACGGTTTTGCCCGTCAGTCCGGCGGTGACGCGCACATCCGCAGCGTCGCCCGACGTGGCACCGAAGTGACCATCATGCTGCCTGGCACCAACGACCCGACCGGGGCCGACGCACCTGTGCCCGTGCCTGACGCGAAAGGCAGTGGCGAGCATGTGCTGATCGTCGAGGACATGGCCACGGTGCGCTTGTTCGTCACCGAAGTGCTGGAGGATGCCGGCTATCGCTGCACGCAAGCGGCGGATATCGAATCGGCGCTGGAGCGCTTGCAGAACGACCCGTCGATCGACCTGCTGCTGACCGACGTCGGCCTGCCGCGCATGAGCGGGCGGGAGTTGGCGGATGTTGCCCGTGGCTGGCACGAAGGGCTGCCGATCCTGTTCATGACCGGCTACGCCGAAACCGCGCTCAACCGCCAGGTCTTCCTCGGCACCGGCATGGACATGCTGGTCAAACCGTTCCAGATCAGCGAACTGCTCGACAAGGTCCGCCGTACGCTGGATGGCGCCTGAACTGGCGCCATCGCTGGCAAGCCAGCTCCCACAGGGGCATCAGTGTGCGCAGATTTTCGGCAACAACTTGAATTCCTGTGGGAGCTGGCTTGCCAGCGATGGCGGCCAGCAAGGCGCTGCAGTTATCGGCTCAAAGCCCGAGCCAGAAACGGCGCAGTCTTGCTCTTCTTGCTCGCCGCGACTTTCTGCGGTGTGCCGGCGGCGACGATCCTGCCGCCCTGATCGCCGGCCCCGGGGCCGATGTCGATCACCCAGTCACTCTGCGCGACCACGCGCATTTCGTGTTCGACCACAATCACCGTGTGCCCCGCCGTTACCAGCGTATCGAGTTGTTCCAGCAACCGATCGACATCTCTCGGGTGCAATCCCGTGGTCGGTTCATCCAGTACATACAAGGTCGCGCCACGCTGGCTGCGCTGCAACTCGGTCGCCAGTTTGATCCGCTGCGCTTCACCACCGGACAGTTCCGTGGCCGGTTGCCCCAGGCGCAGATAACCCAGGCCGATATCGCGCAGCACTTCCAGCGAACGACGAATCCCCGCCTGCTCGGCAAACACCGCCACCGCCTCATCGACGGTCAGTTGCAGCACCTGGGCGATGCTCAAGCCCTGCCAGAGAATCGCCAATGTCTGCGGGTTATACCGCGCTCCGTGGCAGGTCGGGCATGGCGCATACACGCTGGGCATGAACAGCAATTCCACACTGACAAAACCTTCGCCCTCACACGTGGCGCAACGGCCCTTGGCGACGTTGAAAGAAAACTGCCCGGCATCATAGCCCGCCGCTTGTGCCTCAGGTGTCGCGGCGAACAGCTTGCGCACGTTGTCGAACAAGCCGGTGTAAGTCGCCAGATTGGAGCGCGGCGTGCGTCCGATGGGTCTCTGATCAACCTGCACCAGCCGTTTGATCGACTCCAGGCCGGCGCTGATCTGCCCGGTGCTGGGCGGCGGCGTGTCATCTTCCAGGCTCGGTTCTTCTGACTCGGCCTCTGCCACCGGACGGCCCAACTGCGCGCCGACCAGTTCCAGCAAGGCCTGACTGACCAGACTCGACTTGCCGGAGCCAGACACACCGGTCACCGAGGTGAAACAGCCCAAAGGGAATTCGGCGCTAAGATTATTCAGGTTATTGCGGGTGACGCCGTCGAGCTTCAGCCAGCCGCTCGGCTTGCGCGCGGCGCGCTCAGGGCGTTGGTTTTCGGCAAACAGATAGGCGCGGGTCTGCGAATCTGCAACATCAGCGAGTCCCGCAGGCGGACCGCTGTAGAGCACGCGCCCGCCCTTCTCGCCCGCCGCCGGACCGACGTCAATCAGCCAGTCGGCGCGGCGCATGGTTTCGACATCGTGTTCGACCACAAACAATGTGTTGCCGTCCGCCTTCAGCCGCTGCAACGCCTCGAACAACGACTCGCCATCCGCCGGATGCAGACCGGCAGACGGTTCGTCCAGAACATAAATCACTCCGAACAGCTGCGAACCCAATTGCGTGGCCAGGCGCAAACGCTGCAACTCGCCAGACGACAAGGTCGGCGTACTGCGTTCCAGCGCCAGATAACCCAGGCCGAGATCGGTCAGGGTGCTGACCCGCTCCAGCAAATCCTCAGCGATGCGCTGCGCCGCCAAGCGTTTCTCCAGCGACAGATTCGGCGTGTGGCGCACGTCCGGTGCGCTGGCATGCCCGCTGGCCCCATGGGCGACCCGCTGCTGACGCGCCTCGCGGGTTTGCGCATGGCTGAGGGTGTCGCCGCTCTCCTCGGCCTGTTCCAGATAATTTGCCGCTGCTACAGGCCGCAGCACTTCGGCCACTTGCAGCAACGGCATCTGCGACAACTCGCCAATGTCGTAGCCGGCAAAGGTCACCGACAACGCCTCGCGCTTGAGCCGTTTGCCCTCGCACAATGGGCACGGGCTACCGCGCATGAACTGTGAAACACGCTTCTTCATCAGCGCACTTTGCGAGTGAGTGAAGGTGTGCAGGATGTAGCGCCGGGCGCCGGTGAAGGTGCCCTGATAACTCGGTTCCATCTTGCGTTTGAGGGCGACGCGGGTTTCCTCCGGGGTCAGCCCGGCGTACACCGGCACCGTCGGCGTCTCTTCAGTGAAGAGAATCCAGTCGCGCTGCTTTTTCGGCAGTTTTTTCCACGGAATGTCGACATCGATGCCCATGGTCACGAGGATGTCGCGCAGGTTCTGCCCCTGCCAGGCCAAGGGCCAGGACGCCACTGCACGCTGGCGGATGGTCAGGTTCGGGTCCGGCACCATCAGCGCTTCGGTGACTTCATAGACGCGACCAAGTCCATGACACTCCGGACAGGCGCCCTGCGGCGTGTTCGGTGAAAAATCCTCGGCATACAGCATTGGCTGCCCCGGCGGGTAACTCCCGGCGCGGGAATAGAGCATGCGGATCAGGCTCGACAACGTCGTCACGCTGCCCACCGACGAACGCGCGCTCGGCGTGCCGCGCTGCTGTTGCAAAGCGACGGCGGGCGGCAGTCCTTCGATGGAATCGACATCCGGCACGCCAACCTGATCGATCAGCCGCCGCGCGTAGGGCGCCACCGATTCGAAATACCGCCGCTGGGCCTCGGCATACAGCGTGGAAAACGCCAGCGACGACTTGCCCGAACCGGAGACACCGGTGAACACCACCAGCGCATCGCGCGGAATATCGACATCAACGTTCTTCAGGTTATGTTCGCGGGCGCCGCGCACACGAACCATGCCGGCGGGTGCTTTGGAATTGCGCTTGGAAATCATCGGCCTGCCTTGATTGAAAAACTGGGCAGCGCTCGGCATCAGGTGCCGAGCACCTCGCAAATCATCTGCAGTAAGGCTTGCGGGCTGTAGGGTTTGCCGAGCAGATGCGTATCGGGGCTGAGCTGGTGGTCGCGGGAAATGATGTCGCGGGTATGCCCGGAAGTGAACAGCACCGGTACCGGCGGTGTCTGCACCTTGGCCCACGCGGCCAGATCGGAACTCTTGATCAGGCCGGGCATGACCACGTCGGTGAAGATCAGATCGATCTCGATGCCTTCCAGCAGCATCTGCATGGCCACGTCGCCATTGCACGCGGTCATCACCCGATAGCCTTCTTCGCGCAGCAACTCCACCGCCGAAGCGCGCACCGCGTCATTGTCTTCCACCACCAGAATGGTTTCGTGGCCGCCGCTCTTGCGCTCGCCGACACTGGCGGTCTCTTCACGAACCGGACGCAGACTGCGCGGGAAATACAACTGCACCCGCGTGCCTTCGCCGAGCTTGCTGTCGATCTCGACGTGACCGCCACTCTGTTTGACGAAGCCGAAGACCATGCTCAGACCGAGGCCAGTGCCCTGCCCGTCGGCCTTGGTGGTGAAGAACGGTTCGAAAACCTGTTCCAGCATTTGTGGGGCAATGCCCACGCCGGTGTCGGTGATCGCCACGCGCACATACTCACCGGACGCGATGCCCTTGCCGACGCAGTATTCGCTGTCCAGACAGACATTGGCGGCACTGAGGCCGATAACGCCCTCGCCCTTCATCGCGTCGCGGGCGTTGATGGCCAGGTTGAGAATCGCGTTTTCCAGTTGGTTGCGGTCGACGTTGATGTGCCAGGGCTGCGGCGGCAACTGCACGTCGATCTGAATGGTTTCGCCCAATGCACGTTGGAGTAATTCGCCCACGCCTTCGAAAATTTGCTCTGGATTGCACACGGCCGGTGACAGCGGTTGCCGCCGGGCAAAGGCCAGCAGTTGCGAAGACAGTTTGGCACCGCGTTCGACCGCCGCCAGCGAAGCCACGACCCGGCGTTGTACGTTGGCATTGTTGGGCTCATGCCGGGCGAGCAGATGCAGGTTGCCAGCGATGACTTGCAGCAGATTGTTGAAGTCGTGGGCAACGCCACCGGTCAGGCCGCCGATGGATTCGAGCTTCTGCGATTGGCGAAGTTGTTCCTCGGCCGCGAGCCGCGCATTCACTTCGGTGGCCACGCGCTGTTCGAGATTGCGGGTGAATTTGAGCAGTGATTCTTCGGCGTTTTTGCGCTCATGGATGTCGATCAGCACACCGGGAAAGCGAAACGGCTTGCCTTGCTCATCGAACTCGCAGGCACCACTGGCCAACACCCACAGGTACTGGCCGTCGGCCCGCTGCACGCGGTATTCAGCGTTGTACGGCTCGCCAGTGCGCACGCTATGGGCAACTCGCTCCTGCACCCACCGATGATCTTCGGGATGAATGCGCGATTCAGCGATCTCTTGTTGCAGATCGCTCAAGTCCTGATCCGGCGGATAGGAAAAGGTGCGGGCGAAACGTTCGTCAGCAGAGAAGCGATTGTTCTTGATGTCCCAGACAAAGGAGCCAAGCAGTGCGCCGGCATTCAGCGCCAGACGCACGCGCTCGTTGTCGGCGCGATAGGCATCTTCGGCCGCCTGACGCAGGCGCTCGGAATGCACCAGTTCGGTGGTTTCGACCACCATCGCCATGACGCCGCCGGGCACGCCTTCGTCGTTGGCCACCGGGCTGTAATACAAGTCCATCCAGACGTCTTCGGGCACGCCGTCGCGCAGCAATACCAGCTCTTTGTTGCGATAGGACAAGGTGCCGCCGGCCAGGCAAGTGTCAACGACGTGGCGGTTGAATTCGGCGACTTCCGGCCAGCCCAGCTCTACCGGCACGCCAAGCAGATAGGGATGGCGGCCACCGGCGAATTCGGAGTAGGCGTCGTTGTAGATCATGTAGCCGGCATGGCCCCAGAGCATCACCATCGGCAGCGGCGAAGCCAGCATCAGCTGCACGGTGTTACACAGGCTGGCCGGCCAGTCGGCGAGCGGACCCAGTTCGGTGAGGCTCCAGTCGAACGCACGGATGCGTCCGGCCATTTCGCCTTTCCAGCCCTCACAGCCGTGGCTTTCGGATAAAAACTGCATCGCCTGACTCAGTGTCCTTTTTTGCGGTTTTCCGATCTATCGCAACGCTACAACGACGCGACGCCCGTGTGTTTCGAGGCCCTGAAAACGCATTGGTTTCATTGGAGGTATAGCCGATTTGCGACACAGAGCCATTCAGACGCCAATCAAGTGTTTGAGTGGGTGATAGCCGGTTTTCATTTTTGCAGCAACGTCGAGAATCGCCTTCTCGATTCCGTTGAGGTGCGTGCAGGTCAGCTCGATCGCGGCGCTCTGATTACCGGCCTCGATGTACTCAAGCAAACGCAGGTGTTCATCGTCGCGGCAGGCTTGATGACTGTCGTCATCGAGCGCGGCGGCATACAGCGAAGCGCGCGAGATCAGCTTCTGGAACCAGTCGAGCAGCACCGGATTGTTCAGGCTGCGCGCCAGTTTGAGGTGGAATTCGCCGAGCAGATGGATCAGCCGTTCATGGTCGCCGGCCGCATGGGCGGCATCCTCCAGCAACAAGTGCTCACGCAGATCCTGCATGGCAACGCTGTCTTTGCGCCGGCACAGTTCGGTGACGATGCCGATTTCGATCAGCCGCCGGGTTTCGAACAGCGAACGCAGCTCTGCGTCACTGGGCAGCGACACCGATGCACCTTTGTTGGGCTCAGTGGTGACCAGACCATCGGCTTCCAATTGCTTGAGCGCAGCACGCACCGACGTGCGGCTGACATTGAACAACTCGGCCAGCGAGGCCTCACCCAGCTTCATGCCTGGGCGCAACGAACGCTTGCTGATCGCCGCGTAAACCCCTTGGTAGACGCGATCGACCGTGGTTTCCAGTTTCTTTTCGCTCATTCGAACACTCCTTTGGCGTCGGGCAATTCATCCTGGCAGTGGCTGGCCATGGAGATTGATCGGGTTCCCGTACCGGTGTGAAGCGCAGAATATCTGCCTTCGGCCCAAAGGTGCAGCCTTTTGATTTATCTCGATTTTGGATAAACAGCCAAAACCTGTGGGAGCGAGCCTGCTCGCGAAGGCGGCGGCACGTTCGACATCGTCGTTGCCTGACACTGCGCTTTCGCGAGCAGGCTCGCTCCCACTCTGATACGAGGCAGATCGACCATCTTCATTGCAACCAAAATCCCTGTGGGAGTGAGCTTGCTCGCGAAGGCGGCGGCACGTTCGACATCGTCATTGCCTGACAGTCCGCTTTCGCGAGCAGGCTCGCTCCCACTCTGATACGAGGCAGATCGACCATCTTCATTGCAACCAAAATCCCTGTGGGAGCGAGCTTGCTCGCGAAGGCGGCGGCACAGTCAACATCGTCATTGCCTCAGACTGCGCTTTCGCGAGCAGGCTCGTTCCCACAAAGGTCAGTGGAAATCCCGGCTCTGCACGTGAATGCCATTGAGCAGCGGGCTAAGGTCGCTCATGCGCCCGGCGATCAGGTGGCGCACATCGCCTTCGCGTTCCCAGCGGCCGTCGACCTTGAGCAATTGCGACCCCACCAGCACTTGGCGCTGACGCTCGGCCAGGTCACGCCAGACCACCACGTTGACGTTGCCGAACTCGTCTTCCAGGGTCACGAACGTCACGCCGCTGGCCGTACCGGGGCGCTGTCGGCCGGTGACCAGACCGGCCACGCTGACCGGCCGGCCATGTTCGATATCCATCAATTCCCGCGAGCTGCGGCAACGCCGGGCCTGCAACTCGCCACGCAACAACGCCAGTGGATGCGGCCCCAGCGTCGTCCCCACGGTCGAGTAATCAGCATGCAGGTCTTCGCCAACGCTGGGTTTGGGCAGGACGATTTTGACTTCCTCTTCGTTGGGCAGGCCGGCGAACAGGCCGAGTTGTTTCTGCACCCCGGCTACTTCCCAACGCGCACGATGACGATGCCCGGCCAGACCGCGCAAGGCGCCGGAGTCTGCCAGCAAGGCCTGCGCACGACTGTCGAGGGCGGCGCGCTCACCCAGGTCAGCGACATCGGCAAACGCCCCGTGTCGGCGCGCGGCTTCGATGCGCCGTGCGTCCTCTTCGCGAAATCCCTTGATCATGCGCAGGCCCATGCGAATCGCCGGTTGCCCGGCACTCAGCGGTTCGAGGCTGCAATCCCAGTCGCTGGCGCGCACGTCCACCGGACGGATCTGCAATTGGTGCCGCCGCGCGTCCTGCAGAATCTGGTCCGGGCTGTAAAAGCCCATCGGCCAACTGTTGATCAATGCACAGGCGAACGCCGCCGGCTCGTGGCATTTCAGCCAGCAACTGGCGTAGGTCAGCAAGGCGAAACTGGCGGCGTGGGATTCGGGGAAGCCATAACTGCCGAAGCCTTTGATCTGCTCGAAGATCTGCGCGGCGAATTCCGGTGTGTAGCCGTTCTTTCTCATGCCGGCGGCGAGGCGCTCCTTGTGCGGCTCCAGTCCGCCATGGCGTTTCCAAGCCGCCATCGAGCGGCGCAACTGATCGGCCTCGCCGGGGCTATAGTCGGCAGCGACGATGGCGATCTGCATGACCTGCTCCTGAAACAGCGGCACGCCCAGGGTTCTTTTGAGTACGACTTCGAGCGCCGGCGACGGATAGGTTTCCGCCTCTTCGTTATTACGTCGGCGCAGATACGGATGAACCATCCCGCCCTGAATCGGCCCGGGACGGACAATCGCCACTTCGATGACCAGATCGTAGAAAGTCTTTGGCTTCAGGCGCGGCAACATCGACATCTGCGCCCGCGACTCGATCTGGAACACGCCGACGGTATCGGCGCGACTGATCATTTCGTAGGTCGGTTTGTCTTCAGGTGGAATCGTCGCGAGTGTCAGGTTCAGATCACGATGCCGGCGCAGCAGGTCGAAGCAGCGGCGAATCGCACTGAGCATACCCAAGGCGAGAATATCCACCTTGAGCAGGCCGACCGCATCGAGGTCGTCCTTGTCCCATTGAATGATGGTGCGGTCGGCCATTGCCGCGTTTTCGACCGGCACCAAGGTGTCCAGCGGCTGCTCGGAAATCACGAAACCACCGGGATGTTGCGACAGGTGCCGGGGGAAGCCGATCAGTTGCCCGGTCAGGCTCAGTAACCGACGCAGCACCGGACTGTCCGGGTCGAAGCCACCTTCGCGCAAACGTTCCAGCGGCGGCGTTTCATCGCTCCAGCGCCCGCAGCAATCGGCCAGCGCGTTGATCTGATCCGGTGGCAGGCCGAGGGCCTTGGCCACATCGCGCACGGCACCGGTGGCGTGATAGGTGCTGACCACCGCGGTCAGCGCCGCACGCCGCCGGCCATAACGGTTGAACACGTATTGCAGGACTTCCTCGCGGCGCTCGTGCTCGAAATCGACATCGATGTCCGGCGGCTCGTTGCGCTCTTTGGACATGAAGCGTTCGAACAGCAGCGTAGTACGATCCGGATCGATCTCGGTGATGCCCAGGGCAAAACACACCGCCGAGTTGGCGGCCGAACCACGGCCCTGACAGAGGATGTTCTGCGTGCGGGCAAAGCGCACCACGTCGTGCACGGTGAGGAAGTAGCTTTCGTAGCCGAGTTCAGCGATCAATTGCAGCTCGTCATCGATCTGCTTGAGCACCTTGGCCTGAGGCCCTTTCGGCCAGCGCCAGGCAATGCCCTCCTCGGTCAGATGACGCAACCAGGAACTGGCATTGTGGCCCTTGGGCACCAGCTCTTTCGGATATTGATAGCGCAGCTCGCTCAGATCGAAGGTGCAGCGCTGGGCCAGGTTGACCGATTCCTCGAGCAAGGCCGGCGGATACAATTCGCGCAGCACATCAAGGCAACGCAAATGCCGCTCGCCATTGGGATGCAGGCGCAGACCCGCTTCGGCCACGGGGACGTGATGACGGATCGCGGTCATGGTGTCCTGCAAGGCACGGCGCCCCCGGGCATGCATGTGCACATCGCCGCTGGCCACGGCTGGAGTCTGCAGCTCAGCCGCCAGAGCCAACAATGCCGCGAGCCGCTGCTGATCGTTCTGCCCGCGATGCAGTTGCACCGTGAGCCACAGGCGGTCGCCGAAGGTTTGTTTCAGCCAGCGCCCTTCTTCCCGGTCATCCACTGAATCCGGCACCCACAACACCAGCAAACCCGGCAGCGCTTCGGCGAAGTCTTCGCGCAGCACCTGATACTGCCCTTTCTGCGTACGCCGCCGGGCCTGGGTGATCAAGCCGCACAGGGCATGATAACCAGCAAGGTTTTCCACCAGCAGTACCAGTTTCGGGCCGTTGTCGATGCGCACCTCGCTGCCGATGATCAGCGGCAACTCGACGGACTTTGCCGCTTGCCACGCACGAACGATGCCGGCCAGGGTACATTCGTCGGTGATCGCCAGCGCCTGATAGCCGTGCTTTTTCGCCCGCTGAAACAGCTCCAGCGCGCTGGAGGCACCGCGCTGGAAACTGAAATTCGACAGGCAATGCAGTTCGGCGTAATCGGCACTCATGCGAACCAGCCTTGCAGCCACAGCGGGCCGCCCTCACCCACAGCGCGCCAGGCCCAGCCCTGCTGACCGGCGCGGTTCTGGATCAGGTAGTAATCACGCCGCACGTCGCCACCGTCCCACCAACCGGATTCGATGCGCTCCGGCCCCATGAGAATCCGCGCCGAACCTTCCGGCACGCTCTGCGGTTCGTTGAGCAGCCAGCCCGGGCGCTGCACGCTGGGCAAACCTGTGCAAGGCTGTTTGTCGACGCCATTCTGCCACGCGCACTCGGGGCGATGATCGGCCTGAAAGCGCAAGCCCTGCACCGCGTCATCACCCAGCCGTGCGCGCAGACGTTCGCGCAATTGCTCCCAGGGCAAGGTCTGCTGCGGGCGGTCGTCGAACAGTTCCTGATACTGCGGAACGAAACTCGGCAGGTCTTCGGCGCGCAAGCGAAAACCACGCACCGGCGCCTCGACCTGGACTTGCTCCAGCCGGCCACGGGCCAGTTCAAACAGCATCGCAGCGTCACGCTCGGCACTGAGCAGGCCGACCTTGATCACCGTGTCCGGCAGCCCTGCGTGTTCCAGATGCAGATCAAAACGCTGCACGCCACTGTCGCGCCCACAGAGGAACGCCGACAGGTCGCCGGTCAAGCGCCGTAACGGGAACAGCAATGCCTGATGGGATTGCACGTCGAAATTCAGTTCGATGCGGATATCGAAACGGTCTGGCGGCAGATAGAACGCCAGCGCCAGCGGGCGTGCGCCGAACAGCGTGTCGAGGTGCTTGAGCATCTGCGCTTCGAAACGCCGGGCCAGTGCCTGGCGTGGCAGGCTTTGCACCTGACTGAGATTGCGCAGGCCCATGCGCGACAACGCCGTGGCGACATTCGGCTCCAGCCCCACACGATCAACCGGCAATTGCCCGAGATGTTGCTGCAAGGCTTCGCTGTCCGGCACCACCAGGCCATCGTAGGCATTGGCCAGCACTCGCGCCGCCACCGGGTTCGGCGCGGCGACGATGCGATGGCGAAAGCCCAGATCTTTCAATTCCTGGCGCAGGCGAGCTTCAAATTGCGGCCAGGTACCGAACAGTCCGAGGCTCGATTCGATCTCGAACACCACGGTACGCGGGTAATGCACGCTGACCTGCGCGCTGAAGCGATAGGCCCACGCGGCGAGAAACTGCTGCCAGTGCTCGACCTCGGCCACCTCGTAATCGGCGGTGGCAAAGCCTTTGCTCATGGCTTGCGCGGCGGTCATCGACATGCCGGGGCGCAGGCCGAGTTTGCGCGCCGCCGGATTTACCGCTTGCAGCACTCGGCGTTGGGCCGGACCGCTGAGCAGCACCAGCGGCTCTTCAGGGTCGGGGCGCTGACGCAGCACAGCGTCGAGGGCCAGTTGCGGAAAGAGAATACATACCCAGCGCATGACGATCAGTGCCCCACGGCAAAGGCAATCGGCGCCGCACGCGCCAGCCCGCCACGGCATTTGAGTACGCGGAGTTGCGCCGGTTTGGCATCGATGGCTATGCGCAACGCTGCCGGTGACGGGTTGACCGCCTCGCTCAACGGGCGCCAGGCAAAGGCCAGGGTCTGGCCGGTTTCCGCCGCTACCTGCAAACGCCGCAAGGCTCGGTCATCGGCCTTGTTCGGCCAGCACAGCACCGCGCCGCAACTGCCCGAGCGCAGACACTGCTCCGCCGCCCACAAGGCATCGCGTTCGCTGGCCTGAATCACCGACAACTGGCGCAAATCGACCCCGGCATTGGCCCAGGCCTGCGGGTACGGCACGAACGGCGGCGCCACCAGCACGATGCGCTCACCGGCCGCGGACAATCGCGCCAGGGTTGGCCAGACCAGTTGCAGCTCGCCGACACCAGGGCCGGCGAGAAGGATTTCGCTCAGCGCCGCTTCCGGCCAGCCGCCGCTGGGCAGAGCTGCGTCCAGTCCCGCATGCCCGGTCGGCTGCGGACTCGCCGCCGGTGGCGCAGGCCTGCCGCGCCAGACCTGGCCGCCATTGAACAGCGTATCCAACGCAACGACGGCGCCCATCAGCCTTGCCTCACCAGACCACAGAACACGCCTTCAATGGCCAGATCCTGATCATCACGCACGACAATCGGCTTGTACGCCGGGTTGCGCGGCAGCAGGCGCACTTCATCCCCGACCCGTTCGAAGCGTTTGATGGTGACTTCACCGTCCAGACGCGCAACGACGATCTGGCCGTTCAGCGCCTCGGGATTGCGCCGCACACCGACCAGATCGCCATCGAGAATGCCGTCTTCGATCATCGAGTCGCCCTGCACCCGCAGCATGTAATCCGGGGTGCGGGAGAACAGCGCCGGGTCGAGCAGCAAACGGTTATGGATATCGGCATCGGCGCCAATCGGCGCGCCGGCGGCCACACGACCGAGTACGGGGATCTCCAGCAGCTCCGGACGCGATGGCTGGCCGAGCAAACGAATGCCCCGGGCCTGATGCGGGTTGACCTCGATGAAACCGGCTTCGGTGAGCGCCAGCACATGCTTGCGCGCCACGCTGCGCGAGGCAAAACCAAAAGCCTCGCTGATTTCAGCGAGGCTTGGGGGCTGACCGTGCTCGGCGATGCGATCGCGGATAAAGGTCAGAATGGCGGTACGGCGGGGAGTCAGATTGGTCATGGAGTACATTTGTACTCCTGTGGGAAATTCCTGACAAGAACCGCCAGTCGGCGCATGCCAACGCAGGGAGCTGCCGAAGGCTGCGATCTGATCGTTCCCACGCTCTGCGTGGGAATGCCTCAAGGGACGCTCCGCGTCCAGTGACGCGGAGCGTCACGGGCTGCATTCCCAAGCGGAGCGTGGGAACGATCATCGGATAAGGTCAGGAAGCCAGTTGCGCCAGGTACTCCCACGGATAAATCCCGCGTTGATGCCCGTCGCTGAACACCAGTTGCACACCATACCCCTGCGGGTTGAGTTCGATCAGACGCACGCGCTCATCGACCAGCGGCGTGACGCCGCGCAGGCGAAATGCGCGGCATTGCGAGCACGGGCATTGCCGGCGCAGATCGGCATGCTTGAGCAGCGATTCGCGCCCGTCCGGCCAGCTCAGGCGTAACGTGCGCTCACTCTGCGAGTTGCCCACCGACAGCGGATTCATTGCAGCTGACTCAACGCGATGCGCACGGCTTTGCGCACTTCCGGGTCGCCGTCGTCCTGCGCTGCCTGCAACGCGGCCACGGCGCCGCGATCGTTCAACTCTCCAAGCGCCAGCGCGGCCTCCTTGCGCAGGTTGCTGATGCGGTGGCCGAGAGTATCAATCAGCGCATCCAGCGCCGGGACGAAGCGCAGACGACCGAGGCTGCGAGCGGCGCGCAGGCGCACTTGCCAGTAATCATCGCTCAGCGCTTCGACCAAGGCCGGGCCGGCGTCGCTGTGGCCAACCTTGCCCAGTGTCGTCGCGGCTTCTTCGCGCACTTGCCAGGCGGGGTCGTGCAAGGCCTGGCTCAGCGCCGGCAACACTTCGGCGCCACTGGCCAGACCCAGCGCACCGGTCGCGGCGCGACGCACTTCGGTGTCCGGGTCGTCGCTGGCCAGTTGCGCCAGGGCTGGCAGCGCGTCGAGCTGTTTGAGCCAGCCGAGCACGCCAACCGCTTCGCGCCGAACATGAGCATCGGCATCTTCCAATGCCGCGACAGCAGCCGGCGCGGCCTCGGCAAAGCGCAATTCTCGCAACGCCCGAAATGCGGCGATGCGCACACTGACATCGGCATGTTCGGTCCACGGCAGAATCACGCGCCCCGCCGCCGCAGTCTTGAGCAGGCTCAGGCTTTGCGCCGCTGCCGATTGCACAGCGGGCGACGGATCCGTCAGCGCTTCGCACAAGGCTTGCACGACCGCATCGTCCTCCCACGCTTCAAGCAATCGCGCAGCTTCAGCGCGAACATCCTCGGCAGGATCCTGACGAAGTCGATCAACCAGCCAGAGCAAGCCATCCGGTTCTTCGAGATCGGCCAGATCGATCAGGGCAATGCGCCGCACGCCAGCGTCTTCAGCCGTCAGGCGCGGATGCAGGGCGAGGATGTCTTCGTTGTCGGTCACAGCAAAAATAGAGGTCATAAGGCAAATCGCGGCAAAGGGTTTTCAGGAGGCAGGCCGAGCGGATTGAGGCGCGGCAGCGGTCGGTCGTTGTCGTGGCGCAGCAGGTCGAGGCAGTGGCGCTTGAGGCGAGCGAATTCCGGGCTGGTCACCAGTTCGCTGGTGCGCGGACGCGGAAAGTCCAGAGGCAAGTCTTCGATGATTCGCCCCGGTCGCGCGCTCATTACCAGCAAGCGGTCGGCGAGAAACAGCGCCTCGTCAATGTCGTGGGTGACGAAAACCACCGTGGTGCGGATGCGCGTCCAGATGTCCAGCAGCAGTTCCTGCATGTTCAGACGGGTCAGCGCATCCAGCGCGCCGAACGGTTCGTCCATCAGCAACAGTCGCGGGCGATTGACCAGCACCCGGGCGATTTCCACCCGCTGCTGCATGCCCCCGGAGAGCTGATCGGGCCAACGCTCGGCAAAGCCGTCGAGGCCGACCAGTTTGAGAATGTCGTCAGCGGCGCGATGGCGCT
The DNA here is from genome assembly GCF_057291535.1 of Pseudomonas sp. 1L-E-NC-VB-C3. Lineage (NCBI taxonomy): Bacteria > Pseudomonadati > Pseudomonadota > Gammaproteobacteria > Pseudomonadales > Pseudomonadaceae > Pseudomonas > Pseudomonas sp. 1L-E-NC-VB-C3. Next base: position 1,340 of record NZ_JBXAWD010000010.1, on the reverse strand, counting down.
CAGCCTTGCCGACCCCGCGCATCTTCAAGCCGAAGGCGACGTTGTCGCGCACCGTGCGCCACGGGAACAGCGTGTGGTGCTGAAACACCATGCCGCGCTGCGGCGACGGGCCGGTCACCGCGCTGCCGTCGACTTTCAGGCTGCCGGTACTGGCATTCAAGTGTCCGGCCAGGGCGCCGAGCAAGGTCGACTTGCCGCAACCGGAGGGGCCGAGAATGCACACGAACTGGCCGGATTCGATCTGGCAATCGAGGCCCTGCACCGCTTCGAAGGCTTCGCGGCCCTGGCCGAGGACGATGGACAACTGGCGAATGTCGATCCGCCCTGCCGGGGTTTGCATCACGCTCATCAGGCTTTGCCTCGCGGTCGATGCCAAGGCGTGAACAAGCCGCCCAGGCGTTTGATCAGCCAACTGCTGCCCATGCCCAACACGCCGATCAGGAGCATGCCGACGACAATGTCGGCGTAGTTCTGAATGGTGTAGGACTCCCAGGTGTAGTAACCGATGCCGAACTGCCCGGAGATCATTTCCGCCGTCACCAGACAGAACCACGACGTGCCCATGCCGATCGCCAGGCCAGTGATGATGCTCGGCGCAGCGCCCGGCAGGATTACTTCCAGCAGAATCGCCCGACGCCCTGCCCCGAGGCTCTTTGCCGAGGCGATCAGGCGTGGATCAACGCGTTCGACGCCGTGCACGGTGTTGAGCAGGATCGGGAACAGCGCGCCAGTGAAGGTGATGAAGACCATCGACAATTCCGAGGATGGAAACATCAGGATCGCCAGCGGAATCCACGCCACGGCGGGGATCGGGCGCAGGACTTCCAGCGGTGGCAGCAGTATGTCTTCGGCCCATTTCGACCGGCCGATGGCCAGGCCCAGGACGATGCCGATGATCAACGCCGCCAGATAGCCGGCGAAGACGCGGCCCAGGCTGCTGCTCAAGTGCTGCCAGAGTTTGCCCGAGTCGCCCAGGCCCAGTGCGGCTTCGATCACCGCCAGTGGCGTCGGCACGTTGGCAAAGGTCACCAGGCCGAGGTTCCAGTGATGGCTGGCGGCGAGTTGCCAGAAGAGCAGGCAGAGCAGCAGTGAGGCGGCTCTTGATGTCCAGCGCAACGGTGTTTTCATAGTCCGGTTTCCAGTTCGGGTTCTGTGTGATGGCTGAGATTTACCCCCTCACCCCAGCCCTCTCCCCCAGGGGGGCGAGGGGGAAAGGGAGCCGATTTGCGTGCTTTTCACGACCTGAGTTCGACTCGGTACTTCACGTCGGCGTATCTCTCACCAACAACTCGGTCAGTCCCCTCTCCCTTTGGGAGAGGGTTAGGGTGAGGGGCTTTTGA
>NZ_JBXAWD010000009.1:0-286746 GCF_057291535.1 Pseudomonas sp. 1L-E-NC-VB-C3 | reverse complement strand
TCGACTCGGTACTTCACGTCGGCGTATCTCTCACCAACAACTCGGTCAGTCCCCTCTCCCTTTGGGAGAGGGTTAGGGTGAGGGGCTTTTGATCTCAGCGCTTGCAGACCTCAGTTCGACTCGGTACTTCACGTCGGCGTATCTCTCACCAACAACTCGGTCAGTCCCCTCTCCCTTTGGGAGAGGGTTAGGGTGAGGGGCTTTTGATCTTCAGCGCGCAGCAACAACCTGCGCAGTGGCATCGCTAAAGTCGAACACCTTGCCACCCTGCGCCGCAGCGTATTGCTGGGCCTGGCCCTTGAGCAGAAATGCGCTGAGGCGACCCTTGGCGTCGCTGGCAAACCACGCTTGTTCGGCGAACAACTTGATCCCGCTGTCACTGGCCTGCGCATACACCGCACGAATGTTCTTGCCCTCCTGCTTCAACCCTGCCAACGCGGTGAAGGCCGCTTCAGCCGAGCCATAACGGCGGACTTTTTCCTCGCCACGCACCCAGATTTCCGCGACATGGCTGACGTCGGTGATGGCTCTGCCCGTCGCCGCATCCACGCCCGGCAATGGCGTCTGCGCGTAGTTGGCCAGTTGCGCGGTGTAATCGAGGTTCGCAGCCTTGAAGGCGGCGCGGATGTACTGGTCGTCGATGAAGCTGTTCAGGTCGAGCCCGCGATCGGCTTTCTTCAGCAGCTTCAAGGTATCGATGGCGGTACCGACAGCCTGGCGGTATTCAGGTTTCCAGCTCAGGTCGCGGGTCTGTACGCCGAGCGGGCCGTGAAACAGGTAGTTGACCTCGGCATCGACGCCGGTGACTTTGGCGATCAGTTCGCTGTACTTCTCGGGTTCGGCGGCAAGCAGTTGGTTGGCTTCGATGCTCGCGCGCAAATAGGCGACGACGATTTCCGGGTACTTCCTGGCGTAGGCCTGATCCACCAGTGCGCCATGGAAAGTCGGCGCGTTGGCCTGGGCGCCGTCGTAGATCTTGCGGGCGAAACCACGGCTCGGGAACAGCTCGGCGAACGGCACGAAATCGGCGTGGGCGTCGATCTTGCCGGCCTGCAATGCCGAGCCGGCGACTTCCGGTGGCTGGGCGATGATGTTGACATCCTTGAGCGGGTCCCAGCCCTGCTCTGCCACGGCGCGCAGCAACATGCCGTGAGCCGTCGAGGCGAACGGCACCGAAATGGTTTTGCCCTTGAGTTCACTCAAGCTCTGCACGGCCGAAGCGCTCGGCACGACGATGCCGTTGCCGCTGCCCTTGATGCTGCCCGACAGCACGCTGATGAACAGGCTGTGCTTGCCCGCCGTTTCGAACGCCACACCATTGAACGCACCGGGGAAATCGGCCATGGCGCCAAAGTCGAGTTTGCCGGCGACCATCTCGTTGGTCAGCGGCGCGCCACTGGTGAAATTCTTCCACTGCACGTCGTACTTCGCGTCTTTGTAGGCGCCATCGTGGGGCAGGTATTTTTCCAGCAGCCCCAGTTCCCTGATCAACAACCCGCCAGCGGCGCAGTTGATGGTGGTGTCCTGAGTGCCGATGGCGATGCGGATGGTTTCGGCCGAGGCCGACAAGGTGAATGAAGCCAGTACCAGACCGGCAAGTGCTGCACGCAACATGAGTGTTTCCCCTCGAATCATTTGTTTGAAGTTCGTCTCCGCCGCGATCAGGGCGCGGTGGGAAACGAGGGGTGTTTTGCATTCAGCGTCCGGGGTTCACCGGATGGCTATTGGATAATCACAATTGCAATGTGGGAGCGAGCCTGCTCGCGAAGGCGGCGGGTCAGTCACCATCATTGTTGAACGAACGATTGCTTTCGCGAGCAGGCTCGCTCCCACAATGGATTTGGGGTCAACGCAACAAATAGGGGATGTCGACTTTGACGGCCCCCGTCGGGCAATCCTTCTCGCACGGCATGCAGTACCAGCATTCATCGAACGCCATGTAGGCCTTTTGCGTGGCCGGGTTGATCGCCAGCAGGTCCATCGGGCAGACGTCGACGCACACGGTGCAGCCCTTTTCGGCGATGCATTTGTCCTCGTCCACGGTGACCGGGGCGTTGGAGCGGAAGAAGATTTCCTGAGCTTGATAAGCCATGGTTCGGACTCTCTTTCTAGTGATGCATCAAGCGGCGAAGGCGCCGACCCGCAGGCGGTCATAGGCCTGCATTTCTTCGGCATCGAGCGGGATGATGTAAGGCTCGACGGCTTTCTTGAAACTGGTCATGCGCCCGTCCTCGCCCTTCTTCAGATGGCAATGGCAGAACCACTCGGCGTCGTTGCGTTGCGGGTGATCGACGCGATAGTGGTACAAGCCCCAGCGGCTTTCAGCGCGGAACAACGAAGCGCGGGCGGCCATTTCGGCGCAATCGCGGATCACGCTGGTTTCCATCGCTCGCATCAGTTCGTGAGCGTTGTTGGCTTTCATCTGCTCGAGATCGTGCTCGATGTCGCTGAAACGCTGCAGGCCGATCTGCATCTTCTTGGTCACTTTCGGCGGTTGCAGGTAGTCGTTGACGAAGCGGCGCAGCTTGTATTCCACCTGCGCCGGTGGCAGGCCGTGTTCGCGGTCGAGCGGCGCGTAGACCCGGGCTTTTTCCTTGGCGATCTGCTCGCTGTCCAGTGCGGAAAACTCGCGGCCGGCGACAAAGTCTGCGGCGTTGTGCCCGGCGAACCAGCCGTAAGTGAACGCGCCAAGCATGTAATTGTGCGGCACCGCAGCCATGTCGCCGGCCGAATACAAGCCTTTCACTGAAGTCTCGGCACGCTCATTGACCCACACACCGGACGCCGAGTGGCCGCTACAAAAGCCGATTTCCGAAATGTGCATTTCAACCATCTGCGTGCGGTAGTCGGTGCCACGGTTGGCGTGGAACTGGCCACGGCTCGGGCGCTCATTGCTGTGCAGGATTTCCTCGATGTTCTGGATGGTTTCCTCGGCCAGGTGATCGAGTTTGAGGAACACCGGACCGTTGCCGCTCTCCAGTTCCTGATGGAACTCCCACATCATCTGTCCGCTCCAGTAGTCGCACTCGATGAAGCGTTCGCCCTTGTTGTTGGCGGTGTAGCCACCCAGCGGGCCGGTGACGTAGGCACAGGCCGGGCCGTTGTAATCCTTGATCAACGGGTTGATCTGAAAGCACTCGAGATTGGCCAGTTCGGCGCCGGCGTGATATGCAATCGCGTAGCCGTCGCCCGCATTGGTCGGGTTCTCGTAGGTGCCCATCAAGTAGCCAGACGATGGCAGACCCAGGCGTCCGGCCGCGCCGCAGGCGAGAATCACTGCTTTGGCCTTGATCACATGGAAGTCGGCGGTGCGGCAATCGAAGCCCATCACTCCGTTGACCGCGCCCTCCTCGTCGGTCAACAAACGCGTGCAGACCAGGCGATTGGTGATGCTCACCCGCGCACGTTTCAACTGCCGATACAGGACTTTCTTGATGTCGTGCCCTTCCGGCATCGGCAGCACATAGGCGCCCATGTGGTGGACCTTTTTTACCGCGTAGTCACCGGTCTCGTCTTTCTCGAACTTCACGCCCCAGCGGTCGAGTTGTTCGATGGTTTCAAAACTGTGCGTCGCATAGGCGTAGACCGCCGCCTGATTGACGATGCCGTCGTTGGCGATGGTGATTTCCTTGGTGTACTGCTCCGGCGTCGAGTGGCCGGGGATGATCGCGTTGTTCAGGCCGTCCATGCCCATGCTGATCGCGCCGCTGCGCTTGACGTTGGCCTTGTCGACCAGCAAAACGCGCAAATCGCGGTTGTTCTCTTTGGCCTTGATCGCCGCCATCGGCCCGGCCGTACCACCGCCAATCACGACGATGTCGTATTCCTGTTCTAGAACGTTGCGGGTCATGCCTGCTCCCCTTTTTGCCGGTCGATCCGCAGGCGGTACTGGAACGCATCGCCACGGTAATAAAGGTGTTCGAAGTCCAGCGGCTGGCCGTGGGCATCGTGGGTCAGGCGCTCGATGCGCATGATCGGCGAGCCCGCTTCGACGCTGAGTGCCTGGGTCAGGTCGCTGTCGGCCAGCACCGCATCGATGGCCAGATCGGCGTGGCCGAGGGCGATGCCGCAGTCGTTTTCCAGAATCAGAAAGATGTCGCGAGTGACCAGATCAGCCTTCTCCAGCCGTTCGCCGACGGCTTTGGGCAGGTAGGTAATTTCCAGCGAGATCGGCTCGCGGTTGATCAGGCGCACGCGTTTGATCTGCGCGACGATCTCACCTTCGGCCACCTGCAGACGCTCGGCCACACGCTTGTCGGCCGGAATGAATTTGAAACTGCGCAGGCGGTTGATCACCTCGTAGCCGCGCCCGGTCATCGACTCGGCGAGGCCTTGCAGGCTGCTGACGTTCTGAAAGGTTTTCGGCTTGGCGACAAAGGTGCCCTTGCCATGGATTTTGAAGATCAGCCCTTCTTTCTGCAGATCGCCCAAGGCCTGGCGCACGGTGATGCGGCTGACTTTGAACAGCGCACCCAGCTCGCTTTCGGAAGGCATTTGACTGTCTTGCGGGTATTCACCGTCGAGAATCCGCGCACGCAGGACGTCGCGCAGTTGGGTGTGCAGCGGAACGCTACTGAGGGAGAGAACGTTATCGGTCATCACGGAATCACTTGTCATAACGAGTTATGACGTGATCTTAGAGATGTGATGACGAGGTTGAGAAATATTGTTTGGGCATAACCTTAGATGCGTGTTGCGCCGGCAAAACCTGTGGGAGCGAGCCTGCTCGCGAAAGCGGTGTGTCAGTCACCCAAGATACTGACTGACAGAATGCTTTCGCGAGCAGGCTCGCTCCCACAGGGGATCGTGAGCTATTCAGCGTTTGAGTATCCGGTCCATGACCCAGTCGGTCTTGACGGCTTGCTCGGCCACGGCGGGGTGCTGTGAATCACCCCGAATATGCGCATTCATCCCCAGCACGTGATGCCACTGGATATGCTCGTGATGGGCAATCTCCAGGCTGATCTGCTCGTCGGCAAACAGCTGCACCGGATGTTCATCAAACACCGAAAACCCGATCCGCCCTTTGCTGCCGATAATCTCGACGCGATCCTCACGGCGGTCCGCAACAAAGTTCCAACAGCCCATGCCCAGCGCTCCGGAAGCGAACCGCCACGTGGCGCTGACCGCATCTTCGGCGGCGTACAGACCCGCCTGACGCGCGGTGAAACCGGCGACCTCAACGATGTCGCCAAGCAGATACTGGAACAGGTCCAGGCCATGGCTGGCCAGGTCGGCAAAGTAGCCGCCGCCAGCCACCGCAGGGTCGGTGCGCCAATTATCGCGACCCTCAAGATCAGCCGGCGACGGCGCTTTGGTCAGCGTCCAGCTCATATGCCGGACATCACCGATGCGGCCCTCCTCCAGCCAATGCCGCACCTGGGCAAAGCGCGGTAGCGAGCGGCGGTAATACGAGACGAACAAGTGCAGACCGGCAGCGACAAACGCTTGCTGCATCTCGCGGCTTTGCCCGGCGTTGAGCGCCATGGGCTTTTCCACGCAGCAATGCTTGCCGGCGGCGGCGACTTTCAGGCTGTAGGCATGGTGGCTGTCGGGCGGCGTGGCGATGTACACCGCGTCCACCTCGGGATCGTTGATCAGCGCATCGACATCGGTGTAGACGCGACTAATGCCGTGGCGCGCAGCGTAGTCGGTCACCGCTTCGAGGCGACGGCCCATTACCGCAATCAGCGCCGAACCGGGCGCCTTGTAAAAGGCCGGCCCGCTCTTGCGTTCAGCGACGCTACCGCAACCGATCATGCCCCAGCGCACCACGTTCATCTTCAGTCCTCAGCCGATGCGCAGCGCGCGCAGATCAAGGCGTCCGTCCTTGAGCGGCGGGCACCAGTAGTAGCCGCCGGTGATTGGTCGGCTGATCTGGTACAAGCCATCGGCAATACCGTCTTCCAGACCGCTCATACGGCGCAGCTGCGCTTCGAAGGCATCGAGGGAGAAACCGAAAGCGAGGAACATCAAACCGGCACGATCGCCTTCGATCCACGGCATCGAACGGCGCACGACGAACGCTTCCGGCGCGAAGCTTTCCTGCGCGGTGCGTTTAACGTGGGCGGAGATCGGCGCGTCGTCGATTTCTTCGTTATCGCTCAAGCGCCGCCCCATGATGTCGTCCTTGGCACCGGCAGACAGGCGATGAAAGCCCTTGAGGTCGTGCTGCCATTGCTGGATCGCGGCGAAGCTGCCACCGACCAGTCCATCAGCACCACTGCTTAGCAGTGCGGCGGCGACAGCGGCGTCATCGTGGGGGTTTTCCGTGCCGTCTTCGTAACCGGTGAGGTCGTGGCCGTCCATGTGGCGGAAGGCTTCCTGCATCTCGACCAGACGCAAGGCCGGGGCCAGCGCGGCTTCGATAGCGTTGCAGCGGTTGAGCAGCTCACCACGGTCAACACCGTGCAGCCAGATCCACAGGGCATGCTGGGTCGACGGGTTATTCACGCCAACTCCGGTCAGCGCCGGGAAGCTGCGCAGGCCATCGATCTCTACGTTCAGCGCCTTGGTCAACGACTCACCAAAGCCAACCACCGCCGACTTGCCATCCACCAGCATCAGCAGGTTGTCGATCGCCTGCGGCAAGGCTTCAACCGACGCCAGGGCGAAAAACAGATGACGTGCTTGCGCAGGAACAGGGGTAGCGAGAATGCCCGGCTGGTAGTAACTCATGTGAACTCCTTGAAAAAGTGCGCGGAGTTTACCTGTAGCCGGATCGTTTGTGTGGGTAACGAGAGCGTCGTCGTTCAGCGTTCACCGCCTTCGATCAACGCCCTCAATGCCAGCGCATCGGCGGTGGCGGCACCGCTGGCGGTGTTGTCGAAGATGCACCAGATGTCTCTGCCGTCGGCCTTCGCGCGCCGCAGGTTCTGAGCGAGCTGTTGCAGATAAGCCGCTTCATAAGCGCTGTGATAAATCCGTGGCGAGCCGTGCAGGCGCCAATACTGCAGGCCTTGCCATCCACCCGGCGCGGTGTCGCTGCTGATCCGCGAGGGATCGACCACTGCCTGGGCAATCTGCAAATCCACCAGCATTGCCTCTGCCTCAGTCCACGATTCGTGTCGTGGCTCAAGCACCACACTGCCTTTGTACCGCTCGCGCAGGGCACGAAAAAACGCCTCGGCCACCGGAGCATCGAAAGCAAGTTTCGGTGGCAGTTGCACTAGCAGGCAACCGAGTCGATCACCCAAGCCCTGGCATTGCCCGAGAAACTCATCGAGCGCGGCCGCGCTGTCCGCCAGCCGCTGTTCATGGGTGATGAGCTTCGGCACTTTCACGGCGAAGCGAAAGTCCGGCGCCACCGAGTCGGCCCAGCGCTCGTAGGTCTGGCGCCGATGCGGGCGGTAGAACGAGCTGTTGATCTCCACACAGTTGAAGCGCGCGGCGTAGCGTTGCAGGTGCGTGCCCTCGGCGGGGAATGCCGGCCAGTGCTCGCGCCCGAGACTCCAGCCGGCGCAACCGATGTAGATGGTTGACTCGTTCAAGCGCACACCGTCATTTCTTCCCGGGCAACACGGCGCCCAACACCTGCTTGGCGGTCTGCACAATCACCCCGGCTTCGTCCGGATCGCCCTTGAGCAGGGTCGTGGCGAATTTCTTCGCTTGCTCAAGCTTGATGTGCGGTGGCAGCGGCGGCACGTTCGGGTCGGTCTTGAACTCGATCAGCACCGGCACTTCCGAGGCGAGTGCCTGTTCCCACGCAGCGGCGACCTCTTCCTCGCGATCAACGAAAATGCCCTTCAGACCGATGGAAATCGCGAACAGGTGATACGGCACGTCCGGGATGCTCTGCGACGCTTCGAACTTCGGATCGCCCTCCATCACCCGCTGCTCCCAGGTGACCTGGTTGAGATCCTCGTTGTTGAACACCGCGCAGATCCATTTCGGGCTCTGCCATTGTCGCCAGTATTTGGCGACAGTGATCAGCTCGGCCATGTTGTTCATCTGCATCGCGCCATCGCCGACCAGGGCAATGACCGGGCGTTCCGGGTAAGCAAATTTCGCCGCGATCGCATAGGGCACCGCCGCGCCCATCGAGGCCAGACCACCGGACAACGAGCATTTCATGCCGCGACGGATTTTCAGGTCACGGGCGAACCAGTTGGCGCAGGAGCCGGAATCGCTAGTGATGATTGCCTGCTCAGGCAAGCGCGGTGACAACTCGTAGACCACTCGTTGCGGGTTGACTGGATCGGCTTTGGCCATGGCGCGTTTTTCCAGGGTTTTCTCCCAACTGCTGCGCCAGCCTTCGATCTTCTTGCGCCACTTGTTCGAGGTTTTCTGTTCCAGCAAGGGCAGCAACGCGGCAAGGGTTTCCGCTGAATCGCCGACCAGATTGACCTCCATCGGATAGCGGAGGCTGAGCATGTCCGGCTGCAGATCGATTTGAACCCCGCGCGCCTGGCCTTCCTTGGGCAGAAACTCGGAATACGGGAAGCCCGAACCGATCATCAGCAAGGTGTCGCATTCGCTCATCAGCTTGTAGCTGGGCTCGGTGCCAAGCAGGCCGATGCTGCCGGTCACCCACTGCAAGTCATCGGGGAGTGCCGCTTTGCCAAGCAAGGCTTTAGCGACACCGGCACCGAGTTTTTCTGCCACAGCGATGACCAGATCGGTCGCCTCCAGCGCACCGGCACCGACCAGAATCGCGACTTTCTCGCCGCTATTCAGTACCTCGGCGGCGCGTTGCAGATCGGCTGCATAAGGAACGACTTTCGGCTTGCTGTAGCCGACGCCGGAATGCGCGGTGCCATGGGCGCGCGCCGGTTGTTCGTAAGGCAGGTCCTGCAAGTCATTGGGCAGAATCAGCGCGGTGACGCGGCGCTCGCCGACCGCAGTGCGCACCGCACGATCAAGCAGATGGCGCACTTGCGACGGCGCCGAAGCCTGCTGCACAAACGCACCGGCGACATCCTTGAACATCGACACCAGATCCAGCTCCTGCTGGTAGTGACTGCCCAGCGCTGTACGCGCCTGCTGACCGACAATGGCCAGCACCGGCATGTGGTCCATGCGCGCATCGTAGAGGCCGGTGATCAGGTGCGAAGCGCCGGGACCCGAGGTGGCGATGCAGACGCCCAGCTCGCCAGTGAACTTGGCGTGGGCCGAGGCCATGAACGCAGCCATTTCCTCGTGCCGTGCCTGAACGAATTCGATCTTGCCTTTGGCCCGGCTCATGGCGCCGAACACGCCGTTGATGCCATCCCCCGGATAACCAAAAATCCGCGTGACGCCCCATTCGCTGAGCCGCTCAACCAGAAAATCACCAACTGTCATCGTCATCTTGACCCTCGCCATTTACCGCTGCATGGACATGTAAGGGTCTGGACAGCCCGCTGCGCGATGAAGTTTCGCTGGATTGTCCGGGCATCAACTTCGGCGCCGTGTTTGCGCGGAAATGATTTTTTGAGGCGTGCGCCCTGCTCTGTGGTCGATTGAGAAATGATCGAAGGAGGATGGGCCATGACTGAAGTACAAACCCTGCTGCTGCAACGCAATGACTGGGTGCCGAACAATCCGCGTCTGCCAGTGCTGATCTACCGCAGCGCGATTGCCGTTGAAGGCGACGATCCGGCGGCACGCTTCGAGCAAACCTTCGGCGCCAATGGCTGGCCGGCGCAGTGGCGCTACGGCATTTATGACTATCACCACTATCACACTGAAGGCCACGAAGTGCTTGGCGTGGCGGCCGGTCAGGCGCGGTTGATGTTGGGCGGGCCTGACGGGCAAGCCGTCGACGTCAGCGCCGGGGATGTGCTGTTGCTGCCGGCCGGAACCGGGCACTGCAATCTGGGATCGAGTGAGGATTTTCTCGTGGTGGGTGCTTATCCGCCGGGGCAGCAGGCGGATATTTGCCGGGCCGCGCCGAGTGATGCGCAGTTGGCGCAGATCGCGGGGCTGGCGTTTCCTGAGACAGATCCGGTGCAGGGAGTCGGGGGTGCAGTTGGGCGGTATTGGAGCCATTAGGCGCGGCGACCCTGCCGACGCTTCGCGAGCAGGCTCGCTCCCACAATGAATACGGGTGAACCCTGTTTCTCTGTCCAATACATACCCTGTGGGAGCGAGCCTGCTCGCGAAGGCGGCAGATCGGTTTACATCATTCAATATGAATAACCGCACTCACCGCTGGCACCCGCCGGAAATTTTCCCTACGGTGTCTACCTGTTCTCTCCCAGCATCGACGAGGTCCGTTTCATGAGCAATGCGTCTTACGTTCCGCCCAAGGTCTGGAAACACGAAGCCCCTTCCGGCGGCCACTTCGCCAGCATCAACCGGCCGATCGCCGGGCCGACCCACGACAAGCAACTGCCGGTCGGCAAGCATCCGTTGCAGCTGTATTCGCTGGCCACGCCCAACGGCGTCAAGGTCACCATCATGCTCGAAGAGTTGCTCGCACTCGGGCACAGCGAGGCCGAATACGATGCGTGGCTGATCCGCATTGGCGAAGGCGATCAGTTCTCCAGCGGCTTTGTCGAGGTCAACCCGAACTCGAAAATCCCGGCGCTGCTGGACCGCAGCGTCGAGCCGCCGATCCGGGTGTTCGAGTCCGGCTCGATCCTGCTGTATCTCGCGGAAAAGTTCGGCGCCTTGCTGCCCAAGGATCCGGCCGGTCGCACCGAAACCCTCAACTGGCTGTTCTGGCAAATGGGCTCGGCGCCGTACCTGGGCGGCGGTTTCGGGCATTTCTACGCGTATGCGCCGGAGAAGCTCGAATACCCGATCAACCGCTTCACCATGGAAGCCAAACGGCAGCTGGATGTGCTCAACCGCCGTCTCGCCGACAACGCCTATCTGGCCGGCGACGATTACACCATCGCCGACATTGCCGTGTGGCCCTGGTACGGGCAACTGGTGCGCAACAACGTTTACTCGGCGGCGGAATTTCTCGCCGCGCACGAGTACACCCATGTGCAGCGCTGGGCGGAAGAAATCGCCAAGCGGCCAGCGGTCATCCGTGGGCAGCGAGTGAATCGCACCTGGGGTGATGAAGACAGTCAGGTGCCGGAGCGGCATGAGGCGAAGGATCTGGACTGATAGCAAAAACCGCATAACCCTGTGGGAGCGAGCCTGCTCGCGAAAGCGTCGTATCAGACAACGCATCTGTTGAATGACACACCGCCTTCGCGAGCAGGCTCGCTCCCACATTTGCGTCCGAAGGCCATCAATCCAATTGTGAAAAAATCATTAACTAACTGACTCGTACGGGTTTATTCCCCCGGAAACTTCCGACATACTAATGCGAATAATTCTTACATTCACTCGCATTAGTTTCGTTTGGGTAAATCTTGGGGAAGCAGATAGATGTCGTTTCACACCATTCACCGCCGCTCGAACCTTTCACCTAACCTCCTCGCACTCGCCATCGGCATGGCCAGCATCGCTCCTGCGTTGGCTGAAGAAACCGCAGCCACTGCGCCCGCCAATGGCCCGCTGGAACTGCAAGCAACCGAAATCGGCGCTACGCAGATGAGCAGCACCACCGAAGACACGCAGTCCTACACCACCGGCCCGATGCAGACCGCGACCAAGCTGTCGCTGACCATGCGCGAAACGCCGCAGGCGGTGACGGTGATCACCCGTCAGCGCATGGACGACCAGAACATGACCAGCGTCAACGACGTGGTGCGCGGCACGCCGGGGCTGTTCCTCAGCGAGGCCAGCGGCCCGGGCCGGCAGACTTACAAGGCGCGCGGTTTCGACATCGACAACATCATGTACGACGGCCTGCCCAGCTCGTATTCGCCGTACACCCTGGCGGTGCAACCGAACCTGGCGATGTTTGATCGCGTGGAAATCGTCCGTGGCGCGACCGGCCTGGTCACCGGTGCCGGCAACCCGTCGGCGGCGATCAACATGGTGCGCAAGCGTCCAACCGCTGATCAGCGCGTAACCCTCACCGGCGCCGCCGGCAGCTGGGATGACTACCGTGGCGAAGTCGATGCCTCCAGCCCGCTGAACGACAGCGGCACCCTGCGTGGCCGGGTGGTGACGTCGTATCAGGGCGCGGACAGCTTCCGCGACAAGGAAGAAAACGATCACGGCCTGTTCTACGCCATCGGTGAAGCCGACCTGAGTGACAGCACCACCGCGACCCTCGGTTTCTCCCGGCAGAACGATCAGACCAACTATTTCTGGGGCGGCCTGCCGATCGGCGAAAACGGCCACCACCTCGACCTGCCCCGCTCCACCTACCCGGGCACCGATTGGGAAAACCGCAAGCTGCAGGTCGACACCGTGTTCGGTGAAGTCGAACACCGTTTCGCCAATGACTGGAAACTGCACCTCGGCGGCTCGACTTCGACAACCGAAGGCGAATTCTCCGGCACGTACCTGTCGCGTTACGACGGCCCGCTGGAAACCACCGCCTACCAATCGCACCACACCGACAAGCAACGCGCCTTCGACGGTTTCGCCAGCGGCCCGTTCGAAGCGTTCGGCCGCACTCACGAACTGGTGGTCGGCGCCAGCAACCGCGTGTACGACGCCACCACCAAGGAATACTCGCCCTACGACACAGGTCTGCCGATCGCCGCGCCCAAGCCTGACTTCGTGCGCAGTGGCAAGTCGCGTAACGTCACCACCCAGGACGCGGTTTACCTGACCACGCGCTTGAGCCTGGCCGACCCGCTGACGTTGATCCTCGGCAGCCGCCTGGACTGGTATGACTACGACGATCGCAGTGCCGACGGCGACTTCAAGGTCACGCGCAACCTGACCCGTTACGCCGGCCTGATCTACAAACTCGATGACCATCATTCGGTCTACGCCAGCTACACCGATATCTTCACCCCGCAAACCCAGAAGGACCTCGGCGGCAAAGTGCTCGAGCCGATCGTCGGTGAAAACTACGAAGTCGGAATCAAGGGCGAATATTTCAACGGCGCGCTGAACGGCAGCGTGGCGGTGTTCCAGATGGACCAGACCAACCGCGCCACCCAGGCGGCGACCCAGCTCGGCTGCCCGGAACTGACCTGCTACGAAACCTCCGGCAAAGTTCGCGCCCAAGGCGTGGACATGGAACTGCAAGGTGCGCTGACCGAGCAATGGCAAGTCGGCGCCGGCTACACCTACACCCGCGCCCACTACATCAAGGACGAAAACCCGGCCAACAATAACCAGAAATTCGACACTGACATGCCGGAGCACCTGTTCAAGGTCTCCACCGTGTACCGCTTCAAAGGCCCGCTGGAAAAACTGCGCGTGGGCGGCAACGTCTACTGGCAGAGCCGCATGTACAACGACATCGCTCTGGCCAACGGCGGCAGCTATCGTCTCGAACAGGGCGGCTACGCGGTCACCGACCTGATGGCCGGTTACGAGGTCAACAAGCACCTCGACCTGCAGGTCAACGCCAACAACATCTTTGACCGCAAGTACTATTCCTCCATCGGCACCGACGTGACCTGGGGCTCGACCGATAACTACGGCACCCCGCGCAGCTACATGATGACGGCCAAGTACAAGTTCTGAGGCGATAGCGCTCAGCAAGCACCACACAGAGCGCCGGGAGTTTTCCCGGCGCCCTTTTTTGCAGGTTCATTAGGCATGTCCGGCGTTTACCGATAGTCTCTGGCGACACTTTCGCGAAGCGCCGGCCATGCCCCAGACAGATTTCTCCTCCGACCTCGAAGCCATCGGCAGCATTGACGCCGTGCCGGTGATCCTGAGCATGGTCAAGCACATGACCGGCATGCGCTTCGCCGCCGTAGCGCGGGTTACCGAGAGCAAGTGGATCGCCTGCGCCGTGGATGATTCGATTGACTTCGGCCTGTTGCCTGGCGGCGAGCTGGTGCTGGAATCGACGATTTGCCATGAAATCCGTCAGCACCATCAGCCGGTGATCTTCGGCCATGCCAGCCAGCACCCGCTGTTCTCCACGCACCACACGCCGAAAACCTACGGTCTGGAAAGCTACATTTCCATTCCCATCATCAAGGCCGATGGCGAGTTTTTCGGCACACTCTGCGCCATTGATTCGGTTCCGGCGAACCTCGACGACCCGGCCATCGAAAAGACCCTCACCCTCTTCGCCCAGCTGATTGCGATGAGCCTGGATACCCAGGGCCATTTGCACGCGACCAAAACCGCGCTGGCCGATGCCAACGAATTGGGCCGCCTGCGCGAGCAGTTCATCGCCGTACTGGGCCATGACTTGCGCACGCCACTCAGTGCCATTCGCATGAGTGCCGACCTGCTGCAAAGCAAAGCCGAAGACAAGCGCTCGCGCACGCTGCTATCGGCGATCCGTACCAGTTCGGTGCGCATGGGCGTGCTGATCGAAAACATCCTCGACTTTGCCCGGGGTCGGCTCGGCAGCGGGATTCCGGTGCAACGCAAACTGGTCGATGACTTGCAGCAAACGCTGCGCCAGACCCTTGAAGAAATCCAGGTGGCGTACCCGCAGGCGAAGTTCATTGATTCGCTTGAGGTACCGACCGGGGTCTATTGCGACCCGTTGCGCATCAGCCAGTTGTTGTCGAATCTGCTGGGCAACGCGGTGACCCACGGTTCTACGGCCGAACCGATCGTGCTCAAGGCGTTTGCCGAGGGCGATGAGATGGTGATTTCGCTGACCAACCAGGGCGCGCCGATTCCACCCGCGCTGATGCCGCTGCTGTTTGAACCGTTCTCACGTTCCGAAGCCGGTCAGCGCAATGAAGGGCTGGGGCTGGGCTTGTACATTGCCGGGCAAATTGCCAATGCGCACAACGGCACCTTGACCGTGACGTCCGACAGCGAGGCAGGCACCTGTTTCGTGGCGCGCTTCCCTGCCCGCTTCAAATGGGTCTGAGCGCCGTTCTAAGTATTCAGTGGTGTCTGCGGCGTATCCGGATTGAGCTGGCGGCGACGAAACTGCCCCGGTGGCTGGCCATGAATCTGGCGAAAACGCCGGGAGAAATAGGCCTCATCAGCAAATCCACACAGCCGCGCGACCTCGCCCACCGAGCGCGTACTGTTGAGGAGGAAGTTGCGCGCCGCGTGCATGCGCCGCTCCAGCACCAGCTCGGTGAACGTTTTGCCGATCTCCTTGCGCAGCCAGTGCGTCAGGTAAGTCGGTGACAGATAGGTCGCAGCGGCGACTTTGATCAGGTTGAGATCAGGATCGGCGATGTTCTTCCGCAAGTATTCGAACATGCGGCTCAAGGCGTCGCGACGGCTGTTCTCGGCGGCATTCTCTTCCGCCAGGCGCTTGAGCGGCTCGGCATAAAGAAAACACACGCTGCCGATCATCTGCAGCAACAAGCCCTTGAGCATTTCTCGCGTGCCGAACTGACGGTTCTCATCAAGGCTGCGCATCTGCTCGATCAGGCCGCAGACCTGAGCGAAATCATCATCGCCCAAAATGAAATCCAGGTGCTCCTGAAAGCGGAACGGCGACAGTTCAGGCGCGAGCAGGATTGAAACCTCTTCCAGATCCATCGGGTCGCACTGTAGATGCGGCAAGAGGAACGTCTGGGAAAAATTGATGACGATGAAATTGCTGTCCTCGGGATGCGGAATCACATGCACGCGGTGCGGCAGGATGAACGCCAGAGTGTTGCGCGGGAACGGCCGCTGCACGCTGCCGATGTGCTGCACGGTGTCGCCACCGAGGTTGATCTGGATTTGAAAATACTCATGCCGGTGAGGCGCGGTTTCGGCGCGCCGACCCTTTTTGTCGCGAATGTAGAAATCGGTCAATTCGCTGCGTTGCTGCATGACGTAGGTCGGGATACGGCTGGGTGAAGACATGGGCGGGAGGTCCTCCGGGCAGTGAGGTGGCGCCCGTCATCTTGCAGGGTTGTGCGGTGGGCGGCAACGAGTCATACGATGACGTTGTCTTTTTTGAAAGAAGCATCGCGATGAGCCTGTCCAAAAACCGCACCACTATAAAAATACAGATATTCGTTGTTTTTCAGATATTTGTGATTTAAACCTGATCTTTATTCTCAAGACAAATCGTATTTATCTTTTTGGACACGTTCGCCAAATCCACTTTTTTCAAGAAAAAACGTTCTAACCCATCGGTTGATTTAGCACCGTTGTACGACCACTGTAATGACCAACGCAGCCCAACCTCTTTCAAAAACAATCAAAGGTGCGCACGTCATGATCCTGCTATTTCCCCTCGCCGCCCCGCCCGACCTTCCCTTGAAATCAGTCGCAGAAAGACGTTCCTGAACGTCTGAAAACCGCGCTGCAACCCGTTCGATTGCCTTGCCCCCCACGTTGCGGGCAACGGCATCGGCTGCTCGAAAAATCTCGACTCTTCTAACAATAACGAGGTCTCCGCATGTCCAACTCCCATTCTTCCAGTGCCACGGTGCCGCCGGTGATCGCCGGTGCACGCGATGCCGTTTCGGCGCAGCGTCTGCCTACGCGGCGGCGCTGGTTCATGCTGTCGTTGCTGCTGATTGCGACGATCATCAATTACATCGACCGGGTGAACATTTCGATTGCCGCGCCGTTCATGGCCAAGGACCTGGGCCTGGACAAGATCGAAATGGGCCTGATCTTTTCCGCCTTCGCCTGGACCTATGCCTTGGCGCTGGTGCCGGCCGGCTTCATCGCTGATCGGTTTGGCTCGCGCTTCACCTACGGCGTATCGCTGATCAGTTGGTCGACCGTCACCGTTTGCCAAGGTTTCGCCACGGGATTTGCCTCGCTGTTCGGCCTGCGCCTGGCGGTCGGCGCCATGGAAGCCCCGGCTTTTCCGGCCAACAGCCGCGCCGTGACGGTGTGGTTCCCGGCGCGGGAACGCGGGATGGCCAGCAGCATTTACGTGTGCGGTCAGTACCTCGGCACGGCGCTGTTCACCGGCGCGCTGCTGTGGCTGGCGACCACCTTCGACTGGCGCCACGTGTTCTACAGCACCGGCGCACTCGGCATCGTCTTCGGTGTGCTGTGGCTGTACCTGTATCGCGATCCGCTGAACTGCAAAAAAGTCAGCCAGGAAGAATTGAAGTACATCGAAACCGGCGGCGGCCTGGTCAAGAGCAGCCAGGAGCGCACCCGTTTCAACTGGCGGCAGATCGCCGAGCTGTTCAGCTATCGGCAGATCTGGGCGATCTGCATCGGCAAATTCGCCAGCACCTCGGCGCTGTACTTCTTCCTCACCTGGTTCCCGACCTACCTGATCGAAGAACGCAAACTGACCATGATCAAGGCCGGGATCTTTGCCGTGCTGCCCTTCGTCGGTGCGACGGTGGGGATTCTGCTGGCCGGCATCGTTTCCGACTTGCTGATCCGTCGCGGCTACTCGATGTCGTTTGCGCGCAAGTTGCCGCTGGTGGTCGGTTCGATGCTGGGCATGTCGATCGTGCTGGTGAATTTCACCGACTCCAACCTGATCTGCATCGCCGTGTTGACCATCGCGTTCTTCGCCCAAGGCATCGCGTCCTCATCGTGGGCGGCGGTATCGGAAGTGGCGCCAAAAGAGCTGATCGGCCTCACCGGCGGCATTACCAGCCTGGCGGCGAACATCGGCGGCATCGTCACGCCGATCGTGATCGGCGCCATCGTCCACGCCACCGGCACCTTCGCCTATGCCTTCTGGTTTATTGGCGGCGTCGCGCTGATCGGCACGCTCTCCTATTCGTTGTTGCTCGGACGTCTGTACCGCATCGAGCTGAAGGTGCGCTGAGGCGAAAAGCCCGGATTTGTCCAAACGCAGGCGGCTTTCGTCCAACTTCGCCGACGCCAGCCGCCGTACGCTGCCCTTTCAAACAGGATGACCCGCAGGATGAACATGACTGAATACGTCTTTACCCCGGATCTGCCCGTGACCTTGCCGGTCCTCGGCACCGAGCAGCGCTTCCCCGTCGGCCGGGTGTTCTGTGTCGGCCGCAACTACCCATGGCCGGACTCTCAAGGCCAGTCGCGCCAGCCGCCGGTGTTTTTCATGAAACCGGCAAGCTGCGTGGTCGATGCCGTCGGCGACGTCGCCTTCCCCTCAGTGTGCGAGGACTTCGTTCACGAAATCGAACTGGTCGTTGCCATCGGTGAAGGCGGCGCCCATATCCCCGAGGATCAAGCGCTCGCCTACGTGTGGGGCTACGCCGCCGGCCTCGACCTGACCCGCCGCGATGTACAACGCGCAGCCAAGAGCAACGGTTTGCCGTGGGAAGGCGCCAAGGTGTTCGACGGCGCCGCGCCGATGACTGCCGTTGTCCCCGTGAGCCGCTGCGGCCATCCCGAGGGCGAGTTGTGGCTGAACGTCAACGGCGAAGAACGCCAGCGCGACAACCTCGACAGCCAGATCTGGTCGGTCAGCGAAGTGATCGCCCGCATCTCGCAATCCGTGGCCCTGCGCGCCGGCGACCTGATCATGACCGGCAGCCCCGCCGGCGTTGACAGTCTGCAACCCGGCGATGTGATCAGCGCTGGCATCGACGGCATCGGCCACCTGGAAATGCGCGTCGGCCCACGGCCCTGATCCTGCGGATTAAGAAAAAAGGAGAACAACAATATGACGACCTCTTTGAAAGTCGCGCTGGTGACCGGCGCCGGCAGTGGCATCGGCCGCGCCGTGGCGCTGGGCCTGATGGCCGACGGCTTTACCCTTGTGCTCGCCGGACGCCGGCCCGAGCCCTTGCAAGCGCTGGTCGAACTGGCGCAGAGCCAGGGTCACCCAGCGCTGGCGGTACCCACCGACGTGCGCGATCCGGCCAGTGTCGACGTGCTGTTCGCGACCATTGCCGAGGTCTACGGCCGCCTCGATGTGGTCTTCAACAACGCCGGGGTCAACGCCCCCGCCGTGCCGCTGGACGAGCTGACCTTCGAGCAGTGGCGCAACGTGATCGACACCAACCTCAACGGTGTCTTTCTCTGCGCTCGCGGCGCGTTTGGGCTGATGCGCAAACAACAGCCGCAGGGCGGACGAATCATCAACAACGGCTCGATTTCCGCACACACGCCGCGCCCGTTCAGCAGCGCCTACACCGCGAGCAAACACGCCGTGCTCGGCCTGACCAAATCCCTGGCGCTGGATGGCCGCGAATTCAACATCGCCTGCAGCCAGATCGACATCGGCAATGCCCTGACCGAAATGTCGGTGCGCATGACCAAAGGCGTACGCCAGGCCAACGGCAGCATCGCCGTCGAGCCGATGGTCGACGTCAAACACGTCGCCGATGCGGTGCGCTACATCGCCGCTCTGCCGCTGTCGGCCAACGTCCTGAACATGACCGTCATGGCCAGCGCCATGCCGTTTGCCGGCCGTGGTTGAGCCGGCCTTTTTATTGCGTAACGAGGTAGCCATGAAGCCAGAAATCCTGCAACTGAGCCCGATCCTGATCCCTGAAATCAACGCGCGTCTGGACGAACTGTTCACCGTACGCCGCTACTTCCAGCAAACGGACAAACCCGCCTACATAAAGGAACACGGCGCCAACATTCGCGGCGTCATCACCGGCGGCCACACCGGCATCAGCCAGGCGCTGATGGCGCAACTGCCGAAACTGGAAGTCGTCGCGGTCAACGGCGTCGGCACCGATGCCGTCGATCTGGCCTACGCCCGCGACCGCGGCATCCGCGTCACCGCCACCATCGGCGCCCTCACCGAAGACGTCGCCGACCTCGCCATCGGCCTGCTCATCTCGGTCTGTCGCGGCCTGTGCACCAGCGACCGCTACGTCCGCTCCGGCCAATGGCCGCAAAGCCCAACCCCACTCGCCCCACTGCCCCTGGCCCGACAAGTCTCCGGCATGCGCATCGGCATCGTCGGCATGGGCCGCGTCGGCCGCGCCATCGCCACCCGCGCCGCCGCCTTCGGCTGCCCGATCAGCTACACCGATCTGCAACCGATGAGCGACGTCCCCCACACCTTCGTCGCCGACCTCAAACAACTGGCCCGCGACAGCGACGCCCTGATCCTCGCCGCCGCGGCGGACAAGGGCGAAGCGATCATCGACGCGCAAGTGCTGCAAGCGCTGGGCAAGGACGGTTATCTGATCAACGTCGCCCGGGGCAAACTGGTGAATGAGGCGGATCTGGTTGCCGCGCTTGCGGCTGGCGAGATTGCCGGGGCTGGGCTGGATGTGTTTGTCGATGAACCGAATGTGCCGGAAGCGTTGTTTGGTAATGAACAGGTGGTGCTGCAACCGCATCGGGCCAGCGCAACATTGCAGACTCGCACGCGGATGGGGGAAATGGTGGTGGCGAGTCTGGTTGATACGTTTGCGGGGAAAGTGCCGGTTGGGTGTGTGACGGGGTGAATGGTTGTTTGGGATAGGCTGCAGATTGCGTTGAGTCAGTGAAACCCAGCCCCCTCACCCCAGCCCTCTCCCCCCAGGGGGCGAGGGGGAAAGGGAGCCGATCTTCGTTGAATTCAAGAACGAGCTCGACGCAGAGTCTCAGGTCGGCGCATCTTCGACAAACACCTCGACCAAGTCCCCGGTACATACAACCCCGGGGGGCGAGGGGGAAGAGAGCCGATCTTCGTTGAATTCAAGAACGAGCTCGACGCAGAGTCTCAGGTCGGCGCATCTTCAACAAACACCTCGACCAAGTCCCCTCTCCCTCTGGGAGAGGGTTAGGGTGAGGGCCGTCCCTGGAGAAACCGGATCGCAAGACAAAAGAACACTCCCCAATCATCATCGTGTTGCCTGATACACAGCCATCGCGAGCAGGCTCACTCCTACAGTTTTGATCGGATGCATTCAGTGAGAAAACGGTCGGCTGTCAGGCCGCCTTCGCGAGCAAGCTCGCTCCCACAGAAACGCAAAAAGCAAAAGCAATCCGCCTCCTGCTTTTCACCACTCAATACAATGAGCGCAAGCTCGAGTGGCTCTTGATCTTGGAGCCCGTCGGCAGGCTGAGCGGAGGGATTGATCCGGGCGTGGTAGCGTAGCGACCGTACGACGCAGTCGTACACAGCGGAAGGAGGTGCAGCGAAGCAAACCGGAGCCGCTGCGCCCGGATCGATTCCGCAGCGAAGGAACCCCGAGCCCCAGCGAGCGGGCCGAACGTCAGGGCGCAGACCTTTGGTTCCTTTGGGGCGTTTGCCAAAGGGACTCGCCGTAAGGGCGAAACCGCCAGCCGCAACACCAAAAAAAACGGATATTCACCCAGAACCCCCAAAGCATGGTCGGCCCAAAGGCCGCCAAGTCCAAAAAAAAGCCCCACAACCGAAAACCAGTGTGGGGCCAAAAAATTGGTTGGTTGCGGCCAACCAAAGGAGCTCTGTCAAAACCCGTCAAGCGCTCAGATCAAATGCACTCCTGAGCCGCCCGCTCAAAACTCGAAGGCAACAAATTCGACGCCAGCAAATGCCGCTCATAAATGAACACCTTGCCGCCCTTCCCCGCCTTGTACGCCTCCAGCACGTTGTCGGCGGATACCTTGCTCGGCACCACAATCCGATAACTGCGCTGACTCTGCGAAACCGTCGGATTCAACGCACTGCCCTGCAACTTCGGCACCACGCAATCGGCGTACTGCGCCGGCGTCTTGCTGGTCTGCAAGGTCAGGGTCGGATCGTTCGGCGCCGAAGCGCAACCGGCGAGCATCAGAGAAAAGAAAGCCATGGCTGGTACGAATAAGGGACGCATCGAGGTAAATCCTGAAAATAAAGGTTCGGTTCAACCGGCAACGGTTCGACTTCACGGCGCCGCCGTTGCCATTTACGTTTTGAGAATCAGCTCGACGCCACCAGGGCCTTGAGCGACACATCGAATTGCTTCAGCGCATTGAGTTGCAGATCACGTTGCTGATTGATCTGCGCGGCGATTTGCGGCGCCGCTTGGTTGTGCACCCAGACCGAAGGCAACTCTTGCTCAATCGCCCCCTCGGCCTTGCCGATGTACTGCAGATCGGCGTCGTAGAACCGCGCAGAGAAGCGCGCTTCGACCAGACTGTTGCGCTGGGTCAGCAAACGGTTGAAGGTGTCGAGCTTGACCACCACGTCCGGATGGGCCTTAAACAGCGCATCCAGATTGTCGTAGACGGTCACCGAGACGAACTGCTGTTGCAGCGAACTCACCAGCCAGTCGAGGGCCAGTTCCGGGTCGGAGCTGCCGACAAAGGCGTCGCGGATTCGCGAATCCAGTGCGTCTTTGGCGCCGTTGAGCGCCATGTCGTGGTAGCGCTCCAGGTATTGCAGGTTCTGCAACGTGTTTTCGCTCAACAACACACCCACGGTCTGCGTGTGCTGCAACGCCGAGGCGCTGGCGGCGATCGGTTGCAGGTGACACGACCGGGCGTCGTCTGCGTAAGCCGGTGCGATAACTACCCCGCCCATCAGCAGGGCGATCATTGCCAGTCGAGTCAGAATGTTCATCGCGCAATTTCCTTGAGCTGCGTCTTCGATGGAGGTGATTTTCCGCCGATCGCCGGCAAAGCAGAACTTGCGTTTCTTGATGGTCACTATTACTTCCAGCAATAGTTGCGCGTCGCGCAGACTGATGCACACTGAGCACATTCAAGAAAAAAGATGAGGGTCTCGCCTTGAGAACGTTTGATCTGATCCGTGACGCCGTGCTGCCCGAATATCGCGACCGCGTAGCCGAATACCTGGTGCAGTACGAAAGCGTCCTGCTGGACAAAAACACCCGCGATGCGCAATTGATCCGCGATACCGCCCAGCAACTGCGCGGTTACCTGCGCGGCCTCAATACCACGCGGGTGCTGGGCATGGCCTATTGGGAAGAGCTCGATCGCCGCGTGGTAGACACCTGGCTAAGCCCGCAAGAGTGACCGCTGAAGCGCCAGTGGTCTGCCCGGCAACGCGCCCCCTGCGAAAAACCTGACCAAACGCTTACAATCGCAGGCCTATTGCCATACAGACAGGCCTGCCCGGAAATGCCGCTCGACCCGCCAACGATGCTGACCATCACGATCGCCCTCGCAGCCGCTGCCGCGCTGTACCTGGCGGTCGAGTGGCGCAGCATCCGTGAGCCTTCGCTACTGTTCTGGAGCGCCGGTTTCGCCACCATCACCATCGGTTCCACCCTCGCGCTGCTGCGCAGCAGCGGTTTTCTGCTGCTGGGCATCTGGTTCGCCAACGGCCTGCTGGTGACCGCGCATTTCTTTTTCCTGCTCGGTGTGGCGCGCTTCACCCAGACCCGACTATCGCCGGCGTGGTACCTGATTTTCGCAACCTGGCTGATCATGTTGATGTTGCCGGACGGCCCGCTGTGGTCCAAGGCCATGCTGGTGGCCAACTCAATGCTGGTGGCGATCCCGACCCTCAAGGCCAGTTCGCTGCTGCGCCCGCACGGCAAGTCGTTGAGCGTGGGCGCGGTGCAATTGCGTTATGTGCTGCTCGGCCATGGCATCTTTTATGTGGCCAAGGCCCTGACCGTGGTGATCCCCGGCACGCTGATCGATCTGGCGGCGTTTCGTGGCGAGATCATTCAGATCTCGCTGGTCGAAGGTGCGATGGCGATCATGTTGATCGCCCTGTCGATGACCGGCACCGAGCGTTATCGCCGGGAAAAGCAAATCGCCCGCCTCGCCGAGCGCGATCCGCTCACGGCCCTCTACAACCGCAGGGCGCTGGAAAAACGCACGCCCCGCCTGTTGGCCGGTGTCTCCGCGCACAGACCGGGTGCGCTGCTGTTGATCGATATCGACAACTTCAAACTGGTCAACGACCAGTACGGGCATATCGCCGGTGATCGCTTGCTGATTGCTCTGAGCGAGATGATCCGCGCCCAGCTGCCGCCCCATGCGCTGACGGCGCGGCTGGGTGGCGACGAGTTTCTGATGCTGCTCAACAATGCCTCAGCCGAAGCTATCCTTGAACTGGGCAATGCCTTGCGCGAACAGTTTCTGGCCTTGGCGTCGCACACCTATCCCACGTCCGCTGCGGTGACCTTGAGCATCGGCGCCACCCTGTTCGACAAACCGCCGGCCAGTCTGGCGGCGCTGATCGAACTTGGCGACGCCGCGCTCTACGAGTCCAAACGCGGCGGACGCAACCGCTTGCGCCTGTCCGGCCTCGCCACTCCAGGATGAAACCCGCCATGTCCAGCCACGACACCCCACTGCAAGACCTCGCCGCCCCCGAAGGCGTTTGTTACGGCTGCGGCGGCCGCAATCCGCAAGGCCTGCACGTGAAAAGTCGGTGGGATGAGGACGGCAACCACGTCATCGCCGAGCATCTGCCCGAAGCTCAATACTGCGGCTGGCCGGATCTGGTTTACGGCGGGCTGATTGCCATGCTTGTCGACTGTCATTCGAACTGGACCGCCATGGCCTGGCACTACCGCGCGGAGAACCGCGAAGCCGGCAGCCTGCCGCGCATCGACTGCGTCACCGGTAACCTTGGGATCAAATTCATCAAACCCACACCGATGGGCGTGCCGCTGCTCTTGCGCGCGCGAGTCGAAGGTGAAGTCGGGCGCAAGACCCGGGTGATTTGCGAGGTGTATGCCGGGGAAGTGCTCACGGCGGTGGGTGATTCGGTGTTTGTGCGGGTGGATACGGGGCAGTTGGCGGATGCAGCGCATGGCCGCAAAAGCCAAAGCCCCTCACCCTAGCCCTCTCCCAAAGGGAGAGGGAACTGACCGAGGTGCTTGGTGCAGATACGCCGACCTGGGAAACCGAGCCGAACTCAAATCTTGAAAAAACCCCCACCCTAGCCCTCTCCCAGAGGGAGAGAGAACTGACCGAGGTGCTTGGTGCAGATACGCCGACCTGGGAAACCGAGTCGAACTCAAATCTTGAAAAAACCCTCACCCTAACCCTCTCCCAGAGGGAGAGGGGATTGACCGAGGTGTCTGGTGGAAATAGGCCGACCTGGGAAACCGAGTCGAACTCAAATCTTGAAAAAACCCTCACCCTAGCCCTCTCCCAAAGGGAGAGGGAATTGACCGAGGTGTCTGGTGGAAATACGCCGACCTGGGAAACCGAGTCGAACTCAAATCTTGAAAAAACCCTCACCCTAGCCCTCTCCCAAAGGGAGAGGGAATTGACCGAGGTGTCTGGTGGAAATACGCCGACCTGGGAAACCGAGTCGAACACAAATTCTGAAAAGCTTGAAAATCGGCTCCCTCTCCCTCGGGAGAGGGCTGGGGTGAGGGGCTGCGGTTCAAGCCACGCAGCCACACTCAAGCCGAAAGCGAAACGTTCTGAGCCAGCTCTTCAACGCGACAAAGCCGCCACACCAGCCCGCGCCGCATGCAGCTTTTTATAGCTTTCGATCAAGCGCAAATGCCGATCCAGCCCTTCCAGCTTCATGCTCGTTGGCGTCAAACCGTAAAAACGCACACTGCCATTCACCGACCCAATCGCCGCATCCATACGCTCGTCACCAAACATCCGGCGGAAATTGGCTTCGTAATCCTCAAGCTCGAGATCCTCGTCCAGCTCCATCTCCAGCACCACATTCACTGCCTGATAGAACAAGCCGCGCTCTACGGTGTTGTCGTTGTATTGCAGGAACGCCTCAACCAGATCCTTGGCCTCGTCAAACTTCTGCAGTGCGAGGTAGATCAGCAGGCGCAGTTCCAGAATCGTCAGCTTGCCCCACGGCGTGTTGTCATCGAACTCAATGCCGATCAGCGTGGTGATATCGGTGTAGTCATCCTGCTCGCTGCGTTCCAGGCCTTGGACCAGATTGCGCAGGCCAACCTTGCTGAGGTTGTGCAGATTGAGGATGTCGGCACGGAATTGCAGGGCTTTGTTGGTGTTGTCCCAGATCAGGTCTTCGATCGGGTAGATCTCCGAGTAGTCCGGCACGAGGATGCGGCAGGCTTTGGCGCCGATGTGCTCGTAGACCGCCATGTAGACTTCCTTGCCCATGTCTTCGAGGATGCCGAACAGCGTCGCGGCTTCTTCGGCGTTGGAGTTTTCGCCTTGGCCTGAAAAGTCCCACTCGACGAATTCGAAATCTGGCTTGGCACTGAAGAAGCGCCACGACACCACACCGCTGGAATCGATGAAGTGCTCGACGAAGTTGTTCGGTTCGGTCACTGCCTGCCCCGAGAACGTCGGCTGCGGCAAGTCATTGAGGCCTTCGAAGCTGCGGCCCTGGAGCAGTTCGGTCAGGCTGCGTTCCAGCGCGACTTCCAGGCTCGGGTGCGCGCCGAAGGAAGCGAAGACGCCGCCAGTGCGCGGATTCATCAGGGTCACGCACATCACCGGGAATTCACCGCCCAGCGAGGCGTCCTTGACCAGCACCGGGAAGCCCTGCTCTTCAAGGCCTTTGATGCCGGCGAGGATGTTCGGGTATTTTTCCAGTACCTCTTGCGGTACATCCGGCAGGGCCATTTCGCCCTCGAGGATTTCGCGTTTGACCGCGCGCTCGAAAATTTCCGACAGGCACTGCACCTGCGCTTCGGCCAAGGTATTGCCGGCGCTCATGCCGTTGCTGAGGTAGAGGTTTTCGATCAGGTTCGACGGGAAGTACACCACTTCACCGTCCGACTGGCGCACGAACGGCAGCGAACAGATGCCGCGCTGGGTGTTGCCGGAGTTGGTGTCGTACAGGTGCGAGCCGCGCAGTTCGCCGTCGCGGTTGTAAATGCCGAGGGTGTAGTCGTCGAGAATCTCGCTTGGCAATTCGTCCTTAGGACCCGGCTTGAACCACTTCTCGTCCGGATAATGGACGAATTCGGCATTGGCGATGTCTTCGCCCCAGAACTGGTCGTTATAGAAGAAGTTGCAATTGAGGCGCTCGATGAACTCGCCCAGCGCCGACGCCAGTGCGCCTTCCTTGGTCGCGCCCTTGCCGTTGGTGAAGCACATCGGCGAATGCGCATCGCGGATATGCAGCGACCAGACGTTGGGCACGATGTTGCGCCACGAGGCGATTTCGATCTTCATGCCGAGGTCGGCGAGGATCTTCGACATGTTGGCAATGGTCTGTTCCAGCGGCAGGTCCTTGCCGGCGATGTAGGTGCCTGCCTGGGAATCGGACTGCGGCATCAACAAGGCCTGGGCATCGGCGTCGAGGTTGTCGACTTCTTCGATGATGAACTCGGGGCCGGTCTGCACCACTTTCTTCACGGTGCAACGGTCGATGGAACGCAGGATGCCCTGGCGATCCTTGTCCGAGATGTCGGCGGGCAATTCGACCTGAATCTTGAAGATCTGGTTGTAGCGGTTTTCCGGGTCGACGATGTTGTTCTGCGACAGGCGAATGTTCTCTGTCGGAATATTGCGGGTGTCGCAGTACAGCTTGACGAAGTAAGCCGCGCACAAGGCCGACGACGCCAGGAAGTAGTCGAACGGCCCCGGTGCCGAACCATCACCCTTGTAGCGAATTGGCTGATCGGCGATCACCGTGAAGTCGTCGAACTTGGCTTCAAGTCGAAGGTTGTCGAGAAAGTTGACCTTGATTTCCATGCGGGATTACCAGAATACGGCTAAACGAATGGCGGCCATTATCCGGTTTTTGTGCGGGAAGTCTCGCCCTTTCGGGATTCGCCGCTGGCCGGCGCTGCTGGAAATTCCGGCAGATTCGCTACACTTTGAAAAAATCCAGGCGATACCAATAACAACAATCTGAACATTGTGCGCTCGCCATTGTTCTAGATTCAGAAGACACCGGATCAAGGACGAGCACATGGCCGTTACTCTCCCTGCGCAGCCAATCCCCACCCCGCAACGCGCTGTGACCCGGCGCCTGGCCATCGCCGTTGGCGCACTGTTTGTTGCGGGTGTCATCGCCGCGATCAGCACCTTGCTTGGGATCGCCAATACCCTTGACGCGAAGGATCTGGAACAGAACCAGTTCTATTCCGTGCGCGCCGTGGAAAACCGCATCACCGCGTCGAAAAACTACATCACCAGTTATGCCTACTGGACCCGCGCCTACGAGGCCTTGAGCGGGCCGATCGACGTCAACTGGGCCTACACCGAACAGAACATGGGCAAGACGCTGTTCACCAGCGACGGCTACGACGGCGTGTTCGTCCTTGATCGCAATCGCACCAAGTACGCGGTGATTCGCGGGCAGATGGTTGAAACCGACGTATCCAGCGTACTGCAAGCGCCCGCCTCGGCGCTGGTCGAGCAGGTGCTGAGCCAGCCTGATCTGACCAAGCCGATCAGCAGTTATTCATTGTTCGAAGGCTGGCCGGCGCTGATCACCGCTGCCGCGATCATTCCCAATGACGAGCGCCCGCTGGATGAATTGAGAAACACCTCGGTGCTGGTGTTCGTCGACAAGCTGACCCCGACCAAACTGCGCAAGATCGGCAGCGGTTATGGCCTGACGAACCTGACCCTGGTCCCGGATGAAACCATTGAGAAAGGCCATCCAAGGGTGCCCCTCGACAGCACCGGCTACAGTCTGGTCGCCGACCTGCAACGGCCCGGTCAGCAATTGTTGTGGACGCTGGTGCCGCCGCTCGGCGCGACGTTTCTGGTGCTGATGCTGCTCACCGCCTATTTTTTCCGCCATGCATTGCGCTCATCGCAATACGTCGACAACAGCATTCATGCCATGCAGGCCTCGAATCAGGCACTCGAGAAAGCCAATCATGCCCTCGAAGCCAGTGAAGAACGCTTTCGCGCCGTGGCCGAAGCGGCGTCGGACTGGATCTGGGAAGTTGATGATCAGTTGGCGCTGACCTATCTGTCGGCGCGCTTCAGCGAAGTCACCGGTTACCCGCAAGCTCTGTGGCTGGGCCAGGACATCGGCGAATTACTGACTTGCGACACCACACCACTGGAGCTGTGGCTGCGCAAACTCAGCGAAGAAAACAGCGCCAGCGATTTGCGCTGCACTTATCGCGATCACTCCGGGCAGCCGCGCCACTGCCGGCTCTCGGCGCGGCCGATTTTCGACAAGAACAGCGTCGTCGGCTATCGCGGCACTGCCAGCGACATCACCGACGAAGTCGCCGCCCATGCGCAGATCCAGCACCTGTCGATGCATGACGCCCTGACCGGCCTGCCCAACCGCAACAAACTGGCGCGTTATCTCGACGACGTCCTGGTATTGAAGGAACACGCGCCGCCGCTGTCGCTGCTGATGATCGATCTGGACAACTTCAAGCCGATCAACGATTCCCTCGGCCATCCTGCCGGTGACGCGGTTCTCCAGGAAGTCGCCACGCGCCTGCGCGAATGCACCCGCGAGCACGACATCGTCGCCCGTCTCGGTGGTGATGAATTCGTCGTGGTGCTCAACGGCATGGACAGCCATAACGAGATCGACAAATTCTGCACACGGCTGATCGGCAGCCTGCATCAACCGATCAATTACGAACAACATCCGCTGCACATCGGCGCCAGCATCGGCATCGCCCTGAGTCGTCGACACGGTTTTGCCGCCAGCGATCTGATCCGCTACGCCGACATCGCGCTATATCAG
The DNA here is from genome assembly GCF_057291535.1 of Pseudomonas sp. 1L-E-NC-VB-C3. Taxonomy (NCBI): domain Bacteria; kingdom Pseudomonadati; phylum Pseudomonadota; class Gammaproteobacteria; order Pseudomonadales; family Pseudomonadaceae; genus Pseudomonas; species Pseudomonas sp. 1L-E-NC-VB-C3. Next base: position 257,495 of record NZ_JBXAWD010000009.1, on the reverse strand, counting down.
GCCAAATCCGACGGCAAGAACACCTGGTGCTTCTTCGAAGCGCACATGAGCGACCAGATCCAGACGCGCCGGCAAATGGAAGATGACCTGCGCCATGCGCTCAAGCACAACGAATTCGTCCTGCACTATCAGCCGCGCTACAAGGTCGACGGCAAACACATCGTTTCGGTGGAAGCGCTGGTGCGCTGGCAGCATCCGACCCAGGGCTTGCTCGGGCCGGACGTGTTCATTCCGCTGGCCGAACAGACCGACCTGATCGTCCCGCTGGGCCGCTGGGTGTTGCGCGAAGCCTGCGAAACCGCGCTGGAATGGCCCCATGACATTCTGCTGTCGGTCAACCTCTCGCCTGCGCAGTTCGCTCTCAGCGACGTCGTCGAGGATGTTCGTGAAGTGCTGGTGGAAACGCGTTTCCCGGCCAGCCGTCTGGAGCTGGAGATCACCGAGAACGTGATGCTCAACGACACCGATGGCGCGCTGACTACCATGAATCAGCTCAAGGAGCTCGGCGTGCGTCTGAACATGGACGACTTCGGCACCGGTTATTCGTCGCTCGGTTACCTACGCGCCTATCCATTCGACGGGATCAAGATCGACAAACGCTTTATCGCCTCGATCAGCAGCGGCGCCAACGACCGTGCCGTGGTGCAGGCGATCATCGGTCTGGGCAAAGCCATGGGGCTGACGGTGACGGCCGAAGGCGTCGAGACCGAGGAGCAACTGGCGATTCTCGGCAAGGATCAATGCAACGAGGTGCAGGGTTATTTCATGAGTCGACCGATCGACAAGGCGGCTTTTGCTGATCTGCTACGGGCTTCGCGACTGTCGCTGGTGAGCAAAAAAGGTCGGGTGACGTGAATATCAGCCATCGCTGGCAACGCGCACTTTGCCGCTGAACACGCGGAAACCGAACGTGTTGTAGGCCAGGGTGATGGGGATCAGCACGGCGAATCCGACCAGCATGAAGATCTGGCTGTTCGGGCTTGAGGCTGCTTCGCTCAAGGTCAGATACGGCGGAATGATGAAGGGAAATAGCGCGACCAGCATCACCGCGAAAGCCAGGACGAAGATGCCCAATGCGGCGAACAGTGGGATGAAGTCGAAGCGGCAGTGAAAGCCTTTGCTGAACACCCATCCTAGAGCGCTGACGATCAGTCCTGCCGGCAACCACAGGCGAATATCGGCGAGCCTCCGGGCATATTGCGGCTGCAACGTCGCCGTCCATGCGATCAGCACCAGCAATAGTGCCGCGACGACCAGCGCCAGCATGCGGGCCTGACGAGCCGAGCGCTGCTGCAATTCATCCAGGGTGCGCCAGTACAACCAGCACGTCCCCAGCCAGACGTAACCGAGTACCAGCACCAAACCGCAAAACACCGGGAACGGATTCAGCCAGTCGCGGCCATCGCCAATGTATTGACCGCCCTGATGCGCAACGCCTTGCACGAGAGTGCCGAGCACCATGCCCTGGACCAACCCGGTCAGCAGCGAAGCCAGGGCCAGCACGCCGTCGACGATGTGCTTGCGTCGCTCGTTCGGTGCGTAATCGCGAAACTCCAACGCCATGGCCCGCGCGATCAAGGCGAGGAACATCACGATAAACGGCACATACAGGGCCGGAAGCAAGATCGCATACGCCAGCGGAAACAGCGCCAGCAGCCCTCCGCCGCCGAGCACCAGCCAGGTTTCGTTGGCGTCCCATACCGGCAGAATCGTCACCGCCATCGTCCGCCGCTGCCGACTGCAACGCGCAAGCCCCATGAGCATGCCAACGCCCAGATCGGTGCCGTCGAGCACCACGTAGTTCATGACCGAGAACGCCAGTGCGGCGGCGCACAACAGGGTCAGCCAGTCCGTGTCCATGTCTGCGATTCCTCAGTGCCCGGTTTCGTCGGCAAGGGTGGGCTGCGGCCCGGGTTGATCCTGCTGCGGCGGCTCGCGCAACAGGCGCAGCAACACCCACAGACCGATGCCGAAGATCAGCAGATAAAACAGCAGAATCAGCCACGTCGACCCGACGACTTGAGCCCTGGACACCGATGACAGACTGTCCGCCGTGCGCATCAATCCGTAAACCGTAAACGGCTGTCGCCCCACTTCGGTGACGACCCAGCCGCTGAGCATTGCCAGAAATCCGGCCGGTGCCAACAGCACGCACGCGCCCAGCCAGCGCCGCGCCGTGTACAGGCGATTCCGTCGGCGCAGGATCAGGCTGACCACACCCTGCCCAAGCATCAACAGCCCCAGCCCGACCATCAGCCGGAACGCGAAAAACACCGGCGCCACGGGCGGGATGTCCTCAGCCGGAAATTCATCAAGCGCGGCGATGGTGCTGGTCAGGTCATGCTGCAGGTAGAGGGAACCAATGCGCGGAATCGCCACCTCCCAGTGGTTGCGGCGCTCTTGCATATCCGGCCATGCGAACAGCCGCAGTGGCTCCCCTGCCCCTTGAGCCGGGCGCGTCCACGAGCCTTCGATGGCCGCCACTTTCTGCGGCTGGGCTTGCAAACTGTGCCGGCCATGCAGGTCCCCGACAACAATCTGCACCGGCATCAGCAGCGCAATCACCCACAGTGCCATGGAAAATTGCAGGCGAGCGCGCGGGTTTTTCGGGGCCTTGCGCAATTGCCAGGCACTGATCCCGGCAATCAGCGTCGCGCTGCCGATGAACACGGCGAGCAGCATGTGCGCCAAGCGATAGGGAAACGAAGGATTGAAGATGATTGCCCACCAGTCCTCGGCAAGGAAACGCCCGCCCGCGCCAATCGAATAGCCGGCGGGGGTTTGCATCCATGAGTTGGCGGAAAGAATCCAGAACGCGCTGATCAGCGAGCCCACCGCCACAGCGCAGGTGGCAAAAAAGTGCAGACGCGGGCCGACTTTCTTCAAGCCGAACAGCATGATGCCAAGGAAACCCGCTTCGATGAAAAACGCCGCCATCACTTCATAGAACATCAGCGGACCGAGGACATCACCGGCCTGCACCGACAGCCGCGACCAGTTGAGGCCGAACTGATACTCCAGAATCAATCCCGACGCCGTGCCCACTGCAACGTTGAGCGCGAATACCTTGAGCCAGTAACGATAAACATCCAGATAAACCTGGCGCCCGGTTTTCAACCACAACGCTTCCAGCACCATGAGGAAATTCGCCAGACCGATGCTGAACGCCGCCAGCACGATATGAAAGCTGATCGTGATCGCGAACTGGGCGCGGGCGGCCATCAGGGCCGAATCAACAGGCTCCATCCATCAGCCGCTGTAGAACACAGCCAGCTTGTTGCCTTCGGGGTCGCGCAGATAGGCCACGTAAAAGTCCGGCGTATAGGCTTCGCGCGTGCCCGGCGGTCCTTCATTGCTGCCGCCACTGTCGAGCCCGGCCTTGTGCACCTGATCGACCTGGTGCCGCGAGTCGGCGCGAAATGCCGGCATCATGCCGTTGCCGGGTGTCGCCGGCTCACCATTGAACGGTTGCGAGATGTGCACACTGCCGGGGCCGTTGGACTTGTCGATGCAATCGGGCAGGTAAAAACAGTAGTGTTCTTCGCGATCATGCCGGTAGCCCAGCGGCGTCAGGATCGCCTTGTAAAAAGCTGCCGAACGCTCGACGTCGTTGGCGCCGATAAACAGATAACTGAGCATGGGACGTCCTCCGATGACAGCTGTCAGCGCTGTGGCTGTTCTTGGTTCAAGGTGAAAACGTTGCCGGCGTCACGCACCAACTGGCGCCATTCGGCACTGGTGATCAGGCCTTGCTCCTCCATCTGATCCGCAGCCTTGAGCAGCTCGTCATATTGCTGTTCCGGATCCAGATCGCCCTCGGCCTGCTCTGCCATCTTGCGCCATGCCGCCAGTGATGCCTTCTTTTGCTGATCGAACATACCGGTATCTCCTGAGGGACTTACCCGGTAGAAAAATCAGCGCGAGAGAGGTTCAGGGCAGACGACGGATGGACGGTTGATGCGCAAAACCTTGTCGGAATGAGCCTGCTCGCGATAGCGGTATATCTGTCAAATTAAATTTGAATGTTCCTCCGTCATCGCGAGCAGGCTCACTCCCACAGAAAAGCAAAATCAAAAGATCGCAGCCTTCGGCAGCTCCTACAGTTGGATCGCGTACCACCTCAAGAACAGGTCGGCTGTCAGGCCGCCTTCGCGAGCAGGCTTGCCTACAAAGCAAACGCAAAGCAGCGCAGCTGCCCGCGGCGAAGCCGCACCACTCAACAATGAGCGCAAGCTCGAGTGCTTTTGATCTTGACTCACCGGCGACGTCGGAAGGCTGAGTGGAGGGATTGATCCGGGCGTGGGAGCGCAGCGACCGTACGACGCAGTCGTACACAGCGAGTGTAGGTGCAGCGAAGCAAACCGGAGCCGCTGCGCCAGGATCGATCCCGGAGCGAAGGAACCCGAGCCTGCGAGGGCCGAACGCAGGAGCAAAGCGTTTTGGTTACTTTTGGGCGTCTGCAAAAGTGACCCGCTGTAAGAGCGGAACCGCCAGCCGCAACACCCGAAAAAACGGATATACACCCAAAACCCCAAGAGCCTGGTCGGCCCAAAGGCCGCCACGCCCAAAAAAACCCGCAAATGTCAAAACCGCTCCGCCACCCGCTTGTACGCATAATCCGGCTCCCGATACTTGCCCGGCTTCTGCCGTTTCGGCAACTCGACCTTGTCGCGCTTCACCTCTTCATAGGGGATGCGACTGAGCAGATCAGTGATGATGTTCAGCCGTGCACGACGTTTGTCGTTGGAATCGGCAACCCTCCACGGCGCCCAATCGGTATCGGTATGCTTGAACATCTCGTCCCGCGCCCGTGAGTAGTCATACCAGCGGCTGTAGGATTTCAGATCCATGGGTGTCAGTTTCCAGATCTTGCGCCCGTCATTGATTCGCGCTTCAAGCCGGCGGGTCTGTTCCTCCGGACTGACCTCAAGCCAGTACTTGAGCAGGATCACCCCCGAATCGACGATGGCGTTTTCCACCCACGGGATCGACTTGAGAAACTTGTCGGCCTGCTCCTCCGTACAAAAACCCATGACCCGTTCGACACCGGCGCGGTTGTACCAACTGCGGTCGAAAATCACCACCTCGCCGCCCGCCGGCAGATGCGGCAGATAGCGCTGTACATGCATCTGACTTTTTTCTCGATCGGTTGGCGCCGGTAATGCCATCACGCGGAACACCCGTGGGCTGACGCGCTCCGTGATCGCCTTGATCACCCCGCCCTTGCCCGCACCGTCGCGCCCTTCGAAAACAATACAAACCTTGACACCTTTGGCGATGACCCACTCCTGCAGCTTGACCAGCTCAACGTGGAGCTTGCGCAGCTGTTCGAGATAGTCCTTGTTTTTCAAGCGTGGACGTTCGATTGCCTTTGCAGGTTTCTTCTTGTCTTTCGCCATGAACCTGTCCTCGCGCTTCAACAGCCCGCTGAATTTGTTTATTGACCCGAAGGGCCTGATCCGTGAGGTTAGTTCACGCCCGGTTGTTTGCCATTGCCGGGCAAAAAAGCCCTGTCGCCATGTGTTTCCTGAGATTGTTCCGACGTCGCACTGTTCATTGCCCGATCCCCTGTTTGCTGGAGTTTTTTCGATGCCGTCGTCCAAATCATTGCCCACTGCCCTGCTCGGTCTGGCCCTGGCCTGCCCGGCGATGGCCGAGACCCAAGGTCTGGAGCTGGGGCAAGTGCTGATTTCGGCAGATGAGCGCAGTAGCAGCGATGCAGCGGTCGAAGAAGCGCGGCAACGCCTTGAGCAGGTTCCCGGCGGCACCAACGTGGTCGACATGCGCCAGCCGTTGCAGGGCCGCGTTGCCAGCAATCAGGATGTGCTCGCCTATCAGCCGGGGGTGTATGCCCAGTCGGCGGGCAACGAAGGCGTAAAGATTTCCATCCGTGGTTCAGGCATCAACCGCGCGCCCGGCGCCCACGCCTCGGGGCTGTACACGATGCTGGATGGCTTGCCGCTGACCGGCCCCGGCGGCACACCTTATGAATTGCTCGAGCCGTTGTGGGTCGACCATGTCGAAGTGCTGCGCGGCGCCAACGGCTTCGATCGCGGCGCGCTGGCACTGGGCGGCGCTATCGATTACGTCAGCCACACCGGTTACACCGCGCCAAAGCTGCACGTGCGCTACGCCACCGGCAGCCATGGCTATCAGCAGCGCCAGGTCAGCTCCGGGCAAGTGCTGGGAGATTTCGATTACTACGTGTCCCTGACCGATGCCAACGCCGACGGCTATCAGGACCACACCGCCAGCGAGAGCAAAGGCCTGGTCGCCAACTTCGGCTATCGCTTCAACCCGAATCTGGAAACCCGCTTCTACTTCCGCTATCGCGAAACCGATAACGACCTCGCCGGTCGCGTGACCAAGCATTCCATCGAACACAGCCCACGGGCAGCCAACCCGGCGTATGTGGCGCGCGATGACAGCCGCAAGCAGCCCGGCAGTACCTTCATCGGCAACAAGACCACGTTCTACCTCGATGACGATTCGAGCATCCAGACCGGCCTCGCCTACCACGACTACCCAATGGATTTGCGCGAAGGCCCGAACCGGCTGAAGGTGGCTTATACCGACGTCAGCGGCACCTTCGACTACAAACGCCGCGACACTTTGTTCGGGATGGAAAGCCGCAGCAACGTCGGCCTGCGCGTGACCAAGCACCTGCCCAACGATGGCGCCAGCGAGTTCGTGCGCATCCCGAGTGGCAACACCGCCAGCTATGCCCCGGGCACGCGGATGCGTAATTTCACTTATCAGGGTTCAGATACCGTGCTGCATTTCGGCAATGACCTGGAAATTGCCGACGACCTGTGGCTGACCACCGGCCTTGCCGCCATCTACACCCGCCGCGAAAGCGCCGTGACCTATCCGCAGGGCGGCGGCAAAACCAGTCTCAGCGACTGGGACTATGCACCGCGCATCGGCCTGCGCTACCAGATCACCCCGGACGTGCAAGTGTTCGGCAACCTCAGCCGCTCCGTCGAAGCACCGCACCCGTGGTCGCTGATCTACAGCTCCAACGTGCGCTTCCCTGGCGGCAACGGCGCCGCCACCGGCACCCAGCGCGACCCGGTCGAACTGCAAAACCAGACCGCTACCACTCTGGAACTCGGCGGCCGTGGCGACAGCCATTTGGGCGAATGGAGCCTGGCCTGGTACTACGCGCAAGTTCGTCACGAACTGCTCTCGGTACTGCCGGACGCCAACGCCGTCACGCCCTACGAACTCAACGCCAGCCCGACCGTGCACCAGGGCATCGAGGCCAGCCTCAACAACAAACTCTGGACCGCCGCCGACGGCCGCCAGTTGAGCTTGCGCCAGGCCTACACCTTCAGCGACTTCCACTACCGCGACGATGAGCGCTTCGGCGACAACCGCTTGCCGGGCCTGCCGATGCATTATTACCAGGGCGAACTGCGTTACGACTGGCCGCAGGGCTTCTTCGCCGCCGTAAACACGCAACTGGTCTCCAAAGTTGCCGTGGACTACGCCAACAGCTACTACGCCGATCCGTACGCCCTGTTCGGCGCAACGCTGGGCTACAACGCCCCGAAGGGCGACTGGCAAGGTTGGGTGGACATGCGCAACCTGACCGGCAAGCGCTACGCGGCGACGGTCACGCCGGGGTATGACGACAAGGGAGTGGACGCCGCGCGGTCGACGCCGGGTGAAGGGATGGGGGTTTATGTTGGGGTTTCGTGGAGTTTGCTATAAGACCCAACGCGAAATTCAAATGTGGGAGCGAGCCTGCTCGCGAAAACGGTGTACCAGTCGTGAATTATTCGACTGACACGACGCCTTCGCGAGCAGGCTCGCTCCCACATTTTGCTTTGTGGTGCTGGTTAGAAGGGCGCAGGATTCAAATCTCTGTTCGAGAATCATCGTGACAGCAGGTCTCCTCGAACTGATCAGACAACCATCGCTCTCCATTGAAAATAACGGACTGACCTCATGGATACTTCCCAAGAAAACCCACTGGAAACATCACTGCGACTGGCCGCGGACGAACCCGCGCATCGCCCTGAGTTCTATCGCACCCTTCTGGACTCGACCGTCTACATCCTCGGCACCGCCGGTGCGGCGCAAGGTCATGTCAATCTCGAAGCCGGCAGCAACATCAGCATCGCCCATTGGCAGAAGCCCGATGGCACGCCTGTCATTCCGTTCTTCTCCTCGCTGCCAACGCTGCAACAATCCATCGACAGCGAACAGAGCTATGTGGAGATACCGGCACGATCTTTGTTCGAAATCACTCTGGGCGCGCTGCTCTTTCTGAATCCGAAGTCGCCGTACGGCAAGGAATTCCTTCCGGATGAAGTGCAACGGCTGCTCTCAGGCGAAATCGGCCGGCCCGCCACGCAGCGTACCGTTGAAAAAGAAACCAACGTCTTGCTTGGACAGCCTTCGGACTACCCATCGACGATGGTCCATTCGCTCTCGCAACTGCTGGCCAAACACGCCAATGTGAAACGCGCGTTCCTGGCGCTGATGCACGACCCCTCGGTTGATGAAAAACCGCACTTGATCGTCGGCATCGAAGCGGATGGCGATATCGAACAGGTCATGCGCGAAGCCGGCAATGTCGCTGCGGACACAGCCCCTGATGGCGGGCCGGATGATTTTTGCCGCGTGCTGACGGGACAAGCCGGGCTGAGTGATTACTTCCTCAGGGAGACCAAACCGTTCTACGAGCGCAAGTCACCGAGCAAGCTGCGTTCGTTCTTTGGCTTTGGTTGAATACGATCTGATGAAAATCGCAGTCGCCTGCATGTCGCTTGATCAGCAGGCCAGTGGTCGATTCTCATGAGCGTGACCTTGGATTCTCTCAACCCGCCCTCATAACAGTGGGTATCCCCCCATCGTCTCGAGAGGAAGCACACACCATGACCACTCAAACCGAAACTGCCATTCTCGCCGGCGGCTGCTTCTGGGGCATGCAGGATCTGTTGCGCCGCTATCCGGGTGTGCTGAAAACCCGCGTCGGCTACACCGGCGGCGATGTGCCGAATGCGACCTATCGTAATCATGGCAACCACGCCGAAGCCATCGAAATCGAGTTTGATCCGGCCGTGATCAGCTACCGGCAGATCCTTGAGTTCTTCTTTCAGATCCACGACCCGAGCACGCCCAACCGTCAGGGCAACGATCTTGGCCCGAGCTACCGGTCGGCGATTTACTACCTCAACGACGAGCAGCGCGCCGTCGCTGAGGACACCGCCGCCGATGTCAACGCCTCGAAGCTGTGGCCGGGCCGTGTGGTAACCGAAATCGAACCGGCCGGCCCGTTCTGGGAAGCGGAACCCGAGCATCAGGATTACCTGGAGCGGATTCCGAACGGCTACACCTGCCATTTCATCCGGCCTAACTGGAAACTGCCGAAGCGCGGTTGAAGAAACTGCTGGCGGGGTTCAATGCCCCGCCACCACCGAAGCTTCTACAGAGCGCGGGCCCGACTTGAAACCGTGGGCCCGGGCACCCCAGGCAATGGCGAAGGCGATAGCGACCAGTGCCAGCATGGCCCACGGAAATGAGGTAACGCCCCACTGATCGAGCAGCACGCCGCCGACGACACCGCTGCCAGCGATCGCGCTGTTCCACGCCACTACGTTCAACGACAAGGCAACATCCGCTCCGTCGCCCGCCGCATCAGCCAGCGCCGTTTGCAACAGCGTCGCTGCGCCGCCAAAGGTCAAACCCCATGCCGCCACGCCGAGATAAATCACCTCTGGGTTGCCTCCGCCAAATCCCAGCGCCACGCAGACGGCGGCAAAGGTCGCCAAACTCAGCAGAACCGTCGAGCGCAGCAGCGGCTCGACCAGCTTCGCCGTCAGCCATATCCCGACCAGCGCGGCGATGCCGAAGCTCAACAACACCACATCCACCCGCTCGGCCATGCCCGCCGGCGCCACGAACGGAGCGATATAGGTGTAGAGAATGTTGTGCGCCAGCATCCAGCTGATCACCACTGCTAGCACAGGACGCACGCCCGGGGTAGTCAGGACTTTGCTCAGCGATAGGCGTTGATGGGCCGGCTGCGGCGGGTAGTCGGGCACTTTCACCAGTACCCAGACGATCAGTACCAAGGTCAGCGCCGACATCAGACCGAATGTAGTGCGCCAACCGACCAGCCCACCGAGCCACGTACCCAGAGGCACGCCCAGCGACAGCGCAATCGGTGTGCCGACCATCGCCAGCGCCAACGCCTTGCCCTGCTGTTCGGGCTCAACCATGCGTCGCGCATAGCCGGCCAGCAGACTCCATGCCAGACCCGCCGCAACCCCGGCGAAGAACCGCGCGACCAGCGTCACGCCGTAATGCGACGACAGCGCGGTAATCGAATTGAACAGCAGGAAACCGACAATCGTCAGCAGCAGCACGTTGCGGCGCCGCCAGCCCCGGGTGGCGATGGTCATCGGGATCACCGCCAGTACGGAACCCAATGCGTACGCGGTAACCATTTGCCCGGCCATGGACGGCGAAATCGCCAGGCCTTCACTGATCAACGGCAACAGGCCCGCCGGCAGGGTTTCGGTGACGATGCAGATGAAGCCAGTCATGGCCAGCGCCAGCAAAGCGCCGATGGGCAGACCTTTTGGCGTAGCCGTTAACGTGATTGAAGGTGTCACTGGAAGCTCCTCGAAAAAACCGACTCAGATTTAAATACCGATCGATCTAGATCCTGAGGGTGCATGCGCAGCGTTGTCAACAATTTCTGTATCGACTAGTCTTTATATTAAATCAATGAGGAGTCAGGTCATGGCGAGAACCGGTCGCCCCCGTCAGTTTGATCGCGACGACGCCGTCGATCAGGCTTTGCAACTGTTCTGGCAACACGGCTACGACGCGACATCGCTGGCCCAATTGAAGGCAGGCCTGGGTGGCGGTATCTCTGCACCTAGCTTCTACGCCGCGTTCGGTTCCAAGGAAGCGTTGTTCGATGAATGCGTGCAGCGTTATTTAACCACCTATGCGCAAGTCACCGAGTGCCTGTGGGACGACAGCCTGCCACCACGCCAGGCGATCGAGACCGCTTTGCGCCAGTCGGCACGCATGCAGTGCGACGACACACACCCCAAGGGCTGCATGGTTACCCTCGGCGTCATGAGCGCACCGAGCCCGGAAACCGCCCATGTGGCGCAAGCCCTGACCCACTCAAGGCAGCGCACCCGTGCCGGCATTCAAGCCTGCGTCGAACGCGCTGTGAATGCCGACGAGCTGGCCAGCGGCACAAGTGCGGCGGCGATGGCGACGGTATTCGACAGTTTCCTGCAGGGCATATCCATCCTCGCCAGAGACAACACCGCGCTGGATAACATTGATGCTGCTATCACTCAGATCATGCAAATCTGGGAAATTGCCGCCACGCGTAAGGCGGATTGATCAAATCACAAATGCACCGGTGCCACCGGCGCCGAACCCGGCTCCGGCACATCGACATTGACCTTCAGGGCAATCAGCAGCGCGGCCAGCAACATCAGAATTCCAGCTGCTACAAACACGCCATTGATGCCGCTGAAACTGAACACCGAACCGCCGGCGGCGGCGCCTGCGGCAATCGCCGACTGCACCGATGCGACGACCATGCCGCCTGCGCTTTCGGCCTGATCGGGTATCGATCGCGCCACCCAGTTCGACCATGCCACCGGCACGCCACCGAAGGCCATCCCCCACAGAGCCAGAAGCAACGCCTGCCCGGTGAGCGACGCCGGTAACCCGACCAACGCCAGAGCAGCAACGCCCACCAACACCGGCATCAGCACCAGTGTTGCGCGTGGATTGCGCTGCAACAGCCAGCCAGCGAATAGCGTGCCGGCAAAGTTCGCCACGCCGAAACCGAGCAGCATCAGCGCCAGCGTCTGCGGGCCGACTCCGGTGGTGCTTTCCAGAAATGGCCTGATGTAGGTGAACAACGCAAAGTGACCGGAGTGCACCAATACACAGCCGAACATGCCAATGGCAATGCCCGGTCGCAGCAACACCTCAAGCACCGTACGCAGGCGTGACGGTCGATGCGGCGCCAGACTCGGTAACGTGAACATTTGAAAGACCAGCGTCACCACGCCAACCGCCGCAGCTGCGAAAAACGCACTGCGCCAGCCAAACTGGCCGCCGAGATAACTGCCCAATGGCACCGCGACCACGGTCCCGACGGCGATCCCGCTGAAGATAATCGACAGCGCCCGTGGCAGCACCGCCGCCGGCACCAGGCGCATCGCCACGGCCGCCGCCATGCTCCAGAATCCGCCCAGAGCTATGCCCAAAAGGATGCGCATGATCAGCAACACTGCGAGGCTCGACGACAGCGCCACCAGCAGATTCGACGCGATCATCAGTACCGAGAAACCGAGCAAGACCAGCCGCCGATCAAGACTGCGCGTCAATCCAGGTACGAGCAATCCGGCAAAGAGCGCCACCACTGCGGTCACCGTCACTGCTTGCCCGGCCAGGGCTTCGCTGACGCCAAGGTCGAGCGCCATCGGCGTCAGCAGGCTGGCCGGCAGATATTCTGCGGTGAGTAAACCGAACACACCCATCGCCAGTGAGAAAACCGCCATCCACGCAGGAACCATCGGCTCCTCTTCAGCTCGCCCATCACCTACACGTTCATTCATTTCCAGACTCCCTCGGACATTTCGAGAGGGCAGTCTATTGACGGCAAACCGGATGATCTATGATGCGCAGTCTTGAACTTTTGATCGAAACCCCGAACATGAGCAGCACTGATTCCTTTTCACTGTCATCAGACCTGATCACAGAATTGCTGCGCAGCATGCGTCTGCGTGGCGTGCAGTATCGGCGGATCCACGCCGGTCCGCCGTATGGTCTGGGTTTCAGCGACAAATCGGGCCATGCGTATTTCCACTTCGTTGCCGCTGGATCGACGGTGTTGCGACTGGAGGACGGCAGCCTTTACGAGTTGGCGGCGGGCAATGCGGTATTCATTGCCCATGGTGCCGCGCACCAGTTGCTGTCACACCCAAACGCCGAAGTGCAGGACATTGACAGCGCCGTCGCCGCGCCACTCGGCGATACGGTCTGCGCGGTGCAGGTCGGTCACAGCGCCGTTTCGCCCGATAGCGCCCTGCTCTTCAGTGGCTGTATGGAGTTCGAGCTCGGCAGCCTGCAGGGCCTCGGTCGGCTGATGCCGGGACTGATGCTGATCGACGCCGGCGGCCAGCGTTATCCGGGACTCATGCCGATTCTTGCGACCATGGAACGCGAAGTCAGCGCAGCGCGCATCGGCTTCGCCGGCATTCTCGCTCGCCTTGCCGACGTAGTGGCGGCAATGATTGTTCGTGGCTGGGTCGAATGCGCTTGCGGCAATGCCTCCGGTCTCGTCGCCGCCCTGCGCGACCCTCGCCTGGCGCAGGCCTTGCTGGCCCTACACCAACAACCGGGGCGCGACTGGAGCGTCGCCGAACTCGCAACGCTGTGCAACACCTCACGCTCGGTCTTCGCCGAACGCTTCCAGACCACCCTCGGCACCCCGCCGCTGCGCTACGCCACCGAACTGCGCATGCGCCTGGCCAGTCAGTGGCTGACCCTGGAAAGACTGCCGATCGAAGAAGTGGCGCAGCGCTTGGGCTACACCTCCCAAGCGGCGTTCAGTCGTGCGTTCAAACGGATAACGGGAAGCTCACCGGGAGCGAGTCGGCGCCAGCGCTGAAGACGAGAATCGCCGTAACAGAGCCGCTCTCATTCTGTGCCTCCCCCGGATTCTGCCCAGCCCCGCGCTCACCCGCTCACGGATAACCGAGCCTACGAGATACAGCGCTTTTGCCTACAAATCTTACGGAAGTCCCTGTCTTGCCTGCTTACCCTCCGCAATTTATCGTTTCCCCGTCGCCACCTGAAATTTGAAAGCGCTGGGCACATTCAACTTTATACAAACAGGTCAGACGAAAAAGGGGTTGTTGACGTATCCGTCACTCCCTCCTAATCTCGCTCCCATCCCGCCCAAGGCAGTACGCCGTTCTAATCATCCAGAACGTGCCAAACCCTTGGGCGTTTTTGTAGGTAAAAAAACATGCCCACTGCGGTGTTGGTCGATGGCGCCTTTTTCATCAAACGCTTTCGACGAATCGAACCTCAAAACGCCTTCAACGCTGAACGCGCGGCCGACCTGGTCCATCGATGGGCAACCGCCCACCTCCTTAATAAAACCTTGACCCGTCCAACGGGCCCCATTCGACAGCTACAACAACGAGCGAGGAAAGAGCTCTACCGAATCTTCTTCTATGACTGCCCCCCACTGGACACCAAACAGCACAACCCCATAAGCAAAAAAGCTGTGGATTTTTCGAAATCCAGGGAGGCGGCATTTCGCAAAGAGCTGCATTCCAGGCTGCGAAGTAAACGTAAGTTGGCATTACGACTTGGACATTTGTCGAAGGATGTCAGATGGACCATCAAGCCCGTAAAAATCGCTGAGCTGTTGAAAGGCAAAATCCAGATGACTGACCTTATGGAAAATGATGTCAGTATCGAAACCCGCCAAAAAGGTGTCGATATGCGGATCGGCATTGATGTCGCGTCGCTGTCATTTAAACAGCAGGTCGACCAGATAGTATTGATAGCAGGCGACGCAGACTTCGTTCCAGCCGCAAAAATGGCAAGGCGAGAAGGTGTGGACTTCATCCTTGATCCGATGTGGCAGAGCATTCCCGATAGCTTGATGGAGCACATAGACGGTTTGCGCTCAACATGCCCCAAGCCGCCACTTCGTGAAAATAAAGCGGCGATCTTGGAGATGCAGCAAGCAGGTTCAGTCATTGGTGAGAAATAATGGTGCCGGTATCCCTGTCGACTTCAGCCCCCCAATTTCCCCAGCCCCGCGACCACCCGCTCAGCAGCCTGCAAATCCCCACGCGCCTCCAACTCCTGCGCCACTTGCCGCAACTGCTCAACCGTGAATCCCACATTCAGACTGATCTTCAAATGCGACTCCAGCTGCGATTCCACCCCAGCCATTGCCGCCAGCGCGCCAACCGTCGCCAGTTCCCGATCCGTCCATGCCAGGTTGTCGCGGGCGAAGATGTCGCCGAACAAGTGCACTTTCAGGAACTGATCGATCGCCGGGGCGAATTCGAACAGTGGGCCGGACACTGGCGCGCCGACCAGACGGGTCTGATTGTCGGTGCCGAGCTCGGTAAGTGCATACCCCGACGGAACCGGACCGGGCTCGCGTCCCGGCGCGTCTTCGATGCCCCGCGCGGCGCGTTCCTGCACAACCTTCATCAGCAAGGACAAGGCGTTGAGGCTGCGTGGGAACCCGGCGTAGGCGTACAGCTGCACCAGAACTTCCTTGGTTTCGCTGATGCTCAACCCGGCATCGAGGCCGCGATTGAGTGCGTCGTGCAAACGCGGCATGTCGCCGATTGCAGCGTTGGCGGCAATCGGGGCGATCGCCAGTTGCTTAAGCGTCAGAGGCTGTTCTTGCATGATCGGTTTCTCCTGTGATCGGGAAGGATTGGCGCAGAGAGGATTAACGCAGGCTGCGCTGGCAAGGACCGCGCAGCCGAGAGCCACAATGCGCAGAAGGCGCGGCTGATGCAGGGTTTTCAGCTTCATCAATGAATCTCCTCACTCATCCAGCGTGAACGTCACCCGCACATCGCCACGCCCCAAGGTCTCGGCCAAGTCCTGCGGTCGGTCGATGCGACCAAGACGCGAATAGCGGTAAGACGAATCGAAGGTTTTGTAGAAGACCACCAGCGTATCGTCGCCATACAAAAGGAAATCGCCGTTGTGGACCGTGCCCGGCCGATAGGGCTGCGTGGGCAAGGGCGGCTGCACGGTGGCGTATTTTTCGTTGCTGTGCAGGTCGCTCATGTTCAGGCTCAGCGGCAATCGCGTGAGCAATTGCCGAGTGCTCGGGTTGTCCTCAAGAGCAATGGCAAAACGGTGTTCTCCGACGGTCATCCACATCGTGGTCTCCTCCGGGTTAGCAGCAGACAGAGCAAAGGGCAGCCATGCCATCAGTACGAATCCCTTCCAGCCGTTGGCAAAAATCCGCATCGCTTTGCTCCGTCGCGTTGAAAGTTACTTCAGGTTGCTCTTGAAGAACTGCGTCAGCTTGACAAAAGGAATCAGCTCGGCCCGGTCGTACAGATCGACATGACCGGCATTCGGCACAATCACCAGTTCTTTCGGCTGCCCCGCCAACCGAAACGCCTCTTCGCTGAACTCACGGGAGTGCGCGTCGGCACCGGCAATAAACAACATCGGGCGCGGCGAGATGCTCTCGATATCGACGAATGGATAGAAGTTCATGAACTTGGTGTTGCTGCTCAGCGTCGGCCGCGTGGTCTGTTGCGGTGTCGAGCTGGCCGGGGTGAATTCGCCGCGCGGGGTGCGGTAGAAATCGAAGAATTCACGTTGGATCGGATGGGTGTCGGCCTTCAGCTCCAGCACCGTGCCGCCGGTGTATTCGACCTTGCCGCCGGTGAACTCGGCGTAACGCTGCTCGGCCGCTTGCGCAATGATCTGCTTGCGCTGCGCAAGGCTTTGCGAATGCTTTAGGCCGTCACGGTTGGCTGCGCCCATGTCGTACATGCTGACCGTGGCGATGGCTTTCATGCGCGGGTCGATTTTCGCCGCGCTGATCACGAAGCTGCCACTACCGCAAATGCCCAACACGCCGATGCGCTCGCGGTCGATGAATGGCCGTGTGCCGAGGTAATCGACGGCCGCGCTGAAGTCTTCGGCGTACATATCCGGCAGCACGGCATTGCGCGGCGCGCCCTCGCTTTCGCCCCAGAACGACAGATCCAGCGACAGGGTGACAAAGCCCTGCTCCGCCAGCTTCTGCGCATACAGATTGGCGCTCTGCTCCTTTACCGCGCCCATCGGATGGCCAACGATAATCGCCGCGCTACGCGCTGCCGGGTCGAGCCCTTTGGGCACAAACAGGTTGCCGACCACCGTGAGTTGATATTGGTTTTTGAAGCTGACCTTCTGCACGGTCACCTTGTCGCTTTTGAAGAAATTGTCGGCACCGTGGGACATGTCAGCTCCGAATGCAGTGAATGAACTCAGGAGAAACCCGAGCAGTATGAACAGTCGTTTCATGGGGGCGTCCTTGATCGAGAAGCCAGGCGAGGCCGGGATGGAGGTATTGTTGCGCAGGCTCGAGGCTTTGATTAGCTAATGAGTGCTTAATGCGGTTATAAACTCTGCTAATCAATAAACCCGAGCGCGCGCCCATGGCCAAACCCAATTTCAACGACCTGCTCGCCTTCGTCACCGTTGCCCGCAGCGGCAGCTTCACCCGCGCGGCGGTGCAGCTGGGCGTGACGCAATCGGCGGTGAGTCAGATAGTCTCGGCGCTGGAAGCGCGTCTGAAAATTCGCCTGCTGACCCGCACTACGCGCAGCGTGTCACTGACCGCGGCCGGCGAACGCTTGCTGCACACCGTGGGTCATCGTTTCGATGAGATCGAAGCCGAGCTGGACGCCCTGACCGAGTTGCGCGACAAGCCCGCTGGCACGGTGCGCATCACCTGCGGCGACAACGTCATCAAGACCACTCTGCTGCCGAAGCTGACACCGCTGCTGCTGCAGTACCCGGACATCAAGCTTGAGTTCGATATCAACTACGGTTTCCGTGACATCGTTGCCGACCGCTTCGATGCAGGCGTGCGTTTCAGCGATACCGTCGCCCAGGACATGATCGCCGTACCGATCGGCCCGCCACTGCGCATGGCAGTGGTCGCTTCGCCCAGCTACTTCGCCCAGCACCCCGCCCCGCAACATCCGCGCGATCTGGCGGCGCACCGCTGCATCGACATCCGCTTTCCGACCTACGACGGCGTCGATGCATGGG
The DNA here is from genome assembly GCF_057291535.1 of Pseudomonas sp. 1L-E-NC-VB-C3. Classification (NCBI taxonomy): domain Bacteria; kingdom Pseudomonadati; phylum Pseudomonadota; class Gammaproteobacteria; order Pseudomonadales; family Pseudomonadaceae; genus Pseudomonas; species Pseudomonas sp. 1L-E-NC-VB-C3. The sequence goes on along the minus strand of NZ_JBXAWD010000009.1, from coordinate 239,669 downwards.
AATTCGAGCGTCAGGGCAAAAAGTTGAAAGTGCGAGTCGACGGGCAACTGGTTTTCAACTCCACCGTGCACATCGCCGACGCGGCTGTGAATGGGTTAGGGATTGCCTACCTGCCTGAAGACGAGTTCGGTACGCATCTGGCTGAAGGGCGTTTGGTCAGAGTGCTGGAGGACTGGTGCGAACCGTTCGGTGGCTTCCACCTCTACTACCCCAGCCGTCGCCAACCGTCGCCGGCGTTTTCACTGGTAGTGGATGCGTTACGCGTGGTCAGAGACCCAGCCCCGTTGTAGGAGCGAGCCTGCTCGCGATAACGTCGGCACATCCAACAGACTAAGTGCCTGACCCAGCGCTTTCGCGAGCAGGCTCGCTCCCACAGGGTTTTGCGTCAGATCCCGGAAATCAATCGATTCACAAATCCATTGTGGGAGCGAGCCTGCTCGCGAAGACGCCAGACCAGGCAAATCATCTCTGCATGCCACCCCGCGCGCGCCTCACAACTTCGACACATCCCCGGTAGCCTCGGCAATCGTCGCCAAGGTTTCCTCCATGCTGGCGATGTCTTCATGCAGCTTTTGAAACACCAGATCCAGCGACTCGGGAGCGTCCACGGTCTGATGGCCACGCAGCGACTCGACGCTAGCGCTCTCCACGTGCTGAAGAATGTCCACGCTTTCTCGCAGTGCCAACAGCTGATCAAAGATCGCGGCAATCTGCGCCTGGCTGCGGGTGCTCATCGCTGCCCCGGCTTACAGATCAGTGATCCCCATCCCAGACATGTGATGACCATAAATCAGCCCCTTCTAAAGAAACGATGAACACAGAAAACAACAGCCTGCTCAGCCTTTGGTTTTTCGCGGATCGGCAGCGCGCGGTAAAGTGCGTTCTTGCGTGAATGATCAAGACCGATAATGGATTGACCTTGAGCGGTTCAGAGAGTTTGAAAGAATTGATCCCCACTCAATACGCGAACTCGTGCCCCAACTCGCTCTCCATCCACGCCAGAAAACGCCTGACCCGTGGAAAGCTCGAATGCGCCTTGGGGAATACCAAATGGTGCGCCGCCACCGCAGCACTCAGTGATTCAGGCGCGACTTCAACCAGCGTGCCCGCGGCCAGATACTTCTGCGCCAGCAATGTGCTTTCCAGCGCGAAACCCAAGCCATGACTCGCCGCTTCCAGCGACATGTAGGAACGATCGAAGCTCAATGCATAAGGCCGTTCCGGACGCGCCAAGCCGTGCTGGGCAAACCATTGCGGCCATTTGAGCAGGGTGGCTTCCGACAGAATCAGATCGCACTCCAGCAGATCCGCCGCGCCGCGTATCGGGCGTTGCGCGAGCAGTTTCGGTGAGGTCAGCACCGCGAACGTCTCGTTCCTGACCGTGCGCACCTCATAGCTTGGCCAGTTCGGCAGACCATGGCGGATATCGACGTCGATCTTGTCGCGACTGAAGTGCAGCGATTCATAGGAGCACGACAGGTTGATCTGAATGTCCGGATGACTCGCACGAAACGCTTCCAGGCGCGGCATCAGCCAGAGCAGGCCGAAGCTTGGCGACGAGTGCAAGCGCAGGCAATCGAGGCTGACATCGCTGGCAGCACGTTCGGTGGCAACGGCGAGACTGTGCAAAATCCCGGAAACTTCCTTGAGGTATTGCTCGCCGACCGGCGTCAGCGAGACGCCACGGGCAGCGCGAACGAATAATTGCCGGCCGATCATCCCTTCGAGTTTCGCCAGTTGATGGCTGACTGCCGAGGGCGTCAGGTCCAGCACTTCTGCTGCCCTGGCGACGTTGCCGAAGCGCGCGGTTTGCTCGAAGGCCTGAATTGCTTTCAGCGGTGGCAGGATGATCGATGCCTCAGTGTCAGAGCGCATGGTGACTCCGTGGTGATTTCTTGTGATGTACGGACCGGTTTCATTCAAGCATTTGCGAAACGGCCTGACGAGTGCTGAATTTTTTTCAGCATTGAGTGACTTCCGCGTTATTGCTCACGCTCTCCCCGGAGGACAAGCTGAGTCATCGGTTACTTACACACCGACCCAATAAAAACAATTCGAGGGAATCCTCCATGCTTCTTCAAGGCAAAGTCGCAATCATTACCGGTGCCGCATCTGCCCGTGGCATTGGCCGCGCTACCGCCAGTACATTTGCGCAACACGGCGCTCGCGTGGTCATCCTCGATCTGGATGCATCCGCAGCACGTGACGCCGCCGCAGCACTGGGCGAAGGTCATCTGGGCCTGGCGGCCAACGTGGCCGACGAAGCGCAGGTTCAGCAAGCCGTCGCCGCCATCATCGAGCACTTCGGGCGCATCGATATCCTCGTCAACAACGCCGGTATCACCCAGCCACTGAAGACTCTGGATATTCGTCCTTCGGACTACGACAAAGTGCTGGACGTCAGCCTGCGCGGCACTTTGCTCATGTCCCAGGCGGTGATTCCGCTGATGCGCCAACAGTCTTCCGGCAGCATCGTCTGCATGTCGTCTGTGTCTGCCCAGCGCGGCGGTGGCATCTTCGGTGGCCCGCATTACAGCGCAGCCAAGGCTGGGGTGCTGGGTCTGGGCAAGGCCATGGCGCGGGAATTGGGGCCGGACAACATCCGCGTCAACTCCATCGCCCCGGGCCTGATTCACACCGACATCATCGGCGGCCTGATGCAGGATGAACGCCGCCACGCCATCATCGAAGGCATTCCGCTGGGGCGCCTGGGTCAAGCGCAGGACGTCGCCAACGCCGCGCTGTTTCTGGCCAGCGACCTGTCCGCTTATCTGACCGGCATCACCCTCGATGTGAACGGCGGCATGCTGATTCACTGAGTAACTCTGGGCGGGCCTGCGTGGCCCGTGCGGTTCTGGATCGATGACGCAGCCGGGCCTGATGGCCTGGCGGTCAATAAAAACAAGAGATCAGACCATCATGACTACCCTGTCGCTCGAAGCGGTTTCGACCGTGCGTTCTTCTGCCTATCGCAAAACGGCCTGGCGGCTGATGCCGTTCCTGATGCTGTGCTACCTGTGCGCCTATCTGGACCGGGTCAACGTCGGTTTCGCCAAGCTGCAAATGATGAACGATCTGGCCCTCAGCGAAACAGTCTACGGACTGGGCGCCGGGGTGTTTTTCATCGGCTATTTCCTTTGCGAAGTGCCCAGCAACATCATCCTGCACAAGGTCGGCGCGCGAGTGTGGATTGCGCGGATCATGATCACCTGGGGCATCGTCTCGGCGCTGTTCGCCTTCGTCGAAACCGCCTGGCAGTTCTATGCCCTGCGCTTCCTGCTCGGGATTGCCGAAGCCGGTCTGGCGCCGGGCCTGCTGCTCTACCTCACCTACTGGTTTCCGTCCTATCGGCGGGCGCGCATGACCGTGTTGTGGTTTATCGCCATTCCGCTGTCAGGCATGGTCGGTGGCCCGCTTTCGGGCTGGATCATGAACCACTTTGCCGGTGTGCACGGCTGGGCCGGCTGGCAGTGGATGTTCGTTTTGGAAGCGGTGCCCACCGTGCTCGTCGGCCTGCTGGTGCTGAGTTATCTGAAGGACGGCGTGCATCAGGCAACCTGGCTCAATGACGAGGAAAAAACCTTGATCACTCGCGAGCTGGCCGAAGACGACCAGCAAAAGGTCACCCATGCCTCGGTCGGCGAGTTCATCCGCGACCGGCGCTTGTGGCTGCTGGCGGCGATCTACTTCTGTGTGGTGATGGGCCAATACGCGATCACCTTTTGGCTGCCGACACTGGTGCGTAATGCAGGGGTTTCCGACCCGCTGCACATCGGTTTCCTGACCAGCCTGCCCTATCTGTGCGCCATCGCCGCCATGCTCCTGGTCGGCCGCAGTGGCGACAAACATCGCGAGCGCCGCTGGCACCTGATCGTGCCGATGATCGCCGGCGCGATCGGTTTGAGCCTGGCAGCGCTGATGGGCGGCAATCCGACCTTGTCGATCCTCAGCCTGTGCCTGGCCGCCTCCGGCATTCTCTCCGCCACCTCGTTGTTCTGGATGCTGCCCACCACGCTGCTTGGCGGGGTGTCTGCGGCCGCCGGCATCGCCGCGGTCAACAGCTTCGCCAACCTCGCCGGGTTCTGCTCGCCTTATCTGATCGGCTGGATCACCACCCTGACCGGTTCCAGCGCCATCGGCATGTACCTGATTACCGGCGTGCTGTTCCTCGGCGCGAGCCTGGTTCTGCGTATTCCTGCCGCTTTGGTCAATCGTTGAGTCAACGGAGTTTCATCATGACGACTAATCTTGCACACGCTGCATCGCTGAGCCTGACCCAGCGCGCGCACAACATTCGCCGCCATGCACTGCGCATGGGCCAGGTTCAGGGCCAGGGCTATGTGGGCCAGGCGCTCGGCGCGGCTGACCTGCTGGCGGTGTCTTACTTTCATGCGCTGAACCATCGCCCGACAGATCCCGAATGGGAGCAGCGCGATCGCTTCTATCTCTCCATCGGCCACTACGCCATCGCGCTGTACGCAGCGCTGATCGAAGCCGAGATCATTCCGCTCGACGAGCTGGAAACCTACGGCTCGGATGACAGCCGCCTGCCGATGTCGGGCATGGCCGCCTATACCCCGGGGATGGAGATCACCGGCGGCTCGCTGGGTCAGGGTCTGGGTATCGCAGTCGGCGCCTGCCTGGGCCTCAAGCGCAAAGGCTCGGCCTCGTTCGTCTACAACCTGCTGTCCGATGGCGAACTCAATGAAGGCTCGACCTGGGAAGCGGTGATGTCGGCTTCGCACTGGAAGCTCGACAACCTGATCGCCATCGTCGACGTCAACAACCAGCAGGCCGACGGTTACTCCAGCGAGATTCTTTCGTTCGAACCCATTGTCGATCGCTGGCAAGCCTTCGGCTGGTTCACCCAGCGCGTCGACGGCAATGACCTCGACGCCCTGGTCGCTGCATTCGATGCCGCGCGCAATCACCCCGGCGGGCAACCGCGCGTGATCATCTGCGACACGAAAATGGGCAAGGGCGTGCCGTTTCTTGAGAACCGGGAAAAGACCCACTTCATTCGCGTCGAAGAGCACGAATGGGACCTGGCACTGAGCAACCTTGAAGAAGGAAAAAACCAATGAGCAACGCCGCCAATACTGCGACTTCGACTGCTACTGGCGCTCCGGTGAAAAAGCGCCTGACCACCTCGGCGATGATTGCCTCGATTGCTTCCGAGGGCCAGGCGACCCGTTCGGCACCGTTCGGCCATGCGCTCGCAGCGCTGGCAGACCAGCGCGCGGACATCGTCGGTCTCTCGGCTGACCTGTCCAAGTACACCGACCTGCACATTTTCGCCAAGGCGCATCCGGAGCGCTTCTATCAAATGGGCATGGCCGAACAGTTGCTGATGAGCGCTGCGGCGGGCATGGCGCGTGAGGGTTTCGTGCCGTTCGCCACCACCTACGCGGTGTTCGCATCGCGGCGTGCTTACGACTTCATCTGCATGGCCATCGCCGAGGAAAACCTTAACGTCAAAATCGTCTGCGGCCTCCCCGGTCTCACCACGGGTTACGGGCCGAGCCACCAGGCCACCGATGATCTGGCTATTTTTCGCGCCATGCCCAATCTGATGATTGTCGACCCGTGCGATGCACTGGAAATCGAACAGGCCGTGCCGGCCATCGCCGCTCACCAAGGCCCGGTCTACATGCGTTTGCTGCGCGGCAATGTGCCGTTGGTGCTGGACGAGTACGGCTATCAATTCGAGATCGGCAAGGCCAAGACCCTGCGCACGGGCAACGACGTGCTGATCATCTCCACCGGGCTGATGACCATGCGCTCACTGGAAGCGGCCAAGCAATTGCAGGCCGACGGCATTGATGTGGCCGTGCTGCACGTGCCGACCATCAAGCCGCTGGATGAACAAACCATTCTCGCCGAAGCGCGTAAATCCGGGCGTCTGGTGGTCACAGCCGAGAACAGCTCGATCATCGGCGGTTTGGGTGAGGCGGTTGCCGGGTTGTTGTTGCGCAATGGCGTGACGCCCACCTTCAGACAGATCGCGTTGCCCGACGCCTTCCTCGACGCCGGCGCCCTGCCGACGCTGCATGATCGCTACGGCATTTCGACGCCGGCCGTTTGCGCGCAGATCAAAGCCTGGCTGTAACTCCACCGTGAGCGGCGCCTCCATCCGAGGCGCTCGTTCATTCGAAAACAGGAGGCAGAACGTGAAAGCACGTGAACTGCTGGATCCCGACTTCAAAAGCTTTTTAACCCCCGGCGCACAAGCCTGGACGTTAGAGACGCTGCCCGCGATCAGGGAGCGTGTCCATGCGACATTCAAATCCCGAGAACAAGCGCGCGGTGAAAGCCTATGGACCAAGGCCCACGACGGTGAGGATTTGCGCCTGTGTCTTTACCGGCCCGCAGGCGCAGTACCGGAAGGTAATTTTGCGGTGATCCTGTACATCCACGGTGGAGGTTTCGTCCTTGGTTGCCCCGAAATGGCCGATGACTATCTGGCTGAGCTCGCCGAAGAACTTCAGGCGATCATCGTCGCCGTCGATTACCGTCTCGCGCCAGAGCACCCCTTCCCTATTCCTCTGGAGGATTGCTACACGGCCCTCGGCTGGGTTTTCGCCCACCGGCAAACGCTCAACATCGACGCCGACAACGTGATCGTCATGGGTCACAGTGCCGGTGCAGGTCTGGCAGCAGCGCTGGCCATCGTGGCGCGGGATCGCGGCGAATATTCCATCGCCAGCCAGGTGCTGGTTTATCCGATGCTCGATTACCGTTCGGGCAGCCCGGCCTCGCCTCACCAGAACAGCACGACCGGAGTGATTGGCTGGCCGGCGCAAGCCAACCAGTTCTGTTGGGAGTGCCTGCGCGCTGACCAAGCGCTGGATGATCTGCCAATTGGCTGGTTTTCGCCGGCCCTGCAAGACGATCTGCGTGACTTGCCACCGACGTTTCTGGCCGTCGGCGCGCTGGATCTGTTTCTGGAAGAGGACGTGGCATTTGCCCTGCGCCTGTCCCGCGCCGGGGTTGCCGTCGAACTGCATGTCTACCCTGGGGCGCCACATATGTTTGATCAGTGCCCCGGTAGTGTTAGCGATCAGTCTGCGCTGGATATCGTCCGATCACTTCGGCGATCGATAGCTAGCGCATTAACTGCTGAGGGGTAGAAAGAACCGCTGAAACGGTACAACGGGATTTCTTATACAAAGCCTTCCCCGCCTCTCACGCTTATTGATTAATACCTTCGCAGACAGGCAACTGCGGAGGGTGGCCTGCGCTTTGAGAAATTCAATATCGCTTAGCCATCACCCTCGGCGATTCCGCCCGGACCTTTTCCAGCGCCCCTTTGGATAATGTCGAAACCGACACATTTTGTTGCACCCAAAAACCGCTTGGATCCAACGTCCCGACAAACGGTAACGACCTGAATAGAGCAGATTTTCAAATAGATAAACGTGGGCAAATGGCCCATCCATACGCTCGTCAAAAATCAGGCAGCCCCATCCGACACTCCCTATCTATGGTTTTAAAACCATCCGTGGACGTCCGCCCCACCCATTTACAGGGAGTAGTAATGGACAACATCGTCATTGCCGACAAAGCCAATTCTCAGCTCACTGCCCAGAACTGGGGCAATGTTCAGCTCAGTCAGCCTTCAGTTGTACAAATGCCGGTTCGGCCCGATCAATTGGCGTCGACCAGTCGCAGCGGTCAGGATTTGATCGTCAATCTGAAGTCTGGCGAGCAAATCAAAATCTCCAATTTCTTTGTCACCAGCCCTGACGGCGTGCCCAATGACATTGTCTTTCAGGGTGACGACGCGACGCTGTGGCAGGCGCGCTACAGCGCCGAGCCGTTCAATGGCTTTACCTTTGACGAAATCAATTCGCTGGACGAGCTGATCGCTGGCGTCGGTGTGGTGGATGGCGCGACGCCGGCATGGGCGATTGCCGGGCTTGGCCTGTTGGGCGCGGGTGGTGCGGCAGCCGCTGCCGGCGGAAGTGGCGGCGGCGGCGGTGGTGGTGGCGATGGAGACGCGACGCCTCCTGCGCCTGCGACCGGATTAACCTTGTCGGCCGATGGCCGGGTGCTGAGTGGTTTTGGCGAAGCTGGCAGTGTCGTTCAGGTACGCGATGCAGCCGGCAACCTTTTGGGTTCCGGAACCGTTGGCGCCGATGGCAGTTTCCAGGTCGACCTGGGTACGCCACAGAACAATGGCCAGCCGCTCGACGTCACGCTCACCGACCCCGCGGGCAACGTTTCGACGCCGGGTACGGTCACTGCGCCGGATACCTCCGCGCCCACTGCGCCTGGCAACCTCGCTGTGAGCGCCGATGGCACGCAACTCGGCGGCACCGGTGAAGCCGGCTCGACCGTCCAGGTGCGCGCCGCCGATGGCACGCTACTCGGTAGCGCTGTGGTGGCGGCGGATGGCACTTTCAGCGTCGCCCTCAGCCCCGCGCAAACCGGCGGCCAGCCGCTGACCGTGAATGCCACCGATGCGGCAGGCAATATCTCGACCGGCGCAACGGTCAGCGCGCCGGAGATCGTCGAACCGACGACGCCAGGCAATCTCGATTTGAGCAGCGACGGCAGTCAACTGACCGGCACCGCCCGAGCCGGCACCACGATTGAAGTCCGTGCCGCCAACGGAGAATTGCTCGGGCGTGCGGCGGTGGCTGCTGACGGCACTTTCCTGCTGACGCTGGTTCGTGCGCAGGCCAACGGTGAAACCTTCAGTATCGTGGCGGTCAACAGCGCCGGTGCGCAATCGCCGACCGTGACCTTCAATGCACCAGACATCACCGGCCCCGCTGCTGCAACGGATCTGGCCGTGAGCAGCGATGGCCTTTCGGTGACCGGCCGTGGCGAACCCGGCAGCACGGTCAGCGTCACCAATGCGCAAGGTACGCTGCTCGGCACAGCGCAGGTGGCAGCCGATGGCTCGTTCACCGTGCAACTTAACGCCGCGCAAATCGATGGTGAGGCGCTGAGCGTGCTGGTCACCGACGCCGCCGGCAACCCTTCGCCAGCAGCGACCGTTATCGCCATTGATCTCGATGGCCTGACTCAACCCAGCGACATCGCGGTAAGCGTCGATGGCACGCAGTTGAGCGGACGCGGCCAGCCCGGTTCGACCGTAACGGTGCGCGACGCCAACGGCAATGTGCTCGGCACGGCCGTGGTGGCGGCGGACGGCACGTTCAGCCTGCAACTGAGCAGTCCGCAGAACAACGGCGAAACACTGCAGATCAGTGCCAGCGACGCCGCTGGCAACACTTCCGCACCACTGAACTACGTGACGCCTGACACCCAAGGGCCGACGGCCGTCTCCGATCTTGCGCTCGACGCTCAGGGGCAGACGCTCACCGGTAAGGGTGAGTTGGGTGCGTCGGTCACTGTGCGCGATCCGGCCGGCAACATCATCGGCACGGGCACGGTGGATGCCGATGGCAATTTTACCGTTCCACTTTCCACACCACAGAACGATGCGCAACAACTGCAAGTGATCCAGACCGACGCGGAAGGCAATCCCTCGGCGCCGGTCAACGTCACCGCACCCGATCTGACCACGCCGGTCGCCGTGACCGATGTGAGCATTTCTGCCAATGGCGCCGTAGTCTCCGGCGCGGGTCAGATCGGCGCCACCGTTACTGTCACTGACACCAACGGGACCGTGCTGGGAACAGCTTTGGTCGGCAGCAACGGCCGGTTCGAAGTCACCCTGTCCTCGCCACAAACCAATGGCCAGAACCTCAGCGTGGTGCAGAGCGATGGCTCGCCCACTGGCTCCCCGGCAGTTCCAGTTGAAGCACCGGATATCCAGGCCCCCACTGCCCCTTCCAATCTGTCGCTGAATGCAGGCGGCACTGAACTGAGCGGCACAGGCGAGCCCGGTGCCACGGTGTCGGTCAAGGATTCGGCCGGCAATGTGCTGGGCACCGCAATCGTCGACGGCAGCGGCGCCTTTACAGTGCCGCTGAACAGCCCGCAGATCGATGGCCAACAACTGCAAGTGAGCCAATCGGATGGCGTGAACGTCTCCCCCAACACGCCGCTGACCGCAGCGGACACCACCGCGCCGCTGGCGCCGGACAATGTCGTGCTCGCCAGCAACGGCGTGACCTTGACCGGCACCGGGCAAGCGGGCAGCACCGTAACCGTCAGCGCGCCTGACGGCACGGTGCTCGGCACTACGGTGGTCGCCAGCGACGGCAATTTCAGCGTCAACCTGAGTCCGGCTCAGCTCGACGGTCAGGTGTTGAGTGTGATCCAGACCGATGCGAGCGCCCTGCCCTCGCCCGCCACACCGGTCACTGCACCGGACATCACCGCCCCACCTGCACCGAGCGGTCTGCTCATCGATCCGGCGGGTGCCACGGTCACCGGCACCACGCAGCCCAATAACACGGTGCAGGTGCTGGATGCCGACGGCAACGTCATCGGCACCGCAACCGCTGACGGCACGGGCGCCTTCACGGTCAACCTCGATACGGCGCAGACCAATGGCGAAGCCTTGCAAGTCGTGGTCTCGGACGGCACCAACAGTTCGCTTCCCGGCAATGTCACCGCGCCTGACAGCACGCCACCGGCGCCGGTCAGCGATCTCGCGCTCAACCCCGCCGGCACGCAAGTGTCGGGACTTGCCGAACCGGGCACGACGGTCACCGTCAGCATTGCTGGCGGCGGTCTCGTGCTGGGTACCGCAACGGCGGGTGAGGACGGCCGCTTCGTCGTGACCCTCAGTCCACCGGCCGAGCCTGGCGGCAATCTGGAAGTCATCAGCACTGACGGCGGCGGCAATGATTCGCCCGTTGTGCCGCTGGCAGGACTGGACGGTACCCAGGTCGCGACCCCGACCGATCTGGCTTTGAGTGCCGATGGTTTCACCCTGACCGGCGCCGGTACGCCCGGTTGCACCGTGACGGTGACCAGCAGCAGCGGCACGGTGCTCGGCTCCGGGCTGATCAACAGCTTCGGCCGCTTCACCCTGTTGCTCAGTAGCAAACAGATCAATGCGCAAGTCCTCCAGGTGACGGCCACCAGTCCCGACGGTGACGTGTCGATTCCGGGCACGGTGACGGCGATCGATGGCACGGCGCCGGACGCGGTGACCAATCTGGCGCTGAATGCCAACGGCACGACACTCACAGGACGCGGAGAGGCCGGGGCGACGGTCACTGTCACCGACGCCACAGGTACCGTGCTCGGTACTGCACTGGTCGCCAGCAATGGCACGTTCAGCCTGACGCTGACGCCGGCACAACTTAATGGCCAGGCACTTACCGCGATCCAGAGCGATGCCGCCGGCAACCTGTCGCAACCCGCTGGCATCATTGCCAGCGATCTGCAACCGCCCGCCGCAGCGACTGGCGTCAGCATCAATGACGTCGGCACCGTGGTCAAAGGCCAGGGCGAAGCCGGCAGCACCGTGACCGTGCGCGATGCCGCCGGCAATGTTCTGGCCACCGGCGTGGTCGATCAGAGCGGCAATTTCCAGGTCACCTTGCCCAATGCGCAGAACACCGGCGAAACCCTGCAGGTCACGCTGACCGACGCCAACGGCAACACTTCGACGTCCACTGGCGTGATCACCGTCGACGGCACCCCGCCGGCCGCCGTGCAGAATCCACTGATCAGCGCCGATGGCAGCACCCTTAGCGGCACGGGTGAAGCTGGCGCGACGGTCAATGTCACCACCGCCAACGGCACCTTGCTCGGCAGTGCCGTGGTTGGCGCGGACGGCGCGTTCAGCGTGACCCTGGCGCCAGCGCCGACCAACGGCGAGGCGTTGGCGATCAGCCAGACCGACCCTGCCGGCAATGTCTCGCCGTCGACCAGCGTCAATGCGCCCGACATCAGCCCACCAGCTGCACTGACCCAAGTCGCGGTGAATGCCGACGGTGTTACCGTCACCGGCCACGGCGAACCGGGCGCCACGGTGTCTGTGCGTAGCGCCGACGGCACCTTGCTCGGCACGGCGCAGGTCGGCAGTGGCGGCGCGTTCACTGTCACCCTCAACGCAGCACAACTGAATGCCGAAGTGCTGACCGTCACTCAGGAAGATCCGCCGGGCAACGTTTCGACGGCGGTTGAAGTCATCGCCGCGGATTTGACCGCGCCGGCGATTCCGAGCGCATTGACCCTCAATGCTGCCGGCGTGCAACTGGCCGGTAACGCCGAGGCCGGCAGTACGGTGACCGTACGCGACAGCCAGGGCAATCTTCTCGGCACCACCACGGCGGCCGCAAACGGCACTTTCCAGATTACCCTCAACAGCCCGCAAACCAACGGCCAGTCGCTGAACGTGACGGCCACCGATGCGGCAGGCAATCCGTCAGCCCCGGCAATCGTCAATGCGGTCGATAGCACGGCGCCGTTGGTGGCGAGCGATCTGGCGGTGAGCGCCAATGGTGCCACCCTGACCGGCATCGGCGAGGTCGGCGCCAGCGTGGAAGTTCGCGATGCCGGCGGTGTTTTGCTGGGTACTGCGACCGTTGCCAGCAATGGCAATTTCAGCGTCACGTTGTCCCCGGCTGCGGTGGCTGGATCGAATCTTTCCGTGGTGCAGATCGATGCTGCCGGCAACACCGGACCGGCGGCACCGGTGACTGCGCCGGGCAATCTGGCGGAAAGTGCACCGACCAATCTGGCCCTCAGCGCCGACGGTCTGACCCTGACCGGCTCGGCCACCGCCGGCAGTACCGTGAGCATTCGCAATGCCTCGGGCGTGTTGCTCGGCAGCGCGCTGGTGGCGGCCAATGGCACTTTCAGCGTCACCCTCAACGCCGCGCAACTCAACGGCGAACAGCTGTCTGCCGTGGCAACCTCGAGCACCGGCATTAATTCGTCGCCGACCGACTACACCGCTGCCGACATCGCCGCGCCAACACCGCTGAGTGAACTAAGCCTGGCACCGAATGGCACGGCCCTGACCGGGCGCGGTGAAGCCGGCGCCACCGTGACCGTGCTCGGCATCGGCGGAGTGGTTCTCGGCAGCGCGGTGGTGGCGGCCAATGGCACCTTCAGCGTCACCCTCAGCCCGGCACAGACCTCTGGTCAGACTTTGAGCCTGAGCCAGGCCGACACCGCCGGCAACGAATCGAACAGCGTCAACCTGATCGCCCCGGACCTGCTCGCGCCCAATGCGCCGGCGGCGCTGGTGGCAAGCACTGACGGCACGCTGCTGTCGGGTACCGGTGAGGCCGGCACCACGGTCAACGTGTACAACACCGCCGGAGCGCTGGTCGGGACCGGCACCGTGAGCATCGACGGCACGTTTGCGATCACCCTGACCACGCCGCAAGCCAACGGCCAGGCGCTGACCGTGTCGCTGACGGATGCAGCGGGCAACACCTCGGCAGCCACGCCGTTCACTTCGGTCGACAGCACACCGCCAGCGGCCGTTTCGCAACTGAGCATCGGCGGCGACGGCGCAAGCTTGACCGGGCGCGGCGAACCGAGCGCGCAGGTGCGGGTCATCGACAGTGACGGCAACGTGCTTGGTACCGCCGTGGTCAGCGCGACCGGTACGTTCACGCTGCCACTGAACCCGGCGTTGACCAATGCCGAAGTGATCACCGTCGTGCAGGCCGACGCAGCGGGCAACGACTCGCCGGCAGTGAACCTGACCACGCCGGACTTCACCCCACCTGATCCACTGGACAACGTCGATATCAACTCGTCCGGCGCGCTGGTCATCGGTACTGGCGAACCCGGCGCGACCGTGACCGTGCGCGATGCCAACGGCACTTTGCTCGGCACCAGCGTGGTACTCGGCGACGGCACGTTCAGCGTCACCCTCAATCCGCCGCAGATCAACGAACAGATTCTCAGCGTGCAGCAGGCCGATCCACCCGGCAACGTCAGCGCCCCGGTGACGGTCACCGCCCCGGATCTGACCCCGCCAGCGACGCCGGCCGATCTGCAACTGAATGCCGATGGCGGTCTGCTCACCGGTACCGGCGAAGTCGGCGCCACTGTCCGTGTGACGTCGGCCGATGGCACCGAACTGGGCACCGGCACCGTGGGTAGCGATGGTCGTTTCCAGATCACCGTGACTCCGGTGCAAACCAATGGCCAAGCGCTGTTCGTGGTGTTGGCGGATGCGGCCGGCAATGCCTCGCCTGCCGGCACCCTGACCGCGCCGGACAGCACGCCTCCTGCCGCGCTGACCGATGTCGATATCGACGCCAGCGGCAGCCTGATTACCGGCTCCGGTGCGGCTGGCTCGCAGGTGGTCGTCACCAATGCGCTGGGCACTATCGTCGGCACTGGCACGGTGCAGGCCGACGGCAGTTTCAGCGTGACGCTCGACCAGCCGCTGCTCAATGGTGAAGCCTTGTCGGTGATCCAGCGCGATGCGGCGGGCAACCCTTCGCCGATCGTGCCCGTCACTGCGCCGGACATCACCCTGCCCGCTGCGCCCACCGACCTCGTTCTCACGCCCAATGGCGTGACACTGACCGGCAGCGGTGAAGCCGGCGCCACGGTGCGTGTACTCAGCGCGACTGGCACTGTGTTGGGCTCGGCAACCGTGGCCGGCAATGGCTCGTTCAGCGTGACCCTCAACCCGCCGCAAGTGAACGGCGAGCTGTTGAGCGTCAATCAGACCGATCTGGCATCCAACACATCGCCGACAGCGCCCGTGCAAGCGGGCGATATCACCGATCCACTGGAGGTGGCCGACCTCAATGTCAGCCAGGACGGCTTGACCGTGACCGGCACCGGCGAGCCCGGAGCGACCGTCACCGTGCGCGACGGCACGGTGGTGCTCGGCACGGCGACCGTGGCCGCAGATGGCAATTTCAGCGTCACGTTGTCGGCTGCGCAAATCGATGGCCGCGCACTGTCGGTCGTGCAAGCCGACGCGCAAAACAACCAGTCCGAGCCCGTACTGGTCGACGCGCCGGACAGCACTGCACCGATCGCACCAACGGTGACATCGCTGACCGGCGCCGGCACCTTGCTCGCCGGAACCGCCGAAGCCGGCAGCACCGTGACTGTGCTGTCCGCCACCGGCACCGTGCTCGGCACGGCGGTGGCATTGGGCGACGGCACCTATACCGTTACGCTGAATCCGGCCCAGGCCAATGGTCAGTTGTTGTCAGTGATCGCGACGGATGAGGCGCAAAACGCATCGCCAGTGCTGCTCTACCCGGCGGCTGATACTACCGCTCCAGATGCCGTCACCGGTCTGACCATCAGCGGCGATCTGAGCCAGCTCGCCGGTCGTGGCGAAGCCGGCGCGAGTGTCGAAGTGACCGATGCGCTGGGCAATATCGTCGGCACCGGCACAGTGGCCGCCAACGGTACGTTCCTGATCGATCTGGCGCCGGGCATCACTGCCGGCCAGGTGCTGACGGTGAATCAGATCGACGTCGCAACCAACGTTTCGGCAGACGCTAACCTGACTGTCCCGGCGGTTCCGGCACCGGACGCTCCAGCCAATCTGGCGCTTACGGCCGATGGTCTGACGCTGACCGGCACGGCGGCGCTCGGCACCACCATTAATGTTTATGGGCCTGACAACAGTCTGATCGGCACCGGCGTCACCGGCGCGGATGGCACGTTCAGCGTGGTGCTGACGCCTGCGCAAACCAACGGCCAAAGCCTCGAAGTCACCGCCAACACTGCGTTGGGTGGCGCCTCGCTGCCGACTGAAATCACCGCAGGTGACACCTCGGCGCCGGCGCCACTCAGCGATCTGGCGGTCAACGCCAACGGCACTTTGGTTACCGGTCGCGGCGAAGTCGGCGCGTCGGTGACCATCACCGGCGCTGGCGGCGTGGTGCTGGGCAATGCGACGGTTGGCGCCAATGGCACTTTCAGCGCACAGCTCAATACGCAGCAGGTCAACGGTCAGGTGCTCAATGCGACACAGACCGATGCGGCCAACAACACCTCATCCGGTCTTAACGTAACTGCGCCCGATATCACTCCCCCGGCCGCTCCGACAGCACTGGTCCTCAGCGGTGCCGGTCTGGTGCTCGGCGGGCTCGGTGAAGCCGGCGCCACCGTCACTGTTCGCGGTGCGGGAGGCGCGGTGCTGGGCACGGCGACGGTGGCGGGCAATGGCTCGTTCTCGGTGACCTTGTCATCGGCGCAACTCAACGGCCAGCAACTGAGCGTCACGCAGAGTGATGCGGCGGGCAACGTTTCGCCGGTTACCAACCTCAGCGTCGCCGATACCACAGCGCCGGCGCCGCTGAGCAATGTCAGCCTGAACGGCACCGGCCTGGCGGTCAGCGGCACGGGTGAGGCCGGCGCGACCGTCAGCGTGACCAACGCAGCCGGTACCGTCCTCGGCACCGCTGTGGTCAATGCTGGCGGCACCTTCACCGTGCAACTGTCCAGCGCGCAACTGAATGGCCAACAGCTCAACGTCCAACAGGCCGACCCGACGGGCAATCTGTCGCAGGTCTTCAATCTGACGGCCCCTGACGTACAGGCGCCGATCGCGGCCAGCGGTCTGACGCTCGCTGCCAACGGTCTGACCCTGAGCGGTACGGGCGAAGCCGGTGCGACGGTCAACGTCTACGGCCCCGGCGGCGCGCTGATCGGCACCACCACCGTGGGCAGTGGCGGTACGTTCAGCTTCAACCTGAACACCGCGCAACTCGACGGGCAGCTGTTGACCGTGCGTCTGGTCGACCCGGCCGGCAATCTGTCGCCCAATGCCAGCCTGACGGCGCCGGACATTACCGCCCCTGGCGCGCCGACTGGCGTCAGCGTCAATGGCAGCGGCACCGTGCTCACTGGCGTCGGCGTGCCCGGTTCGACCATCAGCGTGCTCGGCGTCGGTGGTGTGGTCCTGGGCACCGCCACCGTCGCCGCTAACGGCAGTTTCTCGGTGACACTGGCCTCAGCGCAGATCAACAGCCAGGTACTCAGCGTCACCCAGGCCGATCCGAGCGGCAACGTATCGGCTGCGGCGACTGCGACGGCGCCAGACCTGACACCGCCCGCTGCGGCAACGGCGCTGCTGGTCGGTGCCGATGGCCTGACCGTCACCGGTACCGGTGAAGCCGGTGCAACCGTGACCATCAAGTCGGCCAGCGGCGCCGTTCTGGGCACCGCCACGGTCAACAACCTCGGCGTGTTTACCGTCACCCTGAGCAGTGCGCAGATCAACGGTGAAAACCTCACCGTCAACCTCAGCGACGCACGCGGCAACGTTTCGGTGGCCGCCAACGTCATTGCGCCGGACGTCGACGTCAACGCGCCAGTGGTCGCCAGCGATAACCTCGCCGTCGGCACCGTCACCCTGGCTCCGGTCACCGCCTCGCAGACCTTCAACGACTCGTTCACCACGCTGCTGGCCGGATTCTCGAAAACCTTCACCTTCACCGTCGCCGGCGGCACGCGTCTTGATCCGACCCTGACGCTGACCACCAGCAGTCTGATTTCGCTGATCGATGGCGTGGTCTACACCCTGCAAGTGAAAGATGCCAGCGGCAACTGGGTCACTCTGGATGTCAACGGCAGCGGCGGCCTGCTTGACCTGATCGCGCTCGCCGGCCAGGGCGTGCGGGTCGACATCGGTAACCTGCTGTCAGGCGATTATCGACTGACGGTTTCGAGCACCGGTATCGGCGTGCTGACCACGGTCAATACCCAGCTGCAACTGGATGTCAGCAGCCTGACCCAGTTCAACGGCATTGCCGGGCCAGCGGTGACCGGCAACGTCATCACCAACGTCGGCGTCGATGGCACGGCCGATCAGACCGGCCCGGACAACGGCGCGCAATTGCAGATCTTCAAGAACGGCGCCTGGGTCAGCGCCGGGGCCGGCACCACGGTGCAAGGGTTGTACGGCACGCTGACCATCGACGCCAACGGCAACTACAGCTACAAACCGAACGGCAGTGTTGGCAGCGTCGGCAAGGTCGACGTATTCAACTACCAACTGGTGCACCCGAACGGCTTGAGCGATACCGCCAATCTGTACGTGCGCATCGACAGCCCGCAAGCCAGCGAAGTGTGGAACGACGCCAACCTTGGCAGCCCGGCGCTGGTGGTGGATGCCACGCCAGACGTCGCCTCGACTGACGTCACCCTGGTCAACCGCGAAGTCACCACCAACTCTGCCCTCGGCACCTTCAATGTCCTGCTGGGCGGCGGCAATGGTAACTACAACACCGTGGTCGCGGCCGATACCGTCAGTGACCTGACCGTGGTGGTCAATTCGAGCAACCTGTTGGCGCTGCTCGGTTCGATGACGGTGGGCCTGTACAAGCTCAACACCGCCACCAACCAGTACGTGCTGGTCAAGAGTTACGGCGGCAACGCGCTGGTCAATCTCGGCGGCGGCAACTACGGGATCAAGTTCGACGACCAGACCGCCGGCAGTTATCAGGTGCGGGTGGCAGTGGGCGGCCTCGGCCTGCTGACCAGCGTCAACACCAGCCTGATCAACGTCGCGACCTACAACAATCAGTTCGTGGTCGGCAGCTACACACCGGTGTCGGGCAACCTGCTCACTGACACCGCGGGCGGCGGTGCCGATGTGTTGGGCTCGGTCTATACCTTGCTTAGCGTGCTGGTCGCTGGCAGTTACGTAGCGCCGGGGTACAACGGCGTCTCGCTGGTCGGCAACTACGGCATCCTGGTGGTCCAGGCCAACGGCAACTACACCTACACGCTCAAGGCCGGGCTGACCGATGCGGTGATCGGCCAGGAAGACACCTTCACCTACCAACTCACCCACCCCAACGGCACCGTGGATACCGCGACGCTGACCATCGACCTGAACAATCCCGGCGCATTCGCCAGCACCGCGTTCTCGGCACTGGCCAGCGATGACCTCGGTCTGGCCCATGTCGCTGGCAGCGAACTGATCCAGGGCACCGAAGGCAACGACACCCTCGACGGCTCGCACGGTGGCGCCGTGACCCTGCAAGGTGGCGGTGGCGACGACACGCTGATCATCGCCGATCAGCAATTCACCTCGGTGGACGGCGGCAGCGGCACCGACACCCTGCTCTGGGCCGGTGGCGACGTGTCGATCAACCTCGGCGATCTGCAGAGCAAGATCCACAACGTCGAAATCCTTGACCTCAACCATTCCAGTGCCGTTGCGCTGACACTGAATCTCAGCGATCTGCTGGCGATTACCTCTTCGGACAACAACACCCTGCTGATCAAGGGTGACGACAGGGACAGCGTGCACATGACCGATGGCTGGGTCGCCGATGGCACGCAACAGGCCGACGGCATCGACTATGTTCAATACACGGCACAGGAGGATCCGAGCCACCACTTGTGGGTGCAGAACGGCATTCAAGTGGTTTGAAACAAGACATCAAACGTTGGTCTCTCAACAGTAAGGGAAGTCTGTGGAGTCAGTTTTTCGCCAGAAATGGCCGGTGGTCCTGTTGACCATCGGCCTCTACCCCGCTTTCACCGTCGGCGTTCGCGCCGACGACAACCTCGACAGTAGCTTGCGCAGCATCAGCCCGTCGCAACTGCAACAACCGGCAGGCAATGACAATCGTCAGCGCCCTGCCCCTGCTTCAAAAACGGCCGCCAACGCGGATACTTTGGGGCTGGAACAAGCGGTCAGGCTCGCCGTGGACTGGCACCCACGCATCGGCGAGGCCATCGGCACCCTGTTCCAGCAAGGCGAAGGGGTCAACGTCGCCGAATCCGGTTATTACCCGCAGGTCACCGGAGGCATCAAGGGTGGTTACACCAGCGGTTACGGCAGCGATGCCGGCAGCCAGTCGGTGAACATTTCCCTCAAGCAGATGCTGTATGACTTCGGCAAGGTTTCCAGTTCGGTCGACGCCGCCCGCGCCCGGGTGGCGCGCAGTCAGGCGGGGATTCTGCTGGCAATCGACGACATCGCCCGCGACACCGCCAGGGCCTACATCGAAGTGCAGCGTTATCAGCGTCTGCTCGAGGTTGCCCGCGAACAGATTCAGGGCATCGGCGGCATCGTCGACCTGGCCAAACAGCGCAGCGACATGGGCGCCAGCACCCGCTCCGATATGGTCCAGGCGCAATCCCGCGCAGAAGGCGCGACGGCGACGTTGCAGGAATTCAAGGCGCAATACGCACGCTGGCAAGCGACCCTGACCAGTCTGCTCGGACGACGCACGCCGCCAGCAGTCAGCGACGCCGCCGCGCCTACGCTAACCCAGGCCTGCGACGCCTCGCAGATCTCCGACACCCTGCCCGCCGTCCTCCAGGCCGCCGCGCAACGCACTCAGGCCCAGGCCGAGCTGGCCCAGGCCAAAGCCGAGGCCTACCCGACCCTGTCGCTGCAACCGTCGGTCAACCAATATCTGGACGACCATTACGACGATCAGAACTCGCGAGCCGATCGCACTCAGGTCGGGATCTTCCTCAACCTCGAAGTGCCGATCTACCAGGGCGGTGCGATCAGTGCGCGCAGCCGCGCCGCCGGGCATGCGCTGACCGCAGCGGACTCGGCCGAAGACTTCGCCCGTCTGCAAGCGCGCCAGGGTCTGGCCGAAGCCCAGGCGCAAACCTCGGGTCTGAACCGGCGGCTGCGCTCGCTGGAATTTCGCCAGACCAGCATCACCGAGGCGCGCATGTTGTATGGCCGCCAGTACCTGGAACTGGGCACGCGACCGCTGCTCGACCTGCTCAACGCCGAGCAGGAAATCCACCAGTCGCGCTTCGATCTGGTCAACACCCAGGCTGATCTGCAACGTCTGCAGATCGACTGCTTCTACAACAGCGGTGCGATTCGCCGGGTCTTCGGCATCGACCACAGCGCCATCCAGAATGTCGAGATCCTGCCATGACCGATGTCAGCATCACTGTCCCCGAACCCGCCGCTGCCGAAGCTCGCGAAGATTATTCGCCATGGCTGGAAGCGGTGCTCAAGGTCGCCCGCCACTATCGCCTCGACGTCTCGCCGGAAAGCGTGCGCCTGGCTTCGGTGCACAGCGAAGGCCGCGTCGAAGAAGTGGTTCGGCACATGGCGCGGCAGGCCGGTTTAAGCGTGAAGTTCGCGGTTTTCGACAACAAGAGCCTGAGCCGCTGGCGCACGCCGCTGGTGGTGCAACTGCGCGATGGTCAGGTCGGCGTGCTCGAAAGCATCGGCGAGACCGGCGAGCTGGGCATCTGCTTCAGTGGCGACCAGGGTTTGCAGAGCCGCATGGACGCCACCGCGCTCGCCGAGCAAGCCCTGCGCACGGTGATTCTGCGTCCGACGCAACCGGTGGCGGACGTGCGCACCAACGATTACATCAAGCCCTACGACGAGCACTGGTTCCGGCGCATCGTCCTCACCGATCTGCGGCCCTACAGCCAAGTGATGATCGCCTCACTGGTGGCCAACCTGCTGGGCATGGCCGGGGTGCTGTTTTCCATGCAGGTGTACGACCGGGTGATTCCGGCCGAGTCGCTGCCGACCCTGTACGTGTTGTTCGGCGGGGTGATGCTGGCGCTGCTGTTCGATTTCGTCATGCGCATTCTGCGTCTGCGCATCACCGATGTGCTGGGCAAGCGCGCCGATTTGCGCGTCTCCGATCTGGTCTTCGGCCACGCCCTGCGCCTGCGCAATTCCGCGCGGCCGAAATCCACCGGCTCGTTCATTTCACAGTTGCGCGAGCTGGAGCAGATCCGCGACCTGATCACCTCCAGCACCGCCACGGCGCTGGCGGACATGCCGTTTTTTCTGCTGTTCCTGCTGGTGTTCTATTTGATCGGCGGGCCACTTGTGTTGATTCCACTGGTGGCGTTGGTGTTCATGTTGCTCCCCGGGATCATCGCGCAACCGCGTCTGGCGCGACTCGCCAATGCGTCGATGCGTGAAGCGGCGCTGCGCAACGCCATGCTGGTGGAAAGCATTCAGGGCCTCGACGACATCAAGGCGCTGCAGGCCGAGCAGCGTTTCCAGCAACAGTGGAATCAGTACAACGCCGCCTCGGCGGACAGCAGCCTGCGCCTGCGCACCTTGACCAACAGCCTGGTGGCGTGGACGCAGAACGTACAAG
Organism: Pseudomonas sp. 1L-E-NC-VB-C3; assembly: GCF_057291535.1. Taxonomy (NCBI): domain Bacteria; kingdom Pseudomonadati; phylum Pseudomonadota; class Gammaproteobacteria; order Pseudomonadales; family Pseudomonadaceae; genus Pseudomonas; species Pseudomonas sp. 1L-E-NC-VB-C3. The sequence continues at coordinate 217,734 of NZ_JBXAWD010000009.1, read as the reverse complement.
GCGGAGTGTTCGCGGTGGTGATCGTGTTCGGCGCGCCAATGGTGATTGCCGGCGACCTGACCACCGGCAGTCTGGTCGCGGCGTCGATTCTGTCGTCGCGGATGATGGGGCCGATGGCGCAACTGACCCACGTGCTCACCCGATGGCAGCAGGCCAAGGTCGCGCTCGAAGGCTTGAACCGGATCATGCAGATGCCGGTGGATCATCCCGAAGGCAGCCAGCGCGTGCACTTGCCGGCGATTCGCGGCGACTACCGCCTGCGTCAGGCCAGCTTCCGCTACAGCGAAGAATCGTCCCCGGCGCTCAACAACATCGACCTGAGCATTCGCCCCGGCGAGCGCATCGCCCTGCTCGGCCGCAACGGCGCTGGCAAGTCGACGTTGCTGCAAGCACTGGGCGGCGCGATGGATCTGAGCAGCGGTGAAACCACTCTGGACGGCATCGCCCTGGCACATCTGGATCCGGCCGACCTGCGCCGCGATGTCGGCCTGCTCTCGCAACAGGCGCGACTGTTTCACGGCACCTTGCGCGACAACATCACCCTCGGCGCCGGTCAGGCCAGCGATCAGGAAATCATCGCCGCGTTGACTGTCACCGGTGCGCTGGACTTCGTTCGGCAGCTGCCCAAAGGCATGGATCATCTGGTGCTTGAAGGTGGCTTGGGCCTGTCGGGCGGTCAGCGTCAAAGCCTGTTGCTGTCGCGCTTATTGATCCGCCAGCCACAAGTGCTGCTGCTCGACGAACCGACCGCCGCGCTCGATGACGTCACCGAGCGGCTGCTGCTGGAAAAACTCGCGACCTGGACCCAGGGCCGAACGCTGGTGGTTGCCACGCATCGGGTCAGTGTGTTGCAACTGGTCGAGCGGATCATCGTTCTCGACAACGGCCGCATCGTCATCGACGACCACCGCGACGCGGCATTGGCGCGGCTGCGCGCACCGGGTAAAGGAGTGGCGGTATGAAGCCGATGATGACCGACGTGCCGGATCCGATGTCCTACCTCGATGGCCGCGATGAGCGCGCACTTGCCGGTGGCGCAAAGGTGATCTGGGGTTGCGCGCTGATGCTCGCCTGCTTCATTGCCTGGGCGGCGTGGTTTGAAATCGTCGAGGTCTCGACCGGCACCGGCAAAGTGGTGCCCAGCTCGCGCGAGCAAGTCATTCAGTCGATGGAGGGCGGCATTCTCGAGCAGCTCAATGTCAGCGAAGGCGCTTTGGTCGAGCGCGGGCAGATCCTCGCGCAACTGGACCCAGTGAAGAACCAGTCCAACGTCGGCGAAAGCGCGGCCAAGTACCGCGCGGCGCTGGCCAGCGTCAACCGCTTGCAGGCAGAGGTCAGCGAAAAGCCGCTGACCTTTGACGCCTCGCTACAAGAGTTTCCTGATCTGATCCGCGCCGAAACCGAGCTCTACCAGACCCGGCGCAAAGGTCTGGCGGAAACCCTCGACGGCATTCAGAGCTCGCTGAAACTTGTACGTAGCGAACTGGCGATCACCGAGAATCTGGCGAAGATCGGTGCCTCGAGCCGGGTCGAAGTGCTGCGCCTGACCCGTCAACGCTCGGAGCTGGAATTGAAGGCCACCGAAGCCCGCTCCGATTACATGGTCCGCGCCCGCGAAGACCTGGCCAAGGCCAACGCCGAAGCGCAAATGCTCGAAGCGGTGATCCGTGGGCGCACCGACTCACTGTCGCGCCTGACCCTGCGCTCGCCGGTGCGCGGCATCGTCAAGGACATCGAGGTCAGCACGATTGGCGGCGTCATTGCGCCCAACGGCCAGGTCATGCAGATCGTGCCGCTCGATGAACAACTGCTGATCGAGACGCGTATCTCGCCGCGCGACATCGCCTTCATTCACCCAGGCCAGGCGGCGAAAGTGAAAATCACCGCCTATGACTATTCGATCTACGGCAGCCTCGACGGCGAGGTGGTGACGATCTCGCCGGACACCATCCAGGACGAAGCCAAGCCGGAGATCTTCTACTACCGCGTGTTCATCCGTACCGCTTCGGATGAACTGCGCAACAAGGCCGGCAAACGCTTCGCCATCGTCCCCGGGATGATCGCCACGGTGGACATTCGTACCGGCGAGAAAACCGTGCTCGACTACCTGATCAAACCACTCAACCGCGCCCGCGAAGCGTTGCGCGAACGCTGATCAGCGACTGGCCAGTTTGGTCGCCGGTGGCGCTGTCGGGGTGATGCTGGCCTGATAGCGCGACCACTCGCGATTGATCTCCGCGTACGGCAAAAAGATGCTTACGCGCGGTTGATCGAGCAGGTCCTTGCGCTTGAGGCGGCTGACGTCATCACGGGTGAGGAACGCCACGTTGATGCCAACCACTTTGCCATCGGCAGAAAACACCGGCCCGCCGGACATGCCTTTGGCCAGTGCGCCATTGTGGGTGCCGTAAAGCACGTTGCCCTCTTTGATGTCGAGGCGAACCATGGCCGGCAACGCCTGGCCGGTACCCTTGACCGACATGTACAGCGAATTGAAGCCCACCGAAGTCAGCTCCTCGCCCGGCTTGTAGCCGCGCCACGCCGGCACGCTATTGGCCTTGTGACGGAAGAACTGCACATCTGCCTGCCCTTGGAAAACCGTGCCCGACAAGTAAGGAATGTGCTTCACCGTCACGGCGAAGTCTTCATTCCATTGCACAGCCGAACCCATCAGCACGTAAGGCAAAGGCGCGCCGGAGTGAACGACAAAGGCTTGGTCTAAAACAGGATCCTGAACAAAAGCGACTGGCATTCCATTGCACCCGCTGAGCAGCAACGACGCTGCAACAAGTGACTTGAGGGGGCGCATTTTCGGTACATCTTGAAGTGAGGAAAGGTGCTGCAATATGTCATTGCGCCATCACTTTTAGCAATAGGCTCAGCCTACCGCTTGTCGGCGTGCGATATAGTGAGTTAATGATTGGATCCAAGCAATTTCCCGGCAATGCACGCAATCAACAGCGAATGAACGCAAATGATCGCGATTGTCTTCAACCAGGTCGAGTGATCCCATGCTGACGAAGCTTGCGGTACAGCGTATTGCGGCTGATCCCCAGACGACGGGCAACTCGCGCGATATGCCAGTGTTCAGCTTCAATCAAGCTCAGCAGAGTTTGCCGTTCGGATACGCCCAGTGGATCGTCAACAGGTTGGTCGTCACTTGCGGGCAGTAACTCATGCACGTCCTCCAGCGTGACCCGGCCTTCCACTGCCAACGCCACCAACGTACGCAAACAGGTGCGCAGTTGCCGGACGTTGCCCGGCCAGGGCTGCGCCAGCAAGCGCTCTCGAATTCCCGATTGCAGCCGCACAGTGGCGCCCGCCGCTTCTTCGCGCAGCAGGAGGTCGAGCAGACGGCCCTTGTCGGAACGCTCGCGCAGCGGCGGCAGTTCCACGGCGAAACCGCCAATGCGATAGAACAGGTCCTCGCGCAGGCGTCCGTCGGCCACGCAGGCTGGCAGATTCTGGTGACTGGCGCTGATCAGGCGTACATCAAGCGGTCGCGGCGTTGCGCTGCCCAGCGGCACAACCTGGCGCTCTTCGAGCACGCGCAGCAGACGGGTCTGTAGCGCGAGGGGCATGTCGCCGATTTCGTCGAGAAACAGAATGCCGCCATGGGCCTGCTCAAGCTTGCCGACCATGCCGTCCTTGCGCGCGCCGGTGAAGCTGCCGCCGCGATAGCCGAACAGCTCGCTTTCAATCAGCGTCTCGGGGATCGCCGCGCAGTTGATCGCGACAAACGGCTGGCCGGCGCGCGAGCTGGCGCGATGCAGCGCTGCCGCAAAGGCCTCCTTGCCGGTGCCGGTTTCACCCTGCAGAAACACCGGCACGTCACGCTCCAGTACACGCAACGCGCGAGCGAATCCGCGTTGCAGGCGCGGGTCTTCCAGGCACACGCGCTCATCCTTGATTGGCGGGACAGGCGCAAGGGTCAACGGCGCGGAGCGGATCGGTTCGCGCAACTGGCCGTAGAACAAGCGCCCGTCGGCCAGGCGCATCGGCCAGCAGACGTGCGCCTGAGCACTGGCCTGCTCGAGCAACTGCTCCATCGGCGTTTCCAGCAACATGGTCAACGACTGCCCGACCATCTGCTCGCGGCTCAGGCCCAACAGATCCAGCGCCGCCGCATTCACCGAACAGATCCGCGCACTCTCGTCGAAGCTGAGCAGGCCTTCACCCAGCAGCCCGACAAACCCGGCGTCGGGATGAAACCGCAGCAAATAGCGCTGCGGATCGTGGCCAAGGAAAAAACAGCTCTCGATCAACCTGGCCGACAGATTGGTCAGGGCCATGGCCTTGAAGCGTTGCTCAAGGCTGCTTTCCTCGCGCACGGAGGACAGGTTGAGCACGGCGAGCAACTCACCGCTGGCGTCGAATATCGGGCTGGCCGAACAGGTCAGGCCGACGTGCTGGCCACGGAAATGCTCGTCGCGGCGAATGGTCACGTGCTGGCGCTCGACCAGGCAGGTGCCGACGCCGTTGGTGCCCTCGTGCTCCTCGCTCCAGACCGAGCCGAGCCACAGCCCGGAGCGCTGGAACTCGCCGCGTTCGGCTTCGTTGAACACGCTGTCGATCGCCACGCCGCGCGCATCGGTGAGCAGCACGACATGGCCGTCACGTCCCAGTTGCTGGTGCAGGCTGTTCATCTGCCAGTGCGCAACGGAAATGATGTGTTCCAGCGGCGCACGGTGTTCGCGCAAACGCGCCTGTTCGAGCACATCCGGCGCGCGGCGGCTGGCCGGATCGAGCTGGTATTGATCCAGGCAACGCCGCCACGAACGGGTGATCGCCAGGTCCGCCGCCGCGCTGTGGCTGGCAACAGAGCCCTGCACGGCTTGCAGTACCTGGCGCGCGTGGGCGTTGATCGAGGCCGGTTTCATTGTTGTTGTTCTCCGCTTCGGTGAAGACACGGGTGTGTCCGCAGCTTAGATGAAAAGCTCGTTGCGGGGGAATTTCGCGCCGAGTGACACAGTGTCATCCGCGATTATCGAATTTGTGACATGTCGCCTGTGCCAAGCCTTGTCGGCCTTTGCATCAAACGCTCTGGCCCGAGTCTTTCAAGGAGATGGCCCAAGCCTTGCTCTGATGCCATGGCTTACCAAAACAACAAGATCGGGAGTGGCCCCATGAACATCGCTATTGAAACCTCTTTGCAATCGCCAACAGCGCAACTCGCCGCTTGGGTCGAACGCCTCGGCGGACGTCTGGCGCAACGAGATGTGGACGGCACGCTGGAGCTGTTTGCCGAAGAATGCCACTGGCGTGACTTGCTGCTGTTCAGTTGGAACCTCGTCACCCTGGAAGGCAAACCGGCGATTCGCGACATGCTCGAAACACGCCTTGAGCAGACCCGGCCCGAACGCTGGCAACTCGAAGGTGAAGCCACGCTTAGCGATGGCGTGCTTGAAGGCTGGATGAGCCTGGAAACCGACTCGGCGCGCGGCAAAGGCTACGTGCGCCTGAAAGACGGTTTGTGCTGGACGCTGCTGACCACCATGCGCGAACTCAAAGGCTTCGAAGAACCCAGCGGCCGCCGCCGGCCGATGGGCGCGAGCCACGGCCATGCCCACGCTGACAAGCGCAACTGGCTGGAGCGCCGCCGCGATGAAGAAGCGGCGCTGGGCATCACCACGCAACCGTACTGCCTGATCGTCGGCGGCGGTCAGGGCGGGCTCGGCCTCGGCGCAAGGCTCAAACGCATGGGCGTACCGACGCTGATCATCGACAAAGCCGAACGCCCCGGCGATCAATGGCGCGGCCGCTACAAGTCGCTGTGCCTGCACGACCCGGTCTGGTACGACCACATGCCCTACCTGCCCTTCCCCGACCACTGGCCGGTGTTCACCCCGAAAGACCAGATCGGCGACTGGCTGGAGATGTACACCAAGGTCATGGAACTCAACTACTGGCCGCGCACTGAATGCCTCGGCGCTACGTTTGACGAAGAGACTGGCCGTTGGACCGTGGAGGTCCTGCGCAACGGCGAGCCCGTCACCCTGCAACCGACGCAACTGATCCTCGCCACCGGCATGTCTGGCGTACCGAATGTGCCGGTGTATCCAGGCGCCGAAAACTTCCAGGGCCAGCAACATCACTCCAGCCGTCACCCCGGCGGCGATGCGTGGAAAGGCAAGCGCGCAGTGGTCATCGGCGCGAACAATTCAGCCCACGACATCTGCGCCGATCTGGTGGAAAACGGCACCGAGGTGACCATGGTGCAACGTTCGAGCACGCACATCGTGCGTTCGGACAGCCTGATGGAACTGGTTTTCGGCGGGCTTTATTCCGAAGAGGCGCTCGAGTCGGGGCTGACCACGGACAAGGCCGACCTGCTGTTCGCCTCGATTCCGTACAAGGTCATGCCACAGTTTCATCGGCCGATCTTCGACGCGATCAAGGAGCGCGACAAGGACTTCTATGAACGCCTGAGCCGGGCGGGTTTCATGCTCGATTTCGGCGATGACGAATCGGGTTTGTTCATGAAATACGTACGCCGTGGCTCGGGTTACTACATCGACGTCGGCGCCTCGGAACTGATCGCCAACGGCACGATCAAGCTCAAGAGCGCGCCGGGCCTCGGTGTCGAACGCATCGAAGCGGATGCGGTGGTGCTCACCGATGGCAGCCGCTTGCCGGCCGATCTCATCGTTTATGCGACAGGTTATGGCTCGATGAACGGCTGGGCCGCGAAGCTGATTTCCCAGCAAGTCGCCGACAAGGTCGGGCGCTGCTGGGGCCTGGGTTCCGGCACCACCAACGACCCCGGCCCGTATGAAGGTGAACTGCGCAACATGTGGAAGCCGACCCAGCAGCAAAACCTCTGGTTCCACGGCGGCAACCTGCATCAGTCACGGCACTATTCACTGTATCTGGCGTTGCAGTTGAAAGCCCGTTTCGAAGGCCTCGACACCGATGTTTATCGCCTTGCAGAGCGCCATCATCTGGGCTGATTCCTCAAGTGGTCGTTCGTCGGTGCGCAGACCAAGCGCACCGGCGAACTGGAAAGTGCGTGCTAGGGTGTCTAGCCCAAGCACGTTTCAATCCAGGAAAAATGAGGAGGATTCATGCCACTTCATCCCATTCTGTTCATGGGCGGCTCCGGCGCCATCGGCCATCAGACGGCCCGCGCATTGCGCGCGGCGCATCCCGACGTCCCCTTGCTGATCGGCGGACGCGACCTCGCCAAGGCTGAGCAAACCGCCGAGCAAATCGGCAATGCCCAAGGTGTGGTCATCGATGCTCGCGCAGATGATCTGGGGCTGGGTGATCGCCCGGTCAGAGCCATCGCCTTGTTCTACATGGACCATGCCCTCGCCGGGTTGCGCTTTGCGCAAAAGCGCAAGGTGCCGCACCTGAGCATCTCTTCCGGCGTGTTCGAAATCGCCCCGCAGATCGCCAGTTTCATCCACTCGCCCGACGCGGCGCCCATTGTCCTCGGCTACGAATGGATGGTCGGTGCCACCACCGTGGCAACGCTGCACCTCGCCAATGCATTCGCCCGCGTGCACGACATCCGCATTCATGCACTGGTCGACGAACAGGACGGCGGCGGCCCGACCGTGGCCGTCGATTTCGAGCACCTGAACAAAATGCTGCCCGCCGCACTGACCCGCCGTGACGGCGAATTCATATGGCGTGAAGGCGACGACGCCAAGGTGAGCTTCAGCGCCGTCGACGGCACGACCCTGCAGGGCGCCGGCTTTTCCTCCATCGACGTGACAGGCCTCGCCGCCGCCACCGACGCCCCGAACGTCGAGTTCAACCTCGCCAGCGGCGTCAGCTCGACCCGGCGTCAGGGTCAGCCGATGTCGACGGAAATACTCATTGAACTTGAAGGCACGGATCACAAGGGATCTGCGTTGCGCACCCGCCACGCCGTGGTTCACCGCGCAGGCGCAGCGGCGTTGACCGGGCTCAGTGTGGCCATGTTACTGGAGCGGCTGGTTGGGCTGGATGGGCAAGCGCAGGTAAGGCCGGGGCTGTATTTTCCCTATCAGTTGCTGGAGGCACAGGTGTTTTTGCAGCGGTTGAGAGAGGACGGTGGGGAGTTGATCGAACTACTTGAGTGAGACGGCGCACAGGTCACTCGACACTTGAACTGCTCGTTTGAGAGAGTACCGGTGCTGCCCGCCACTGCTCGCAAGGATTGATTGCCATGGATTGCATCCCCACGCTTTACACCCGCCGCTTGATCCTCACGCCGCTGCAACTGAGCGATGCAGCGGCGGTGCAACAATTGTTTCCGCAATGGGAGGTCGTGCGCTATCTCGACAGCCGCGTTCCGTGGCCGTATCCGGACGACGGCGCGCTTGTTTACGTCCGCGATGTCGCGCTGCCCGCGATGGCTGCCGCAAAGGAATGGCACTGGATGATCCGCACCCGCGTTCAGCCCGAGAGCTGCATCGGCAGTATCAGCCTGTTTGATCAACCGGGTAACCATCGAGGCTTCTGGCTCGCCCCACAGTTTCAGGGCAACGGCTACATGCGCGAGGCCTGCAAGGTGATCAATGCCTACTGGTTCGATACGTTGATGCGCCCATTGATGCAGGTGCCCAAGGCCGCCGCCAACCGCGCTTCGCGCAAGATTTCCGAAGATGAAGGCATGCGGATGGCTGAAACACGGGACGGCCAGTTTGTGTCGGGGCCGATGCCGGTGGAGGTGTGGGAGATCACGCGCAGCGAATGGCTTGCCGAAGAAACAAACCGGTCAATTGATTGTTAGAGCCGATCAAGTGCTCAATCTTGCGTATATGCTGCTGTCTGCAAAATCAGGACAAGTACTCCCCAAACGTTCGAGACAGTAGAAATGATCTCCGATCCAGGAACACCAACGCTTGATCAACTGAAAGTATTTCTGACGGTTGTAGAAGTGGGCAGTTTTGCCGCTGCGGCCAGAAAACTGCATCGCGCGACATCGGTGGTGAGTTACTCCATTTCCAATCTGGAGATGCAGCTCGGGGTTTCACTGTTTGACCGCAAAACCACGCGCAAACCGCAACTGACGGAGGCAGGTCGAACCGTCCTGGCTGAAGCACGCACTATTACCAACGGCGTAAATGGGCTGCGCGCAAAAGTCTCCGGTTTGCTGCATGGGCTTGAAGCAGAAGTTCACCTCGCGCTCGATGTAATGCTCCCTGCCGAGCGAGTAGTCGATGCGTTAAGGACCTTCAGGGAAGAATTTCCTACCGTCACTCTGCACTTGCACATGGAAGCCTTGGGGGCAGTGACTCAACTGGTGATGGAGAAGAAAGCTGGAGTCGGCATCAGCGGTCCGCTGGACATTGGCCTGGACGGCATCGAGCGCATCGGCGTGGGCAGTGTTCAATTGATACCGGTCGCCGCGCCTGCACACCCGCTTGCAACCGAGTGTTCCAAATCCCCTGGCGCTGCCAGAGAGTTTGTTCAATTGGTGCTATCGGATCGTTCAACACTTACGGGTGACAAGGACTTTGCCGTCGTGAGCACTCGCACTTGGCGACTGGCGGATCTGGGCGCCAAACACATGCTTCTCAAAGAGGGCATCGGATGGGGGAATATGCCGGTGCCCATGGTTCAGTCTGACCTGGACGAAGGACGCCTGGTCGAGCTTGATATGCCCGACTGTAAAGGCGGCACCTATGCCTTCGATGCGATTTATCGAACCGACTCGCCGCCCGGTCCGGCTGGGCAGTGGCTGATCAAGCGGTTCGGCGAACAGCTCTTGCCGACGTAAGCAACAGGGAAAAGAGCAAAAATCCGACAGCCTGAGCAAGGCTGCCGGAGAGATGCATGTCAAAAAGCAGGAAAGTTGAATTGTCGAAAGCGACTGACAACAACTGTTTATCCTCTTTTGATCCCCGGAGGCGCCATGACCGCATTTCGAAAATCCGACTTCCCTTTGAGCGAGGTTCGCCAGCATCTGGAAACCGGCCCCATCGTCCTGGTGACCTCCGCCTGGCAAGGTGAAACCAACATAATGACCATGGGTTGGCACATGATGATGCAGTTCTCCCCCGCCCTGTTTGGCTGCTACATCTGGAGTGCAAACCACAGCTACGAGCTGATCCACAACAGCCAGCAGTGCGTCATCAACGTGCCCACCGTCGAATTGGTGGACCAGGTTGTTGCCGTCGGCAACAGCAGCGGTGGCGCCATCGACAAGTTTGCCCAATTTGACCTCACAGCCGCCCCCGCAGAACGGGTAAAGGCCCCGTTGATCAAAGAGTGCTACGCCAATTTCGAGTGCAAGCTGTTCGACTCCAATCTTATCGGCGAGTACGGTCTGTTCGTGTGGGAAGTGGTCAAGGCGCATGTGGCTACGTCGGTGAAAAACCCCAAAACCCTGCATTACCGCGGGCAGGGGAAATTTATGGTGGCGGGCGAAACCCTGGATTTGCGCGATCAATTCCGCCCACAGAATCTGTAATACGACACTAATAAAAAAGCCGGAATGTTCATTCCGGCTTATGCGTCAGCGCTCGGGATATAACACCATGCCCACGTGGTACAGCACGTTATCTCGAAACTCTCCGTCTGCGGTAAAGCCAGTATCGTCCACATACTCGATGTGGTCGCCTTCCAGCCAGTAGCGCCCTTGATAAGCGCTTTTTTGCCGACCGCGAGCCTCGTCATATCGCCCTCCTGGCAGCAACTCATGGCGAATATGACCGTCGGCTGTCACCCACATGCCAACGTACTTGCCCTGATCGCCGGCTGGATTTGCCGTGGCGTTTTCTTGCGCATCAGGGGTTACGCGAATTTCGACATCGGACATTTTAGAACTCCTGTTTTCAGATCATAGTTTCCTGCCGTTCAGCAGGATTTGAAGCAAGAGTAAAAAGTCGCGGCGCGGTGCCGTTATGCAATTCCTGCGCAGGTTTTGCCCAATGCTCCAGGCGCTCGCAGAACGTCTAAGCGAAGGACTACGCGAACTTCTGCAAAGGAGAGAAGGCCCGCGCATCTTTCAGCGCCCGTGCCCACCAGGCCAGCTGGATCAACAACTGCGCCATCGAAACCCGTGCTTGCGCAAAGTGCTCCAGTCCGAGGCCTTGTTCGAGACGCTCGGCAATCTCAGCGAACTTCACATAGCCACCAACAGGCATGGCCTGCAGCTTCAACAACTCGCATCCAAGCTCGTCGACCTCATCCTCCCCGCCGGTCGTGGTGCCATAACCAACAAATGAACAAGGTCGTCCCTGGAGGTGTTCAGGCCAGCGCGCCATCAAGACTTTCAATCCATGCTGGTAACCAAGGTGACGTGCGGGCACCAAGACGATATAGGCATCTGCTGCCGCTAGCGCTCTCAAGCACACTCGACGACCGGGTTATTCCGAAAAATCGTCTATAAATCTCAGGTCAAACGGCTCTACCACGCTCAACGCAAATTCGCTGCGGTCTTGCACCACGGCGGTAATCCATTGCACCAACGCCGTGTCTACGCCGTTGGACTGGTTGCTGTTATGGATCAGTACTAATTGCAGTGTGTGAGTCATTTCAGCCTCCGAGCAGCTATCAACTTGGCAATGTTCTACGGTTAGAGAAAACAACGTGACAGCAAGAGCGCGATGGTTGGAAGTGGCCACTTCTTTGCTTGCAAAGTCGGCAACCGTTCCATATCGCGTTGGCAAAATATTAGGCGCGCGAAATGGTAGATAAACAGCCCGTGCCCAGGCACACGATTTATGACGTGAGTTCACATGCGACGACTGGATATCAATTGCTTCGCCGAGATGAGCGTGTTCGTTAAAGTGGTGGAACGCGGAGGTTATTCAGCGGCCGCAAGAGCTTGCGCGATAACCCCCTCTGCCGTGAGCAAGCTCATGACGCGCCTGGAAAGCCGTCTTGGCGCACGTTTGCTGAACAGGTCCACGCGCAAGCAACTGCTGACGCCAGAAGGAATGGCTTTTTACGAACGCAGCGTTGCCATACTGGCCGATCTTGACGAAGCGGAACGCGAAGCATCTGCCAGTTCTGCACCGCAGGGAGTGGTCAGAATCAGCTCTAATGTGGGTATCGGCCGCCAGCTTTTTCTTCCCATCATCAACTTGTTCATGAATCAACATCCTGGGGTCAGCGTCGAACTTTTCCTCACCGATGAGGTGGTCGATCTCATCGAAGCACGTGCGGATATCGCCATACGCACCGGAGCGCTCAAGAACTCCAACCTTGTGGCGAAACGACTCGGGCAATCCAGAGGGCTGATCGTAGGATCTCCTGACTACCTGGCGGCCAAGGGCACTCCGCTGGTGCCTCAAGACCTTGCCGATCACAACTGTCTGGGTTTCACCTTTTCGCCTCCCGCCATGGAGTGGGCCTTGCTCGACGAGAGCGGCGAGCAACGTATGTACCCGGTAAAAGGCAATCTGCGCGTCAGCGATGGCGACGCCTTGCGTGAATTGACGGTGCTGGGCGCAGGGCTAGCCAGGCTGGGGTTCTGCCAGGTTGCAGATGACCTGGCTGCCGGAAGGTTGGTTTGCGTCCTGCAACCATTCGTGCCTGCAAGCGTCACGGAGATTCATGCGATTTACGTCGGCCAAGGCGGACATCTGCCCGCACGCGTAAGAGCCCTGATGGATTTCCTCGCCGCCCATTTGCATGTTCATTGAACCGCAACGCGGGCAAAGGGCCGTTCCTTCAATGCATAGGCCAGCACAAGAGCCGCGGGCAAAGCAGCGCCCAGTAGGCACAGCCCTTCCCAGCCGACATACCGAATACCGAAACTTGCAACTGCGGAGCCAATAGCGCCGCCAACAAAGTTGATACTGATAAACACCGCGGTAATCCGTGAGTTGGCTGCGGGGGCCAGTTTGTAGATGACCGATTGATGGGTGATCTGCAAGCCCATTACGCCAACGTTCAAGGCCATTGCGGCAGCGATAATTATCCAGAGCCCTGTCGCCGCAAAGCTCAGCACTGCCCAGGCCAGTATCATCAACGAGGCCAACCCGAATGCCAGCGCGTGCCGGTAGCCATGATCACAGAGCCGGCCAACCACACCGGGAATCAACGCGCCAGTCACTCCCGTGAGCCCGATCAGTCCGATGCTCGAAGTCGAAAAATTGAACGGCGGTTGCGACAACAGTATTGGTAATCCAGTCCACAACATGCTGAAGCTGGCCATTCCCAGCGCACCGTAAAGCGCCCGGCGAGCAAGCGCTGGGTACTCGAGGATGAGTTGCCACAACGAGCGCATCAACTGCTCATAACGCACGGGCTGGCCTCGGCGCTCGGGCTCGGTTGGCAAGGTGATTCTGAGCAGCATGAGCAGGATCAGCGCCGCGCACCCGGCGCTGGCGTACACCAAGCGCCAACCTGCCGCGTTGCCGATACCGCCGGAGACCAGCCACGACAGCGGTATCGCGAGCAAGGCCCCGGTCATCACCACGCCGATCACTTGACCGCGCCGATGCTCGGCTGCGATGGACGCTACATACGGCACAATCAACATGGCAGCGGATGCCGTGACTCCACTGATCAACACTGCGGCGCAGAACAGCAAGAAATTCGGGCTGGCCGCAGCCACAAACAGCGCTAATGCGTTGATGGTAAACATCCGGCTCAGAAGCGCTCTTCTTTCGAGGACGTCACCGAGCGGGACGACCAGCACAATGCCCAGCGTGTAGCCAAGTTGAGCGCAACTCACCAGCAGGCCGGACGTGGCAAGCGGAATACCAAATGCCCCCGTTACCAACGACAGGATCGGCTGCAGATAATAGAGATTAGCGATCATGGCCCCCGCTGCGAATGCGCAGAGCCACATGAAAGGTCGGGACGGGGACGACGAATTCATACAAATACTCCTCGGTAAATGCCGTTCAAAATTGGGCGAGTCAACTCACTCGCCCAGTTTTTCCCACACCGCGTCGTCCCCGTTAACTCACTCCTCTCAGGTGTTTGCCTGATTCTGTAGCGTCCATGCCATCAGTGCGGGCTTCGCCTGTCAGGCCGTCGGGAAGTCCGCGCCACGGGCGGTAGACTCCCATGCGCTGAACTCGCGGCCCATGGCGGCAAGCTTCGCCTGCGCTGCCTCATAGGCTTCATTGCCCAACAGCAGGCGCGCCGGCGGCGCTGCGCAGGTAACCGCGGCGTAGATCGCCGCTGCCGCCCTGTCTGGGTCGCCAGCTTGATTGCCAACAGATTGCTGGTACGCGCGCATCGCAGCGCCGGCGGTTGTCTGATAATCCTCGGCCACCGTTTGCGCGGCGCCCGAAGACCCCGCCCATTGGGTTCTGAAGGCGCTGGGCTGAACGGTCATCACGCCGATACCCAGTGGCGCAACTTCGGCGCGCAGACTTTCCGACAGGCCCTCAACGGCGAACTTCGTCGCGCAGTAGTGGCCGACCGCTTCGAACCCGACCAGACCGCCTACCGATGTGAGGTTGACGATCATGCCGGTGCGCCGCTTGCGCATGCCAGGCAGTACCGCGCGAATCATATGGGCCGTGCCGAAGTAGTTGACCTCGAACATCCGCCGAACAGCCCCATCGTCGCTGTCTTCTACCGATGAGAAATAGCCAACGCCGGCGTTATTGATCAGCACGTCCACTTGCCCGAAGCGATGCTCGGCCGCCTGTACGACCTGCATCGCCTGCGCCGGATCGGTCACGTCCAGAGGCAGAATCAAAGCGTCGCCGAGGGCGGCCAGATCCTCGATCTGCTGTGTGTTGCGCGCCGTGACCACCACACGCTCACCCTCATTCAGCAGCGCCGTGGCGATGTGGCGACCGAACCCGGTGGAACAGCCTGTAACCAACCAAACCTTAGTCTCGTTCATTGCAGTACTCCTCTTGATAGCGGCGGTTCAGGATTCGGCTGAACCGCGTTCGAGACCAACGTACCGAATCCGCCCCGCCGCTGTTATCCGATTAGTCCGCGACATTTGCCTGATCCTGCTCACCAACACACGTCGCTGACCACAGAGGGAGGTCCACTTCGATTTCTGCTGCATTTCTATTTTTTCGAACCTGATCATCGAAACTTGTCGGCTATTGCGCAAAGCTGCGCGGTGACATCATCTGCTCCACAACGGCGCTTCATGGTGAAGCGCTGAAATCAGCGGAATCCACGTCATGTCCCACGCAGCCCCAATTTCCAGCGTCACTGCTTCAACGTCTTCCAACCTCAACAGCACCGTTTCCTTGATCGGGCGGATTCTTCTGAGCGCGATCTTCATTCTTTCGGGCCTGTCGAAAATCGCGGCACCGGCCATGATGATTGGCTACATCGGCTCTGTCGGGTTGCCTTTTCCCGAACTGGCGTTGGGCGTGGCGATTGCTGTCGAGGTTCTCGGCGGCGTAGCGTTGATCGCCGGTTATCGCACACGTACCACCGCAGCGCTGTTGGCGATTTTCAGCGTACTGACCGCACTGATTTTCCATAACGCCCTGGCGGACCAGAATCAGTTCATTCACTTCTTCAAGAATATCGCCATGGCCGGTGGGCTCTTGCAGATCGTTTCTTTCGGCGCAGGGCGTTTCAGCCTCGACGCACGTCGCCACTAATCGAATCGCCGGCACGTCCATTCCTTCCGACGAGCCTTGACCATCACAACGGAGAGAATCATGAAAGCGATCCAAGTCGCGCAGTACGGCCAGGCAGAAGCGCTGGAGCTCAAAGAACTTGCGGATCTGAAACCCAATGACGATCAGGTGTTAATCAATGTTGCCGGTAGTGGGATCAATCCAATCGATTGGAAAATCCTCTCCGGTGCCATGCAGCAATTCATTCCTCTGCCACTGCCCTACACGCCTGGCGTGGAAGTCTCAGGCACAGTCGCCGCGGTGGGCAGGAATGTCAGAGACTTTGTCGTTGGCGACAAGGTGTTCGGGTTTATCGGGATTACCGGCGGATATGCTACCCAGGCCCTCTCAACGCCAGATCGTCTGGCCCACACGCCGACAACCCTGTCGTTGCAAGAGGCCGGCGGCGTGCCGGCGGCAGCACTGACTGCTTGGCAAGCCTTGCATGAACACGCCGGGATTCAGGCTGGTCAAAAAGTCCTCATTCACGGCGGCTCAGGTGGCGTGGGCAGCTTCGCAATCCAACTCGCCCGCCTTGCCGGTGCTTATGTGATCGCGACCAGCTCTGCGAAGAACCACGACTATCTGCGTTCACTTGGCGCCGATGAGGTGATTGACTACACCACGGCTAAATTCGAAGACAGCGTTGCTGACCTCGATGCGGTCATTGATCTGGTCGGCGGCGAAACTCAGAACCGCTCATGGAGTGTGATCAAGCGCGGGGGCGTTCTGGTTTCCCCCGTAAGCGCACCCTCTGCACAGAAGGCAAGCGAGCACCGTGTGAGTGGCAAAAATTTCGCCACCCGCTCCGATGGCAGCCAATTGGCCGAGATTGCCGCGCTGTTCACATCCGGCAAGCTCAGCCTTGAGGCTCAAGTGGTACCGCTGACAGAAGTTGTCGACGCGGTTAAACAAAGCTGGGCCGGACACACCCGGGGAAAAATCGTGCTCGATGTCAGCGCTCAGGCCGAATCCTGAACCAGATCGCATACATCGCCGGCAGAAACACCAGCGTGATGATGGTGCCAACAAACGTGCCACCGATCAGCGTGTACGCGAGCGTGCCCCAGAACACCGAGTGGGTCAGCGGAATGAACGCGAGAATCGCCGCCAGCGCGGTCAACAACACCGGCCGCGCCCGTTGCACTGTCGCTTCGACAACGGCATGGAACGGCGCCAGCCCTTCCTGCTCGTTGTGATGTATCTGCCCGATCAGAATCAGCGTGTTGCGCATCAGAATCCCCGACAGCGCAATCAACCCGACCAGCGCATTGATGCCGAACGGCTGGTTGAAGATCAGCAGCGTCGGCACCACACCGATCAAGCCTAATGGCGAGGTGAGGAAGACCATGATCATCGCCGAAATCGAGCGTACCTGAACGATGATGATGAGCAGCGTCATGGCGATCATGATCGGCAGCAACGGCAGAATCGCTTTGCCGGCCTTGCCGGATTCTTCGATGGCGCCCGCCTGTTCAATCCGGTAGCCGGACGGCAACTTTTCGATGATCGGCTGCAACTGCCGGATGATCGCGCCTGAGACGTCCGGCGGCTGCAAGCCTTCGGCGATGTCGCCACGCACGGTGATGGTCGGCGTGCGATCGCGGCGGCGCAGGATCGGGTCTTCCATGCGCACTTCGACCTGGCCGATCTGCGACAGCGGGATGCGTTGCCCCGCTGCGCCGACCAGGGTGAAGTCTTCGATCTGCGCCGGGTCCAGGCGGATATTGCCCGCCGCACGGCCAACGACCTGCACGGAACGGATGTCTTCGCGCACCGCCGTGATCGGCACGCCGCTAAGTAGAAACTGCAACTGCTGGGCGACTGCGCTGGACGTCAGCCCCACTGCCTGCAAGCGATCCTGATCCAGGTTGAAATGCAGCGTCGGCGTCAGCGGCCCCCAGTCAGTGTTGACGGTTCTCATCATCGGGCTGTCCTGCATCACCCCCCTGACCTGCTCGGCGATGTCGCGCAGCTTCGCCGGATCAGGCCCCATCACCCGGTAGGCCACCGGGAATGGTGAATACGGACCGAAGACGATTTGCGTTGCGCGCACACGGGCCTCCGGGGCAAGCCCTGCGGCGACCGCTTCGCGCAAACGTAACTTGAGGGTTTCGCGAGCGTCCTGGTTGTCGGTCAGCACAACGATTTTGGCGAACGATGGATCCGGCAACTCCGGCGCCATTGCCAGGAAAAACCGAGGCGCACCCTGACCGATATAGGCGGTGACGATTTTGGCCTCTTCCTGCTTGTGCAGCCAGGCTTCGACTTTGGCCGCAGCGGCGCTGGTCTGCTCGATGGACGTGCCGTAGGGCATCTGCACTTCGATCATCACTTCAGGACGGTCCGAGGTTGGAAAGAACTGCTTCTTCACCAGCCCCATGCCTGGGATCGCAACAGCAAACAGCGCGACCACCGCACCGGCCACCAGCCATTTCCGGGTAATCACCCACGTCAAAATCCGCCGGAAGCGGTTGTAGCGTGGCGTGTCGTAGATCGCCGCGTGCCCGCCTTCGACTTTCTTGATGTCGGGCAACAGCTTCACGCCCAGGTACGGCGTGAAAGCCACGGCGACGACCCACGAAGCAATGAGCGCGACGCCGACAATCCAGAACATGTTGCTGGTGTATTCGCCCGCCGTTGATTGCGCGAATCCGTTGGGCAGAAAGCCAATCGCCGTGACCAGTGTGCCGGCCAGCATCGGCGCTGCCGTATGACTCCAGGCATAGGCCGAGGCCTTGATGCGGTCGTAGCCCTCCTCCATTTTCACCACCATCATTTCAATGGCGATGATCGCGTCATCGACCAGCAAGCCGAGCGCCAGAATCAGCGAACCCAAGGTGATCCGGTCAAAGTTCTTGCCGGTGGCCGCCATCACCACAAACACGATCGCCAAGGTCAAGGGCACCGCCGCTGCGACCACCACGCCGACACGCCAGCCCATGCTGAGAAAACACACCAGCATGACCACCAGCAGCGCGACAAAGAACTTGACCATGAACTCGCCAACGGCCGAGTCGATATTAACCGCCTGATCGGTGACTTTGGAGAGGGTCATGCCCAAGGGCATTTCCTCGTTGATCCTGGCCGTTTCGGCGTCCAGCGCCTTGCCCAGATCGAGACCGTTCCAGCCCTCGCGCATGATCACGCCGAGCAATAAGGCTTCTTCGCCGTTGTTGCGCACGAGGAAGGTCGCCGGGTCTTCGTAGCCGCGTTCGACCGTGGCCACGTCAGACAGTTTGAGTGTTCGTCCCTGCGCCACCACAGGCGTGTCACGGATTTTCTGCAGCGTGTCGAACGCGCCATCGACGCGCAAAAATACCTCCGGCCCTTTGGTTTCGACCGATCCGGCGGGGGTCAGCACGTTCTGATTGTTCAGCGCGGCGAAGATGTCCTGTGGCGCCAAGCCCAGCGTCGCCAACCGATCATGGGAAAACGAGACGAATATCCGCTCGGCCTGCTCGCCGATGATGTTGACCTTTTTCACCCCCGGCACGTGCAACAGGCGCTGGCGTAACGTCTCCGCATCGCGTACCAGCAAGCGCTGCGGCTCGCCTTTGGCTTTCAAGGCGAACAGCGCGAAGGTCACGTCGGAGAACTCGTCGTTGACCATCGGCCCGATGACACCCGCCGGCAGCCTGATCGCTTCATCGTCGAGCTTCTTGCGTGCCTGGTAGAACTCTTCCTGCACCTGCGATGGCGGTGTGCTGTCGAGCAACGAAACCATGGTGAATGCCAGTCCCGGACGCGTGTAGGTTTCCGAGCGGTCGTACCACTTCAGTTCCTGCAAGCGTTTTTCGAGGGGTTCGGCGACCTGATCCTGCATCTCTTGCGCGGTCGCTCCTGGCCACGCGGTGATGACGGTCAGCTGCTTGACCGTGAACGGCGGATCTTCCGCCCGGCCCAATTTGAAGAACGACAGAACGCCGGCAACGGCGATGAGAAAAATAAGAAACACCGTGATTGCGCGCTGGCGCACGGCGATGGCGGAAAGGTTGAACCGGCCCTCGCTCATGGACGACTCCCGGCAATCTGGCCATCGTCGCGGGCAAGCAAGCGTACTTCTTCGCCATCGCGCAGCAGATGCGCGCCCAGCGCGACAATCGGTTCACCGATGTTGAGCTGGCCAGCGACACGGGCCGAGTCATCGCTCAAGCCCAGGACCTCCACCGGGCGCCAGCTCACTGTCGCCGGTGTGCCGGCGATGACCCACACGCCGGGGCCTTTGCCCGGGTCGTAGATCGCGGCGACGGGCACCTTGAGCGCCTGATCTGGCGAAGAACCCTGGGCAATTTCGACGGTGACCGTCGAGCCGATTGGCGCATTGGCCAAACTGCCTTCGAGCACATAGCGCGCCTCGAAGGTACGAGTTGTGCTGTCGGCCGAATCGGACAGCAGACGCAGTTTTGCGCTCACGGCAGCTGACGTATCGCCATACAGTTTTGCCTGAGCGGTCGAGCCCGGTGCGGGCCGCAAGGTCTCGGGCAGATGGACGATGGCCTCCCGCTGACCGGCCCGCGCCAGCCGCACCACCGGTTGTCCCGGGCTGACGACTTGCCCCGGTTCGGCGAGGGTTTCCACCACCACGCCGTCAGCGTCCGCCACCAGCACCGCATAACCGGAAGCGTTGCGCGCAACGTCCGCTTGCGCGACAGCGGCATTGAGTTGCGCCCTGGCGGTGTCGGCTGCGGCTTTGAACTGATCGTAGGCCGATGCCGAAATAGCGCCGGCGGCGACGAGTTTGCGATTGCGCGCTTCGTCACCGGCAGTCTGTATGGCTCGGGCGCGAGCGGCGCTCACCGCTTCTTGCTGGGCTCGCGCCTGCAGGCCGAGGTCGATCGGGTCCAGGCGCATCAGCGGCTGGCCGCGCTTGACCGTCTGGCCGGTATCAACCAGACGCTCAAGCACCTTGCCCGAGACGCGAAAACCCAGGTCGCCCTGCACTCGCGCCGCCACGACACCGGTGAACGATCGGGAGCCGTCTTCTGCAGGCTGCACCGCCGCCGACCTGACAAAGGGCGCCAAGGTACGCGGATCCTGCGCGGTGGAAGAATCACCGCACGCCGTCAGGGCCAGGGGCAATAAACATACCGCGAGGGGAAAAGGTCGGAGCCGGCGCATGGAATTCCTTCACTGAAAATAGGATGACCATCATATTCTCAGCCTTGTGACCAATATCGTCAACAGTCACTAAATCGCCGACCCGATTTTCCGCGCTGAATCAGAAGCGGTAACTGACGGAAGTGCCGAGGCCGCTGGCGCTGTTCTTGTATTTCGCGCTGTACGAACCCTTGCCAGCCGAGGTGTCGTTGATCTCCACGCTCTCTTCCCAGAGATAGGAATAGGCGACGTCGATGGTGACATTTTCCGCAGGCGTCCAACCGGCGCCGACGCTGAACACCTTGCGATCGCCCGTTGGAATACGCGGCCCGCGATTGGTGTTGTTCGCCGGCGATTGATCAACCGAGAACCCGGTGCGCAGCACCCATTGGTTGTTCAACCGGTACGCCGCGCCGATGGCGTGAGCCCAGGTGTCATGCCAGTTCTGTTCTTCGCTGATCGTGCCCAACTGACCGGCGAGCAGTGGCGGCAATCCGCTGTTTTCGATGGTCAGCTCTTTAAAACGGCTCCAGCGCGTCCAGGTGCTGCCGGCATACAGCGTCCAGTCGTTGTTCAGTTGATGGGTGACCGAGAAGTCCACCGATTCCGGGGTGTCGACGTCCAGCGACGCGTCAAAGCTGCGGCCGCTGACGCCGAGCACGTTGAAGATGCCATCGCTGAGTTTGCTTTTCGCGTCGAGGTGGTAACTGACTTTTGAGTGATAGGTCAGGCCCAGGCGGGTCTGCTCGGTCGCCTGCATCATGACCCCGGCGTTGAAGCCCAGCGCGGTATCGTCGCCCGTGCTTTTGACTTTGCCGTCATTGCGCCCGGGGCTCAGCGGATTGGCGACCATCCCCGATAGCTCGCCGCTGATGCGGTTGATGGTCGGGCCGAAGCCGATCGACACCTTGTCATTGAAGGCATAACTGATGGTCGGCTGGAACGTCAGCGTGGTGACTTCGCTTTTGTTGGCGTAATAGCGGCCAGCGAAACCACTGCCGTAGTCGGTGATCAGGCCAAACGGCACGTAGAACCCCACGCCGAACGCCCAATGCTCGTCGATCGGTTTGACGTAATAACCCATCGGTACCGTGGTGGTCGGCACCATGTCGCCGTCTTCCTTGCCGCCGAACGTGCTGCGGGTCTGGCTGATATCAGACTTCGCAAACAGCGTCGCCTGCCCCACGCTCGCCTGCTCGCGCTTGAGCCGCGCCATGCCCGCCGGGTTGCCAAAAACGGTGCTGGCGTCTTCCGCCGAGGAAGAGCGACCGGCAAAGCCCGATCCCATGCCGCTGACGCTTTGCTCATTGAGCGCAAAACCACCCGCAAGAACATTCGACGAGGCAAGAACGACAGCCAGCCCCACCGGGCGCTTGAGCATTGTTTTTTTCATTGTGTGGACTCTATGGGTGACTCGGAATTGGATGAACTGCGGCGGCCATGTTATCCGAGTGACCATATCAGTCAACAGTCACGCTTTGGGCAATTATTCATCGTCCGCCCTGTACAGGCGAGGCGAGATCAGGCGGCGACTGATCCGAGTATTCGGATCAGCAGAGGGTCAAGGCATCAAGCTGCGCAGGATGAGGTTCGAAGTCAGCGTCGGCGCCACTTCGATAAAGTCGAGGTTGTGTTGCAGCATCAGTGGATTGACGAAGGGTCGCAACGCCAGGTGGATCGATTCGACCGTCTCGTCCAGCGGCGTCCTGCGCTCGAACTCACCGGCCTCGCGCCCTTCACGGACAATGTCGGTGATGAAACGCTTGATCTGCGCATCGTAACGCTGCGCACTCGGCCAGTTCTCACCCGCTGCAAACGCAGCAATGTCGTAGAGCTTGCGGTCGTTGAAAAACAGGTTCACGCCCGTGGCGATCACGGTTTTCACCAAACGGCGGAAACGCTCGGTAGGCGTCAGGTCTTCCTCGTTGATCGCCTGCTCGACCGCCGCAACGATTTGCCCCAGACAGTTAGCGCAGATGGCTTCGCCAATCGCCTGCTTGGAATCAAAGAATTTGTAGATGTACGCCTTGGAGAAACCGATGGCCTTGGCCAGATCGGACACCGTGGTCTTGGCGTAGCCGTACTGGCTGAAATGCTCGTTGGCAGCCGCGACAATCTGATCACGAATGTCGTGATCGACTGGCCCACGCGGGCCGGGGAAAGATGGGGAAACTGAGGACTGATTCATGTCGGCAGCTTACTCACCCGCCCGCCGACTGACAACGTGTGACACATTCTGAATATCACCACCCATCCACTGTGGGAGCGAGCCTGCTCGCGATGACACCCGCCCTAACGACACCAATCCCTCAAACCGCTGCGCTACCCGGCCTTACTGATCGCGGAAAATCTGATGCGAGAACAGCCATGCAGCAACATCCCGACAATGATCAGCGCCCCCGCCCGCAACCACGTTTCCCACCCCTGCTGACTGAGCAGCACCAGACACGACACGATTGCAAGCACCGGAACGAAGGTCGGCACGCGAAAGTGGTCCTCCTCTACCCTGTCACGACGAAGGACGAGCACCGCCACATTGGTACTCAGAAAAACGAACAGCAACAGCAACACCACCGTCTCTGCCAGCGTTGCCAGCGTGCCTGTGAGTGTCAGGGCAATAGCGACCACGGTGGTTGCGACAATGGCAGCCCATGGAGTTTTTCGTTCAGGCAGAACCGCACCCAAGACACCCGGCAACAGCCCCAGGTTGGCCATGCCATAAGTCAATCGACTGGCCATGATCATGGTTAATAGCGCACCGTTGGCCACAGCAATCAGCGCAATAAAAGAGAACAGCGCCGGCGGGACTGCGAGGGTCGATGCGCGGACAACTTCGAGCAAAGGCGCCGACGTGGCCACCAACTTCTCGGTAGGCAACACCGAAGAAGCCGCCACACCCACCGCCATGTAAACCACGCCAGCCGTAATCAAAGCCGCGAACAAGGCGCGCGGATAGACCTTGCGCACGTCCTTGATTTCCTCGGCCAGATTGGCCGAAGTTTCGAACCCGACGAAGGAATAGAACGCCAACAATGCCGCCCCCAGCACCGCCAGCACGGGACTGACGCCCGGTTTGAACGTGAGCGTCCGCCCCAGATCCGCATCGCCTGTACGGAAATACCAGACCGCAGCCACGATCACCAGAATCAACCCGGACAGTTCAATCACGGTCATCACCAGGTTTGCCCAAAGCGACTCCTTGATCCCCCGCGCATTGAGCAGGCCGATAGCCAGAAGAAACACCAGCGCTGCAATCTGCGGCGATACGTCGACGAAGGCGTTCAAGTAATCACCGGCAAACGCCAGCGACAAACCCGCTGCACTGGTGACCGCAGCCGCCAGCATGCAAAAACCGACCAGGAAGGAAATGAGCGGTGACTTGAAGGCCTTTTCCGCGAACACCGAAGCCGCGCCGGCGTGGGGATATTTGGTCACCAGTTCTGCGTAGGAACCCGCCGTCAACATGGCGAAGAACAATGCGATCAGCAGCGGCACCCAAATCGCGCCGCCCACCTCCCCCGCGATCGTTCCGGCGAGTGCGTAAACGCCCGCCCCCAGAACATCGCCGAGAATAAACAGAAACAGCATCGGGAAAGTGATAGCCCGGCGCAGAGAAGTTTTATCAGTGGGAGCCGTCACGGTCATTCCTTGATTCAGGTGGGTAGGAGCTGGAGGGTTGTCACCTCAAACAATGGAAATGGCGCCGAAAGCAAAGTTCAAAATGTGTGACCGCCCGACTGGCACGACGCTGTAAACGTTGCCAACTCGACACCTGTGGGAGCGAGCCTGCTCGCGAAGACCCCAGCCCGATCAACACAAAACATCAGCCAAAACCAATTCCCTAAACACCCCGTTTAAAACCGACATCCAGACTGTTCCAGCAAGCTACAACGCCTTGCGCCATTGCCTACGACTACGCCAGAATCCGCCGGCTTGTGCGCCTCGGGCCGGGGCTCTATCGTTGGCCGGTCACTGAAAAACAGTGATCGGGTTTGGTAGCCCGCTCTCCACATGGCGCATAACGTCACCGTATGCAGATGCTTTCGCATCGGTTTTATGGTGGCCATGCGCAGGGCGTTTTCGAGCGCGCCGGTTTTTCCATGTGGGCCGGTCTACCAACCTTCGTATGGCCACCACCCTTCGTTTGGTAGCGAGAGTGATGGTTCCCTTGGTCACATATGGAGCTTCACCATGTTCAAAGTCACGCCTAACCCGCCAGCGTCGGACGCAACCTCCCCCTACGAATCCCTCGACTCAAAAAAACTCCACGAAGCCGCCGACCGCGCCCTCGACCACTACCTCAAACCCACCGACACCCTCAAAACCACGCCCTACCAGACCAGCAGCATGTTCCTCGCCAACCCGAAAACCGCGACTGAAGAATTGCTGGTCAACGCCAGCGAATCGCTAGGCTCCGCCTCGGTAATGCTGAGTGATGTGATCGGGATGGTTGAAGGATCTGCTCGCAAGACACTGCAAGGTATCGCGCAGGTAGTGATGCTCGGCGAGCTCGCGGTTAATCAGGCGTTGGATAACGTCGTGCCGGTCGAGTAATTCTGCGGATGCAGGCGTTCGCTAATGCCTCGCCCCCATCGCGCGCTCCTCGATAGCCCAGCCTTGCGCTGGGCTTTTCGCTCGTAAGTGGCAATGGTAGTCGTTGGTTTTATGGTTGCGATGGCAACCCTTTGCATCAGTGCCACCGCTGTGCGCAAACGGCCTTATGCGCTCAGGCCAATCCAGCCATGAAAGCCGACATACAGGCCAACGCCTATGATCAGCACGCTGGACAGGTAAGGAGCGCGGCGCGCCACGGTTCCCAGCCACGGCCAGCGATTGGAGGCCTGCCTGGCACCAATGGCCGCAGCGGCACCGACAGTGACCAAAGTCAGCGCCAGGCCGATGCTGAAACACAGGACGAGCATGCCGCCGAGCGCGACCTCTTTGACTTGCAGGCACAGCAACAGGACAGTGATGGCAGCCGGACAGGGAATCAGGCCGCCAGTCAGCCCGAACATGACGATCTGACCCGTGGTCACTTCGCGGTTGGTGAAGCGCTTACGGATGTCGTTGGCATGAGCACGTTCGTGCGCATCCTGATAGCCATCAATCGACAGCTCCAGGCCTTCGAGTTCGGAATGCGCATGCCCGTGATCATGCTCCTGGAACGTCAGGTCGTAATCATGCGAATGCCCGGCGTGTCCAAGGCTCAAGCGGGCGCTGAACTCGTGCGGTTCCGGAATATCCACCGTCGACTGAAGAAAGCCTTCACGCTCGACGAACGCGAACGATTGGCTGCTGCCGTCCGGACGCGTCGTGGTCAGGCGAACATCCGAGGCTGCCCAGGCGTGTCCGCTCAAGGTCTTCAGGCGCCAGTGCGGTGGCAGGCCTTCCTCGAAGATCGACAGTTCAACACGGCCATGGCCGGTATCTATTCGGTGCGTTTCATCATGATGACCATGGTCGTGTTCGCCGTGATGGTGATCATCGCTTTGCTCGAATTTGAACATCTGCTCACCGCGCCAGGTACGCCACAGCATCCACAGGGCAATCGCGATGATCAGTGCAGAGGAAGCAAGCTGGAAATACGGCTCAGTGGTTTCAGCGTCCAGACCTTTGCCCAGGTACATGCCGCCGATGGCGACCAGCCACACCACGGCGGTGTGCGAAAGCGTTGCGGCCAACCCCAACAAAACAGCCTGTTTGACCGAGCCACGGATGGCCACGATGAAGGCCGCCATCATGGTTTTCGAATGACCTGGCTCCAGGCCATGCAAGGCGCCGAGCAGAATCGCGCTCGGGAAATACAGCCAGGCGTGAGCCCCGCCTTGCTGCAACAGTTCAGCGAAATCGGGCATGTCAGACCTAAAGGTACTTGGTGATTTGTTTGAAGGCTTCCAGCGGTGCGCGCTCGCCATTGCCTAGCGCCGAAACGGTATCTTCGAGGCAGTGGTCGATGTGATCCTGGATGAGCGTGCGTTTGGCCTGGCAGATCGCTTTCTCAACCGCATGAAGCTGCTGGGCGATATCCACGCACTGACGCCCTTCTTCGATCATGGTGATGATGCCGCGCAAATGCCCGTCCGCCCGTTTGAGGCGTTTGATGATCGCCTCATGGCTTTGGTGGGTGTGGGGATGGCTGTGGTCGTGTTCGTGTTCACTCATGAGTTGAGTCTCAGGGCTCGATGAATTACGCTGGCATCGTATCCCCCCAGGGGGGATTAGGCAAATCGCTTGAACGCCCGGTCGACGAGTTGAAACCTTTAACACCATGTACAGCAAAACACTGACAACGACGGTAGTAATCGCGCTTGCTCTCGCCATGTTCATGGCCTGGGCCGGGCATACCTATTCGTTGCCAGTCACCTCGGGGCAGCCAGCCTGGGAGATCGCTCAGGACGTCCATCATTCTCACGGCGAAGAGTCGTCATCCAGCCACTCAAGCTTTTCAGAACACTATCACTCGCCATTGACCCCTGATCATCAGCACGAAACGCCGCAACTCACAGCCGCGTTGATGTTGGCGACATCGCCGATGCCATCGATCCGGGTCGATGCACTTCGACACTCGGTTCCTCTGCCGCCGATATTTTTGATCGAGCGTCCACCTCGCCCTTCGTTCGCATCCTGACCACGGCCGCAATGCGGCCCACGATCATTGCAACGTAGGATTGCCCCATGCATTCGCACTCGATGAGCGGCACAGGCGTATTTACTGCGCCTTCGCACCGCCCGCTACTGCTGTTGTTTTTACTTGTCGCTGCACTTTTCCTCGGAACACCCGAGGCGATGGCTCACGCTGTTGCGGAAGGCGACAAAGGTTTCATCCAGGAAAGCTCAGGCGTCATGTTGCTGCCCTTCATCTATATGGGCGCCAAGCACATGATGACCGGCTACGACCACCTGCTGTTTCTGTTCGGGGTGATCTTCTTCCTCTACCGCCTGAAGGATGTTGGCCTTTACGTCACGCTGTTCGCCGTAGGCCACTCGGTCACGCTGCTGCTTGGCGTGCTGGCCGAGATCAGCATCAGCTCCTACATCATCGACGCCATTATCGGCTTTTCGGTGGTGTACAAAGCCCTCGATAACCTCGGCGCATTCCAGCGCTGGTTCGGTTACCAACCCAATACCAAAGTGGCCACGCTGATCTTCGGCTTGCTCCACGGTTTTGGTTTGGCGACCAAGATTCAGGAATACGAGATCTCACCAGACGGCCTGATTCCGAACCTGATCGCCTTCAACGTTGGTGTCGAGATCGGCCAATTGCTGGCCCTCAGCGCGATTCTCATTTTGATGGGGTATTGGCGGCGCACCGGCAGTTTCTGGCGCCACGCGTATACCGCCAACGTCGCCATGATGAGTGCCGGTTTCCTCTTGATGGGTTACCAGATCACCGGCCTGTTTGTCTCCGCCTAAGGAATTCCGACGATGTTCAATACTCCGCTTCCAACTGTTAATGAACTGCCCAGCACCCGCAAACTGCTGCGCTCGACCGTCATCGCGATACTGGTCGCCGCCGGCCTTTTGGTGACCGTTGTCATGCCGTCTGAATACGCCATTGATCCTACAGGTGTGGGCCGAACACTGGGGCTTACCCAGATGGGCGAGCTGAAACTCATCCTTGCTCAAGAAGCGTTGGCGGAAGCCGCTGCGCCTCAAGCAACCGCTCCAGCTCCGACTGCAACTTCTGCTCGAGCTCCGGTGCAGCAAGTTGCACAAGTCCAACCCATTGAGAAGCCTGTTACCAAGCCAGTAACCGCGCCCGCCCCGGCGCTGAGAACCAATCAGATGAGCGTAACGCTCAAACCTGGCGAAGGTACGGAAATCAAACTGGAAATGCTGAAGGGCAAGACTGTCAATTATGAATGGACGGCCACTGGCGGGCTTGTGAACTACGACACGCACGGCGAGCCCTACAACGGCGAAAAGGGTTACTTCCACAGCTACAACAAGGGCAAGCAGGTCGAAGGACATAAAGGCCAATTCACCGCGTTATTTGACGGCACCCATGGCTGGTTCTGGCGTAACCGCAGCAACAAGGACGTGACCATCTCGCTGAATACGAGCGGCGATTACCTGAGCGTCAAACAGTAGTCCGGAACACATGGAAAACGAGGCCGCAAATGCGGCCTCGTTTTTTTCTGCGCGAAGAAAAGTGCTGGATTCAAATCCCACAAATGTCCGTGCGCAGCCGCCAGGCGTCCTTCGCCGGCGGCATACCGAACAAGCGGGCGTAGTCCCGACTGAACTGCGAGGGGCTTTCGTATCCGACTGCATATCCCGCCTCTGCGGCGTCGACCGCTTCGGTGACCATCAGCCGGCGTGCTTCCTGTAGCCGCAACTGGTTGCGAAATTCCAGCGGGCTCATCGAGGTGATCGCCTTGAAATGCGTATGAAAAGAAGAACGGCTCATGCCGGCGATTTCGACGAGTTCATCTATCCGACACGCTTCGTTGTAGTGGCTGCGTAGCCAGGCAATAGCCTTGGCGATCTGGTTCAAGCGGCTGTCTGCTTGTGCCATCTGCCTGATGATGCTGTTGCCGTTTTCGGTTAGAAGGCGATAAAGCATTTCGCGAATCACCAGCGGAGCGAGCGCTTCGATATCCCGTGGCCTGTCGAGCAGCCCGGCCAGCCGAACCGCAGCATCCAGCAGTTCTGGAGTCGTATCGTTGAGCGTAATGCCTGCCGGCGGTGCACTGACGCTCTCTTCTCTTAGCGGATGGCGCAGCGCAAGTTCACTCAACACAGCGGTATCGAGATCCAGCGCCAGGCACAGATAGGGAACAGCCTCACTCGCCTCGATGACCGAGCCCATCACCGGAAGGTCTACCGATGCAATCAGGTACTTGGCCGGATCGTAAACATAGGCGGTAGTGCCCAGCATCGCTTGTTTACGTCCCTGAGCGACAAGGCAGAGTGTTGGCTCGTACACCACCGGCATAGGCATCGTGGGCGTAGCCGAGCGAATCAGGCTGACACCCGGAATCGCGGTGCTGTGGATGCCGTCATTCCGGGCGTGACGACCAACGATATCGACAAGCTTTGAAAGGGAATTCAAACACAACTCCATAACGCGGGGATGCGGCGGTTAAATATCTGGCCTATCGGATGATCAAGCAAGAAATCAGGACGATCCTGCAACAGCCCTCCTCCGCTCATAAGTCACACTTCAGATGAAGCCCAGAGAAACTGCCGTTCACTCCATGTCCGGCGTCGACGATTCTTTGCCAATGCCCCATATAGAACAACGGCACCGGAAAACGCAACTAGCGGCTTACATATAACAACAACGGCCCATCCAACTCGACGGGGCTCATCAGACAGATTAAGGAGCACAGGAAATGACGCTTGTTCAACGCCTCTCTACAGCGCTAGCACTGGTCTTCACCACACTCATCGCAGGGCCGGCGCCCGCCGTGGCCAGCGAACCGACTACGGAACGCAATCGCCAATTCGTTGCGCAAGCGTTCAACCAATGGGCTCAAGGCGGCCGGACGTTCTTCACAGATGTCCTGGCTCCCGATGTGATCTGGACAATCAAGGGGACGAGCCCTTCGGCGGGTACTTATCGGGGCCGAGATGACTTCCTGAAACGCGCAGTCCAACCCTTCGCAAAACGGCTCGCCTCGCCCGTTCGCCCGACGGTGACGGATATCTGGGCTGAAGGCGATGACGTCGTCGTGCACTGGGACGGCACCGCCACCGCAGCCGACGGCGCGCCTTATCGCAACAGCTACGTATGGATCATGCGCATGCGAAATCTGCAGGCAATTGAGGTCACTGCCTTTCTCGATCTGGTGCCTTACGACGACGTTATCAGGCGAATTCCGGTTAAAGCAGGCGGTGTTGAATAGATAAGCCTGCCAAGATCGACTGGAGGATCTGCCTGAAGGAAACTGCGAGATATTACGCAGGTGGACATGTCAGCGAATGTCGTCTTTCGGCCAATTGCGGCGCTGATTGGTTAAAGGTTAATTCAACGCGTATACAATTGGATTCGGCTCAAGCGCGCCGGACTTCGCCCCGACGTCGCAAACTTCGAGGTTGAGCAAAGGGCGTGACAAGATACTAGCGAGCGCCAAAACCTTATCCACTTTACTTTGGTTATTGCTATGGATTGCGTGCCGGCCACGCTTAAGGATGTACTACAACGCCTTCCTCAGTTTGAACTGGAAGACGCTAATGACGCGAGCGTTGCTATTCTTCGGCAAGGTATTTGCAGGAAAGCCTGCGGTGAACTGACGAATCCCAGCAATTACGCTGACAACTTAAATTTTAGCGCAAAGTCTTCTCATTAACTAGATAGGAAATTCTGCTACACCTTCTTTTAACTTTTGAAGCGATAAAGGAAATCTGCGAAGATACGCTCGAGAGAAAGACGCAAATTTGGCGCTTATGCGAACTTTCGCTTTGATCAGCTCCCCAAAATGATTGCGCGCTTCATCATCCTCTTCAGCTTCCTCAAACCTTAATACATGATCATTGAGCTCAAGAAGTTGCCGAGCAATTTTTTTACGAAGCTCACTTGACTCTATTTTCTTTAGAGTTGTCGTACCATTATATATATCGAGGAGTAACGCGACCGTCAATGAAGACTCAGCCCCCCCTTGCAGATCATTAATGATTACGGCCTCGGAAGGAAAAGCTGAAAAAACGTACTCCAGCTTCCCTTCAATATCACTATCATTGACGCAATTCAATATACCATCATACCCACCGCCTTTAATGTTGTTGCAATGCCCGCACGCCCAAAAAAGATTATCCCAGGAAAACATTAGATCCAGGTTTTTCTTATGCGGGACGAAGTGCTCGACATTTATAGACTGAGGAGAGTCCTCGCACAAATAACACTTATTATAAAAATCTTTTTTTAGCTGAATGAGAACAGAGTCAATCCGATAGGTTCCGGATGCTTTTAATTTTTCCGCCTGAAGCTCTACTATCGGGCCAGGCATAGTCTTGGGTAAATGTAACATGTGATCACTCGACGTTTTTCAAAGCCAACTTAAGGGAGCTCAGCTCAAATGCCAATTCTGCGGATGCAAAAACTGAAAATTCAGCAGTCTGCAATTTGTTCAAGAGATCATTGAGAAGTGCTTGTGCTTGGGACGCATTACCCTCCGTCAAAAGCTTTTTGACATCTTCAACTTGCTGCTTAACATCTAGAGAATATTTATCTACTAACATATATTCCTCAAGAACTGCCTCATAAGAGAAAGAAGAAAAATCCGTGTAAATTTTTCCATCTTCCAAATTGAGTATTTTAGTGTTTTGAAGAGAAGTAATTATAAAAGGGGAGTGAGTAGTTACAATAAATTGAAACTGAGGAAAAGCTTTAACGAGGAACGCCAGTATTTTTTTCTGAAGTGATGCATGAAGGTGGTTTTCTGGCTCATCGATTAGAATCACACCGCTGATATTTTTATTGCCCTGAGCAGCAGCCTCTACGCGCAGCAACAGTTCCGCATAAATACTAAGGATAGCTGACTGCCCACTGGAAAGTGCATTAAGTGAATATTTTTTTTCACCTTCGACAATAAGAAAATTGAGACGCTGTCGATCAAACTCAAGATCCAGGTCTCGACTTTCAAATGCATCCCGCAGTGCTTGCTTGAATGAGTCAAACCAACTATCAATGACTTCTACTGATTTAATATCACCATCGTCTCCAGCAAATGCTCTTTGAGCTTTAAGATTGACTAAATGCTGCAAAATCATCGAATTAACCGCAGGAACATCTCCTACCGAAATTGGCAGTGAAGGCGCTGTTATCGACGAAGGGATGCTAGTATCCAAAGAGCGATTTGCAGAGAAGAAAATACAAATCTCTTGTTCTTCAGTAAAGCCGAAACCTCCCGAGAATTCCAGAGAAACCTTGGCCTCTTTGTAGGCGTCAAATACATTTAATCTTTCTAAAGTCTGAGGGCTTGGATTTTCATGGTGCGCCTTTTGTGCAACCACCCTGTTGACCCGATAGGTCTTAACTTTACCTTTGGAAGATTTTAAAAACCCAATTTCTTCCTGTATCGCTTTCAAAATAGAAGTTTTACCACTTCCGTTACGACCTGTGATGATTAAGTGGGTTTTATTTTCACCCAAAAAAACAGAGACAGGTTTTACATTATTTAGATCGCCCACTACGAATGACTTTATAAACACAGGGTTCGACACTTTTCACCCTCCACGTTCGCATACGAACCATCATGATTCTCAGCATTGGCGATTCTTGGCGGTAAATACCGACATTAAATTTATGTCGGCTACCGTGATTTTTTGCTTACCTTGGTTGCGGCACTGCTAAAGCTAGCAAGTTTTTACCTCTGAAATCGGATAAAAAATCTAGTACACCCATCGAGCAGGACGGAGATCAACATCGTGCCGTACATAAGTAGCATCCGCAAACCTAAAATCGCAATCACCCAATTTAACAGCGTTCTTTGTTTCGCGAAGCCAAAATTAAAGGTCGGCTTCTGGCCGGCAGTGGTCGCTGGTCAACATCCGCTTCTGGCCGACTGCTCCCCGTCGCCACGGGCGCCCAGCTGGCAGACCATGCATTAGCCTCACGAAACAGCGCCGAATACACCTGAACTCTCCGCAATCTCCCCTTCCCCCCGCAAAAAATCCACAAACGCCCTCAGCGGCGAAGGCATGTGGCGGCGGCCGTGGTAATACAGAAACGGGCCGTCGAAGGCCTGCCACCAGTCCTCGAGAATCGGCACCAGTCGACCATCGGAGAGCGGCTCGCGCAGGAAGTCCTCGAAGGTATAGACGATGCCCAGTCCGTTGATGGCCGAGCGAATTTTCAGATCGTGCGACGACGTCAGCAGTTGCCCCTGAGGCGGGATACGCACGATACGGCCGTCTCGATGGAACTCGAATACGCCGACTTTGCCACTCTCGAACCGATGGCCAAGCAGGTCATGGGCCGGCAGTTCTTCGGGGTGAGTGGGCGTACCGCGTTCAGCCAGATAGCCCGGGGCGGCGGCTGCAACGAAGCGTTGGCGACGCGGGCCGATGGGCACGGCGATCATGTCTTTGGCCAGGCTCTCTTCATAGCGCACGCCGGCGTCATACCCGCCAGCGTTGACGTCGACAAAGGTGTTGTCCATGACGACTTCGACACTGACCCCTGGATAAAGGCGCAGAAAACGCGCCAGCAGGTCGGGCAACAGAAAGCGTGCCACCGGCACTGGCACATTGAGTTTGAGCGTGCCGACCGGGCGCTGAGCGTCGTCGTCGAGATCGTTGAAAGCGGCGTCGATTTCCTGCAAGGCCGGGCGCAGGCGCTCGAGCAATCGCTCGCCGGCGGCCGTCGGCGTGACGCTGCGCGTGGTTCGATTGAGCAGGCGCACGCCCAGGTCGCTTTCCAGCCGGCGCATGCAGTCGCTCAACGACGAGGCGGACAGCCCGCGCTTTTGCGCGGCAGCACGAAATCCCCCCGCCTCGACCACCGCAGCAAATATCGACACATCGGTAAGGTTTGGTTTACGCATGAATGCTTCCTCCGCAGGCGCCTGACTGTACGCCATACCGTACGGGTCATCCACCAATGCCCGACTTATCCTCGCGCACTCGTACACCGATACTGCTCACTCGCCCCGCCAAGCGGGAACCTGTCACGCGAATGAGAATCCCCCGATGAGCCATTCACCCGCTACGCCGAGCAATACCGCGACCCAACGCCTTCTCAAGGCCACCCGAATGCTGTTCGCCATTTCCGCGATGGCCGGCACACTGGCTGCGCAGGCGACCACCCGAACGGAGCCGAAGCCGGACTGGTCAACCCACGACATGCCCAGCCAGAAAGGCCGCATTGTGCTGGTGACCGGAGGGACCAGCGGCATGGGCTATGAAGACGCGCTGGCCCTGACGCGCGCCGGTGCCGAGGTGATCATCGCCGCACGCAACGCCGAGCGCGGCCGCGAAGCGATCGCAAACATCAAGCAAGCCGTGCCCGAGGCGCGCGTGCAATTCGAGACGCTGGACCTTGCCAATCTGCAATCGGTACGCGACCTCGCCAACCGTCTGCAAGGGCGCCTGCCGAGGCTCGACGTGCTGATCAACAATGCTGCGATCATGTCGCCGCCTGTACGAGGCGTTTCCGCCGATGGCTACGAGATGCAACTGGCGACCAATTACCTGGGGCATTTCGCCTTGACCGGCCTGCTGATGCCTCTGCTACGCAAAAGCGACGACGGTCGGGTGGTCAGCCTGTCGAGCATCGCCGCCGGGCGCGCAAGCCTGAACTTCGATGACCTGCAGGCTGAGCGCAGTTACGACCCTTTCGCCAGCTACAGCCAATCGAAACTGGCGGTTCTGAAGTGGAGTATCGAGCTGCAGCAGCGCAGCGATGCCGCCGGTTGGGGGATACGCAGCATCGCCGCGCATCCCGGCGTTGCCGTGACCGAATTGATCGCCCGTGGACCTGGCCTGGACAGTGAATTCGGCAAACAATGGGCTGTAGAGCGGGACATGTATCATTCCCAAGCGCAGGGCGCGCTGCCCACCTTATATGCTGCGACGGCGCTGGAGGCTGTCGGCGGTGCCTACTACGGGCCTATCGGTGATAACGAGAAGCGCGGGCCGCTGGGCTTCGCCAAGATGCCGCCGGCCGCTGCCGATCGCTCGAATTCGGCCACACTGTGGCAACTCTCAGAGCGACTGACCGGCGTCACCTACCGCTGAGCCCGCTGGCACGGGGAGGCTCCGTGCCATTGCCCCGCCACTCCTACAGGAGCGCAACATGGATACGTCTCTTCTCGCCCACCGCGCCGGCGCCATCATCAATGCCGAGGCTCACGAGCTGCGCCCTGCGCTCAATGGCTTTCTGCTGTTCGTCTGCCTGTTCGCCGGCTATTTCATGCTCCGCCCGATCCGCGAATCGATGGGCATCACTGCCGGCGTCGAGAACTTGCAGTGGCTGTTCACCGCGACCTTCCTGGTCATGCTGGCGGCCGTTCCGCTGTTCGCCTGGCTCAGCGCACGCGTGCCGCGCCTGCATTTCGTGGACTGGGTATACGGATTCTTCTGCACCAACCTGCTGTTGTTCGCCGCCTTGTTCCTGGGCGAAGAAAGCCCTTGGCTGGCGCGCGTGTTTTACGTGTGGATATCGGTCTACAACCTGTTTGTCGTATCGGTCGCCTGGAGCCTGATGGCCGATGTATTTGACAGTGCCCAGGCCAAACGCCTGTTCGCTTTCATCGCGGCGGGCGCCAGCGTCGGCGGCCTGAGTGGCCCTGCGCTGAGCGCCTTGCTGATCGGTCCGCTGGGCGAGCCCGGCCTGATGCTGCTGGCCGCTGTTCTGCTGGCCGCTGCGATGTGGTTCAAGCGCCAGCTGATGCACTGGCGTGAACGGGGTGGCGCAGGACGCCCCGATGCCGCGCCGAGCGAAAGCCCTCGCAGGCCGTTGCCGGGCAATCCGTTCAGCGGTATGACGACCGTTGTGAAATCACCTTATCTGCTCGGCATCTGCGGTTTTGTGGTGCTGCTGGCAACAGTCTCCACCTTCCTTTACTTCGAGCAGGCACGCGTCGTCGCCGAACACTTCCCGGACCGCGAGGCGCAGGTGCGCGTGTTCGGCATCATCGACTTTGTCGTGCAGGCGGGCGCCCTGCTCTGTCAGCTGTTCATCACTGGACGCCTCGCGCAAAGGCTCGGCGTCGGCGTGCTGTTGGCCATGGTGCCGCTGGTCATGTGTGCCGGGTTTATCGGACTGATCTTCGCCCCCGGCTTTGGCCTGATCGCCGCGCTGATGATCGTGCGCCGCATCGGTGAGTACGCCTTCGTGCGTCCAGGCCGAGAGATGCTGTTTGCCCCGCTCGATGCCGAAAGCAAGTACAAGGCAAAGAACTTCATCGACACCGTGGTCTACCGCGCCGGCGACGCCATCAGTGCCTGGGCGAAAAGCGCGCTGGACGCCCTCAGCCAAGGTGCAGGCATGGCAGCGTTGGTCGGCGCGTTGTGTGCACTGCTGTGGGGTCTGCTGGGATGGCGACTCGGCGAACGGGCGGACCGTCGAGCCAGTGTGGCGGGAGCGCGGCAAAACCCAGCGTAGCGCTCAAGAGTCATTGACGGAGACAGGCATTGCCGTAGAATCGCCCGCCCCAAAAAACAGCTTGCAGAGCGAGAAGGAGCTTCGATGCAACGGGTGATGATTGTTGGTCAGCCTGGGTCTGGCAAAAGTACGTTGGCGCGCAAGCTGGGTAAGCGCACGGGCTTGCCGGTCGTGCATATCGACACGATCCACTGGCAGCCAGGCTGGATCGAGCGAAGCCCGGATGAGAAGACCCGACTCTGCCTGGAGGTCGAAACGCGCGATCGCTGGATATTCGAAGGTGGCCATTCGACCACTTGGGAAAATCGCATCGCCCGTGCAGATCTGCTGATCTGGATCGATCGTTCGCCACCGCTTCGATTCTTGCGCGTCCTGCGTAGAACTCTGCTCAACCACGGTCAGTCTCGGCCTGACTTGCCGGAAAACTGCCCCGAACAGCTGGCGAACCTGCCGGAGTTTCTAAAGTTCATGTGGCGGACGAGAAAAACCTCGCGAGCCAAAATGCGCCAATTCGTGTCAACGGCGCCATCGGCTTGCCGGGTGGTTCACCTGCGGTCGAATCGAGAGACGAGGATTTTTCTCGAAAGCATTCGCCCTGCACAGGGCCAGACTTTGCAGACTGACTGACGGCTGACCGCCCCACCAGGGAACTGCGGGTGCCTGGCATCGTCCGAGCTTAAGCGTTTAAGCAAACTGCTCGCCACGAGGTTTCCGTTTGAAAGCTGCCATCGTCAAAAAATACCGTCTGATCATCAAGACCCTGGGTTACGTGGGCTGGTCTTTGTTCTGGTTGCTGCTCTGGGACATCGCCGTCACCGTCGACTTCATGCTATTTCTCAACGCCAAGCTGAACCTGCCGTTGATGCCGCTGACCTTGCTCGGTTCGGCGTTGATCGTGTTGATCAGTTTTCGCAACAGCAGCGCTTACAACCGCTGGTGGGAGGCGCGGACGCTGTGGGGGTCGATGATCAACAATTCCCGCAGCTTTGCCAGGCAGGTGCTGACGCTGCTGGACGACGCTGGTGGCGAGGTTAATCCGGTCAAATCCACGCTGTTGCGCCGCCACGTGGCCTACGTAAATTGCCTCGCCGCGCATCTGCAAGGTCAGCCGTGTCCCGACGAGGTGCGAGCGTTTATTCCCGCCGAAGAATTTGCCCGCAGCGGCACGACCAATAACTTTGCCAACGATATCCTCACCGGCTCGGCGACTCTGCTCGCTCGCGAATACAAGGCCGGGCATCTGGACAGTATTCGCCTGGCGCGGCTTGAGTCGACGCTGGTGGATCTGTCCAACAGCCAAGGCGGCATGGAGCGGATCGCCAACACCCCGCTGCCCTACCCTTATGTGTATTTCCCACGGCTGTTCATTTCGCTGTTCTGCCTGATCGTCCCGATAGGTCTGGTGGAATCCCTCGGCTGGTTCACGCCGCTGGCGTCGACTGTGGTCGGGTTCATGCTGCTGGCCATCGAGCGCATCGGCACCGATCTGCAAAGCCCGTTTCGCCACAGCGAACACCAGATTCAAATGGAAGCGCTGTGCGAAACCATCGAAAAGAATTTGCAGTCAATGCAGCGTGATTCGTTGGGGGATGTACGCAGGGTTGAAGAGCACGCTTGAGGCGCTGCTTTAGCAGCAGCGCTTTACATCAGCTGCGGAGCGGCTATTGACGAGTGTCCGCCTCCTCGGCCGGGTAAAACTCGCCCTGCTTGCCCATTTCTTCCAGTCGTTCGCGCGCTACCGCCTCAACACGGGCCACTGCATCTCGATCGTCAGGGTCAACCAACTGCAAGCACAGGCGTCGGACATTCTGATCATGGGTTCCCTCGCTGAGCATTTCGTGGGTGAAGACTTGTTCAGCACGCCATAGACATAACTGGGTATGGGTCCCGCCGAGCCATATCTCGTTGATTGATCTCAGATCAGTGGTAGCCAGTTGATCCGCGGTGATTGTCTTATCCATTGCGCCGTACCTTGAAAATGCTTGTACAGGTACGACTGGCAGGCATAGCGAGTCGTTCAAGTCGTCGACAGTCCACCCACGCCCCACTCTCACTTGTTCGGAAAATTCTTATGAAATCGCCAAAAATCGAAGATTACATCGCTCAATGGCCATTACTGGGCGTGGACTCCGCTGTCCCTTGGGCGGTGGGCGGTGGTTCAGGATTGCGAGAGCCGGATTCTGGAATTGCTTGAAACGCTCGGCCCGGGATACCGGCGCCACAGCAATTGTGCGATTCATGAAACCGCCATCGTTGAGCAAGGCGCCGTTCTCAAAGGCGCAATCATCATCGGCGAAAGCTGCTTCGTCGCGGCGGGGGCTTATCTACGGGGAGGTGTATACCTCGGCAAAAACTGCATCGTTGGCCCCAGCTGTGAGCTGAAAAGTACCTTCATGCTCGATGGCAGCAAGCTTGCCCACTTCAACTTCGTCGGCGACTCATTGATTGGCGAAGCGGTAAATATTGAAGCCGGCGCGATCATCGCCAACTACCGTAACGAACTGGACGGGGCTGATATCAGGATCCGCCACGAAGATCAGGTGATCGACACAGGCGTCAGCAAATTTGGAGCGCTAGTGGGTGATGGCTGCAAGATTGGCGCAAACGCTGTGATTGCTCCTGGCGCTTTGTTGCGGCCCCACACACGTGTTCCTCGTCTGGGGTTGATTGATCAGTTTGCTTACGAATGACACCAGATATTCGAATCTATTTTTCGGCCAGAAGCTGCCGTTGGAATGTGTACCTTCCCGAGTATGTTCCGAGGTGGTGGTCTGTCTGCCGGGAATATGCAAGTGCGATTAATTGGCTGTCTGCTCTTGCTTGAAAGCAGTCCGTGGTTCCAGCCTTGTCACTGAACCGTCACACCCGCCTCCTACGCTCGACCGATCTCGACCATCGCCCCAAGAGCCCGCATTCCAAAATGCCGCCCATCGCAACTGCATCCCCAACCCGGCAAAAAATCATCCTGCGCTCCGACAACCTCAGCTCTTCCGACTTCGGCGCCCTGTTCTCCAGGCTCTTCGGCAACCGCTACGCCGATACTCCGCCGCCGCCCTCCAACATCATCATCGGGGGTGTCTACGGGCGGCACGACGGGATGAGTTTTCGGCGTATGCATTACCACGGCGATTTCAGCGTCACCCTCCCCGATCCGCAGAACGAAATCACTTTCGTCATCCCCACCGCCGGCAAGATCGTTTTCAACCACGCCACCGAGTCCATCGGCATGGCGCATGTCGGTCTGGCGATCGACAAGGCGGATATCCGTTCGATGCGTTTTGTTGACGATCACGCGCATCACGGCATTTCGATCAATCGTCTGCAGCTCACCGAGCGGTTGTCGGGGCTGCTGGAGAAACCGGTCGTGCAGAAGATCGTGTTTGAGCCAAGCGTGGATCTGAATGCCCCGGCATTTCAGGGCCTCAAGGCGTTGATCGATCTGGCCACGGGCACTGAGTTCGATGCCTTGATCAACAGCGGCACGTTGATGCCGTCACGGTTGCGCGAGATGTTGATCGATGCGGTGCTGGAGGCGTGGCCGCACAATTTCACCGAGGCATTACGGGGGCCGGCGCCGTGTGTGGCGCCACGACATGTGAAGGTGGCGATGGAGTTTATTCAGGCGCATCCGCAGCAGTTGGTCAGTGGCGTGGATCTGGCGCGGTTGAGCCATGTCAGCCAGCGCGCCTTGCAGGAAGGTTTTCGACGTTTTGTCGGGATGTCGATCGTGGCGTATCAGCGGCAGGTGCGTTTGCAGCGCGCCTATGAGGCGTTGGTGCGCGGGCATGCAGGCTCTGTGACGGAGGTGGCGTTGAGCTTTGGCTTCAGTAATGTCGGGCGCTTTTGTCAGTATTTTCAAAGCGCTTACGGCGTAAGCCCAGCGGAGTTGAAGGCCAGGCGTTGACCATTCGGTCCGGCGAAACCTGCATTTGATTGAACAGCAGGAATCTCAGGGCGACTAACCCAGACAGGTC
Organism: Pseudomonas sp. 1L-E-NC-VB-C3; assembly: GCF_057291535.1. Lineage (NCBI taxonomy): Bacteria > Pseudomonadati > Pseudomonadota > Gammaproteobacteria > Pseudomonadales > Pseudomonadaceae > Pseudomonas > Pseudomonas sp. 1L-E-NC-VB-C3. The sequence continues at coordinate 177,112 of NZ_JBXAWD010000009.1, read as the reverse complement.
GTTTGACGGCACCGCCGATTCAAGCGGCGTTTACCTGGCTGCGACCGACGGTGCGTTTCTGCGCGCGTCGGTGCAGGCTTCGCAAGGGGGTTTCCATGACCGAGGATTTCATCGGCTTTTTCACGACACACACGATTTTAGGAATTTCACTGGCGAACTGGGTGCTGGCGTTCCTCGCCGCAACGCTCAGTTATCTGCTGACCACCACGGCGATCCGCTTCGTTTTCCGCAAGGTGCAGGCGCGGGCCACTGCCGGCAATGGGCATCTGACGTACATGGCCAGCGAAGTGCTGGCGGCGACCAGCACCACGTTGCTGCTGTTGGCATCGATTCTGGTCGGCATCGGTTTGCTGGATTTGCCCGAGCGCTGGCTCGGGCGGGTCAGCAGTTTATGGTTCGTGGTGGCGGCGTTGCAGGTCGGCCTGTGGACCAACCGCGCACTGGCGCTGGGGCTGCATCGCTATTTTTCGCGGCATAACACGACCGGCTCCTTTCAAGCGAGCGCCCTGGCGACCCTGAGCCTGTGGGGCGTCAAGGTGTTGCTGTGGGCGGTGATTCTGCTGGCGATGCTGTCGAACCTGGGCGTCAACATCACTGCATTCGTCGCCAGCCTGGGTGTCGGCGGTATCGCGGTGGCGCTGGCGGTGCAGAACATTCTCGGCGACGTGTTCGCCTCGCTGTCGATTGCCGTCGACAAGCCGTTTGAGGTGGGCGATTTCATCGTCGTCGGCACGCTGGCCGGTACGGTCGAGCACGTCGGCCTGAAGACCACGCGCATCCGCAGTCTCGGCGGTGAGCAGATTGTCATGGCCAACGCCGACATGATCGGCAGCACCATTCAGAACTACAAACGCTTGCAGGAGCGTCGAGTGGTGTTCGAGTTTCGTCTGACTTACGAGTGCACCAGCGAACAGATCCGCCAGATCACTCAACGCGTTGAAAGCATCATCAAGAACGAAAAACAGGCGCGCTTCGACCGCTGCCATTTCCGCAGTTTTGGTAAGAGCGCGCTGGAATTCGAGACGGTGTATATCGTTCTGGACGCCAGCTACAACGTCTACATGGACGTGCAGCAACGCATCAATCTGGCAATCATGGAAGCGGTGGCCGAGCTGGACGCGACGTTCGCCTTCCCGGCGCGCACCGTGCATGTCGCCTCCCTGCCCGAACCCACCGCGCCACCGGCACGCACACAGCAACCTTCGCGTGCGCAGCATGCTTGAGCGCAAGAGCCCGGCAATTTGCCGGGCTCGCTGTGTTCAAAACGCGTAACTGGCCTTCAGCCCGCCATTGATACCGTGGCTGTCACCGCCACCGTTGGCCCCGACCTCAGCGCCCACACTCAGGGCGCCGAGGTTGGCCATCAGATTAACGCCGCCGCTGAACTGGTCGCGATTGTCGAACGCCGCGCGCTGCTCGATATCCAGCCCCAGCAGGTGGCCTTCGCTGTCGACTTGCTGATCGCCGAGCGCACGTTCATAGCCCACGCGAACACCCGGGACCAACTGCCACGCACCCATGACCACTGGGGCGAATGACACGTCGAGATTGGCCACCGTGCTGCGGCGGGTCTGCTTGATGCCATCGACGTCGAGCGCCAGCTCACTGCCCTTCTCTTTGAAACCTTGCAAGTCGAGATGACTGACGCGAAAGCCCAGGCTCGGCTCGAGAATCACACCGTTGAGCGGTGCGCGATAACCCAGCGTCAGGGTCGCGCCGGTGAGATTGCCGTGGCTGTCGCCTTTGGCTGTGCCGAGACCACCGCCAAGCTCGCGTTTGCTGTCGTAGTCGAAGTAACCGGCGCTGGCGTTGGCATCGACAAACATGCCGCGCTCGAGGCTGGTGAGGCCGTACCGCGCACCGAGCTTGAGGAAGGTGAAGTCCGTATCGGCCTCGCCACCCGCGCCGCCCACGCTGCCCTTGCTGTAGCCAAAGCCGGCGCGTGCGCTGAGTTGTTCGCTGAAGCGCTGGGTGATGCCGAGCATCAGGCCCTGGCTGTGTTCGTTGCTGCTGTCGGCGTGGGCCGAGCCGTCCGTGCCGAGGTAGCCGGCAAGCGCGGTGGTCCAGAGGCGGTATTGGCCGATCTTCAGATCGCTGCCGCTGTCGAACGGTGCGGCGGCTTGTTCGATCATCGCGTTCTGCCGCAGCAGGTAGCTGGCCGCATCAGCGTGGACCTGACCGCCGACTTGAGATTCGACACCGCCCAGACTGCCGGCGTCGATCGCCGATTGCAGGTAGTAGTTGTAGGTGCTGTAGGTGCCGGACAGCTCGGAGTTCTGCAGCTGGCGCAGCAACTCGGCACCTGCGGCGGCATTGCCGATCAGCCCGGTCTGCCCCGGCAAGCTGTTGTACTCGACCAGTTTGCCGCGCAGCACGTAAATGGTTTCCTGGGACAGACCGAGGCCCTGCTTGAGGTAGTTGTCCATGCTGCCGTACTCGGCGGCGACCTGGTCGAGACCCGCCTGCAAATAACTGGCCTGCACCCCGAGCAGCGGCTCGTAGACAGCGGCCATGCTCGGCGGCAAGGCTTTCAAGGTCGCGGCGACTCGGGCGGCGGTGTAGTCGTTGGTCGCCAAGTAGTTGGCCATGATCGTCGCCTCATCGACACCAGCGATGCTCTGCAACACGGCGGCGGTCCAGCCAGTGCGGTCTTTGCCGGCGGCGCAGTGAAACAACTGCGCGGCGTCGACACTTGCCAGCTCATTGAACAACTGGCCGAACTGCCCGCGCATGCCGGCATCGCTGACGAAGGCGCGGTTGGTTTCCTCCATCATCGCCACTGCCTCGGCGGCGCTGTGGAAGGAGATATTGGTGATGTCCGCACCCGAGGTGGTACTGCCGATGATGTCGATATTGCGATAGGCCGCGCCCGTGATCATCGTGTCGGGCGTAGCGGCAATTTCGCTGGGCGTGCGCAAGTCGTAAATGGCTTTGATGCCAAGCCCATTGAGTGTCGCCAGATCCGCCGTCGACGGCGTCAGTGCGTTGGAACGGTAGAACACGCCGCTGCGCATAACGCCGTCGTGGGCGGTGGAGTACGCAGTGGTGATGCCGGCGATGTCGCGAAAGTTGTCGATGCCGCTCAAGCGCGGCGTGTCGAGAGTGAAAGGCTCGGCCGCGCGGGCAGCGGCGATGGACAGGCTCAGAACGGACAGCGAACACAGAAGACGTTGGAACACAGTGCAGCCTCATGAAATCAGCGTTGGGCTGGTCACTATGGGCAGACGAGTGGGAGGGAATATGACAGTTTCGGCTGGCTACAAAATGCCTGCGCGAATGGGCCGTGGGGTGCGTGATCGGTCCATCAATCCTGCTTGAATGTGTTGAAGATCCCTGTGGCAGCGAGCCTGCTCATGAAAGCGGCGTGTCAGCCGATTATATTCAAACTGAAAAAAGCTTTCGCGAGCAGGCTCGCTCCCACAGGGTTTGGTGACGTATCCGTTTTTTCAATTTGTCGCGCGCAATCACAACCCCTTATAAGACTGCCATCACTTTCAAGAACAAGAGGCTGTACCCATGAGCAACGCCTGGAACGAAGGTTATTTCACCGACGAAGGCTACACCTACAGCTATAGCCGGGAGATCAATCCGGTGTTCCTGCGTTACTGCCTGTTGTTGCGCGGGTTCGCCACGCTTGAAAGCAACGACGGCGTGCACTGCGAACTGGGCTTCGGTCAGGGCGTGTCGATCAACATCCACGCCACCGCCAACCCGGGTTCGTTTGTCGGCACGGACTTTCACCCGGGTATGGCGGCCCATGCCATCGAACTCGCGACTGCCGCCAACAACGGCGCACGCCTGTATGACGACAGTTTCGAACAGCTGCTGGCGCGCAATGATCTGCCGCAGTTCGACAGCATCAGCCTGCATGGCATCTGGACCTGGGTCAGCCGCGACAATCAGAAACTGATCGTCGAATTCGCCCGCCGTCACCTGAAGCCGGGCGGCATGCTTTACGTCAGCTACAACTGCTTCCCCGGCTGGTCGCCGTCAGCGCCGCTGCGCAATCTGTTCAGCCTGCACGATCGTTTCGCCAATGCCTCGTCGCGCTCCGACCAGCGCATCGACGCCGCACTGCAATTTTCCGAAGCACTGCTCGCGGCCAACCCGAAATACGCCGCGGCGGCGCCGAGTCTCGGCGCGCGGCTGCAGAGCATCAAGGGTCAGGATCGTCACTACGTCGCCCACGAGTATTTCAACCGTGACTGGAATTGCATGTACTTCGCCGACATGGTCGACGCGCTGGCCCCGGCCAAACTCGACTACGCCACCACGGCAGTGCCGCTGGACTCGGTCGCCCCGCTCAACCTGAGCGCTGAAGGCATGGACTTTCTGGAAACCATCGAACATCCGATCATGCGCGAGCAAGCGCGGGACTACTTCGTCAACCAGCACTTCCGCCGCGACCTGTACGTGCGTGGCGCGACGCGCCTGTCCGCTGCCGAACGCCGCGCGAGGATGCTGCACAGCCGTTTCGTGCTGCTGCAACCCTGGGAAACCGTGGCGGGCTCGGTCAGTGGTCCCGCCGGCGAAGCGACGCTGCAACCGGAGATTTACGGCCCGGTGCTCGATGCACTGGCGGCACAGAACTATGCGGCCAAATCGATGCGCCAATTGCTGTCCGAGGCTGCGCTGGCTTACGACGACCTCGAACAAGCCCTGGCCGTGCTGATCGGTATGGGCGCTGTCGCTCCGTGCCAGAGCGAGGCCGCCGAGTCGCAGGTCAGCGGTCGCTGCGCCGCGCTCAATCTGCAACTGTGCAAACGCTCGCTGTACGGCGCCAACATCCAGACCCTGGCCAGCCCGGTCACTGGCGGTGGCGTGACGGTCAGCCGCTTCCAGCAGTTGTTCCTGATTTCGATCAAGCAAGGCAAACAGCAGCCAGCCGAGTGGGCGCAATTGGCGTGGAGTGTGATCAGCGAACAAGGTGAAGTGCTGGTAGAGAACGGCCAGCCGCTGCTCACTGCCGAAGCCAATATCGCCGCGCTGACCGCACAGGCGCAGGTATTCGCCGAGCAGACGCTGGTGGTGCTGAGGGCGTTGAAGATAGCTTGATTGCCAACGAACCATTGTGGGAGCGAGCCTGCTCGCGAAAGCGCTGGATCAGCCGCCAAATCGGTGACTGACGTACCGCATTCGCGAGCAGGCTCGCTCCCACATTGGTCGTGGAACAGGGTCAAGCCAACCGTCCTGTTTCCGGAACTTTCCGCCCTCTGCCGTCCGTCCAGCCGGCCTGCAATAAACGAAATTTCCGCTCCACCCACTCCTCACAACTATGCATGCGCTAACGCCCATCAGGGCAAAAGCGCGATAGCCTGGTCTGAGGAAAATTTGAATGTTCATACATAACAAGCGACTTCAGTACACCGTTCGCGTGGCCGAGCCCAACCCTGGTCTGGCCAATCTGCTGTTGGAACAATTCGGGGGCGCCAATGGCGAACTGGCCGCAGCAGCGCGCTATTTCACACAAGCCTTGGCCGAGGAAGATCCGGGGCGCAAAGACCTTCTGCTGGACATTGCCACCGAAGAATTGAGCCATCTGGAGGTGGTCGGCTCGATCATCGTCATGCTCAACAGAGGTGCCAAGGGTCAACTCGCCGAGGGCGTTCAAGAGGAAGGCGAGCTGTACCGTGCGCTGAATGGCGCCGGTAATGACTCGCACATCACCAGCCTGCTGTACGGCGCAGGCGCGCCTCTGGTCAATTCCGCTGGCGTACCTTGGACGGCGGCGTATGTGGATTCGATCACTGAGCCTACTGCCGACTTTCGTTCGAACATCGCAGCCGAAGCGCGGGCGAAAATCCTCTACGAACGTTTGATCAACATCACCGATGATCCGGGCGTGAAAGAGGCGCTTGGCTTTTTGATGACGCGGGAAATCGCCCATCAACAGTCCTTCGAAAAAGCCCTGCATTCGATCCAGCCGAACTTCCCGCAGGGCAAATTGCCTGGCATGCCGGAGTTCACCAACAAGTACTTCAATATGTCTGGCGAGCCCAACGTGCGCGGTCCCTGGAACGAGGGCGGTGCGTGGGAGTACGTGGAAAACCCAGAGCCTGCGGTCGACGGCGGTGACGGTCTGGCGACCGTCAGCCTTCCGGCTGAAGACGAACAGGTGCTGGAAGCGATGAAGACCCGTACAGCCTCTGACCCACTCAGCGAGCCGGTGACCGGTGCTGACCTGGGCTCCGGCTATGTGCAAGGCAAAGATGTCTGAACCCGTCCGGCGGCCCCGGACCGGGGTCGCCACTTGCTCAAGGAAAACCACATGAAAAGCAGCAAAGTCCTGGCACTGACCTCTGAACATTTTCAACGTTTGATGGAACAGGCATCTGCGGGTTTCGAGCTCGACTGCAAACAGGCCTGTCGAGGATTGAAAGTCAGCATGGCGGTGAATGTATTCGGCTTGGGCACCCTGCTGCCGAATAATTTCGCCGATCAAGCCACAGTCCAGCAATCGGAGGTGGCAGCCATCCATTGACCGCGAACTGGCCGGAAGACTTGCTGCTCTGTGAGCCGAGTGTTGCCACCGTCTTCAATGCAGAACCGGGCGTTCAGAAAAGTACCGCCGCCGCTTCCCTCATGAAGATCTCGACGGTCTTTGGCCCTATTCCTTCAAACTCGGACAGGCGCTTCTCCAGCGCCTTACGGTCCGCGCTCGCGGCCACGATGTTACTGACCTTACCGGCGTACTCGCTGTTGAGCTTGTTGGCCAACGCGAGCAGTCGCGACGCCGTGCTTTCGTCGTAGCGCACGTAACGCGCCTGCCCCAGCATCGACACCAACTGACGGTGGGTGCACTGCGCGAGCTTTTGCGGGGTGTCTTTGTGATGCTGCTCTACTATGACTTGATACGCCTTGGCGGCGATGGAGCCCTGAATCCTCTTGCCCATCAGAAAACTCGCCAGCAGCCATTTGAACAGGCCGGTTTCGCTGGCATTGTGCAGGTCGATGTTCAAGTCACCGGCCGTGATGATTTCGCTCACAAGTCTCACCTCAAGGCGCGTTTCAATTACAGATGTTGACCCGGCACGGCTTTGAACGATCCAATCGCGACCGCCTGGCCAAGGCAGTAAATTGAATTCCAGGTGGAAAAGGATGGTCATCTTTCAAGAGATGAGAGATGACAAGCATAAGGACCCTCAGATGCTCGGTCGTAAGATGCCCAAAACCAAGGGGCATGACGCCGCAGAAACCGCTCCCATCAAAGCTGCCAGCGAGATAGCCGCTTTCCGCCTGACAGTCATCTTCATGCTGACGGTCATTCTGGCGTTTCTCGGCGTGGAGGGATGGCGAACCTGGCGTGACTATCATGCAGCCTTCTCGTCGGCGCGTGATTCGGTCACCAACCTCGCGCGGGCAACCGCGCAACATGCCGAGGACGCCATCCGCCAGGTCGATGTGTTGACCGCCGCCCTGGGCGAGCGCGTCGAAGGCGACGGTCTGCAGAACATCGACGTAGCGCGTATCCACAACCTGCTGGTCCAGCAGGCCAAACTGATGCCGCAGTTGCATGGACTGTTTATCTACGGCCCGGACGGCAAATGGATCGTCACCGACAAGGAAATGATCCCCGACCCTGCGAACAATGCCGATCGCGACTACTTCCAGTATCACCGCGCCAACACCGATCGAAACGTGCGTATCGGTGATGTCGTCAAAAGCAAATCCACAGACGACCTGATCATTCCGATTTCCCGCCGCTTGAATAACCCGGACGGCTCCTTCGCCGGCGTGCTGCTTGGCACCATCAAAGTCAGTTACTTCGTCGACTATTACGGCGATTTCAAAATCGACGACAAGGGTGCCTTGGTGCTGGCGCTGCGCAACGGCACCATTCTCGTGCGTCGTCCTTTCATCGCTTCGGTAATCGGTCAGAGCCTCGCCGACAGTGAGGTGTTCAAGAACTACCTGCCCTTTTCCAATCAAGGGATCGCCGAGGTCCGAGCCGTCGTCGACGGCACCCAGCGTCTGTACGGTTACAGAGCTTTGAGCACCTATCCGTTGGTAGTCGAAACCGGACTGTCCCGCGAATCGATCATTGCGCCGTGGCGCTGGGACCTGATCAAAACCGGCTTTGTGTTGATGTCGGTGATCACCGCGTTCACGGTCTTCGGACTGATCGTCTTGAGGCAACTGCGCCAACGGATGGTGATGGAAAAGGATTTGCGCAAGGCACACCAGGCCATGAAGGACATGGCTTTGACCGACAGCCTGACCGGACTGGCCAACCGTCGGCGACTGGACACTGCCTTGATTGACGAAATTCGTCTGGCCAGACGCCAGGGTTCGTCGATCTCACTGATCATGATCGATGTCGATCACTTCAAGCTCTACAACGACAGCTATGGGCACGCGGCAGGTGATGATTGCCTGAGCGCTGTCGGACAGGCCATTGCGCAAGCAGTAAAACGACCGGGTGATCTCGCCGTGCGCTATGGCGGCGAGGAGTTTTCCGTGTTGCTGCCCAACACGGATATTCGCGGGGCGGCGCTTGTGGCGCAGGAAATTCTTGAGGCCATTCGATCCTTGCGAATGGAGCACAAAGCCCATCCACTGGGTCACGTCACCGCCAGTGCAGGTATTGCGGTTGGCAAACCGGCCGAACATGAAGTGAGCCCTGCCACTCTTATCGAGTCGGCTGACAAAATGCTTTATGCCGCGAAGCAGAAAGGCAGGGATCGCTACTGTATCGGCGAGGAAGTGCTCGGCGCCTAGCCACCCCTCTTCAACGGGAGCGCAGCATCACGGCTGCGCGAACCCGCTGTACACCAAACACCGTCATGCGCAGAAATTCCTGGTGACTGACCGGCAAGTGCTGGCAGTCCAGGCCGCGCTTGAGTTTGCTGTGGTCGACATCAGGATCATGCAAGTAGACGAAGTCCTCGTCACACCCGGTGATGATGACCCAATGCGGCGCTTTCAAGCGGGTGAATCGGTAGCTGCTGATCAGCACCAGCGGTTTGTATCCGGCCGCCAACGCAGCGCCGATCTGCAGATAATCACCCAGAACCTGCTCGACTTGCGTGGCAGCCAGTTCCTGGGCAAACCCATCCTCGACCAGTTTCATGATCGACTTCTTCTCCGTGCTGCGTACGCCGTGAAGAAAAAGCGAGCCCGCGTGACTGACTTCCAGGCGCACATCGAAACCGCGCCGCCAGGCCGCCAATGCCAGACCCTGAGGACTACAGCCACCGTGCCCCGCCGTCATGAAAATGGTGGTTGCCTCGCGCCACAGCTGGATTTCCTCCGCTCGGGTCATGGCACGGCTCGCGTCGATGGCAGACATGGCCATCAGCAGGCACGCGGCGCCGCAGGTGAACTCGGTGGTCTGCTGGTAATACGGCACTTGCCGGGCGGGGGCAGGTGTTTCGCGCAGGATGCGTTTCTCGTAGCGCAACGCCTCGCAGTGGTCCTCGTAGTAGTCCTCGACACTGGCAAAGCGTTGATAGCCGTTGGCTTCGTAGAGGCGGATGGCAGCGCTGTTGTCAGCGCGCACCTCCAGACGCAGCCATGCGCAGTTGCGCGCCAATGCGCAGGCCTGGGCCTGTTCCAGCAGACGCTGGCCAAGCTCATGTCCGCGCCATGCGGGGCTGACCGCAATCGAATACAGGCGTCCAAGTGAGGTGCCACGGTGAAAAAGCACCAGTGCGTAACCGCAAAGGATTGCGCCTGAGGTGACGACAATCAGCGCGGCATTGGCTCTACTGAGCATCCAGCTGAAGTTGCGCTGGTTCAACCGGTCGAGGGTAAAACACATCCGCTCCAATTCGACCAGATCGTCGATATCGTCAGTGGATGCAAAGCGAAAATCAAAAGACATGACCGCACCGTAAAGTTTGAGTAACGAACCGGGACAGACCGAAAGGCCCGTGATTTATTGAAGCGGCGTCTTCTTCAACAGGGATTCATTACTCATGTCAGCGGTGCAAGCCAACGTGAACGAAGTATTAGACAAAACCGAGCATTCGACAATCTCCCTCAGCGAGGAACCTCCCAGTATCAAGCCCTCGGGAAGTCGATTGCTCATACTGGTCGAACGCAAGGATGACTGGGCTGATTACCTGCCCAGCGAGAGCCTGATGCTGGCTCAGGATTACCTTGAACACAGCGATGATTTTCCTCATCGCACCCAGGTCATAAACCTCTGCCGCAATTACAAATACCTCGGTCAGGGCTATTACTGCTCATTGCTGGCCGAAGCGCGCGGACACAAGGTTTTCCCCTCGGTACGCACCGTCAGCGAGCTGGCGCGCAAAGCGCTTTACGGGGTCGGGCTGAATGATCTGCAACGCACCCTGGAGCGGGCGCTGGCCAACCATCCATACGGCGAAACCGAAGCCTTCACGCTGTCGCTGTACTTCGGCAAGGCCTCGATCGAGCCGCTGCAAGAGATCGGCCGTCAGCTGTTCGAGGCGTTCCCCTGCCCTATCCTGCTGGTGGAATTCCGCCGTGGTGAGAGCTGGCAGATCGCAGGCATCAAGGCCGGTGCACTGCACAAACTTCGCGATGAACAGCAGCATGTTTTCGCTGATGCACTGGACGCGTTCAATCGCAGGACATGGCGTCAGCCCGCCTCCAAACGTGTGGCCCGCTACGACCTGGCCATCCTCCATGATCCTGACGAAGCCCTACCGCCGTCTAACCCCGAGGCATTGCAGCGTTTCATCGCTGCGGGCGAACAGCTGGGTATCGATGTCGAACTGATCGAGAAAAAGGACTACGCACGTCTCGCCGAATTCGACGCGCTGTTCATCCGCGAAACAACGCGAGTGGATGATCACACCTATCGGTTCGCGAAAAAGGCTGAAAGCGAAGGCCTTGTGGTGATTGACGATCCGTCGTCCATCCTGCGCTGCACCAACAAGGTTTATCTGGCCGATTTGCTGAAGCGTCGCGGGCTGGGCATGCCGGCAACGGAAATACTCTACAAGGATCGTCCGCAGGAACTCGAAAACGCAGGGCGTCGCCTCGGTTTTCCCTTGGTATTGAAAATCCCCGATGGCTGTTTTTCACGGGGTGTGATCAAGGTCGCCGATGCACAAGCGCTGGCCACGGCCGCGCAGGAGTTATTCGAACACTCGGTGCTGCTGCTGGCGCAGGAGTATTGCTACACCGAATACGATTGGCGCGTCGGGGTGCTCAATGGCGAAGCGCTGTATGCCTGCAGGTATTTCATGTCCAAGGGGCATTGGCAGATTTACAACCACAAGGCGCTGCCCGGCGAGATCAACGGAATGTGCGAGGCGGTGCCGGTCGAGCAAGCCCCGCCCGCAGTCGTGCAGCTCGCCGTACAGACGGCGCGGCTGATCGGCGACGGCCTCTACGGCGTCGACCTCAAGCAGGCGGGCGATCGGGTCCTGGTCATCGAAGTGAACGACAACCCCAACCTCGACGCCGGCATCGAAGATGCGGTGCTGGGCGACGAATTGTACCGGCGCGTATTACAGGCTTTTACCCAAAGGCTTGAGCTCAAACACCGTGGCCAAGCGTGGTGAGCAATGATTGAAGGCTATTGCATTGATTGCGGCGCCCTGCACAGGACATCCGAGGACCAGGCGACTGTCTGGCTGTGTGTCGCCCCGGACGCAGCCGAGCAACTGGATTTGCACAGACGCCTGGGCATCGGCGCGCAAGCGATAGAGTCGTCGCTGGACCCTGATGAAGTGGCCCGCATCGAGGTCAAGCCAGATCACCTGTTCCTGATCTGGAAGCGCCCGGAAAGCTTCGACGGGCGCGCATTCAACGTTTCGTCCTTCGGAGCGGTGCTGAGCGAAAAACGCCTGGTGGTCATCTGCGCGAGCAACTCGCTGCTTTCGGGTCTTGAGCACGATGCGCAAATGACCGGGCCGCTGGACGTGCTGATGGCGTTACTCGCAGAAAGCGTTCACCACTATCTCGGGCATTTGCGCGTGGTCAAACAGATCGCCCGGGAGATTCAGCAGCAATTCACCCGGGCGATGGACAATCAGCAATTGGCGCAGATGTACAACCTGAGCGAAAGCCTCGTGTACTACGTCAATGCGATTCAAAGTAACGGTGCGGTGCTGACGCTGCTGCGCAACCACGGCCAGCGTCAGGGCTTCAGCGACAGTCAACTGGCTGCGCTGAACGATCTGATCGTGGAAAACGAACAAAGCTTCCAGCAGGCCAGAATTCACGCCAAGGTGTTCGCCAACCTCATCGAATCCCATGGCAACCTTGCCAACAACAGCATGAACCGCGCGCTGCGAAAGCTGACGCTGATCAACGTCGTATTCCTTCCCTTGAACCTGATCGCCGGCATCGGTGGCATGTCGGAGTTCAGCATGATGACGTCCGGCGTTCCATGGTGGATGTCCTTTCCCGTGCTGATCGCCTGCATGGGCCTCGTGGGCGCGGGGATGGTGCTGGTATTGCGGCGCATGGCCTGAATTCAGAGCACATTCTGCTAACGCCTGCGCCGCATGCGGGCGTCAATTGGTCCGGCTGACCACCCGGATATGCGTAATCCCTACCCGCTCAGCCTGCTCGAGAATCTGCTCTGGCGTCGAATCCGCCTTGGGCATGACCAGGCTGTTTTCGGCATCGCCCAGATGCAGTTCGAGCAGATGCATCGCCGCGTCGTGCTCGGCCAGTTGCGCTTCCTTGAGTTCGAGCAGATAAGTACGAGGCTCGCCGTTGAAACGGTATTCGATGTGATAGGTGTACATGATGTCGTCCGCGTCGGTGGGAAAAGGCAGTGTTTATCCTGACGCAGCGGTCAGCTTTTAGTTCAACCTGACTGCCAAATTGCATTTGCGAACAAACTTTTTGCGCAGCGAAGCGTCCTCTTCTTAACTCTCCATAACAGCTGATCACAGCTAAGGACTGGCAATGACCTTTTTCATCTTCCTCTTGGCCTGCGCGGCGGCGGCAACCACTGGCGTGATGTTCAAACCCGGCCCGTGGTACGAATCACTGACCAAACCCTCTTTCACCCCGCCCAACTGGGCCTTCCCCGTGGCCTGGACGATCATCTACCTGCTGCTGGCCTGGGCCGGTTATCGCCTGAGCCTGATTCCCGGCAGCCAAACGGTGCTGGCCTTGTGGGCCGCGCAAATCGCCCTGAACACGCTGTGGACGCCGGTGTTCTTCGGCGCGCATCAGGTGCTGGCGGCGCTGGTGATTCTGGCGGTGCTGTGGGTGGTGGTCGCGGTGATGGTCGTGCTCGCCCTGCAACTGGACGTGGTCACCGGGCTGATTCTGTTCCCGTACCTGGCGTGGCTGTGCGTTGCGGCGGCGCTGAACTGCTCGATCCTGATGAAGAATCGCCTGTGAGCGACTTCCCATGGCCGCAAGGCGAGCGCGAGCTGGCGCAGGTGCGTGGGTTCAACAGAAAGCTCGCCTGGCTGCCACGCTTCAAGATCCGCAATCGGCTCACTCCACGGCTGATTCAGGCGCTGCTGCGGACGGGTCAGCTCGGCGGCGACGGCAAGCTGCGCCAGCATGGGCTGAGCGCCGAACGGAAGATCATCGACACGGTGCCCGTGCGCATCATCCGCCCCAAGAGCAAAGCCAAAGGCGTGGTGCTGGACTTCCATGGTGGCGGCTGGGTGATCGGCAATGCGCAGATGAACGACAACTTCAACATCGCCATCGTCAACACTTGCGACGTGGCGGTGCTGTCGGTGGATTATCGGCTGGCGGTGTCGACGCCAATCGAGGGCTTGCTGGAAGACTGTCTGCGCGCCACTCGCGGCATCTTGAACGATGGCGAATTTGCCGGACTGCCCGTGGTCGTCGTCGGTGAATCGGCCGGTGGGCATCTGGCGGCGGCCACCCTGCTCGCCCTCAAATCTTTGCCGCAACTGCTGCAACGGATCTGCGGCGCGCTGCTGTATTACGGCGTCTACGACCTGACCGGCACGCCCAGCGTGCGCGCCGCGCCAGCCGATACCTTGGTGCTCGACGGCCCCGGCATGGTCGAAGCGTTGCGCCTGCTCACGCCGGATATCAGCGACGAACAACGACGCCAGCCACCGCTGTCGCCGCTGTACGGCGATTTCAGCGGACTGCCACCAGCACTGCTGTTTGCCGGCGACCTCGATCCGCTGCTGGATGACTCGCGACTCATCGCTGAACGCTGGCAACACGCGGCGCCGGTGGAGAGGTACGTGCTGCCGGAGTGTCCGCATGGCTTCATTCACTTCCCGACCGCCACTGCTGACCATGTGCTGGCTTACAGCCGCAAGTGGATCTCGGCGCGAGTGGCAAGCTACTCAGCGAAATCCGCCGAAATCAGCCCGGCGTTTTCGTAGCTGCCGATTGCATGGCGAGCGGTAAAAAACGAGACAAACAAAAGGCGCCCTCACCGGCGCCTTTTTTTGTTTGCGCTGAACCCTGCGCGATCGTTCACCCCATGCCGATTGTGGCTCAAACCGTAAACAGTCTTTACCCGATCCGCGCCTGTTTCCCCCGCCAGCCGCCGCATAGAGTTTGTTCCAGCAGCACACTCAACTTCAGCAAAGGAACATCCTCCATGAAAGTCTCAATGCTCGTCCTCGCACTCTTCGGCTTCAGCTCGGTGGTCATGGCTCAGGAATCGACTACCACGCCACCCGTCGAGCAATACACCTACGCCAGTCACCTCGACGTCGCCAAAATCATCTCGGAAGATCCCGTGCCGGATGTCTGCGCCGTAGTGCCGGTGCAAATGACTTATCAGGATTCCCAAGGCAAACAGCACATCCTGCAATACGAGGTCATGGGCAGCGGCTGCAGCAACGGTTGATCAGGCCAATACCTCGCACACCCATTGCGTCTCAGAGTTGGCTCGCTGAGACGCAAATGCCTTTACCGCTTCAATCGATAAGCGCCTGAGCAGTGCTCGCCAACTGCGCGCCGACCCGGGTTTTCAAGGTATCGATGAATCGCGTGATCTTCGCATCGACAAACTGGCGAGACGTGTAGACCGCGTAAACATTGCGCTCGTAGGTGTGGTAATCGGGCAGCACCCGCACCAGCCTGCCGGTACGCAAATCGTCGATCGCCGTGAAGCCTGCCAACAGACCAATCCCCGCCCCTTCGCGAATGGCCACGGCCATTGCGTCCATATCGTTCACGCTGAAACTCGGCCCGCTCGGGATGAACGTCGCGTCGCCCGCCTTGCTTTTGAGCTGCCATTCATCGCGCACGTAATCCACGGTACCGAGCAGCAGGCATTGATGATCGCAAAGCTGCTCCGGCGTTTCGGGGGCGCCATGCCGCGCCAGGTATTGCGGAGAGGCCACCAGTACGCAGTGACTGACGCCGATCTTCTGGCTGACATACGCCGAATCCGGCAGCGTTCGCGCGATCAGAATGGACACGTCCAACTGATCCTCAAGCAGATTGGGCATGCGTTGGGAGAGCATCAAATCGACGGTCACTTCGGGAAACGCCTGGCGATATTCCAGCACCGCGCCGGTCACCAGTTGCCGCGCCAGTCCGGGCACGCAGTGCACCCGTAACGTCCCTCGTGGTTGCAAGGCGGCATTGCTCGCCTCGGCTTCGGCGCTTTCCAGGTCAGCGAGAATCTTCACGCAGCGTTCATAAAACCGCCGGCCCGCGTCGGTCACCGAGAGACGCCGGGTCGAGCGTTGCAACAGGCGGGTGTCGAGTACGTTTTCCAACGCCGAGACCGCACGCGATACGTTACCGACGGTGGAGTCGAGATGGTTGGCCACTGCAGTGAAACTGCCCATCTCGACTACCTTGATGTACACCGACATGTTTGAAAGTTTGTCCATCCTGATCGTCCTGTAGAACTGCCACTCACTGCGGATAAGGACGGATGCTACACGCTCGCCCCTGCGCTCGATATTACCTTCTGGGACAACAATGATTCCCTCGTGGCCGGCTAAATCAAACGGCACGCCTTCCATAGACTGGATTCCACGGGACGCCTGAACTACTGCGTACAAGGCGCCGAATGAATCCTTAACCATGAAGGCGACATCCATGAACACTCTTTACGATCCGCTCTATCTCTTCATCGGTGGTCAATGGCTCACCGCCCAGGACCGCGCGACCGCCGCCGTGGTCAACCCGGCAACCGGCGAGGAAATCGGTCAGGTGCCACTCGCCACCGCAGACGATCTGGATCACGCCCTCGAAGTCGCTCGACTGAGCTTCGACCAATGGCGCCAGACCGTGCCGGACCAGCGCGCAAAAATCCTCAAGCGCGCCGCCGACCTGATCCTCGAACGCGCCCCGCACATCGCTGCGCAGATGACACTGGAAGAAGGCAAGCCACTGCGCGAAAGCCTCGATGAAGTGACCCGTGCGGCGGAATATTTCGAGTGGTTCGCCGAAAGCGCACGACGCATCGACGGCCGTGTCGTACCGGCCAATCGTCCGGGTGTACTGCAACTAGTGAAACGTCAGGCGATCGGCCCTGTGGCAGCGTTCACACCATGGAATTTCCCGGCCATCACCCCGGCGCGCAAGCTCTCGGCAGCGCTGGCCGCCGGTTGCAGCGTGGTGCTCAAGCCCGGCGAGGAAAGCCCTTCCACCGCGCTGGCCCTGGCCCGGGCGCTGGACGATGCCGGTTTGCCCAAAGGCGTGCTGCAAGTGGTGTTCGGTGTGCCGGATCAAGTATCCAGCCATCTGATTGCCTCACCGGTCATTCGCAAAGTGACGTTCACCGGTTCGGTGCCAATCGGTCGGCTGTTGTCGGCCCGCGCTGCCGAAGGAGTGAAGCCGATCACTCTGGAACTGGGTGGCCACGGCCCGGTTCTGGTGTTCGCCGACGCCGACATCGAAAAAGCTGCTGTGGAAGGCGTCGCCAATCGCTTTCGCGGCACCGGTCAGGTGTGCATTTCCTCGACTCGTTTTCTTATCCAGCGTGAGGCCTACGCCGAGTTTGTCGAGCACTTCGTCGCAGCCACCCAGGCGTTGAAAATCGGCGATGGCATGGATCCGCAAACGCAGGTCGGCCCTCTGGCCAACCCACGGCAACTGGCGAAGATGGAGCAACTGATCGCCGACGCCGTCGAGAAAGGCGCTCGGGTGCTGGCCGGTGGCGAAGCGTTGCCGGGCGCAGGCTTCTTCTTCCAGCCCACTGTTCTGGCCGATGTGCCGATGAGTGCGCGAATCATGCACGAAGAACCCTTTGGCCCCATCGCGATACTGATGCCTTTCGATGAACTGAGCGACGGCCTGCAAGAAGCCAACCGCCTGCCCTATGGCCTCTCGGCCTACGCGTTCACCTCTAATGCGCGCACCGCGATCGACGTCGCCGATGGCCTGGAAGCCGGAATGATCGGCATCAACCAGTACCGCATCGTCGCCACCGAACTGCCCTTCGGCGGCATGAAAGAAAGCGGCCACGGTTCCGAAGGCGGCATCGAAGGCATCGAGCACTACCTCACTAACAAATTCATCAGCCAGGTTTAAGGGGATTTCCATGTCGACTATCGATTTCAGCAGCCCACGCGAAGCCGCCCGCGCCTTCACCCCGAAACTGGCGCAATTCGTTGACTCAACGCTGTACCCGCAGATCTGGAGTGACCCCGCATTGGCACCCCGCGAGCGCAGCCTGATCACTGTCGCTGCGCTGATTGCCGGAGGCCACTGCGAAGAATTGCCCGCACACCTGCGCCGCGCTGTCAGCAATGGCGTGAGCCATGAAGAGTTGTCGGCGGCGATCACTCACCTGGCCTTTTACGTCGGTTTTCCGGGCGCCATCACCGCCTCGGCCATCGCCAATGCCACCCTTGCCGACACGGAGCAACGCTGAGATGAAAGCCATCAACCTGAAAGCATTCGGTTCGGCAGAAGTGCTGCAACTGGGCGAAGTACCCAACCCTGAAGTGCGCCCGACCGACCTGCTGGTGCGGGTCTATGCGGCCGGCGTGAACCGTGCCGACCTGACCCACCGAACCGGCGGCTACGGCCATGCGAACTTCGGCGACTCGTTGATCATCGGTCTGGAGATTGCCGGGGAAGTGCTCGAGACCGGCAGCGAGGTCAGCGGATTCGCCGTCGGCGACCGGGTGATGGGCGTGGTCGGCGGCGGCGCCTACGCCGAACTGGCGCGCATCGACTACCGCATGGCCATGCCGATTCCGGCACAGCTCGACTATGTGCACGCAGCGGCGATTCCCGAAGTGTTCGTCACCGCCCACGAAGCGATGCTGCACCTGGCCCGACTCAAGTCAGGTGACTCGGTGCTGATCCATGCCGCCGCCGGCGGCGTCGGTTCCGCTGCCGTGCAACTGGCCTACGCCACAGGCGCCACGGTGTACGCGACCACCGAAGGCAGCAAGCTGGCGCGCGTCGAACATCTGGGCGCCGACGTGGCCATCGACTACAAAAACGAGGATTTCGCCGCAGTCATCGCCGACAAAACCCAAGGTCGCGGTGTCGACGTGATCATTGATTTCATTGGCGCGCCCTACTTCGCCCGCAACATCGCCTCGCTGGCCCACGGCGGGCGCCTGGTGCAGGTCGGCATTCTTGGCGGCGGCGGCAAGGTCGACGTGGAGCTGGAGCACATCCTCTACCGGCACCTGCAAATCATCGGCACGGTGATGAAGTCGCGCACCCAGCCGGAGAAGCACGCGATGATCCAGCGCTTTCGCGACCACTGGCTGGAACGCTTCGCCGGCGCTGCGAGTCTGGAACCGGTGGTGGACAGCACCTTCCCGCTATCCCGCGCAGCCGATGCCCATCGGAGGATGGAGTCTTCGCAGAATGTCGGGAAGATTATTCTGACGATGCAGCCGGAGGATTTGCGCTAGGACAGACATAAAAAAAGGCCAGTCCGTTGAGCTGACTGGCCTTGGTTTGTCTGACGTTTTCGCTGATCAGCTCACCTTGATCACGACCTTGCCAAACGCCCCTTTCGCCAGATGCTCATAGGCCTCGCGCGCCTGTTCGAACGGATAGACATGGTCGATCACCGGGCGAATGTCGTGCTCGGCGAGGAACACGTTCATCCGGTCGAACGATGAACGCGGTGCCACCGCAATGCCGCGAATGGTGGTCTGGCGGAAGATCAGCGGCATCAGGTTCAGCTCGACGGTCTGCCCTGTCAGAAAGCCAATCTGCGCTATCCGCCCCGAGGCCTTGGTCGCTGCTACCGACTGATTGATGCCATTGCCTCCCGCCACATCGAGCAGCAGGTCCACACCCTTGCCCTCGGTGAGTTTCAGCACCTCGTCCGCCCAGTTCGGCGTGCTGCGGTAGTTGATACCGGCGACCGCGCCCAGACGTTTTACCGCGTGCAGGTTTTCATCGCTGCTTGAGGTAGCGATGACTTTGGCGCCCAGCGCGGTGGCGATCTGCACGGCGAAAATCGATACGCCGCCGGTACCCTGCACCAACACAGTCTGGCCCGGTTGAATAGCGCCGAAATCCACCAGCGCATACCACGCAGTCAGTGCGGCGATCGGCAGTGTCGCCGCCTCTTCATCGCTCATGTTGGCCGGCGCGCCGACGGCGCTGTCCTGATGAATGATCATGTACTCGGCGAGGCCACCGGGCAGCGGCGAACCGAAGCAATAATCCGGCTCGCTCGGCCCCGGCTCGCCATCCAACCAGCGCGAGTACAGATGTGAATTGACGCGGTCGCCAACCTTGAAACGAGTAACACCGGCGCCGATTGCAACTACGGTACCGGCGGCATCGCTCACCGGAATCAGCGGTTTCGGCACCAGGTGCGGCTCGTAGATACCGTCAACGATGGCCTTGTCGCGAAAATTCAGCGAGACCGCGCCGACCTTGACCAGCAGCTCGCCAGCCTTGGGCTGCGGGGTTTGCGTCTCGCCCAGTTGCAGATTGTCGAGCCCGAAATCTTTCAGTAACCACGCTTTCATGATGTGTCTCCAAATGCATTATTGGCCGCAAACCCTCAGCGGGCTTGCCTTGGGGCCATGATTGGCTTTTACATCAGCGCAATAAATGCTTGGAAACAGACATGATTGTTCTATTCTCAGGCAACAAATCCAGATACTGAAGCTCACCGGAAAAGTCATGGAATTACTGCAATCGATGCGCCTGTTCGCCCGACTGGCGGAGCTGGGCAGTTTCACCAAAGCCGCTGAGTCGCTGGACATCGGCCGGCCGCAGGTCACTCGCTATATTCAGGAACTGGAAACATCGCTGGGCGTGCGCCTCTTCCAGCGCACTACGAGGAAAGTCGCACTCACCGCCGAGGGTGAACTTTTCTATCAGCGGGTCCAGGAAATTCTGGCCGAGATCACCGCCGCCACCACAATGTTCGATCGCACCGGAGCCACGCTGTCCGGCCGCCTGCGCATCGACATTCCCACGGCGTTCGCGCAGCTGGAATTCATCAAAAGCCTGCGCGAATTCACCGACACCTACCCCGGCATCGATATGGTGCTGGGCGTCACCGATCGTGCGGTTGATCTGGTCGGCGAAGGCATCGACTGCGCGCTGCGCATCGGCGAGCTGCCCGACTCAACCCTGATCGCCCGCCCTATCGCCTTGGCGACCATGGTCACCTGCGCCGCGCCCGAATACCTGCGCGAGCACGGCACACCGGAAACGCTTGGAGATCTGGCGAACCATCAAGGCGTGAACTTTCTCTCGGGCCAGAACAACCGCACCTTGCCCTGGCAGTTTTCAGTTGAGGGCAAACAGAAATCCTACGTCAGCCGCCAAGGTATTACCGTCACCGAGTCGAACGCCTACGTGCAGTGTGGCGTGTCGGGCTTCGGCATTATTCAGGCACCGGGTATCGCGGTGGCAGAGCATCTGGCTAACGGTGCTCTGGTGGAAATTCTGCAACCGCTGCGCCCGCTGCCTCGGCCAGTGACGCTTTTGTACCCGAGCCGCACGCATTTGCCGGCGCAGGTGCAGGTGTTTATCGAATGGCTGCAGGTGCGGTTTGTGCAGTTGCATGGGGGGTGGGTGGTAGGTTGAATCTGGCTTTATCCCGCAGTTTCTGCAGCGTGCGCACCTAGGATTTAACACTGATCCCGCGAGCAGCAAAGACTTCACGCGCAGCCGTTATACCATTCAAGGCGCTGGGAAATCCTGCGTATACGGTCATTTGCAAGATCACATCGACCACCGCCTCCGGTGTGCACCCGACGTTCAGGGCGCCGCCGATATGCACTTTCAGTTGTGGCTGTGCATTGCCCAGTGCGGTCAGTGCCGCAACGGTTGCCAGCTCACGAGTGCAGTGATCGAGCCCGGGGCGGGCGAAGACATCGCCGTAGGCAAAACTCAGAATCCAGTCCGCAAGCTCTGGAGCAGTATCCTTCAATGAATCAACCACTGCCTGACCAGGTCCGCCAGTAATCTGCGTCAGAGCGGCTTCTCCGCGCGCTCGACGATCAGTCATGTCCACGGGCGCTGCCACACTGGTCACGCTTGCGCCAATCAATGTGGCGGACAGCAAGCGGTTGAAACCGGGAAGTTTACGGATCATGGTGATGCTCCTTTTGCTCGAGTTGGTGATAGATCTGAATCTTGTTATCCAGAACCTCCAGGGACTGGCTCAACTGGCTGATCTGCGCTTGCACGTCCCGGCGATGCTGCTCGAGAAGCTCGCGGCGTTCTGCCAGGGTCGAGTCGCCTGATCGGCGCAGTTCGGCATACCGCAGCATTTGCTGGATCGGCATTCCGGTCGCCTTCAACCGGAGCAGAAACTCGGCCCACAGCACATCCTTCTCGGCGTACACCCGGTGGCCATTGCCACCGCGCCCAACCGGGTCGAACAGCCCGATGCGCTCGTAATAGCGGATCGTGTGAGCGCTCAAATCAAGGCGCTTGGCCAACTGTGAAATTGTCAGTTCTGGATTCATGTCATCACCGTAAAGGTTTGAGCGTGCTCTAAGTCAATGGCTATTTTCAATCAGTTGGAATCAGACAAATCGCGGGCACTATCCGCGCGGTCCGTCGCTATCAGTCTCGACGGTTCAACCCCTGTTATATTCGCTTTACCAGATATATGACTATGCGTATATTCGGTTATCCGTATCCATTGCTCGGCAATCATCCCGCCGCCTTTCACCCTACGCGTCACGACATCCGCAAGCGCATCAGGCTCTTCGTTTTGGTCAAGACACAAGCTTCTGGAGGATGTATGACAGAACCCATGACCCCCACCACCTTGTTCAAGTGTCTGGCCGATGACACCCGGGCCAAAATTTCCCTGCTTGTCGTGCGCGAAGGCGAGTTGTGTGTATGCGAGCTGACGGCAGCGCTCGACCTGAGTCAGCCGAAGATTTCTCGCCACTTGGCGCTGCTGCGCTCCGCCGGTTTGCTGCTGGATCGTCGCCAGGGTCAATGGGTGTACTACCGACTGAATCCTGATGTGCCCGCGTGGGTGGCAGCAGTTCTGAAGGAAGTGGCAGACGCCAATCAGCCATGGCTGGAAACCGAGGCCAAGCGCCTGTGCTGCATGAGCGACCGACCGATCAATCAGGCCATGTACAGCTGATTCATGCCCACCGGATCAACCACCCTGGCACTGCGCCTCAGTTTCTGAATGAAGGAATCGTCTGATGAAAATCTTGTTCATGTGCACCCACAACAGCTGCCGCAGCATTCTGTCCGAGGCGCTTTTCAACCATTTGGCGCCCGAGGGTCTAGAAGCCATCAGCTCGGGAAGCTTTCCCAGTGGCCGGGTGAATCAACGGGCACTGCAAACGCTGGAGGCGGCGGGTATTTCCACAGTGGGCTTGAGCAGCAAGGCTTCGGATGCTTTTGAGGGCTCGCCTCCGGACATCGTGATCACAGTCTGTGATCGGGCTGCGGGAGAAGCATGCCCGATCTTTTTCGGCCCAGCCCTGAAGGCGCATTGGGGTCTGGCCGACCCGTCTGAGGCTAGCGGGTCGGAAGCCGAGATCACCGCAGAGTTTGCAACCACACTGGCCAAAATCCAGGAACGCGTGAGTGCGTTTCTCGCACTGCCGCTCAAGACCATGAGCCCTGACCAACTGCAAGCTGAACTGAACCGCATCGGTTCGCTTTGAAGATCAACCGAGGCGCCCCCCCTCCAGGTGCCGCCGCAGGAGTTCATATGCAAGAGACATTGCCAAACGTACACGCCGACCTGATCGACATTCCTACGCTGGAGCAGCTGTCTCCGCGTAATCCTTCGCCCCACAAACCTCGCATTTTGCTGCTATACGGATCGACGCGAGAGCGCTCGTTCAGTCGTCTGGTCACGCAAGAAGCGGCACGCCTGCTGAATGAGTTTGGCGCCGAAACCAGGATTTTTGACCCTGCGGGTCTGCCGCTGCCTGATGACGCCCCCGACACACATCCCAAAGTCGCGGAGTTGCGCGAGCTGATGCAATGGTCAGAGGGTCAGGTGTGGTGCTCTCCTGAGCGTCACGGCTCCATGAGTGCCGTGTTCAAAGCGCAGATCGACTGGGTTCCGCTGGCGCTGGGCGCTGTACGACCTACGCAAGGCAAAACCCTCGCTGTGATGCAGGTCTGCGGCGGCTCGCAGTCCTTCAACGTGGTCAATCAGTTGCGGGTACTTGGCCGCTGGATGCGGATGTTCACCATCCCGAACCAGTCTTCCGTGGCCAAGGCGTTCACCGAGTTCGATGAAGCGGGTCGCATGAAGCCTTCTTCGTACTACGACCGCTTGGTGGACGTGATGGAAGAATTGATGAAGTTCACGCTGCTCTTGCGCGATCGTCAGGATTACCTGGTCGACCGTTATTCCGAGCGCAAGGAATCCGCCGAAGAGCTGTCCAGACGAGTCAACCAGCGTTCCATTTGATGCCTGAGTGGGACAACGGTATGGCCGGACCCCGATTTTTCACACGTTGAGGCCTTTGCGCCGGGAGGATGCTGGTGAGTCAGAATTCGACACTTGATGTTGTGGTCATTGGTGGTGGCCAATCCGCGCTGACTGTCGCTTATTTTTTGAAGCGCACAGGCTTGTCTTACGTGCTGCTCGATGCCGAGCCGGGACCGGGA
This sequence comes from Pseudomonas sp. 1L-E-NC-VB-C3, assembly GCF_057291535.1. NCBI lineage: Bacteria > Pseudomonadati > Pseudomonadota > Gammaproteobacteria > Pseudomonadales > Pseudomonadaceae > Pseudomonas > Pseudomonas sp. 1L-E-NC-VB-C3. The sequence goes on along the minus strand of NZ_JBXAWD010000009.1, from coordinate 153,199 downwards.
GGCGCCTGGCGGCATGGCTGGGATTCGCTGCGACTCTTCTCGCCGTCGGCATGGAGCTCGATTGCAGGCTGGCCGATGCCGGCCATAACCGAGGGGACGCCCGGGCGGGACGATGTTGTCGAATACCTGACTCAGTACGAGCGCCGGTATGACTTCCCCATCATCCGCTCCACGCGGGTGACCGGTGTCGAGAAGATCGAAGGCGGGTTGCGCGTTATCTCAAAGGACAATTACTGGGACGCCAAAGCGGTTATCAGTGCAACAGGCACCTGGAGCCGCCCGTTCGTACCGGACTATCCCGGTCAGGCGTTGTTTGCAGGCAGGCAGCTTCATTCCGCTCATTACGTCGGGCCGAACGGGTTTGCGGGTAAAGCCGTCCTTGTCGTCGGTGGCGGCAACTCCGGCGCCCAGATTTACGCCGAGGTCTCCAAAGTGGCGCAGGCAACCTGGGTCACGCAACAGGCCCCAACGTTCTTACCTGATGAGGTGGATGGACGCGTCCTGTTCGAACGCGCTACTGCTCGACTGAAGGCGCAGCAGGATGGCGTCGAGCCTCAACAGCCCATTGGAGGGCTGGGCGACATCGTCATGGTGCCACCGGTGAAGGAGGCTCGCGAACGCGGTGTACTGAACGCAGTACGGCCGTTCACGCGTTTTACTTCGACAGGGGTTGTGTGGTCATCGGGGATCGAGACAAAGGTGGACGCTGTCATCTGGTGCACGGGCTTTTCTCCAGCGCTCGACCACCTGAACAACCTGGGCGTTGTAGGCCGGGATGGCAAAGTGATTGTTGACGAAAGCCGAAGCGTTGCGATACCCGATCTGTGGCTGGTGGGTTACGGCGACTGGACGGGGCTCGCTTCTGCCACATTGATCGGCGTAACCCGCACCGCCCGGGATGTAGTCAGGCAAGTGCAAAGCTATCTCACTGGCGGAACCTGATTGCTCGCGGCGCCGTGAAGCCATAAGGTCGCTAGCCTGTAAATCATCTTCAGCGAGCAGAATCAGGCAAATTGCCAACAGTATCCGCCTAACGCCGACACCGCCCTGCCCCCTAATCTGAACCCATGCAGAACACACCACTGCAACGGGTTAACCAGATACGGATCTGAACGACCCGGACCTCAATCTCAACTTGACCGGAGTCACCGCCATGAAAACTGTAAGCCAACTGATCGCCGTCGCCACTTTCGCCCTCAGCGCCAGCGCATTCGCCGTACCGAGCAATCAGGAAGATCGTTTCTTCACCCAGGTCAACGAACCACAGCAGACTGTTGCTGCCGATGGCTCGGAACGTACGCCGCAGGGTCAGGCCATCGCTGCCGACGGCTCAGACCGCACCCCACTGGGCGAGGCGCTCGCCGCTGATGGATCAGACCGGACCCCAGGTCGTCGCGCAGCTTAAGCGCATGATGCTGAGACAAGAAAAGTCCTGCAGGTTTGAAACCTGCAGGGCTTTTCCGTTTTTTGAGGCAAGACCTGATCGAAAACCCTACTGATAGGAACAGGCAATACTCCGATCCGATTCGGCATCGTCCGCCAGCGTTATCCGCCCTAGCATGGCCTCTCCAATTGCCTGCTGGAGTACAGATCCATGAAGACCCTTTTCATCACCGGTGTCAGCAGCGGCTTTGGCCAAGCGCTGGCCAAGGAAGCACTTGCCCAGGGCCATAAGATCATCGGCACAGTGCGCAGCGAATCAGCGCTGGCAGCCTTCGAAGCGCTGTCGCCCGAACGCGCTCATGGGGTGGTGCTGGACGTTACCGATTTCGATGCCATCGATGGGGTGGTTGCGGCAGTGGAGGATCGCCACGGCCCGGTGGACGTGCTGGTCAACAACGCAGGTTATGGCCACGAGGGGATTTTTGAAGAGTCGTCGCTGCAGGAAATGCGCCGCCAGTTCGACGTCAACGTGTTCGGCGCGGTGGCGGTGGCCAAGGCGTTCGTCCCGTATTTTCGTCAGCGCCGCGCGGGGCATGTTCTTAATATCACGTCGATGGGGGGCCATATCACCATGCCCGGGATCGCGTATTACTGCGGCAGCAAGTTTGCGCTTGAGGGCATCTCCGACACCTTGAGCAAGGAGCTTGCACCCTTCAATATTTTTGTCACCGCTGTGGCGCCGGGGTCATTTCGCACCGACTGGGCAGGCCGCTCGATGCAACGCACGCCGCGTAGCATCAGTGACTACGACGCAAGCTTCGATCCGGTGCGCAAGGCCCGGGAGGAGAAAAGCGGCCAGCAGCTGGGCGATCCGCTGAAAGCTGCACGGGCCATGCTGACCATCATCGACAGTCCAGATCCGCCGGCTCACCTGCTATTGGGCAGTGATGCGCTGGCGCTGGTGCGTGACAAGTTGCAGCAGACGGCGGAGAGTATTGAGCAATGGGCAGCGCTTAGTCGTTCGACGGATGGCTGAAAGATCAAAAGCACCCTCACCCCAGCCCTCTCCCGGAGGGAGAGGGAGCCGATCCGGGTGGATTCAACCCCCGCGTTCGGCACAATATTACAGGTCGGCGTAGTACCAGAAAGCACCACGGTCAGTCCCCTCTCCCTCTGGGAGAGGGCTAGGGTGAGGGCTCTGTCTGACACCCCGCCAATCAGCCAGACAGATTCAAACGCGCCTTTTCACAAGGAAACCCACAGCCCATGCCGAAACCGAAAGACCCAATCACAGCGCGCATGGTCCAGCTAATGAGCCAGCTCGCCCCGCTGGAAGGTTACAACCTGAGCCCGCTGGACGATGTACGTTTCCTGCGTTCCAACCGACCGCTGACCCGCACGCCGGTGCTGTATGAACCGGGCATCGTCATCCTCTGTCAGGGGCGTAAACGCGGTTACCTCGGCAATGAAATCTACGTCTACGACGCTCAGCACTATCTGGTGGTGTCGGTGCCGGTACCCTTCACCATGGAAACCGACGCCAGCGAAGCGGAGCCGATGCTGGCGGTGTACGTGCGCCTGGATTTCGCCCTGGCCGGCGAGCTGATTCAGCAAGTGGATGAGCTGTGGGATTTCCCCACAGCGCAGCCGATGGGCATGTACGCCTCGCCTCTCGACGAACCGCTACGCCAATCGACCCTGCGCTTTCTTGAAGTGATGAGCAACGATGCCGACGCGCAAATCCTCGGCCCGGCGATGCTGCGCGAGCTCTACTACCGTATCCTCACCGGCGAACAAGGTGGCACCCTGCGCGCCGCCATCGCCCAACAAGGCCAGTTCGGCAAAGTGACCCGCGCCATCCACAAGATCCACAGTTGCTATCACCAGCATCTCGACGTAGAAACCCTGGCCGAGGAAGCGCAGATGAGTGTGCCGAATTTTCATCTGCACTTTCGCAAGGTTACCGATTCCTCGCCGATGCAGTATCTGAAGTCGACGCGGCTGCACCAGGCGCGATTGCTGATGCTGCGTAACGACCTGACCGCGGCAAAATCTGCGTTTCTGGTCGGTTACGAAAGCGCCTCGCAATTCAGCCGCGACTTCAAACGCCTCTTCGGCCGCACGCCGCTAGCGGAAGTGGCGTGGATGAAAACGGCCTATGCGCTGCCGGCACCGACGAGTGCTTCGCCGTTTGTGTCGTCGCACTGACTTCACACGCGTGTTGAACAAACAGAAATCCACATTGAAGGGAAGAAAGTGAATCTGAGAGCTGAGATCGAAAACGCATTTGGTCCCCAGGTATTCGCCCGCCCGCTTTTCTATTCCTGGCCCGGAGGACTGCGTTTCGAACTCTCCAAAACGGGCGGAATGATCGAGCAGTTCCTGACCGCTATGCGCAAAGCCATAACCATCTGCGGCGACATTTTCCAAGGGGACGCATCGTTTGTCGCATGCCTGCGCATTCATTCCGGTCGCAATCGATTCGCCCACCGCAGCACTCTTCGCGCCCTTCAATCTGCTGGAATCGATACTCCATCAGCGCTGTGCATCTGGAGCGAAGAAATAGACAACGAGGAATGGTTCAGTGAGCAAGAGCCGGAATATTGGGTCAACGTCGCCTTCGAAGCGTCTGTCACGAGCATTCAAGCATTACTCTGGTGCGCATTGGCCAAGGACTTCGGTGCTATCCAACCGCGTGCGAACTGTGCTGTCTACCTGTTCAATCTGCCCAAGCGAGTCATGCTCTTTCCCTATGACGACCGAGGCATGGACGTGGTTGGGACCAATACCGAACTGCTTTCGCAGCTTTATCAACGACACTATGCCTGGCTGCTCGACCATGACCGAGCAGCGATGGATGCCACATTCGGCAGGCTGAAACGTTAGGTGAACGCTATCGTTTCAACGTCTTCGCCATGATGATCGTGCGCTCTGTCTGATGAAAGTCATCTCTGATCTTCTTGAAGCCGAGCGAGGCATAGAAGCCTTCCGCGGTAACCGAGGAAGGAACGCGCGCACTTATCGCAGCAAATTCCCCATCCGCATAGTGCTTGCCCCCTCCTGCGACTCCCCGCTCAATCGCACAGGTCAGTCGCCTGCATCAGGATGGGAACATGAACACCACGGCCATTCCCGAAGGTTTCACTCCATTGACCCGCAGCAGTCCGTTGCTGGATCTGCTCGGCCCGATCTACGCCAGGGGTCAGGGGCTGCACTTGGAACTGGGTTTACTGACCGACTCCCGCCACGCCAACGGCCGTGGCACTTTGCATGGCGGTGTATTGGCGACACTGGCGGACGTGGGCATGGGTTACGCCATGGCCTTTTCCAGCGATCCGCCGCAGCCGTTGATCACGGCGAGCATGACCCTGGATTATCTCGGCGCGGTGCAAATCAACGAGTGGCTCGAAGTGCGTCTTGAGCACTCCAGAAAGGGCCGCCAACTGGCGTTTGCTGGCGTCAGTCTGCACGTCGGTGAGCGAACGGTTGCGCGCGCCAGTGCCGTGTTCGCCGTGCCGATGAATTGAATCGACTGACTCGACTCATCGTCCCACCTGGACGGCAGGCTGGGATTTGCCGCCCCGCCCGCACGGTCATTACCTTCAAGGCATTGTGTTCGCCATCGTCACCCCATACGCAGCCAGAAGCATATCCGCCGCCCGCTCACCAATAACGACACACGGCGCCATCGTGTTGCCAACGGTAATGCGCGGCATGATCGAGGCATCTGCAACGCGCAGCCCGTCGATCCCGTACACGCGTAATTGGTGGTCAACCACCGACAGCGCATCGCGGCCCATTTTTGCCGTGCACGACAGGTGCCAGTAGGTCACGGCCGAATTGCGGATGAACTGCTCCATAGCGCGACGCTCTCTGGGACCGGGCACGACTTCGCGCTTGATCAGCGCATTGAAGGCCTGGCTGTTGCCGAGTGCGCGGCACAGTTCGATCGACGCATGGGCTGCGGCCATGTCCTCGGGCTCGCTCAGGGAGTTCGGCTCAATGATCGGTGCATCCAGCGGCCCAGCACCCGACAACCGCAAGCGTCCGCGACTGGCAGGTCTGGCCAGCCCGGCGAACATGGTCCAGCCATGCTCCGGCGGCTCGATGGCGACCTCAGCCGGAGACGGTACCGCGAATGCCAACTGGCACTGCAACAGGTCCGGGGCTTCCAGGCGGCTGTCGCTTTTCCAGTACAAGGTGGTTTCGCATCCACTGCCCGCGACGGCCTGGGGTTTTCGATACTCCCACGTGCAAGCGAACGCCAGATGATCCTGCAAATTCTCGCCCACACCGGGTAGATGAACGACCGGTACGATGCCGTGTTTTCGCAGCTCATCCGCCGGGCCGATGCCCGACTGCATGAGCACTTTCGGTGATTGCACCGCGCCCATGGACAGGATGACTTCAGCTGCGGCATGAAAGCAGCGCCGCTCGCCGGCAATCAACACTTCGACACCGACGGCCCGGGTGCCGTCCAGCAACACGCGGGTCACTAAGGCTCCGGTCAGCACCGTCAGGTCGCGACAGTGCAACCGTGGCTGGATGTAGGCGTCATAAACCGATTCACGCTTGCCGTGTTTGATGCGCAAGTCGGTGATGGCGACGCCGCCCGGGCCTTCCATCATCTCGCCATTGGGGCTGTCGAATCGGGGGATGCCCAGATCGCTGGCCGCCTCCAGCGTTGCCCACGCAAGGGGTTGAGGCGTGGCCGGCTGTTCGACATGTACCGGCCCACCTGAACCACGCCGAGTGGCGTCCGGGCTGCCTTGCCAGTTTTCGATCCTGCGGTAGTAATCGAGAACCGATGCGTAGCCCCAGGCCGGGTCGCCAGACTCGGCAGCAAAATGCTCCCAATCGGCGCGATGGCCGCGCGACCAGACCATCACGTTGATGCTCGAACCTCCACCGAGCCCCTTGCCCATGCTCAGCGGGAGCCGTCGACCGTTGAGGCGTGGATCGGATTGCCCCTCGAATGCCCAGTCGCGCGCGGAGCCCAGGTTCAGCGGCCATTGCGCCGGTTCGGTCACCTCGGGGCCTGAGTAACGTTCGCCGGCTTCAATCAGCAGAACCCGTGCGCCTGACTGATCGGCAAGCCGCGCAGCGACCACGCAGCCCGACGTGCCGGCACCACAGACAATGAAATCATAGTCGTGAGCACTTCGAGGGTTCATATGCCCGCTCCCCTTCGATGCCGCGATCACTGCTCAGCAACGCTGTGCACGGCTTTGAGAATCACTGCGGCGACCTCGGCCGGCTGCGATTGCTGCGGGACATGGCTGGCGTGTACCTCTGCAAGGGTCGCACCGATACGCTTGGCGGCAGACCGCTGGACGTCGGGATGAATCATCCGGTCTTCGGTAGCGAGCAGGTACCAGGACGGTTTGGTTTTCCAGGCCGAAGCGGTGGTTTTATCTTCGAAAGCCGAGGCCTTGATCGGCCCCTGTGTGGCGGTCATGACGGCGGTCTGCGCGGCCGGCAGATCCTGAGCGAAATCCTTGGCCATGCCTTCAGCGGTGAGATAGAGGAAGCCGTTACCGTCGGCCTTGATCTGACTGATGCCCGGCGGCGTCGGCGCGCCTTTACCCTGTTCGCCACTGGTTTGCCCGGCGTCTGGCGCGAAGGCGGCGACATACACCAGAGCGCTGACTTTCTGGTCGCTGCCAGCCTCGGTGATCACCGTGCCACCCCAGGAGTGACCGACCAGCACCACCTTGCCCTGCTGGTTGTTCAGCGCGCGGCGCGTGGCGGCAACGTCATCGGCCAGCGAGGTGAGCGGATTTTGCACAACGGTCACGGCCACGCCTTTGGCTTGCAGCAGTGGCACCACTTTGGCCCAGTCGGAACCGTCGGCGAAGGCGCCGTGTACGATCACCACCGAAGGCGTTGTATCCTGCGCGTGGCTGGCGCCGGCCATGAAGGTACTGGCCAGGGCAAAGGCGACGGTGGCGAATTTCGATTTGATTGTTTTCATTGGATGAGCTCCTGTTCGGGAGTTCAGAGTGTGCTGGCCGGCCTGCGATGTGGGCATCGGTCAATTATCCGACCCCGGGGCATTTTTCATGGATAGTGGCTTGCAACTGGACATCTCACTGGACGGCGCACTGGCAACCATCGCCCAGGTCGGTGACCTCAGCATGGGGCAACCGCTCGGTCACTCCCGGCGCGTTGCCGCTTTGGCGCGGATGCTCGCGCAGGCATGCCACGGCGCCGGTGAGCATCTGCAGGTTGCAGAGCAGATTGCCTTGCTGCGCTGGTCTGGGTGCACGGCCAACGCCGAAGGCTTTGCCGACCTGCTGGGTGACGACGTCGATGGTCGCCGCGCAATGCTCGATCTGACCCTGGGCAATGAGCAGATGAACGCGGTGCATCAGGCAACCCCGCTGGCCGTGGTGCACTGTGAAGTGTCCGGTGCAATCGCCAAAACCCTCCAGCTCGGAACGGCCGTCGAAGCGGGCCTGTGTCGGGTGTTCGAAACCTACGACGGCACTGGCCGACCGCTCGGCGTGGCGCATGAACATATCCCGGAGGTGGCCTATCAGGTGGTCATGGCCGGTGATCTGGATATTCTCACTCGCGCTCACGGCCTGGACGCGGCGTTGCGCTGGATCAACGAGCAGTCGGATCGGCGCTATCCAGCGTCGCTGGTGTCGTTGCTGGTGGCTAATGCCAAGGCCTGGCTGGCGGATCTGGAAACGCTTTGCACAAAAGTTGAACCCGCGCCTGAGCAGCGTCGTGTCTCGCTGACTTTGGTCGGAGACGTCATTGACTTGAAGCTGCCATGGCTGGCCGGGCATTCGCGTCAGGTCGCGCATGTTGCCGTGGAAGCGGCACGCCTGTGGGGGCTGAGTGAGCCGACTTTGGCAAACATTGGCAAGTCCGCGCTGATTTACGGTCTCGGCCGCGCAGCCGTTTCCAATCACCTATGGAATAGCCCAGGGCCGCTGCCCTATGGGGCGGCAGAGCGAGTGCGGCTGGTGCCTTACTGGACGCAACAGGCGCTCCGACCGGTACCTGAACTGGCCGCGCCCGCCGAGATAGCCACCCATGCTTATGAACGGCTCGATGGCAGCGGCTATTTTCGCGGCGTGGCGGGTGATGCACTGAATGCCGAACATCGGCTGTTCGCCACCTCGGTCGCCTGGGTAGCGTTGAGGCAAGCCCGGCCATGGCGAACAGCCCACGACGAAGCCGCAGCAGCCACGCTACTCAAACAGGATGCTGGCCGTGGTCTGTTCGACAACGATGTCTGCGAAGCGGTCATTGCCGCCGCCAGTGGCGAGCGCCGCCTGCGGCAACCCAAGCCTTCGCTGCTGACAGCCCGTGAGTGCCGCATTCTTCTGGAGATCAGCCGTGGCGCCAGCAACAAACAAGTCGCGCAACTGTTGGATATCAGTCCGAGCACGGTACGCACGCACATGGAAAGCATCTTTCGCAAATTGCAATGCTCGACCCGTGCAGCCGCCACTCTGAAGGGGCTGACACTGGGCTTGATCGCCTGAGCCCTGCGCCGGGTCAAGCCTGATCAGCCTGCCTGGCGCGAGCCAGTTCGATGAATGCCCTGGCGGCCGCAGAGGGATTGCGGCGGTTCGGGTAGTACAGGCACAACCTGTCTCGGGGCGGGGTCCAGTCCTTGAGTACCTGCACGAACTCGCCGCTGCGGATTTCGTCACGAACGTCCTGCTCCATGAAAAAGCCCAGCCCCATATCCGCCTGCACCGCCACCTTGACCACGCTCGATTCATCCAGGGTCAGCGGCCCGTTCACATCCAGACGAATGACTTCGCCGTCGCGCTCGAAATACCAAGGGAAAATCGCCCCGTTCGGCAGTCGTACGCGGATGCATCGATGCCCGGGCAGATCGGACGGCGAGCGCGGTTTGCCGTGTTGTGCAAAATACCCCGGCGAACCGACCACCGCGTAACGTTGCGGCGGCCCGACTGGCACCACAATCACATCGTTGGGCACCAGGCCTGCCGAGCGCACGCCGAAATCGAAGCCGTCAGCCACGATATCCACCAGGCGCCCTTCGGTCACAAGGTGAATGTGGACTTTCGGATGCTGCTGCAAAAACTCGATCACCAGTGGCAGCAGCGCCGAACGCGCAGCGCTGGCGAATGCGTTGATGCGCAGCGTTCCCGAGGGTCCGGCATTCTGCGATCGCACTGCATCCAGTGCCGCGCGCAAGTCCTGCAAGGCTGGCCCCACTTGCTCGAGAAACACCCTGCCCGCTTCGGTGATGGCAACACTGCGGGTGGTGCGGTTGAACAGGCGCGATTCGAGGCGCGCTTCCAGTTGCGCAATGGTGTTGCTCAGCGCGGTGGTCGAAACGTCGAGATCAATGGCAGCCTGGCGGAACGACCCCCTGCGTGCCACCGCTATAACGGCATCCAGTTCATTAAGGGCTAAGCGATCCTGGGCCATGGATTGTCCTCATTTTCGGGATAGGTCATTAAGGTTTGTCCCAGTTGAACAAACTATCTGCAGCGCAGCAAGATGACTCCAGACCATCAATCAGGAGTCAGGCAATGAACCTTCAACTTTCCAACGTCGTGCAAACGTATCTCACGGTCACCGACGAGAAAAAAATCTCCGACGCAATCCATCAATTCCTCGCGCTGGAGATCTCGCCATGCTGAATTCAGGATTGACTGGCAAGCGGGTCCTCGTCACCGGCGGTACCAAGGGAATCGGCAAAGCAGTGGTCGAGTGGTTCCTGGCCGAGGACGCAAAGGTCATCACCTCGGCTCGGCAAGTGGAGGTCGAAATGCCGGGCGCACTGCTGGTCGCGGCTGATCTTTCGACACGGGAAGGTTGTGACGCACTCATCGCTGCGGTCCAACAGCAACTGGGCGGCGTCGACATAGTGATCCATGTCCTGGGTGGCTCGTCGGCCCCCGGTGGTGGTTTTGCAGCGCTGGACGAGGAGCAGTGGCAACGCGAGCTCAACCTGAATCTGCTGCCAGCGGTGCGCCTTGATCGCGCCCTGCTCCCGGGCATGCTCGAGCGTCGTAATGGCGTGGTGATCCATGTCACATCCATCCAGAGTCGGCTGCCACTGCCGGAATCAACGACGGCGTACGCGGCGGCCAAGGCTGCGCTGTCGACCTACAGCAAAAGCCTGTCGAAAGAAGTGTCACCCAAGGGGGTTCGCGTCGTGCGGGTATCGCCGGGCTGGGTTGAAACCGAAGCGTCGGTGGCATTCGCCGAGCGACTCGCGCAGGAGGCAGGCACTGACTATCAAGGTGGCAAGGACATCATCATGCAGGCCCTGGGCGGTATCCCGCTCGGCCGCCCGTCGACGCCAGTTGAAGTGGCTGAGCTGATCGGGTTCCTGGCATCGCCGCGAGCAGCGTCGATCACCGGGAGTGAATTTGTGATCGACGGCGGCACCATCCCGACCATTTAGCCGCCAGTCTGCGGGTCATGGACGACCCGCAGAATCCGCACAGCACGTCTACATCCGATGCTGCTCCAGCAAAAAATCCACAAACAAGCGCACCCGCACCGGCATCGCCGCGCCGCCCACGAACACCGCATGAATCGGTTCCTCATCGCCCGGGTTAAACGCTTGCAGCAGCGGGATCAGCGCGCCGCGCTGCAAGTCTTCCCTGACGGTGAACTCGCCAATCCGCGCAATTCCGGCGCCGAGTCTGGCGAACTGGGCCAGTGCTTCGCCGCTGCTACATTCGATGTTGCCGCTGACTTTCAGCGAGAACTCCTTGCCGTCGCGGATAAACGGCCAGTTGGCTTCGGCGCGGCGGAAGTTGAAGCGCAGGCAGTTGTGCTTGAGCAGGTCTTCGGGTTGCTGAGGCGTGCCATGACGTTCCAGATAGTCGGGCGATGCCACGACCACCTGGCCGGTGTGGCCGAGCCGGCGTGCGGTCAACGGGCTGTCGGGCAGATGGCCGAAGCGTATGGCGACATCCGCCTGGCCGGCGAGGATGTCGACCACTTCGTCGCCGAGGCTGAGGTCGACCACGATGTTCGGGTAACGGGCGGTGAAGGCTGCGACCAGCGGCACAATGGTCAGCCTTCCATGGCCAAGGGCGGCACTGACACGCAAGCGGCCCTTGGGTACGCCTTGATCGGTGATGGCCCCTTCCACTTCGTCCATGTCGGCGAGAATCCGCCGGGCACCGCGCAGGAAGGCCTCGCCCTCGGCGGTAAAAGTGAGTGCGCGGGTGGTGCGCAGCAACAGACGAGTGCCGAGTCGCTGTTCAGCGCGGGCGATGATCCGACTGACCGCCGAAGGCGTCAGCCCCAGCGCACGCGCAGCTGCTGAGAGGCTGCCCTCCTGCGCCACGGTGACGAACACGCTCATTTCCCCTGACCTGCCGTTGAAGTCCATTCGTGCCTCTTACGCAAAGGTGATTGCCAAAATCGCCATCTACCGCCGGAAAACCATGGATCGTAGCATTGGCGGCATAGATGAGGAGACTTTCCATGCGTATCAATCCACCACTTGTTGCACTCGCTGTCGGCGCCTTTGGCATCGGCGTCACCGAGTTCGCGCCGATGGGCATGTTGCCCGGCATTGCCGCCGATCTCGGCGTTTCCATTCCCGCTGCGGGGTTGCTGGTCAGTGCCTACGCCTTGGGCGTGCTGCTCGGCGCGCCGCTGATGACCCTGACCACCGGCAAGATCCCCCGGCGCTATCTGCTGATCGGGCTGATGGCGATTTTCACCCTGGGTAACCTGATGTCGGCGCTGGCCACCGATTACTCCAGCCTGATGGTCGCCCGAGTGATCACCTCGCTCAATCACGGCGCATTCTTCGGAGTGGGCTCTGTGGTCGCCGCCAGCGTGGTCGCGCCGGAAAAACGTGCCGGCGCCGTGGCGGCAATGTTCATGGGCCTGACGTTGGCGACTATCGGCGGTGTGCCGCTGGCAGCGTGGTTTGGTGAGCTGTTTGGCTGGCGCACGGCGTTCTGGGGCATTACCGGCCTCGGTGTGCTGACCATGATCGCCTTGTGGTTCGCCCTGCCCAATCTGAAAGCAGAGCAAGGCGCGGGTGCGCTGGCAGAAATACGGGTATTGGGCAGAGGTCCGGTGTTGGCCGCGCTGGCCCTGACCGTGGTCGGCTCAAGTGCGATGTTCACCGTATTCACCTACATCGCGCCGATCCTCAGCAGCGAGACCCACGCCTCCGCCGCGTTCATCACCGCCATGCTGGTGTTGTTCGGAATCGGTTTGACGCTGGGCAACATGTGGGGTGGCAAGGCTGCCGACCGTTCGATTGACCGCACCCTGATCGTGTCACTGAGCGCATTGATTGTGGTGTTGCTGGCGTTCACGGTGCTGATGCGCTGGCCGCTGCCGGCCGCCGTGGCCATTCTGATCTGGGGTATCGCCAGTTTCGCCCTGGTGCCACCGCTGCAAATGCGCGTGATGGAAGCGGCCAAGGACGCGCCGAATCTGGCTTCGGCGGTGAACATCGGTGCCTTCAATTTCGGCAACGCGATCGGCGCGGCGCTGGGTGGCGCGGTGATCAATGCCGGGCTGGGTTATCCGGCGATTTCCCTGGCCGGCGCGGCGATGGCTGGTCTGGGCCTGCTGATGGTGCTGACGTTCGCCTGGCGCTCCAGAGCCAGTGCCGCTGCGCTGGCGTAAGTCTTCGCAGCGCTATGCGCCGCCCTGCTGATACTCGCGGGGCGTGCAGCCGAACTCGCGACGGAACACCGTGTGCAGATATTGCGCAGACTTGAAGCCGCAGGCCTGGGCAATATCGGCAATCGCCGCATCGGTGTTCTTCAAACCGCTGGTAGCCGCCGCCAGTTTGAAACGCAGAATCTCATCATGCACGCTGCAACCGCGCTCAGCGCGGAAATGCGCTTCCAGCGATGAGCGCGACACGCCGACATAGGCCGCCACTTGCGCGGTCTTGATGCCTTGGCAGGCATATTGGCGGATGAACAGCAGCGCTTGCATGACGTAGGGATTGCCCAGCGGTTGATGCAAGCTCGATACCTGCACATTGACCGCATCAGGCGGAATCAGAATCTGCGTGCCGGTGGACGGCATGCCGTGGAGCATCTGGTGCAGCAATTGCGCGGCGGTGCGGCCCATGGTTTCGGTGCCCTGAATCACCGAACTCAGCGGTACACGCGTCAGGCTGCGGGTCAGCGGGTCGTTGTCGATGCCGATCAGCGCGACCTGCTCCGGCACGGCGATGCCGGCGGTCAGGCAGGCTTGCAGCAACTGCCGGGCACGGGCGTCGCTGACGGCGATAATGCCGATCGGTTTGGGCAGGCTGTGCAGCCAGGCGATCAGTTGCTCGACGGCGCTGTCCCACAGCGGCGCGCTGGTGCCCATGCCGCGATAGATCTCGGCGTGCAGGCCGTCGCGCTGCATCAGTTTGCGAAAGGCTTTTTCCCGCTCCTGCGCCCAGCGATTGGCCTGCGCTTCCGGCAGGCTGAAACAGGCAAAGCGCTGCAACCCCGCCTCGACCAGATGCGAGTAAGCCAGGGTGATCAATGCGTTGTTGTCAGTGGCAACGTAGGGAATCGCTTTTGGATAAGCGCGTGCATCCTCGTAGGAACCGCCCACCGCCACCACCGGCAAATGAATGTCGGCCAGCGCCTCGCCAATCAGCGGATCATCGAAGTCGGCAATGATCCCGTCACCCTGCCAGCGCTCGATGCCTTTCAAGCGGCAGAGAAAGTCCTCTTCCAGAAACAGGTCCCAGGAAGCGCGGGTGCTGCTCAGGTAGTTGCCGATGCCGCTGATGATTCCACGGTCGTAGATCTTGCTGCCGTTGAACAACAGGGCGATGCGGTGCACGGGCGGTAGGCTTTTCATTGTTTTTAGGCTGTTCCGGGCCGCCATGTCACGGCGACGATGGACACAGACTAGGCCTGCGCGCGCTGAAGCTCAATACGCAAAATCGCACTCGCAGTTGAGGCTTTTCATAATCAGCGGGCACGGGGGCGTTGCTAGTATCGAGACACCGCCAAGAACAACAAGGACAAGGTCCATGCAGTATTTCCCCAATATCGAGCCGGTTCGCTACGAAGGCCCGAACAGTGATTCGCCCCTCGCTTTTCGTCACTACGATGCCGACAAGCTGATCCTCGGCAAACCCATGCGTGAGCACCTGCGCATGGCCGCCTGCTACTGGCACACCTTTGTCTGGCCGGGCTCCGACGTGTTCGGTGCCGGCACCTTCAAACGCCCGTGGCAACGCAGTGGCGAACCGATGGAACTGGCTATCGGCAAGGCTCAAGCCGCATTCGAGTTCTTCAGCAAACTGGGCATCGATTACTACTGCTTTCACGACACGGACGTCGCCCCCGAAGGCAACTCGCTGAAGGAGTACCGCGAACACTTCGCACAAATGGTCGATCGCCTCGAACAGCACCAGGAACAAAGCGGCATTAAGCTGCTCTGGGGCACCGCCAACTGCTTCAGCAATCCGCGTTTCGCCGCCGGCGCTGCGAGCAATCCCGATCCGGAAGTGTTCGCCTGCGCCGCCGCGCAAGTGTTCAGCGCGATGAACGCCACCCATCGGCTCAAAGGTTCCAACTACGTGTTGTGGGGTGGCCGTGAAGGCTACGAAACCCTGCTCAATACCGACCTGAAACGCGAGCGCGAACAACTCGGGCGTTTCATGCGCATGGTGGTCGAGCACAAGCACAAGATCGGTTTCACCGGCGACCTGCTGATCGAGCCCAAGCCGCAGGAGCCGACCAAGCACCAGTACGATTACGACAGCGCTACGGTATTCGGCTTTCTCCAGCAGTACGGCCTGGAGAAAGAAATCAAGGTCAACATCGAGGCCAACCACGCGACCCTGGCCGGCCACAGCTTTCATCACGAAATCGCCACGGCTGCCTCGCTGGGGATCTTCGGCAGCATCGACGCCAACCGTGGCGATCCGCAGAACGGCTGGGACACCGACCAGTTCCCCAACAGCGTCGAAGAAATGACCCTGGCGACCTATGAAATCCTCAAGGCCGGCGGTTTCAAGAATGGCGGTTTCAACTTCGACTCCAAGGTGCGCCGGCAGAGCCTCGACGAGATCGACCTTTTCCACGGTCACGTCGGCGCCATGGATGTTCTTGCCCTGTCGCTGGAACGCGCCGCCGCGATGGTTGAGAACGATCAATTGCAAGTGCTCAAGGATCAACGCTACGCCGGCTGGCGTCAGCCGTTCGGGCAAGCGGTGATGGCGGGCGACTTCAATCTCGAGTCACTGGCCGAGCACGCGTTCAGCAACGAGCTGAACCCGCAAGCCGTCAGTGGCCGTCAGGAAATGCTCGAAAACATCGTCAACCGCTATCTCTATCGCTGATCGCCGAGACCGTCTGCCGACGCAACGACGCTGTGACAATTGCACGACAATTCTGTGCCTGCTGCGTCGGCAGATTCTCTACAGTTCTACCAGCCCGATTCATCGTCAGGCCGTGTCTTTCCAACAAAAATAAAAGGACGCACCACCATGAAGAACTTGAAACGTACGCTGTTGGCCAGTGCCCTGGCGTTGTTGGCCCTGCCGGTAATGGCCGACGCCACCCACCCGAAAATCGGTTTCTCCATTGACGATCTGCGTCTGGAACGCTGGTCGCGCGACCGCGATTACTTCGTCGCGGCGGCGGAAAAAATGGACGCCAAAGTCTTCGTGCAATCGGCCGACGCCAACGAGCAGAAGCAGATTTCCCAGATCGAAAACCTCATCTCTCGCGGCGTCGATGTGATCGTCATCGTGCCATTCAACGCGACAGTGCTGACCAATGCGGTGGCCGAAGCGAAGAAAGCCGGGATCAAAGTGGTGTCTTATGACCGGCTGATTCTCAACGCCGATGTCGACGCCTATATCTCCTTCGATAACGAAAAGGTCGGCGAGATGCAGGCCGGCGGCGTGCTGAAAGCGGCGCCCAAGGGCAATTACTTCTTGCTGGGTGGCGCGCCCACCGACAACAACGCCAAGATCCTCCGTGAAGGCCAGATGAAAGTGCTGCAACCGGCCATCGACAAGGGCGATATCAAGATCGTCGGCCAGCAGTGGGTCAAGGAATGGAACCCGACCGAAGCGCTGAGCATCGTCGAAAACGCCCTGACCCGTAACAACAACAAAATCGACGGCATTGTCGCCTCCAACGACGCCACCGCTGGCGGCGCCATCCAGGCACTGGCCGCGCAGCAGCTGGCCGGCAAGGTGCCGATTTCCGGCCAGGACGCCGACCTCGCAGCGGTCAAACGCGTAATCGCCGGCACGCAAACCATGACCGTGTACAAACCGCTGAAACTCATCGCCTCCGAAGCGGCCAAGCTCTCGGTGCAACTGGCACGCAACGAAAAACCGGCCTACACCTCGCAGTACGACAACGGCAGCAAGAAAGTCGACACCATCCTGCTCACGCCAACGCCGTTGACCAAGGACAACATCGACTTGCTCGAACAGGATGGTTTCTACACCAAGGCGCAGATTGCCGGGCAGTGATCCGGTCGTAAATCTTGATCAGACCTGTGGGAGCGAGCCTGCTCGCGAAAGCGGAGTGTCAGTCAGTACAGCTCTGGCTGAAAAGGCCCCTTCGCGAGCAGGCTCGCTCCCACACAGGTTCAGTGGTGTTTGAGTCCCTGGTATACGAGCCTTTTCCATGTCCGACTATCTGCTGCAAATGAACGGCATCGTCAAAACCTTCGGCGGTGTCAAAGCGCTCAACGGCATCGACATCAAGGTCCGGCCCGGTGAATGCGTGGGCCTGTGCGGCGAGAATGGTGCCGGCAAGTCGACGCTGATGAAGATCCTCTCGGCGGTCTATCCCCATGGCACCTGGGACGGTGAAATCCTCTGGGACGGGCAACCGCTCAGGGCGCAATCGATCAGCGAAACCGAAGCCGCCGGCATCGTCATCATCCATCAGGAACTGACGTTGGTTCCCGACCTGTCGGTCGCCGAAAACATCTTCATGGGCCATGAGCTGACGCTGCCCGGCGGACGCATGAACTACCCGGCGATGATTCACCGCGCCGAAGCCTTGATGCGTGAATTGAAGGTGCCGGACATGAATGTTTCGCTGCCGGTTTCGCAGTACGGCGGCGGCTACCAGCAACTGGTGGAAATCGCCAAGGCCCTGAACAAACAGGCGCGTCTGCTGATCCTCGACGAGCCCTCCTCGGCCCTGAGCCGCTCGGAAATCGAAGTGCTGCTGGACATCATCCGCGACCTCAAAGCCAAGGGCGTCGCCTGCGTCTACATCTCGCACAAACTCGATGAAGTCGCCGCCGTGTGCGACACCATTTCGGTGATCCGCGACGGCAAACACATCGCCACCACCGCCATGGCTGACATGGATATTCCACAGATCATCACGCAGATGGTCGGCCGCGAAATGAGCAACCTCTACCCCAGCGAGCCGCACGAGATTGGCGAGGTGATTTTCGAGGCGCGCCACATCACTTGCTACGACGTCGACAACCCCAAGCGCAAACGGGTCGACGACATTTCCTTCAGCCTCAAGCGCGGCGAGATTCTCGGCATTGCCGGGCTGGTCGGAGCCGGCCGCACCGAACTGGTCACCGCACTGTTCGGCGCCTACCCCGGACGCCATGAAGGCGAAGTCTGGCTGGACGGCCGACCGATCGACACGCGCACGCCGCTCAAAGCGATCCGCGCCGGCCTGTGCCTGGTGCCTGAAGATCGCAAGCGCCAGGGCATCATTCCCGATCTCGGCGTCGGCCAGAACATCACCCTCGCCGTGCTCGAGAGTTATTCGAAAATGACCCGCATCGATGCCGAAGCCGAACTGGGCTGCATCGACCGGGAAATCTCCCGTCTGCATCTGAAAACCGCAAGTCCGTCCCTGCCGATCACCAGCCTGTCAGGCGGCAATCAGCAGAAAGCCGTACTGGCCAAGATGCTCCTGGCGAAACCGCGCGTGCTGATTCTCGACGAGCCGACCCGAGGCGTGGACGTCGGCGCCAAGTACGAGATCTACAAATTGATGGGCGCGCTGGCCGCCGAAGGCGTGTCGATCATCATGGTTTCGTCGGAACTGGCCGAAGTGCTCGGCGTCTCCGACCGCGTGCTGGTGATCGGCGAAGGCCAGTTGCGCGGCGATTTCGTCAACCATGAGCTGACCCAGGAACAGGTACTCGCCGCCGCCCTCAGCCAGCCGGGCAGCCATAACAATAATGATCGGAAAACCGCGTAAATGAATCAGGTCAAACAACTGTTCACCCGCTACAAGATGCTCGCGCTGGTATTTGCCGTGGTGCTGATCTGGCTGTTCTTCAGCTGGCAGACCGAAGGCGGTTTCCTCACCCCGCGCAATCTTTCCAACCTGCTGCGGCAGATGTCGATTACCGGAATCCTCGCCTGCGGCATGGTGCTGGTGATCATCAGCGGCGAGATCGATTTGTCGGTGGGCTCATTGCTCGGCCTGCTCGGCGGCCTCGCGGCGATACTCGACGTGGTCTATCACATTCCGCTGCTGGCGAATCTCAGTCTGGTCGCCCTGTGCGGTCTGGTCATCGGGCTTGCCAACGGCTACATGGCGGCGTACTTGCGCATCCCCTCATTCATTGTCGGCCTCGGTGGCATGTTGGCGTTTCGCGGGATTTTGCTGGGGATCACCGGCGGCACCACCATCGCCCCGGTATCGCCGGAGCTGGTCTACGTCGGCCAGGGTTATCTGCCCCACGCGATCGGCACCGGCCTGGGTGTGCTGCTGTTTGTGCTGACGGTGTTCCTGACCTGGAAACAACGACGCAACCGCGCCCTGCATGGCCTGGCGGCGCATTCGCTGGTGCGTGATGTTGTGCGCGTGCTGGTGATCGGCGCGGTGCTGGCCGGTTTTGTTCAGACCCTCAACAGCTATGACGGCATTCCCGTGCCGGTGCTGCTGTTGCTGATTCTGCTCGGCGTGTTCAGCTACGTCACCAGCCAGACTGTGTTCGGCCGCCGGGTCTATTCGGTCGGCAGCAACATGGAAGCGACGCGCCTGTCGGGCATCAATGTGCAGGCGGTCAAGCTGTGGATCTTCGGCATCATGGGCGTGATGTGCGCCCTCGCCGGCGTGGTCAACACCGCACGCCTCGCCGCCGGCTCACCCTCCGCCGGCAGCATGGGCGAACTCGACGCCATCGCCGCCTGCTTCATCGGCGGCACCTCCATGCGCGGCGGCTCCGGCACCGTCTACGGCGCCCTCCTCGGCGCACTGGTGATCACCAGCCTGGATAACGGCATGTCGATGCTGGACGTCGACAGTTACTGGCAGATGATCGTCAAGGGCAGCATTCTGGTGCTGGCGGTCTGGGTGGATGTGAGCACGCGCACGGCGCGGCGTTGAAACGTTGCAGGTGAGTTGGTAAAACGCAAATGAGGCCTGATCACAGGCCTCACTTTTCATATCAACAGCGCGAACCGTCTCTTGCGACTGGCTTAAGCGTGCTTTTCCGGGTTCTGGCCAGCCCGTCAGGGCATCCACTGCCACGGCGGCTGGCACCGACGCTACATTCAAACGCCATCCACCGCCGGATAATCCCCATACCCTTCCCAACCCTGGCTGAACCAAGTGCTCATTTCGCTTTCCGCCAATGGCAACTGCCGAGCGAATCTCAGCGGCAGATCCGGATTGGCTATAAACGGCCGTCCAAACGCAATCGCATCGGCGAGCCCGGCATCCAGTTGCGCTTGTGCCCTGGCGAAACCGTAGTCCGAATTGAGGATCAGCACGCCTTTGAACACGTCGCGAATCATCCCGGCCAGTGGCGGGCGTTCGGACTTGCCGAAGGTGCCGTCCAGCGGTGGTTCGCGGACTTCCAGATGAGCGATGCCAATCGCTGACAGCACTTCGGCGGCGCGGATGAACAGCGCTTCGGGATCGCTGTCGCGGATGCCCTGCTCGTAGCTGCTTGGAGTCAAGCGCACGCCAGTGCGGTCGGCGCCGATGACTTCGGCCACCGCCTCGGTCACTTCCTTGAGCAAGCGGATACGGTTGTTGATCGAGCCGCCGTACGCATCGGTGCGAAAATTGTCGCTGTCGCGCAGGAACTGGTCGAGCAGATAGCCGTTGGCGGCGTGGATCTGCACGCCATCGAAACCCGCCTCGATTGCGTTGCGAGTGGCCTGACGAAAGTCTTCCAGCAGTGCGGGAATTTCTTCCAGCGGCAACGCACGCGCCGGTGTATACGGCTGCTTGCCGGCGTACGTATGCGCCTGTCCCGGCGCGGTGGTGACCGATGCGGAAACCGGCTGGCCGCCGCCAAGGAAACTCGGGTGCACGACCCGGCCCATGTGCCAGAGCTGCGCGATGATCCGGCCGCCAGCGCCATGCACGGCATCGGTGACCTTGCGCCAGCCGGCGACCTGTTCGGCCGACCAAATGCCTGTCGCATACGGCCAGCCCAGACCTTGCTGGCTGATGCCGATCGCTTCGGAAATGATCAGGCCGGCACTGGCGCGCTGGCGGTAATACTCGACCATCATCTCGGTCGGGACGTGCTCGCGAGTGCCGCGCGCGCGGGTCATCGGTGCCATCAGGATGCGGTTGGGCAAATCGAGCGCGCCGAGGCGCACGGAATCAAATAACGATGTCATGTTCAGGCTCTCAAAAAGGTGGGCAGGATCAAACCAGGCGTGCGCCGCCGTCGATGTTGAGCACGGCGCCGTTCATGAAGGTGTTGCTCATCAGGAAAACCACTGCCGCGCCCGCTTCTGCAGCTGTGCCGAGGCGATGCAGGGGCAGCACCTGCTCAAGAGAAGCGACAAATGCATCCCGCCCCTCGCCCAGTGCCTTGCCCAGAATCGGGGTGTTGATCGGGCCGGGCGAAAGCGTGTTGACTCGCACCGGTGCCAACTCAAGGGCCAGACCGCGAGCCAGTGCTTCCATGGCTGCCGAGGCGGCGGCGAGTACGGCGGTGCCGTAGGCATTCGGGCGATCAGCGAGAGAACCGGAGATAAACGTGATCGAGCCGTCTTTTGCCAGCCTGTCGCCAAGGACCCGAATCGCATTGATCGATGCCCAGATGCGTTCGTCGAACGCGCGGTGCAGATAATCGAGATCAGCCGCGCGCACGGTGCCAGCGACAAACGTGCCGGCGAGCAGAACGAGGTGATCGACCTGAAGGATATCGGCCAGTGCAGTATCGAGAGCCTGGCTATCGGTCACGTCGGCCGCGCGCCAGCCATCGAGCCCGTGCTCGCTGGCGGCCTGCTCGGCACGTGCAGCGTTCGAGCCGATGACGATGACCTTGGCGCCAGCGGCTTTCGCTTGCACCGCAGCGGCCAGGCCGATGCCGGAGGTGCCGCCGAAAATGACCACGGTTTTGTCGGTGAGTGTGGAAGGCAGGGTTTGGCTGATGTTCATGCTGAGTCTCCGTCTGGAACACCTGAATGGCGTTCGATGGGCAAAGACTACGTTTTGGAAGCCACATTGATAATTGGGCCAGAAGTCGCTTTACTAGTGCCATGAAGGCACAAATTGGATTGGATCGTTTAACCGGGCTCATCGCCTTTGCACGAGCGGCTTCGCTGGGCAGCTACACGGCTGCCGCTCGGGCACTGTCGGTGTCGCCGTCGGCCATCAGCAAAAGCGTGCAACGGCTCGAAGAGCATTTCGGCCTGATGCTGTTTACTCGCACCACGCGCTCGCTGGTACTCACCCCGGAGGGCCGTGATCTATACGAACGGGCGCTGCGGATTCTGCGCGAAGTCGAAGACATCGATCAGGCCGCCGTTGCTTCACGCGCTGAGCCATCGGGCGTATTGAAGGTCACCGCGCCGTTGCCGATTGGACTGAATATCCTCGCGCCGGCCCTGCCGAGATTTCGCGAGCAATATCCAAAGGTGACGATCGATCTACGACTCGGCGATCAGTATGCCGACCTCATCGAACAAGGCATCGACGTCGCGGTTCGGGTTGGCAATCTTGCGGATTCGCGACTGATTTCTCGCCCGCTGGGCCCGCATCGAATCGGTGCGTTCGCATCACCGGACTATCTGCAGCGCAAGGGTACTCCGCTTACGGCCGAGGATCTCGCCGAGCATGAGTGCGTGAATTTCCGCTATCAAAGCACCGGGCAGAGTTTGCGCTGGCCGTATCTAGCCGGTGACAGACAGTTGGAACTGGCACCCGACGCGGCCTTCACCGTTGATGCCAGCGATGCGGTCGCGGCGGTGCTGGCTGCCGGCGGCGGCATCGGTATTTCGCCGCACTACGTAGCGGCGGCGTATGTTCGTCGGGGCGAACTGGTCCCGGTGCTGCCACAGTTCACCGTCGAACGCTTCGCCATTACCGCGTTGTGGCCGGAGAGCCGTCGCGGTAGCCCGAATGTCAAAGCGTTCACGGCGTTTTTGCTTGAGTTGTTCCCTGCAACGCCGCCTTGGGATGAGGTCATCCAGACGTACGTAGAGGGTTCAGGTCCGGCCTGACGGTTCATAGCGAACGTTTTGCAATCCACTGCTTGTACTGTCCGGTGCGAAAGAACATCGCCAACTGTTGTGACAGCAATCGCGCAACCTACTGTGGAAACTGGCTTGCTCGCGAAAGCGCTCTGCCGGTCGCCATCCGTGTTGACCGTTCTGGCCCCTTCGCGAGCAAGCTCGCTCCCACAGGTTTTTTGGCATGGCTGGGGATTGGTGGCGTGCCAGCACCGACTGGTTTTCGTCAGTGCGCCAATTCTCATCGTCCCGCCCCCAGTCCATAACCTTTGAACTGACTTGAAACCTGTACGCGTCGGCAGGCCAATCAAGCGCTCACGTTGCCCGAATCACTTATGCACAAGCAGCGACTTGCGCGCTGCCTTGTCCTGCTTCATGGCGGCGATTTCCCGCTCGCACGCCTCTACATCGAAGGAGTTGTCCCATTTGGCAATGGCAATGGTGCCGATGCCGTTGCCGATCAGGTTGGTCACCGCTCGCGCCTCGTTGAGGAAGCGGTCGATGCCCAACAGCAACACCAGGCCCACCAGAGGTATGGAGTGAATGGTGGTGAGCGTGGCCGCCAAGGTCACGAATCCTGCCCCCGCCACACCGGCCGAGCCCTTGGAGGTCAGCAGGAACACGCCAAGCAGAATCATCTGATCCATGAAGGTCAGCGGCGTGTTGGTCGCCTGGGCGATGAAGATCGCCGCCATGGTCAGGTAGATGCAGGTGCCGTCTGCGTTGAAGGTGTAGCCCGTCGGCAGGACCATGCCGACCACGGATTTCTTGCAGCCGAGCTTTTCCAGTTTGACCATCATTCGCGGCAGCACCGCTTCGGTCGAACAGGTGCCCAGGGTGATCAGGATTTCATCCTTGAAATAACGCAGAAACTGCATCAGCGGCATGCCCGACCATCGCGCCACCGCGCCCAATACAACGACGATGAAAATCAGCGTGGTGATGTACAGCGCGACCAGCAACTGCCCCAGCGACAGCAACGTGCCGATCCCATATTTGCCGATGGTGAACGCCATGCCAGCTCCGGCACCGAGCGGCGCCAGGCGCATGACCATCGCCACGATCTTGAACAGACCTTGCAGGAACAGATCGATGGTGTTGATCAGCGGTTTGCTGGTTTCGCCCATTTGCACCAAGGCGACGCCCATCAGCACCGACAACAGAATCACTTGCAGCATGACGCCATTGGAGAAAGCGCCGAGGAATGTGTGCGGAATGATATTGAGGAAGAATTCGACGAGGCCGCCCTGCTCGCTCGCCGCCTGGCTGTATTTGTTGACAGCGCTGCCATCGAGGGTGCCGGCGTTGATGTTCATGCCGGCACCGGGCTTGACCACGTTGACTACGATCAGGCCGACCACCAGTGCGATGGTGGAAAGAATCTCGAAGTAGATCAGCGCTTTCACACCGATCCGTCCGACCTCCTTGATGCTGCCCATCTTGGCGATACCGACCACCACCGTGCCGAAAATGATCGGCGCCAGGAGCATCTTGATCAGTTTGATGAAACCGTCGGCAAACGGCTGCAGCTTGGCGCCGATGTCCGGCACGAAGTAACCGATGGCAGCGCCGATGACGATGCCGATCAGCACTTGCACATAGAGCTGGCTGTACCAGCGTGATTTTGAAGTTTCCACGGAAGCACCTCATTTTATTGTTGTGGTGGGCATGTGGCTTTGGCGTCGAGGATGACGCCTGAAGGTGCGGCCTCGGAAATCGAGGCCGCAGATAAAACCGAATCAGCCCTCGCCCAGTTCGCGCATGACGGCATAGAGCGCAGATTTGGCTTCGAAGCCGACGCCCGGAATTTCCGGCAGCCCGACGTAGCCGTTTTCTACGCGGATGCCATCGGCAAACCCGCCGAAGGGCTGGAACACGTCCGGGTACGATTCGTTGCCGCCCAGGTGCAGACCAGCGGCGATGTTCAGCGACATCTGGTGACCGCCATGTGGCACCACGCGGCGCGAAGACCAACCCAGCTCTTCCATCACTTTCAGAGTGCGCATGTACTCGACGAGACCGTAGGACAGCGCACAGTCGAATTGCAGGTAATCGCGGTCAGGGCGCATGCCGCCGTGGCGCAACAGGTTGCGGGCGTCCTGGTGAGAGAACAGGTTTTCCCCAGTGGCCATCGGCAGTTCGTAGTGATTGGCCAGCTCGGCCTGGAGCGCATAATCCAGCGGGTCGCCGACTTCTTCGTACCAGAACAGGTTGTACTTCTTGATCGCTTCGGCGTACGCGATACCGGTCTGCAGATCGAAGCGGCCGTTGGCATCGACCGCCAGGCGCTGGCCGTCGCCCACCACTTCGAGCACCGCCTCAATGCGGCGGATATCTTCGTCCAGCGGCACCGCGCCAATCTTCATCTTGACCACGTCATAGCCACGATCCAGATAGCTCTGCATTTCGGCCTTGAGCTTGGTCTGGTCCTTGCCCGGGTAGTAATAGCCACCCGCCGCATACACCCAGACTTTGTCATCGGCGACGCCGTTGCGATAACGATCGGCGAGCAGGCGATACAGCGGCTTGCCTTCGATCTTCGCCACCGCGTCCCACACCGCCATATCGATGGTGCCGACCGCTACCGAACGCTCGCCATGCCCGCCCGGTTTTTCGTTGGTCATCAGGGTTTTCCAGATGGCGAACGGATCGAGGTTATTGTTCTCGTGATCGATCAGGGTTTGCGGGTCGGCCTCGGTGATCCGCGCCAGAAAACGATCGCGCATCAACGCGCCCTGACCGTAGCGACCGTTAGAGTTGAAACCGTAACCGATGACCGGCTTACCATCGCGAATCACGTCGGTAATGACCGCGACGACCGAGCAGGTCATCTTCGAAAAGTCGATGTAGGCATTGGCGATCGGGGAAGCGATGGAGACGGTTTTTTCACGGATATCGACGATACGCATGACGGGTTCCTCTTGTTGTGGTGGGCCAACGTTATGCGTTGCGACGACACCCGCCCAATGCTATTAATGCCGCGCCCTATGCACAGGAGGCATTGCCCTTGGAACTGGTTTGGCTTGAGGATTTTTCAGCGCTGGCCGAATACGGCAGCTTTGTCCGGGCCGCCGAAGCGCGCCATGTGACGCAGCCGGCGTTCAGTCGCCGAGTGCGCTCGCTGGAGAACTGGATGGGCGTGGAATTGTTCGTGCGCACTCCGCAGGGCGCGACGCTGACCGAGGCCGGCAGGCAGATTTTGCCCAGCGCTCAGGAAGCGGCCAGACGCCTGTACCGCATGCGCTCCGAGGCTCAGGAAGTGGCCGGCATGGCGGCGAAAACCTTGCAGTTCGCTGCCACTCACTCGCTGTCATTCACCTTCTTCCCGCGCTGGTTGCGCAGTGCCGAAAGTGGCGCGCCGATCGATGCGGTTCGCCTGCATTCCGACAGCATGGCCGTGTGCGAACAGATGCTGATTCATGGCCAGGTGCAGTTCCTGCTATGCCATCGCCACCCCGACGTTCCGCCATTACTGGCGCCTGATCAGTTCATTGGCAAGAAGGTCGGCGAGGACGTACTTGTGCCGCTGGCGAGTGCTTCAGCCCAGTTCGGCACGTCGCCTGAAACCCTGCCCTATCTGGCCTACACCCACGAATCCGGCCTGGGCCGAATCGTCGCCCACAGGCTACACGGCAAGGCCGATTATCTGCATTTGAAACCGCTGTTCAGCAGCCATCTGGCGGCAGTGCTGATGTCGATGGCGCTGGAAAGCAAAGGCGTCGCCTGGCTGCCGAAAAGCCTGACCGAACAGGAAATGGCTGACGGGCGTCTGGTCAGGGCACTGGATGAAAGTTGGGATATACCACTGGAAATACACCTGACTCGCCCGACCGCACCGATCAGTCCGTCGGCGGAGGAATTCTGGGCGAGGCTGGGGGAGTAACTCTATCGAGCAGCCCCTCACCCCAGTCCTCCGAGGGAGAGGGAGCCGATTTGGGTGCTGTTCAAGAACTGAGTTCGACCCGGTATTTCAGGTCGGCGAATTTCTACTAAACACCCCGGTCAGTCCCCTCTGCCTTCGGGAGAGGGTTAGGGTGAGGGGCTTTTGTCCTTTGACTCGATTTATGCCACCGTGAGCCCCGTCCATTGCTCCGAAACCGCCCAAAGTCGCTCAGCCAGCTCAGCATCCGCCGCCCATTGCGCAACGCCCTTGCGGCCCGCTTCAGGTTGATTGATCGGCGCAACATTGCAGTCTTCGCAATACACGCCACCCAAATCCGCAAGCAATGCACTGGTCGCACACCACAATCCCGTCGCGGCGCCCTGCTCCAGCGTTTTCAGACCGTTGTGGGCATCCAACCGTGGTCGACCGTGTTCATCTAGGGCGTCGAATGCGGCGAGTTCCGCCGTGCTCAAGTGCCGTGCCAGATCCGTCAGAATCTGCCCCGGATGCAATGAGAACGCACGAACGCCATGACTGCGCCCGCGACGATCGAGCGCCATGGCGAACAAGGCATTGGCCGTTTTCGACTGACCATACGCGACCCATTTGTCATACGGCCGTTGCAGGAAATCAATGTCGTCAAAGTCGATCCCGGCAATCTGGTGCCCGCGCGATGACACTGACAGCACCCGCGCCTGTCCAGCTTTGACCAGCGCCGGCCAAAGGCCGCAGGTCAGGCGATAGTGGCCCAAGTGATTGGTCGCGAACTGGCTTTCATGGCCATCGGCATCGCGCAGCAACGGCGCGGCCATGACTCCGGCGCAGTTGATCAGTAATGACACTCGCTGACCCGCGCTGACCACGCTGTGGCTGAACGCCGCCACCGATTCAGCCTGCATGAGGTCCATGGGCAGCACGCGGACACCGTCAACACCCGCCAATGCCACCTCTGCCCGCTCCGTATCTCTGGCCGGCACAATGACCTGCGCTCCTGCCGCCGCGAGGCTTTTCACCGTCAGCAGACCCAGGCCGGAATAGCCGCCGGTGACCACCGCGAGCTGCCCGCGCAGATCGATGCCGGCCATGACTTCAGCCGCTGTGCTCGCGGCGTTGAACGGTGATTGCACAGGTTGTTGGAGCGTAGCCATGAGCCTTAATCCTGAGTGAGCTATCGACGGCCTTCATTCTTGGCTAAGCTCTCGGGACAAACCAGTCTGATAAATCCAGGTTTCTGTCGTGATCATCCAAAATCCTGCTGGCGATCCGCTTTCTGCCGTATTGGCACTCTCCGAGTTGCAAGCAGCCTGCTCGGTTCGCTTGCAAGCGGGAGGCGTCT
This sequence comes from Pseudomonas sp. 1L-E-NC-VB-C3, assembly GCF_057291535.1. Taxonomy (NCBI): domain Bacteria; kingdom Pseudomonadati; phylum Pseudomonadota; class Gammaproteobacteria; order Pseudomonadales; family Pseudomonadaceae; genus Pseudomonas; species Pseudomonas sp. 1L-E-NC-VB-C3. The sequence continues at coordinate 125,212 of NZ_JBXAWD010000009.1, read as the reverse complement.
GGGCGCTGCGATTTCAACCCATCGAACTGAAATTCAACGTGGTGCGACGAGGCGAATGCTGGTTGCGCATGCAGGGCTTGCCGGCGCAGTTGCTGCGGGCCGGCGACTGCTTTGTGGTGTCGCGCACGCCGTTCATTCTGGCCAGCGGCGCCGACGTCGAGGCGGTGAATGCAGCGGATGTTTTTGCCCATGACGGCGTCTCGGCGACGTTTGGCGTCGGCGAGGAAGTCGAGCTGCTGGGCGGCAGCGTGTCGCTATCGGGACCCGGCGCAACCGAACTGCTCGACGTGCTGCCGACCTCGCTGATCATTCGCGCCGAGGCCACAGGTGCCTCGTCGTTCGGTTGGCTGCTGGATGAACTGGAGCGCGAGTGGCCATCACACCAGGCCGGCTCGCAGGCGATGTGCAACGACCTGCTGCGGCTGATCTTCATCCATGCGCTGCGCCATCACATCAACAGCGCGGATGCCGAACAATTGTCTTGGCTGGGCGGACTGCGGGAACCGGCGATTGCCGGCGTCTTGCGCGCCGTTCACGCTGCCCCGGAAAAACCTTGGCGCCTGACGCAAATGGCCGAGATTGCCTGCATGTCGCGCTCCGGTTTCGCCGCGTTATTCAAAACTTGCATGGGTGTAGCGCCGGTCGAATATGCCACGCGCTGGCGGATGCGCGTGGCCGCGTTTCGCTTGCGCAATGGCCGGGACACTGTGGCGACCATTGCTGCTTCACTGGGCTACCTGTCCGACGCGGCGTTTGGCGCGGCCTTCCGCCGCGTGCACGGCATATCGCCGGGCCAATACCGCCGCGATCCACTCCTGTAGGCCAATGATCGAGGTTATGATCGCGACAACCGCCGCCAAGGACATCCGCCGATGCCTGCCATGAAAACCCGCCCCACCCCCGCGCCATTGCTCAAGCCAGGCGAAACCGTGGTGCTGTTCGACGGCGTGTGCAAACTGTGCAACGGCTGGGCGCGCTTCCTGATTCGCCATGACCATCAGCGCCATGTGCGTCTGGCGACCGTGCAATCGCCCGAAGGCCAGGCCTTGCTGGCGTGGGCCGGCTTGCCCCTGGATGAGTTCGACACCATGGCGGTGATCCGCGACCGCAATTATTGGGAGCGATCAGATGCATTCCTTGCAGTGGTCGGGCAACTGCCGATGCGCTGGCAGCCGCTGAAACTGCTGCGGATTTTCCCGCGCCGCCTGCGTGACTGGGCTTACGATCGAATCGCGCTGAACCGCTATCGGCTGTTCGGCAAGTACGACACTTGCCTGCTGCCAACAGCGGATCATGAAAGCCGCTTTCTAAAAGCCCACGGTTAACCCGACCAGTTGCACCGGTGTCATCTTCGTCACCATCATCAGCACGATGACAAACATCCCGGCGAACCCGGCGATGCCCATCCAGAACCACCAGCGGTAAGTGCTTGCAAAGCGATCATCCAGAGGCAGGCCGCCCTCGCCCGCGCTCAGCGCCATCTTCTGCAGACGCTTTTGCAATACCAGTACAGGCAGCCACAGTGCGCCTATGCAGAAGAAAATGATCAGCGACGTCAGCAGCCACTCACTGCTCATCGAAAGCCCGGAAAGCCGCATCAGCAGATAGCCGGTAATGACCTGAACAATCCCTGCCGGCGTGGTGATCCACGTATCGAAACGCACCACCATCCTTGCGACATGGGCGATCACTTGCGGGTTGCCGCTGCGGCTGGCGGCGATCAGGTAGAGGTAGGAACCCATGCCGAAACCGAAGAGGAAAATCGCCGCGATTACATGCAGGTACTTCAGGCAGAGATAGACCATCTCAACGCTGTCCATCGGAGAATTGAACCGACAGGCTCAAGTTGGCCGGATCGTTGATCGCCGCCAGATATTCATCGACGCTGATTTCGCCAACACACGGCCGCGCACCAGGTTGCGGTGCATAACCCCGCGCCATTTTGATTGCCAGGGCGACGGCGGCGCAGCTGGGGATTTCCGGGCCTTTGTCATTCAGTGCGGTGAGTTGCGCGGTCATGCTCAGCGGCTGGCCTTCGACACCGATGCCGCGAACATCGATGTACATCGCGCTCTTGCCATCACCGAAACGTTCGAACCACGTACCCAGGCGATGCAGGCGCGCCGCCCAGCGCACATGATCGCGCACCAGACCGAAGCGCAAGGCTTGCGCCAGCAAGGCATTGGCGACGCCGCCGAGCTTCAGGCCGGCGCCAGCCTTGAAGCGCAGCGTCTGTGCGCCATAGCGGCGAGCGAAAATATCCATGTCCGGCACATCGACATTGGCCAGCACCCGCGTGCCCAGTTGCGGCATGCTGCGCAGGGTCAGATCGAGCCAACCCAATACTTCGTGAACCTGGCCGTTTTTCAACTGCCTGATCGGTTTGCCGGCATAAGCGAGCACGCCTTCGACCGTGGACAGCCCCGGCATTTTTGCCGAGGAAGAAATGCCATGCTCGATCGAGTCGATTCGCGCAAAACGTGGGCGCTGCTGATCGATGATCGCCGAAGACAAGGTCGGCACCGAACTGCAACCGCTGAGCACGGCCACACCAGCCTCCCTGGCGCGGGCGTCGAGCACATCAATGCCGTTGACGAAGGTGCGGCAGTCAGCCAGATCGCAATAATTCACACCGGCGCCGATGCAGCTTTCAGCAACTGCGTAGGATTGCCCCTGAAACGGCCCGCCGGTGTGCACCACCAACTGAACATTGAACTCACGCAACGCCGCCTGAAAATCCGCGCCCAGCGCATCGCCGCACCAGCCATCGCACGGACGGCCTGATTGCGCTTGCAGCTCAGCGACCTTGATTTGCAACTTGCGTGCATCGCGGCCCGACAACAGCAGTTCAATCTCTGGCATGAGCGCCAGATGCCGACAAACGATGCTGCCGAAATTGCCGTAACCACCGACGACCATCACCCTGAATGCCATTGCCCTATCCCTGTTCCAGCCTAAACGTGTGGCGCAGAGGATATAGGGCGCAGCGGCGACCAGACATTTATTTTGCAACCGGGTATCACCCCGTCCGCTTGTCCCAGGCAAAAAGAATGAACCCAACGCCCCTCTCGTCGCCTAACGCACAGACCATCAGGAGCTAAGCCTATGCAAATCGAAACCGTTTGGATCGTATTGGCGGTCATTCTTGTGCTGATCGAGCTTTGGGCCATCAATCGGGTGCGTAAAAGCGAAGGGAAATCCAGTAGTAAAGGCGTGTGGATCGTGCTGATCGTGTTCGTGCCGCTGTTCGGCCTGATCGCCTGGGCACTGGCGGGACCCAAGCATGTCGGTCGCATTTCGCCTTCCCAGGCTAACCGGTGACCCACGGGCGCAGGCCCGTCTCAAGTATCACCACAGCCCGGCTTTTGCCGGGCTTGTTATATGCAATGCCCGCCACGCGGATTTCTTGCAGGCTGCACGAAAGCATTGTGCCTGCTTCGATGCCAGCCCTTGATTTAGAAGGGTTGCGCTTGATCGGCGAGTTGGCATGAGTCCTGCGATAGCCTCTTCCTGAATACACAGCAGCGCGAAAAAGAACGCTGTGTTCAATCCGTGAAAAGCAGAGGCCTCAAAAAATGAATGCCATCGACCTTCTCAAAGCCGACCATGAAAAAGTCAAAGCCATCCTCAGCCAACTGAGTGAATCCACCGACCGCGCGCTGAAAAAACGCGTCGAGTTGCTGGGCAAACTGGAAATGGAAATCACCATCCACACCCGCCTCGAAGAAGAGATTCTCTACCCTGCGTTCAAGGAAGCCGGTAGCAAGGAAGAAGACATCATGTACTACGAAGCCAAGGAAGAGCACCGCACCGTGGATTCGCTGGTGCTGCCTGATTTGAAGGAAACCGATCCGGGCAGCCCGGAATTTGCCGGTCGGGTCAAAGTGGTCAAGGAACTGCTGGAGCACCACATCGAGGAGGAAGAAGAGGAAATGTTCCCGACAGCGCAGAAGCTTCTGGGCAAGGCCAAGCTCGAGGAACTGGGCGCGCAAATGGAAGCCATGAAGGCGAGCCACAAAAAGGAAATGGCGGCCAACAAAATCGCCGCTTGAAGTGTTGAAGACACCGAAGCCCGGCGGCAATGCCGGGCTTTTTTTGTGCGCCCAAACTGGCCCACGCTCCCACATTGGATATACGTATGTTCGGCAATTCCTGAGCAAGCCACGAAAGCTGTGGGAGCGAGCCTGCTCGCGAAGGCGTCAGGTCAGCCAGATCATCCATGACTGACACTGCGCTTTCGCGAGCAGGCTCGCTCCCACAGGGTCAGTGTCGGTCTTGATGCAGGTTGTGATCAAACCGCCCAAGGTGGCGCCGGATCGAATTTGGATTCAATCCACTCCTTGAACGCCACCACCGCCGCCGCTGGAAACCGCGATGACGGCCTGACCAGATAAACGCCGCCCGCCGAATCCAGATGCCAGTCGGGCAGCACGTGAATCAACCGACCTGCCGCCAGATCGCGGCTCATCAGCCAGTCGCCGGCACCGAGTATGCCGGCGTCGGCGCGGGCGGCGGCGAGCAGGGATTCGCTGTCGCTGGCGGTCAGGTTGCCGTGGGGCGTGATGGCCTGCACCTCCTTGCCCCGATGCAGGCGCCACAGCGGGAACGACGCCAGCCCGCTGAAGCGCAGGCAATTGTGCTGAAGCAGGTCCTGCGGGGTTTGCGGCATGCCATGGGCCTCGATGTAGGCCGGCGATGCGCAGAGAATCCGTCGATGGTCGCTGAGCTTTTTCGCGATCAGCCGATTATCGTCCAGCTCGCCGATGCGAATAGCCGCGTCGAAGCCCTGCTCGATGATGTCGACCAGACCTTCGCTGTAATCGGCCACCAGCGAAACCTGCGGATGGGCCTTGAGAAATTCGGGCAGCAGCGGCCCCAGCCACAAGCGCCCCATCGCCGCCGGCAACGCCAGGCGCAAGGTGCCGCGTACTTCGCTGGCGCCCTGCACCGCTTGTTGCTGCGCTTCGTTCATCAACTCGACGGCCGCGCGCAAGCGTTGTTCAAGTTGCAGGCCGGTCTCGGTGATACGCACGTGTCGCGTCGAGCGTTCCACCAACCGCACGCCCAGTCGCTTCTCCATCGCCGCCAGGCGCTTGGAAACAATGGTCGGATGGCGCTGCAACAAACGCCCCGCCGCGACAAACGAGCCTTGCGCGGCGACGGCCAGGAAAGCAGCGATTTCATCGCTGTGCGGGTTGCTCAGAACATCCAGATTCATGGTTTTAAAATGATCGCCCCTGATGATCTGCCCGATTCAAGATCGGCATGCGCTTGTGCCGCGTCGGCCAATGAATACCGCGCGCGAATTTGCGGCGTGATGATACCGGCGGCCACCGCAGCCAGCACATCTTGTGCGCGCTCCTGATACTCGGCTGTCGTGGCGGTGTGCGCGGCCAGCGATGGACGGGTCAGGAACAGCGAGCCCTTGGCGTTCAGCGTGGCCATTTCCACCGCTGCCGGCGCGCCGGTCTGCGCGCCGAACGAGACCATCAATCCGCGTGGGCGCAAGCTGTCCAGCGAGGCCTGAAAAGACACCCGACCAATCGGGTCATACACCACATCGACCTTGCGCCCCTCGGTGATACGCAACACGTCGGCGGCGAGGGTCTCGGCATTGAACACCAGCACTTCGTCACAGCCCGAGGCGCGCGCCTTGTCGACACTGGCCTGCTTCGACACAACGCCGATCACCGTCGCGCCAAGGTGTTTGGCCCATGGCACCATGATTTCCCCCAGACCACCCGCGACGCCGTAAAGCAGCATCGTCGTGCCCGGCCCGACCGGATAAGTCGCCTTCAGCAGATACTGCGCGGTGATGCCTTTGAACAACACCGCCGCCGCATCTTCGAACGACAACTCATCGGGGATCTTCACCAGGCGCTCTGCCGGAAACAGCCGCGCCGAGGCGTAACCGCCCAGGGGCCCGGTGGCGTAAGCGACCCGATCACCGACGCGCACATTGCTCACACCGGCACCGACCGCCGCCACCCGGCCCGCGCCTTCCAGACCCAACCCCGAAGGCAACGCCACCGGCACTGCACCTTTGCGCTGGCTGACATCGAGGTAATTGACGCCCACCGCCGCTTGCTCCAGCCAGACCTCGCCAGCCCCGGGGGTCTGTTCGCTGACAGTGTGCAATTGCAGGACATCCGGTGCGCCGGTTGCGGTGAAGCGGATTGCATTGGCCATGGTCATCTCCATTCATTCGTTAGCCGTTGAGCTCAGTCTGAAAGCTCAGCATTCAACGAACAACCCAACCTGAATGCAGTTCATTGCTGCATCTGATGCAGCTATGCATGAATAAAAAAGGAGCGGCAGGTGCTGCCACTCCTCTTTGCAGAATCAATCGAACGCGCCGTTGAGCACCTCGTAGATCAGCCCGGTAGCCAGCGCGACGAGGATCAGGTCGGTGCCAACCTGTTGCCATTCGTAGCCGTCGTAATGAGGCAAATGGCCGAGCAGACGCCCGTCCAGCTTCTTGGCGATGCCTGGTGGCAGCGGTTTGCCCCGCGCCAAATTCTTCTGAACGCCAGGCGGCAGCGCTGGCCCCGGATTCCAGTATTCGCCGCGATAGCCGTCGACGATGCCGAGAATATTGCCGCGATCAATGCTCGGAGCACCGCCGCCATTGCCAGAGTGTTGCTGGCCTTTATTGCCATTGCCCTGACCGCCCCCACCCTGTTTACCATGATCCTGCATGTTCTGCGGTTTGCCCTTGCCGTTGCCCTGGCCGCCCTGGCCCTTGCCATTGCCGGGGTCGGCCAGTGCCGTCGTGCTGCCGACTACAAGCGCGAGGCAAGACAGCGCGACAATCAATCTGCGAGCTTTTCTCATGTGCGATTCCTTCGGTTTGGGGGGGCTTGAGTTGGGGGGAATGTGCTCAGCTTAGTGGATTTCTCCTTGCTGACCACTCGGCCTTGCGTCAGGATTCCCACCCTCTCCACCCGCGATCGAAAAAACATGAATCGTCAAAAGAAGCTGCAGCAGTTGTTCAAGGAAAAAGCCAAAAAGGCCAACGCCAAACTGGCGCCGAAAAAGCCCAAATACATCTGCAAGGCTGATCGCCTGAAGCTGGAAGCCGAAGCCGCGCAGGCTTCAGTGGAAAATACCGAGAGCTGAGTCAGGCTTTCTGCCGCGACGTCAGCCACGTCATCAGCGCCGCCAGCACCAGCAATGCCGCGCTGGCGAAGAAGGTCAGCCGATAGCCGCTGCCGTCGAACAGCAGACCACCGACGGTCGACCCCGAAGCGATCGACAACTGCACCACCGCCACCATCAGCCCACCGCCGGCTTCGGCATCGTCAGGCAGCGTGCGCGCCAGCCACGACCACCAGCCCACCGGCGCCGCCGTGGCGATCAATCCCCACAGGCTCAGCAACACGAACGCCGCCACCACTGAACTGCCCAGCCCGACGAGCGCCACTGCGATCATCGCCATCAACAGCGGGATGGCGATCACCACGCGATACAGCCCCTTCTTCAACACGGAACCGATGACCACGGTGCCGATAAACCCCGCCACACCAATGACCAGTAAAATCATCGACAGCACCGAAACATCGACCCGGGTCACGGTTTCCAGAAACGGTCGCAGGTAAGTGAACAGCACAAACTGGCCCATGAAGAACAGGCCGGCGCCGAGCATGCCGAATGCCACCCGGCGGCTTTTGAACAACGCAAAGCCGTTGGCTGCGCTGGCTTTGCGTGGCGCGGCGGGGAGCGCGGGCAAGCTGATCCATTGCCAGAGCAGCGCAATCAACGCCACCGGTATCAGGCAGAAAAACGCCCCGCGCCAGCCAATCACACTGCCGAGATAACTGCCCAGCGGCGCCGCGACCACCGTAGCCAAAGCATTGCCGCCGTTAAAAATTGCCAATGCCTTGGGCACGCTGGCGGAGGGCACCAGACGCATGGCCAACGCTGCCGACATCGACCAGAAGCCGCCAATCACCACGCCGATCAATGCGCGACCGATCATGTAAACCGTGTAGTTGGGCGCCAGGCCCACCACCAGCCCGGACGCACACATCAGCGCCGTCAACAGCAGCAACAGGCGCTTGCGATCCATCGAACCGGCAAGCCTGGTGATCGTCAGGCTGGTCAGCACCGCGAACGCGCCGGAGATGGCGATGCCGTAGCCGGCCAGGCCTTCGCTGATGTGCAAGTCCGTGGCCATGGGCGTGAGCAGACTGACCGGCATGAACTCGGAGGCGATCAGCGCGAAGACACACAGGGTCATGGCGAACACGCCGCTCCAGTACGCCGGTTGCTCGCCGGCAGTGGACACGCCCATGGGCTGGTTTGTCGGGTTGTCGATTGCTTGGGCCGTCATGCAAAAACCTGTTTGGAAGAACAAATGGTCGAGGCACTTCTGCCCCGCTACTCAGGCTGCAAAGCTTGACGGATCGGACTTAACTTGATTAGTAGCGGTAATCTTCATGTGCTTTTGAGAAAAATTCAGCAATGAGCAACACCAAAGTCAATGACCTGCAGGCCTTTCTGGCGGTGGCCCAGGATCAAAGCTTCACCAAAGCCGCTGCTCGCCTCGGCGTCACGCCTTCTGCGTTGAGTCATACGGTCCGCGCGCTGGAGCAGCGTCTGGGTATCCGCTTGCTGGCTCGCACGACGCGCAACGTCTCGCCGACCGAGGCTGGCGAGCGCTTGATGCATTCGATTGCGCCGCTGTTCGAGCAGATCAGCGCCGAGCTCGAAGCCCTTGGCGAATTGCGCGACAAGCCCAGCGGCACCATTCGGATTTCCTGCACGGACGATCAGATTGAGTTGTGCATTCGGCCGATGCTTACAAAGTTTTTGCAGGACTATCCGGACATCACCTTGGAGTTTTACGTCGATTATGGTTTCACCAATGTTGTCAAGGAGCGCTTCGACGCTGGTATTCGTCTCGGTGAATCAATCAGCAAAGACATGATCGCCGTACGCATCGGCCCGGACTGGCGCCTGGCCGTGGTCGCCTCGCCCGATTACTTCGCCCGCCACCCGGCCCCCGCCACGCCGCATCAGTTGACGGAACACACCTGCATCAACATCCGCCACCAACCGGCCGGCGCGATATACGCCTGGGAGTTTGCGCACAAGGGTCAGGATTTCAGCGTGAAGGTCGACGGGCAGTTGGTGTTCAACAGCATCATGCACGTGCTCAATGCCGCCGTGGATGGCATCGGCGTGGCGTACGTGCCCGAGCAATTGGTCGCGCCGTATCTGGCCGACGGGCGACTGGTAGAAGTGCTGGAAGAGTGGTGCCCGACGTTTCAGGGCTATCACCTGTACTACCCGAACCGGCGCCAAGGCTCGGCAGCGTTTGCAGCGTTTGTCGAAGCACTGAAATACAACCGCTGACAAACGCAACTCTTCAATCCAAGCCAAATCCCTGTGGGAGCGGGCTTGCCCGCGAAGGCGTCGGCACATTCAACCTCATCATCGCCTGAACCAGCGCTTTCGCGAGCAGGCTCGCTCCCACAATGATCCGGGGCAAGGCTACGTTTTCACAGGCTGGCTCACCACAGCGGCGCACCGAATCACCGCCGTACAACGACGAAGGGAGGCCCATTGCAGACCTCCCTCGTTTCTCCCCGTCAGGATGTACCCAGACCCTGCGACAGATCCGAAGAAGACGGCCGCGCCGGATCCGGTTTGGTCTCGACTTCGGTTTGTTCAGTGGTTCGGGTCACCGTGTCACGCACGGCTTCATAACCTTCCTGAGCTTTTTGCTTGGCTTTGTCGACCATGCCAGCGCTGGTGCGGCCCATGTAGCGCTGTTCAGTGGAGGTGGTCGGTAACGCCGCGCCGAGCAAGGCACCCAAAGCGACCCCTGCGGCAGCCACCATCAGCGGTTGCTCCTTGAGCAGGTGACTGAACTGCTGGCCGAGCACCTGCGAATTGCGCGACAACCGGTCACCGGCGTCATGCATCGCATGGCTCAGGTTTTCCTTCGCCGCACCGACGTTTTCACCGAGGTGGCTGGCCTTGCCTTTGAGTGACTGGTAACCCTCCTTCAGCGAATCCGAGGTCGAGTGCAAATGCGCGCGCGCACTGTCGATGCCGTCGGCCAAACCATCGGCCCATTCGCCGGCCTTGTCCTGATCCGGCCCGCTGCGATACGTCGGCTGCGGCACCGGTGGGCGATTCTGACTGATCATCAGCCAGAGCAAGCCCACGGAAGTCAGCACCGCTGGCACCGGATTATTGCGCACGCTGGTGCCGAGATTGGTGAAGAACGTCGAGCCGTTGCTCTGCATCATCCCCCAGGCCTGATCGATCATCTGCCCGGGGGTGAACTTGCTCTCCAGTTGATCGACGATGTTGCCGATGCTGGCGCGCTGCGCATCGATTTCGCGCTCGATCTGCTCCGGGCTTTTTTCCGCTTCGATATCCAGTTCGCTTTTCATGAGACTTTCCTCCGCAGCGCTTCCTGATCCTTGTTCAAGGCGTCGAGGGTGCGATCAGGTTTGAAGTGAGATGGCTCGAATTGCTTTTTCCCGGATTGCAGCATGGCGAAGCCGATGATCATCACCACCACGCCGACGATCAGCGCGGCCAACCATGGCGCCATGAACATGCTCAGGCCGTACACAGCCGACATCAGCAGAATGATGAAGCCGGCGAGGAACACGATCGCGCCGCCGGCCACCGCAGCGATGCCCGCCTTCAGCGTGCTGAGGCTGTTGTGCAGTTCGGCTTTTGCCAGTGCCAGTTCCTTGGTGAACAAGGCCGGTACCTCGCGCGACAGTTGTCGCAACAGGCCGACCACGGAGGCGTCATCCGTTTGGCCGAGGGGCCTTGCCCCGCTCAGATCAGATTCATCTCTGTTCATCACAGTTCTCCTTTGGCGTCGGGTGCGTGCGGTACGGAAGCCGCGGCAAAATCAGCGGGGTGATCGCTGTCACTGGGCGAGGTCGGGGTGATGCCGGTGGCCAGTCCCGGATTGGCGTGGGTCGACGACGGCATCGACGATTCATAGGGTCGCTGCGCGCCGTAATCGGCTGGCGGTGGCGTAGAGGTGGAGCCCGCCGCTGGATCGTGTTCGGCACTGACCGTCGCTGCTGCAGAGGTGCCTGCTTTGAGAAACCGCGACAGGCCGAAACCGATGGCAATGCTGCCGGCGATGAACAATCCCGGATTGCTGCGCGCCAGATCCGCTGCATCGTGCAGTAACTGTTCGGCACTCTTGCCGCGCAAATTGCCCGCCAGCCCGGTCATGGAATCCGCCATGTCGGTCAGGTAGTCGGACATACCCAGCGTGTCCTTGTCCTGCAGTTCCGAGACAAAGCTTTTCGCCCCTTGCGCCAAGGCTTCGATCTGCTCGGCCGCCGTGTCGCGATACTGGCCGAATTGCGCATCGGCCTGCTGCCGCGCACCGCCCAGTGCTTCGCTGACGTTGTCCTTCAAATGATCAAAACTTTGCTCAGGCTTGCCGTTGGGATCACCTGATTCATACCCTGACCTGCTGTCTGAAGTATTCATGTCGCCCCTCGCCTTCTCACTGAAAACGCAAAAACGGAGCTACACGGCAACATTGCCTCGAGCCCCCACATAGGAGATGACGGAGCAGCTTGCGCGAGAGTTCAAAGAGGTTGATGAGCGTGCGACATCAGGTCTGGATCAGCGACGAAAGGTTGCGCTTGGCAGGATTGTGTTGAGCTTCTGCGCCGGTCTGCGGTCAAGACAAGGCACGGGGGTTCATCCAGATGATGGCAGTGAAACCCTCAACGCCGCCGATAGATGGCAGAATCCCCACACCCTGATCACTTCGGAGACCGCAATGCTTCGCCTGTTTGAAGAAAGGCTCGACCCCTTCCCGCCCGATGAGGCGCCGCCACCGCCAGTCGGCCTGATGCGATTTCTGTGGGCCTGCACCCGGGGCGCGCGCGGCTACATTCTGGCCTTCGCCCTGCTCAGCGCCAGCGTGTCGATCTACGAGGCATGGCTGTTTTCGTTCCTCGGGCAAGTGGTGGACCTGCTCTCGACCTGGCAATCCGGCGGCGCCGCCGGTGATGAGGAAAGCCGCGTGTTGTGGGGCATCGGCATTGTGCTGGTGGTCAGCATCGGGCTGGTGGCGCTGCGCACGATGGTTCAGCACCAGATCCTCGCGATCAATTTGCCGCTGCGTCTGCGCTGGGACTTCCATCGGTTGATGCTGCGGCAAAGCTTGTCGTTTTTCTCCGACGAGTTCTCCGGCCGGGTCACGACCAAGGTCATGCAAACCGCGCTGTCAGTGCGCGAGGTGCTGTTCACCCTGATCGAAATCCTCCCCGGCATCGGCGTGTACTTCATCGCGATCATTGCGCTGGCCGGTGGCTTTGCGTTGAAGTTGATGCTGCCGTTCCTGGCGTGGATCGTTTTGTTCGGGCTGGCGATGGTGTATTTCGTGCCGCGTCTGGGCAAGGTCGGCCAGGAACAGGCCGATGCGCGCTCGTCGATGACCGGGCGGATTGCCGATGCCTACACCAACATCACCACGGTCAAACTGTTCTCGCACTCCAAGCGTGAAGCGCACTTTGCCCGTGCGGCGATGGAAGATTTCAAGCTCACCGGGTTCCGCCAGATGCGTCTGGTCAGCCAGTTCGAGATCGTCAATCAGGCGCTGGTGGTCGCGTTGATTATCGGTGCCGGCGGTTACGCGCTGTGGCTGTGGCATCAGGGCGAAGTCGGCACCGGCGCTGTTGCGGCGATCACCGCCATGGCGTTGCGCATCAACGGCATGTCGCACTGGATCATGTGGCAGATGACTTCGCTGTTCGAAAACATCGGTACCGTGCAGGACGGCATGGCCACCCTGACCAGCGGCCCGAAAGTCCAGGACGCGCCGGATGCCAAGGTGCTTGAGCCTGCCGGTGGCGAAGTGGTTTTCGACAATGTCAGCTTCAACTACAACGGCGAACGCCAAGTGCTCGACGGCTTGACCCTGCACATTCGCCCCGGCGAAAAAATCGGCCTGGTCGGCCGCTCCGGTGCAGGCAAGTCGACGCTGATCAACCTGCTGCTGCGCTTCTATGACGTTGATCGCGGAGAGATCCGCATCGATGGGCAGAACATCGCCGAGGTCACCCAGGACAGCTTGCGCAGCGTGATCGGCATGGTCACCCAGGACACGTCGCTGTTGCACCGTTCGATCCGCGACAACATCGCCTACGGACGCCCGGACGCCACCGACGAAGACATCCACCGCGCTGCGGTGAACGCCCAGGCCGATGGTTTCATCAGCCAGTTGAGCGACAAGCAGGGCCACAGCGGTTACGACACGCTGGTCGGCGAACGCGGCATCAAGCTCTCCGGCGGCCAGCGCCAGCGCATTGCCATCGCCCGGGTGATGCTGAAGAACGCACCGATCCTGCTACTCGACGAAGCCACCAGCGCACTAGATTCCGAGGTTGAAGTCGCGATCCAGGAAAGCCTCGATGAAATGATGCAGGGCAAAACCGTGATCGCCATTGCTCATCGCTTGTCGACCATTGCAGCGATGGACCGGCTGATCGTCATGGACGAAGGCCGCATCATCGAACAAGGCACCCACGCGCAACTGCTGGAGAAGAACGGCACCTATGCGCGGCTGTGGCAGCACCAGAGCGGCGGCTTCCTCGGTGAGGATCGCGGTTTGGTTGAGGTGATGGAGGAGTGATCAGGCTGGAGGGCCGGGGCCGGCCCTCCATCGATTGGCCTAGATGGTGACGGGGCTTTCTGCATTAACCGGAAGCTTTACGCGAAACACGGTTCCGCCTTCCAGGTCAGAGCTGACCTCGATCGAGCCGGCATGCGAGGCGACGATTTCCGAAGCGATAAACAGGCCTAGACCGAGCCCGGCAACCGGCCCGTGATCAACCACGGAGCGCTGCGAGAACCGCCCCATCGGGTTGAAGATGAACGGCAATACATCCCCCGGGATCGGTTCACCGCCGTTATGTACGGTGAACACCGCGCAATCCTCGCGGACCTGCAACTCGACCGAGACCGGAAACTTATTGTCGCCGTGGGTCACCGCATTGCTGATGATGTTGGAAAAGACCTGTTCCATCCTGGCGCCATCGAAGGCTCCCATCACCGCTTCCTTCGCATCGAACCGCACGTTGGCCTGCGGATGAAAGGCGCGGATTTCCTCGATCACCCGTTCGCACACAGGGCTGAGATCGATCAGGGATTTTTTCACCGGAATCCCCGGCCCCATCTGGCAGCGCGTCAGATCCAGCAGGTCGCCAACGATCTCGCTGGCGCGCTGCACGCTGGCGTAGATCTGCCGGGCCACCTTGCTGGTGCGCGGGTCGGCAGTTTCTGTACGCCGCAACATATCCGCACCAAGCAGAATCGCCCCCAGTGGCGTGCGCAAGTCATGGCCGAGAATCCCCAGAAACACATTGCGCGACGCCTCGACGGCGCGTGAATAGCTGGCAATCGACTCGGCGAGCGCCTGATCGATGGCTTCGTGAAAGCGCGTCATGTCGTCGACATTCACCGATTTGCCATCCTTGACCTGACGCAGCCACTGGCTCAGCACGCTGGTGCGCAGCGCGCGATACTCGGAAACCATCTGATCAATGGTGAAACCGGCCATCAGCCGCGTCACGGCGTGGGTTTCCGCAGCCGTTTCTTCATCGTCGCGCGGCGCATGCCCCTGGGCCTTGGCAATTTGCTCGCTGATGGTCTGCTTGCTCCGCAGATCGATGACGATGGCGTGCAACATCTGCTCGGCGTGATCGCGCAGTGCGACGTTATCGAGTTCCGCACCTGGTGTCTCGATGGTGCGGGCGAAATCTTCCCAGGCCTGCAGGATCGGCTCTAGGTTTTCGAGAATGAAATCTGGCAGGCGCATGGCTGTGGTCCTAAAGGCAATCCATCAACGCTATGAGGCGAACCGGCGCAGACAGCTAAAAAAGCAAACTCAGGAGTACAGAAGGTACGGCTGACGTTATGCAGCCTACCATCAAAGCGCTGGGCTAACGCGGAAGGAAAATCCAGGGCTGAAGTGTCGCGGACCTCACCTACTCCGCGGCCCAGACCGGCCGCTCACCTAATCGCTCAACCAGCCTGACGAGATAACCGTCCGGATCCTGCACAATGAATTCCCGCTGCCCTGTTTCAACACTTTCTGCGCGATACCAGGTGTCCTGGCAGTTTCGAAAGAGTGGAAAACCAGCTTGTTCGAGTCGTTCGAGGACAGGTGCGACCGCGACTACATCTATTTGCAGGTTGATGCCGCGCCCAAAAGGCTTGCTCAGAGGCGCGGTGAGCCACTGGCCGGCCTGCGGATCGAATTGCTCCAGCATCACTTGCGCGCCGTTCAGATCGAGGTAGGCGAAACCGTCTTCACGGCGTTGATAGGCGACTTTGAAGCCCAGACAGTTCACCCAGAACGCCAAGCTCTTCGACAGCTCGGTGACCATCAGTTCAGGAACCAGTTTGTTTCGTTCAAGCATGGCGATAAATCCGTTTCAGAAGCTTATGCAGCGAGGGTTGTTTCACTCCAGGCATCGTTTGGGCGTGAGTCGAGGTTGCTCGGCATTCTGCACCTCAGCACTCACATCCGTCTGTTTACGGCTGCTGAACTCGATCGGATAAGGCCCGGTCTGCGCCAGAGCTGCCTGCACACGGCTGACAAAGGCCGCGTCGTCCAGGGTGTAGAAAACCCACACCTGACGCTTTCCGCCGGTGACCGTGCACCCCCACTTTGCGAACCCATCCGCCGTTACGGCCGCCTTAATCAGGCGGTCTACCTGCATCATCCGCGCGGATTCCTTTGAACTCGGCAGGAAGCGATCCGACACGTATTTCCAGCTGATGCGAGCCTTGTAAGGAAATGCCCGGGTATCCTTGAGATTCAGGTCGGAAGGCATGCGAAAACTCGCTGGCATTGGGTCGTCAGGAAAATCAGACGGTTGGAAATCGCTGTCGCCTGGCACGGCCACTTGCTGTTGCGGATTGTCAGCAGGATCATCACTGAGCAGTATTCTGAGCGCTTCAGCTTGGCGCTCTTCCCGCTCGCTCATGCATTTGGCGTAGGCCGTTGTATGCGCTGGACCGGCATCCAGACAAGGATCGCGCTCCACCGGTTTTGGAGTATGGGAGCGCGTGCAGCCGGTAGTGATCAGGCTTGCCAGCACCAATAAAACAACGGCTGGCCAGATTTCAGGGCGCAGGGAAGCGTGGGGAGTGACTTTCAAGTGGCCTTCCTTGGATGAGTTGCAGTACGAGACATATGGAAAACGGCGCATTTTGCCTGCCACCCCTGCCCCACGAACAGGCCAAAGCGGAATTAAAGTGGCAATTCATCACAAACAGTGCTCGACCAGCCACAGCCGCTTGTGACGAACAGCCACACGCTCCCTCAGATGCCTACGCTGGCTCCGCTGTCCGATACGCCAAAGTCGCCACCCGGAAAAGCACCACCCTCAATGTGGTACACCATCGGTTCCGCCGAAAAATAATCCTCCAACCCCAGCATGAACCGCTGGTGGTCTTCACTCTGCTCAAACCCCGGCGAGTGATCCTCAAGTGACTGCCAGCGCACGATCAGATTGAACTGCTCGGGAGTTTCAATACCTTGCGCCAGCAAGTGGCCGCCGTATCCCTTGGCGCGGGTCAGCAACGGTTCGACTTCGGCAAATGCGCGCCGGAAGGCTTCAGTCTGATGCGGGTGAACGGGCAGCACAGCGATCTCGTAAACCATGATGTTTCTCCAAAATCAGTGAGCGGATTCAGACGATGAGCGAAGGCTCGACGGCGATGGCGATTTTTCCCAGCAGACCGTTGTTGGCGCTCTCCAGTCGAGCGTGGGCGAGCGGGATGTCGGCGAGGGAATAGACCGTGCCAACGTGGGGCCGCAACTGGCCGCGCTCGACCAACGCGCTCAATTCATCGAGCTTGCCGCGATTCTGCCGGGTGAAAACGAAGTGGTAGCTGGCGTTCTTGCCCCAGGCCTGGACGAGGTTTTGTGGCTGCGCGATGTCGACGATCGAGACCACGCGGCCAAGCTGGGCGAGCGCGTCAGCACTGCGAGACAGGGTATCGCCGCCGATGGTATCGAACACCACATCAACGCCATGCCCGGCGGTTTCGCGCATGATCGCTTCGACGTAGTCCTCTTGGGTGTAATCGATCACCACGTCAGCGCCCAGGCTGCGGACGAAATCGGCGTTGGCCTCGCGCACGGTCGTAAAGACTCTGGCGCCCATGGCTTTGGCCACCTGAATCGCCACATGGCCGACCCCGCCGGCGCCGCCGTGGATCAGAATGCTTTCGCCAACGCGGAGCACGGCGCGCACGGTCAGCGCTTCCCAAACCGTACCGCCGACCAGACTCAGACTGGCCGCCTCAAGGTGGCTCAGCGATGCAGGCTTTCTGGCGATGATGCTTTCAGCAGCCACGTGGTACTCGGCATAGCTGCCCTGCCCGTCGAATATCTGCGGGGTGTACCAGACTTCGTCGCCCGGCGCGAAAGCGCTGACGCCCGGCCCGATGGCTTCAACCACGCCCGACACGTCGTGACCGGTAATGGCTGGCAGCGGCACCAGGTCGGGATAGTCACCGCGCCGAACCTGGTAATCCAGCGGATTGATGGAAGTGGCGTGCACTCGGACCAGCACTTGGCCCGCTTGCGGAACCGGTTTGGGCACTTCGCTGAGTTCGAACGAATCAGGACCGCCGAAGGATTTCAGAATCATCGCTTTCATGGCAAAACCTCGTATCGATAAAGAGGGATATCGAGATTTCTCGATATACTAGAGTAAAAAAATTTACAGCTCTTTCCCTATGATCTCTGCAAGCGCGCTGATTGCTGCCTCATTGCGTTTGTAGTAGGTCCATTGACCGATGCGCCGCACTTCCACCAGCCCCACCCGCTGCAAAGTGGCCAGATAACTCGACACCGTCGACTGCGACAGGCCGATACCTTCCTGGATACTGCTGACGCAGACACCCTCAACGAGAACGTCACCCTCATCCTGCGGGGGGAAGTTCTTCACGGGATCCTTCAGGCCTTCAAGGATCTTGAGGCGCGTCGGGTTCGAGAGGGCTTTGAAGATTTCGATCAGTTCCATGCGCCGAGGATATCGAGATTATTCGATATGTCAATGCCCGCGTGCAAAGCGTCCAGATAATAGCGAGCAGTCACACCACCAGCCATCAGCAGTGACTACTCTATTCAGGACATGGGAAGCGCGCTGCCTTATCAGTCGAGACCAATGCGGTTCGCTAGTAAATTAAGAGGCCGTTAGCGTTAGGGCCAATGAGGCACTATTTACCATGATCGGTTGGAAGTCGCATCATCATTGACTCTGTAAGAAATATGAAAATTCGCTTTTTGAAACCGGTTTCGACCAACAGGTATGTGTCATTTACGTTCAAAAGCACATGAACCTGCCCTCGAAATCTCTCGCTCTCGAAATTAACCAAGTCTTCAGTCATCATTTTGTCAAATCGCAGCATTCCTGTATAAAAAGAAATTGCCACAACTGATCCAGCGAGCAAATAACTGTAGTCACGCATTAGCGACCTTCTAAGAGCGATTCTTTTTTTATCAAGGATTCGTTGAATCTGGGTTTTAGGGCGAATAAGTATACCGGACTTCAATATAGACGCTATAACCACACCAATGACACCCATCCATGTTAGTTGGCCGACAGTTGAAAAATCAAAATCCAGATATGCAAAATTGAACATGACAGTGAATATCAGAAAAAAGAAGACCCAGTAAATCAGCTTTTCTGCAATATTGGTTTCTCTGTGCATTTTTTTGGCAGGTTTAGCTAACCATTTGGGAAATCGTTTACTTGCCGCGATTGTTAACGCTGCTAGAGGAGCGAGTGCAGAATAGTAGAACTGAGAAATTGCAAAGGAAAAAACCTTAGTAACCATATAGCAAAACATCACATAGAAGGTGAATGTCGCTACAAAGCTCGTAACAAACCTCAGCGAGGCTACTGATACTATCTCAAACGGCACCTCTATAAGAAACCCAATGTAATGAACCGTACCCAATGAGAGAAACGCCATTACTGCCTTTAGCATTGAGATGAAGGTTTTATTTTTCGGTAACTTTGCGTGTGCCAAAATCTGTTTTAGCAATGGAAAATCTCTGCAGTCATGAACGTGGTAGGAAATTCGTTAAAAGCGTATTGGGGTTTTAAGCTTCCCTCAGTAGATAACCATTACAACATGGCCGCGCGGCCTTGAGCCATTACCTAGAGCGGTTGTTTTTCAGCAGCGGTTGGGGTTGGGGGTTGCGCTACTGGCGGTTCCGCATGCGCCGCTTTACCTGCAGGAACGCATCCTGGAAAGGGCTTTGCAGGATTGGAATGTCGGAGGCGGGCAGATTTTTTGTATTTTCTCCAGTCAGAAACTGTTACCGGCGAAGGCCCGGGCTTTGGTGCGGTTTCAGGGCAATTTCCGGCGCCGTGAGATCAATCAGCAATGATTGCCACTCGGAAATCGCCGGATGCACTTTCCAGTTTGAATTATCCGTGCAGAAACGGACTTAATACCGCACTTTGAATACTCATGATGAAGACCACGCTTATCGCCGCCTCCGCAACGGTCATGACCAAGACCATTCTAAACACCGCAAGCTTATGGTTTGACCAGGCATTGACTAGCAATGCCCAAATCCGCTTGGCACCACGCATGTCTTCCGTAGCAACCATAGCGCTTGCTTTGTTACCTTTGAACTCCTCGAGCGACTCTTCGAGAAAAGTCGACAAGTTCGCAATAAGCGATATAAAGAAAACCAACATGCACATCGCAAACGGTAGCGTCCGCTTTAAACCAGCGAGGCTGAGATCGAACTTTCCAAGATCTAATTTACTACCAGCCACTAATGCGATTGTCAGCATAATTATTTGCGGCGTGAGATTGCGCAGGAAATCCAACAACGGTTTACGACCAAGACCAAAGAACATGAATCCTCCTTAAAAATAGCCAGCCATTCTCTCAAAGAATAGAACTCGATGACCACCGATTACCATCAGTCCTTTTGCTAGTTTGACGAGCTGGGAAATAACGTCAAATATCAAAATCCAAACGCATATAAAATCGGGAGCGGACTGATGAAATATCCGCCCTTCGATCAAATCGTTATCGAGTAAATATCAGGACTCGACAAACTCCTTTTCAATCATGCATGCAATCAACCACACCAACGCCGCAGGCAGGATCCAAGTGAGCACGACAAGGACCAGAACCACAGCAACTTCCAGCGGACTTTGGCTCTGAAAAGAGCTTGAATATGATGAAAACATAGTTGCAGCGAACAAAAATAACCCCAAAACGACTTGAAAGAACAGAATTCCAAACGCGTTACCATGCTCCCGCAGATGTCTATATGAGTCCACGATACCCCCTTTCGCGCTCGATCGCTTGTCCGCCAGTTTTTCATAAAAGGCGTACAGGTCTGAGCTTCGCAAAAGACATTTGACTATTATAAAGAACTGCGCCAAAACCACAGCCACTGCCAGAAAAATCACGACAGCAAACCAAATTCTCAGCAGGGCACTCATTGCACTCAATGAGAGAAATGCAACTGGAATGATCGAGGTCAATCCCAAAAACCACACCACCGACTTGCTAGGGCGTTGCAATCGGAGTGTGGAGCGCTGAATAAGGAACCGGCCAGCGTGGAGAACTAAAATAGGTGCACTCGCCACATAAGAGAAAACCAACCCAGCCGCCAGGAAAATTCCGACCTGAATGAGATCGATGGGTTCTCCAGCTTTAACGAACACAAGACTTGAAATGGGTTGACTTTGTTGAACGAGCAAAAACAGAATCAACCCGCCTAAAACGGCGCCTACGCTATACCTAAGAGCGTAGAACTCCCAGAATCGTGATGAGCTTTCATCTTTTTGGTCCATTTGTTCCTCCTTGATTGGTGAAGACGTTCCAATAGCCCACAATAATGGCATTAAGCCGCTATACAGTAAACCCATGCGCGCGGCGCTCTGCCAAGCAAGTGATTACGTATCAGCATCTAAAAAAGCGAAATGCGAACGACATCAGTGAAGAACAGCCGCGCCTCTGCTCGCTAGCGATTCTGCGTAACATTCACGTTCATCAGTTTGAGGCATCCAGCAATACCCACAACCGCACGATTTTCCCTTCGCTGATTTCCGCCACGTCGACACCGCTGACAACAGTTGGCCCATCGCCCGGGCCCGCATGCCAGCGCAGGTAACCCAAGCCATGATGCCCAACCGCCGGCCCCTCCGGAACAAAAACGAAGTCCGGCCCGAACTGATCCAGCAACGCACCGGCCACTGCCGAAATCGCCGCTGGCCCGGTGACGATGCCAGTCGGTTCATACATCGTCGGTGCGTCTGCAAAAAGCTCCTGCACCGCCGCCAAGCGCCTTTGTGCATCGCGTTGGTTGAACACCCGCTGCAGATTGGCCCGTAGCAAGGCGTCGTAGTTTTCCACCTCATTGATATTTCGCGAATCTGAGCCAGCCATTTTTGATTCCTCGATTTGTGTGTGAAGCCCGGTTGCCCGGGCTCAGCGATTAACCATGTTTGACCAGGTTCAAGGCTGGCAGCGGTCCGCCCGGAAACTGCGCAAGCATTCCCTGCTGCACACCGCCGAGATCGATGCCGTAAAAACCCAATTGATCAATCAGCTCTGCAACCTTGGTTTTGCTCGCGGCATCTTCACCGGAATAAAACAGCACACGCTTGCCGCCCTCGGCGGAGGGATCGCTCAGCAGAGCCGCGAGCAAATGGTTGAAGGCCTTGACCACGTGCGCACCGGGCAGCATCTGCGCCACCACTTGCGAAGACGGCTGGCCGCCCAGATCGAACGGCTTGAACAGTGGTGCCTCGATCGGGTTGTTGGCATCGATCACGATGCGCCCATCCCAAGGCCCGAGATCGCGTACCGCGTCGGGGATCTTCGACCAGTTCACCGCCAGAAAAACGATGTCCGCCTGGCTGGCTTGCCGAGCCGTCACCGCTTGTGCGAGTGGACCCAATTCGTCGACCAAAGCGGCAAGGCTCTGCGGCCCACGGCTGTTGGCCAGGCTGACCGGCAGGCCTGCGTTGACGAGCAACCGAGCGATGGCGGTGCCGATGGAGCCAGTACCAATGATGCTGATAGTCATGATGCTCTCCTTACGCTGTGAAGCCGCCGTCGACGATTAATTCTGCGCCGGTGACAAACCCTGCCTCTGCACTGGCCAGGTACGCCACCGCACTGGCGACATCCTTGCCCTCTCCGTACCGCCCCATGGCGATGTTCGGGCGTAGGAAGTCCGCAATAGGCCCGTCGGCCGGGTTCATGTCGCTGTCGGTCGGGCCAGGATGGACGGTGTTCACAGTGATGCCGCGCGGCCCCAGGTCGCGCACCAGTCCACGACTGAAACCGGTCAGCGCACCTTTGCTCAGGGTGTAGACGGAGGCGGTAGCGAACGCAGCGTATTGCACCATCGAGCTGCCGATGTGAATGATGCGGCCGCCCTGCCCCATGTGTTTGAGCGCGTGCTGAGTGGCTACGAAGACGCCGGTCACGTTCACCGCAAGGATGCGTTGAAAGTCCTCAAAGACGATGTCCTCGGGGGCACCGAGCAGGCTGATACCAGCGTTGTTGACCAGAATGTCGATCTTGCCAAAACGCTGTGCAACCTCGGCAATGGCTGCACGTACAGCCTCGGGGTTGCCCGCATCGGCCGCCAGCGCCACAGCCTGGCCGCCCGCCGCAACGATTTCCTGCACGACCGCTGCGGCGCGATCTGGCGATGCGTTGTAGGTGATAGCGACGGTTGCGCCATCTCCCGCGAGCCGTTTGGCGATGGCTGCGCCGATGCTGCGTGAGCCACCGGTAACGATGGCGATTTTGCCGGTCAGTGGAAGCGTGGATGTGTTCATGGTCGAGCCTCTGGGTGGTTGAAGTTGATGAGGCTATGAGACGCTTTTTGATCTTCCACCAGTAGTGGAAGACACCTAGAATCACTTTCAATCATTAGTTGAAGGTGCGCGGATGGAAACGTTGGGTAATTTGCTCTCATTCGTGCGCAGCGCCGAGGCGGGAAGCTTCTCTGCGGCGGGGCGCCGCCTGGGCCTGACACCCGCGGCGGTCAGCCGCAATGTCGCGCAATTGGAGGCTAACCTCGGCGTACGCTTGTTTCAGCGCAGCACGCGCAAACTCACGCTGACCGAAGCGGGAGAACGCTTTCTGGCCAATGTCGGTTCAGGACTGGAAAGTGTTCAAGCGGCGATCGCCGATGTGGCCGGCAATGCCGGAGAGCCTTCCGGCACCCTGCGTCTAAGTGCGGCACCGGGTTTTGCCAGGGATTTCCTGCTGCCGCTGATGCCGGAATTTCTCAATCGATATCCCGCCGTGATCCCCGAATGGCATGTCGACAATCGCCAGGTCGATCTCATCGCGGACGGCTTTGATGCGGCTATCGGCGGCGGCATCGAACTCGCGCAAGGTGTGGTCGCCAGAGCCATCGCCCCGGCGCATCTGATTCTGGTGGCCTCGCGGGAGTATCTGTCGGGGCGCCCGCGCGTCCAGCGCATTGAAGAGCTGTCGACGCTGAATCACCTGGCCATGCGCTCGGTGCAGACCGGCAAGGTGCGCAGCTGGATGTTGCAAGGCCCCGACGGGCAACGAGCGCCCCTGGAGTTGACGCCGCGCCTGTTGGTCAACGATCCGCAAGCGCTGTGTCAGTGCGCGCGACTGGGGTTGGGGGTTGCGCTGTTGGCAGTTCCGGATGTTTTGCCTTATCTGCAGGACGGTACGCTGGAAAGGGTTTTGCCCGATTGGTATGTCGATGCAGGGCAAATCTATTTGTACTTTTCCAGCCAGAAACTATTGCCAGCAAAAACCCGGGCTTTTGTGGATTTTCTGGTCGGTCAGGCTCGTGAGGATGGGTGGGCAACTCGACTTGATGCTCGTGCCTAGCAAGCAAGTTATACGATCTCTGAAACTCAAACAGCATCACGCCTAAGCGGCTTTTCAAGCCTTTCGAGCTTGCCGCGCCTGCTCGATTACGGTACAAATCGGGCAGTTGTACGACAACATAATAAAAACCTGAGCCACCCCGAGTGGCTATCATTTTTGAGATCTGCCATGTC
Source organism: Pseudomonas sp. 1L-E-NC-VB-C3 (assembly GCF_057291535.1). Lineage (NCBI taxonomy): Bacteria > Pseudomonadati > Pseudomonadota > Gammaproteobacteria > Pseudomonadales > Pseudomonadaceae > Pseudomonas > Pseudomonas sp. 1L-E-NC-VB-C3. The sequence continues at coordinate 101,147 of NZ_JBXAWD010000009.1, read as the reverse complement.
CCGTCCTGAGTTTGCGCCAACCGTACCGCCGCCCTTCCCCCGTTATCTCGCCGTGATCATTCTGTTGTGCATGGGTTGTGCGTTCGCCGGCAACCACGTCGCGGCACGGGTCGCTTTTGATGATGGCGCGGGCGTGTTGCTGGCGATTCTGATGCGCTCGGGCGGGACCTTGCTGGTGCTTGCCATTCTCGTTCTGTGGCAGCGGCAAAGTCTGCGTGTGCCGGCGGGCGCGTGGCGTTGGCAACTGTTGTTGGGCCTGCTGATTACTGCGCAGAGCCTGTGTCTGTACTCCGCTGTCGCGCGGGTCCCGGTCGCTTTGGCGCTGCTGGTGGCCAACGTGTTTCCGATCCTGCTCGCCTTGCTGACCTGGGCGCTGGGCGGCCCACGACCAAGCGCGCGCACCGCGATGTTGATGGGCTTGATTCTCGTGGGATTGGTGTTCGTACTGGACGTCCCCGGACGTCTGTCAGACAGCGCCAGCGTCGGTCCGGAATGGCTACTGGGAGTTGCACTCGCCTTCTGCGCCGCCAGCGTATTCGCCTGCGCGCTGTGGATCACCGATCACAAACTGTCGCAAGTGCGCGGCTCGGTGCGCAGCCTGCTGACCATCTTCATCGTCTTCAGCAGCGTCAACCTGGCCGGCCTGACCGGCGCCCTCCCCGGCGGACTCAACCTCCCCGCCACCTCAACCGGCTGGCTGGCCCTTGCCACGCTCGTCGTGCTCTATGGGACCGGCTTCATTGTGTTGTTCATTTCCGTACCCAGGCTGGACATGCCACGCAACGCACCGGTGATGAACATTGAGCCATTGGCGACGTTGTTGATGGGCTGGATTGTGCTGGATCAAATGCTCAGCAGAGGGCAGATCGTGGGTGGAGTAATTGTAGTGAGTGGGATTGTTTTGCTGACGTATCGCAAAGCGGCGGTGAAGGTTGGGGTGAAGGCTGAGGTTTGAGGGGGTGTGGTGGCGGGACTCTTGGTTGGCGAGTCCTGCTTATCGCCCCCGGCTCGATACCGGATCAGCAGAATTGCAGGCTCTCGAGGTCTACCTGGACATAGCTTCCTATTTCACCCTTGTAGAGATAAATCGCAGTTACCTCCAGCTCCGTTCGTAAGAATTCCGCCAGCCTCCTGAGTCTGGTGCTTGTGGTCATGGCAGGGCGCACAACCGTCGCGCCACCGGGTTGGTCATCGTAAATTCTGACGAGAAACTCATCGACACCATCCAGAATCAGGTAATTGAAACCTCGATACTCATAGCCTGCGTCGTAGTCGACATCATCGAAACGGTCGACCTTTTCTATTCTCAAGACGCCGCCCCTAATTCGACTCAAAAGAAGTGAAACGGTCTAGCACTTGAAAAGTGGACGGCGCTCCATCCACGTCATTTACCAACTACCGTACGGGATGCCGAACTTATCAATGTAACGCTTGGCCTTTTCACTCACGGGATAGGCATAGCGCCCGCCATGCTTGCCCTGCTCCGGGCCGAGAGGTTCGAGTTCGCCTTGAGCATGGGAGACTTTTATCGGGCGGTGGCAGTAGTCCCTGACCCACGCTTGAAGCACTCCCCCCGGGGCGAGCCCCACAAGCAGCGTTGCGGAGTAACGTGCGGTTCTTTCCGGAGTCTTCGGGCACCGCTGATGTGTGGACTGCACCATCAGTTGCCTCGCTTCTTCTGGAATCTCTATGAAGCCTTTATAGGTTTTCTGCTCCGATATCGACTGCCAACGGACAAAAATCATTCGAGGAAGGTCAGCACCGGTAACCAAAACTCCAGAACCACCGACTGTTCCCCAACCACGGGCAGACTCCGTCCCATCTTCTGGTTCGCCTCCGGGAGCGGATTTTCCACCGACTCTGAAAAACATTCTGTTATTGATATCCAGCACCGAGCTGTCCTCAACCCAGATCTTCATGTAATTCGGCTCAACGAATCCTATTTGCCACCAAGGAGACTTGGGGTCATTTTCTCCACTTTCGAAACCTCCTTTCTGGCAGCCCATTAACAATAAGGCGACAAGCAGAGCGATTACAGACTTCATTACCAGAGCTTCCAATCAGCTACGTGAGGATGTTGTACACGGATCGCGTCTTCCGTCGGGGCGTTGATGTAAACAGCATCAATACCGCTCCCGTCTCTTCTTCCAAGGGGATGATTCCAGTTTGCAGAGATATGAATGTACTTCAGCTTGAGCAAAGCCTCCTCTTCTGCAGTTGTTCTGTAGTTTCCGGTGAGAAATCGGTCACAAAGAGATTGCAGCTCTGCCGGCACGGAATATTCGTCATCTTCCGGTATATCAATGAATTGAACACCCTTTTCTTTTGCCAGCTGATACATGACTCTTAAATAAACTCTCGAAAGTTTTCCACTCACCGGACGTTTCAATTGTAGAGCGGCATATACGCGCTTCTGCCCCGGTGAAAGCCTGTCTTGATGCTCCTGCGGAATTTCGAAGGAAGCCGGGGTGACAATATCCAGCAGATGCGCAGGCCATCCTTTAGCAAGCCACTCGCTTTTTACGCGCGCGGCGTCGTGATAAATCGACGTCGTTGAAACGTCTACGTACCGAGGTACATCGAGAGTTTGCATCGGACTGACAAGCACGCGTTCCTCTACTTCATCAAGATAGCTGCCGCCAATATCCGAATGAACCCCGGGAAGAGTGTACTCAGGGTGCGCGGGCTTCACTCGGCTGAGCGCAAAATTAGCGCGACACTCATCACGCGCTACGAGATGTACGACATCCGTGAAGTATTGACGGTCCAGGTAAAGCCTCACACCGGGAGCTATAGGACTTTTCACCCGGCCAAGATTGGTGAAGCCGGCAATTGAGGGCACCGTGTCAAAGAGCCCGATGAAACCCATTTTGATGCCGTTCCCGTATTTATTATCAAAGGTGCGACTGAAATCTGCGGCGTTCCGGTTTAGGAGATCTCCTAAAGCTCCTTGCTTACCCCGCACCACTTCATTTGCGAAGTGCCGTGCAGCAGCAGCCCCACGACTGAAGCCAAATGTATCGAACGTCAGGGACGCAATTTCACTGTCGGGGTTCTCTTGCAGTGCCTCTTCGATAGCTTGTTTTATCTGCGTGAAGGACGCCTGTACGCGACTCGTAACACCAGTCTCACCTCGCCCCGTTCCAGCACCTACAGCGCTATCCATCTGATTGCTTTCAGTGCCTATACCTTCGACATATATTGGGCTTGAGACGTACTTAAGAAAGCCATCGCCTTCGGCTTTCTGGGTCTTTTTATACAGAGAAAACAATTTCTTGATATTCGTAGGCCCGGCACCATAACTACTATCCGGGTCACTCATGTAAGGCATGCAGCTGGCAGGAATATCCTCAGGCGCAATCGGATGCTGAGCACCACACAACAACCCCGCAGCAGAGTTGTTCGCATTGTTGCCAGTGCCATCAAAGAAAACCCCGATCCTCAACGCAATGCCTATCTTCTCAGGCTCGCGCGCGGGCTCTTTCCCGTGCTTCTCATATTCGGCCCAGTGCTGGGCGTGCAGGTCGACGGGTTTGGCTTGTTCGTAGCGGTAGTTTTTCGGCGGGTTTGGAACGTAGCCACTCAATCCTTGATTCCTTGTTCTGATCCTTGAAGAACGGCCCGAAGGGTGACAGTCGAGGCCGGGTGGTGCAAGCCGTGGCCGTGTGCCAGCCATGGCGCGCCCGGGGAGTTGCGACGAGGTTTTGCGCTCGTCGCATTGCGGGTCATTTGGCTATTTCGACTTTATCCAAAGCCTGATTGACCGCGATTTCGCCGAGCATGACGACCTGGGCGATGCCTAGAAGGGTTTTGCGGCGCGGGTTGTCGAGCAGCGCGGCGAAGTCGTAGAGCATGGTGGTGGCCGAGCCGAGGGATTTGCTGGCGTTGGCCAGCAGGGACTCGGTGTCGTATTTCGGGTTGGCGAGGAACATCTGTTCCGGGGTGTTGGTGCTGGCCAGGATGTCTGCCGGGCCGAGGTAGTGATCGAGGGCGCGTTCGGCGGCTTCGTGTAGTTTTTTCGATGCACTTGATTCGTAGGGGGATGCGGGGTCGGTGGTTGGGGGATTGGGTGTGACCTTGAACATGGTGAAACTCCTGATTATTCGTCTGGAGCTGCCAACATCACTTGCAGATGATGGGTGGCAGCTGTGCGCGGGTCTGCAAGACCGGGAAATCAGGAACCCGGCAGACCCGAAGGTCTCCCGCACAAAGCCGCCATTGAGCGGACACGAACGAATGTCCTTTGGCAGGGGTATGCGACTGATTTCCGACGGGCTTGCAGACCCGATCACTGGTGAGCAGTGACAGGAATCAAGTTACGGAGGGAACGGCAGACGCACAAGCCGGCGGATTCTGGCGTAGTCGTAGGGAATGGCGCAAGGCGTTGTAGCCGTTTGCTTAATGCTTGATTTACTGTTTAAACGGGCTAAGGGTTTTCTGTTTATGTGGCGGTGAATGGGCTGGCGTCATCGCGAACAGGCTCACTCCTACAAGGGGATCAGGCGATGGGCAGTCACAGCATTCTGCTCCTGCACATTCAACTGTCGCTTCTTAAGCAGCGGGTCAATCTCCATTTTGCTCCTCGGTCGTGTGCCGCTAGTTGTCCCTGGTACTTCAAAGCCTCAATCAAAAACCCGAGCGCTCTACGAAAGGTCGGGATGCATAAAGATTTCCTTATCGGTTTAAACGATCAATCGGGGCGGCATCAACCCTGCGTTACGAGCGTCAATTTCGGCCAGATCTCGAGCCATCTCTTCGACTGCAGGCGCTCCAGAAACACCACGTATTTATCACTTTCAAATCGGGCGGTTGGCCGCACTTTCAGCGCAAACAAATCCTCCAGCCCCAACGGCGCCGAAACCTCTATCGCACCATGCCGATCAAGCCTGACACCTACTGCCGTAGCAGTTTCCGGCCAGAACGTCATTGCATCCGCAGCCGCCCCATAAGGCGCATCGGCGTTCCGCTGGTGCATGCGTGCCTGGTTTTTCACCGACCACTTCAAGTCACTGCACAGTGCTGCAAGCTCGACCTCCACGGCCAAATCCGTTTGATCACCGGGACGTGTTCTGTCAAACCATATGACATCAATGTCCTCGGGCAACGGCGAAGGTTGGCGCTGATGCAGATGATCCCAAACCAGGCTGCGCACAAAACCTGCGGCAACCCAGCAGTCCGGCAAGTTGAGATCCCTGACTATGCGCAAGATGTGCATGCGGACGAGATCTTCAGCAATCAGATCCCGCAGTTGCGCTTCCAGATTCATTTATTTCAATCCAATGACCATGGTTGCGAGAGCCTATCAGTGGTCTCTGTAAGCGCTCGGTCCCTTGTGCTGAATGACGAGTGCAGGCGAACTTTGCAGGATAGGGCCAACTGCCGCCCACTTCTCAAACCTTGAACTCTTCCTTGAGCAAATCGGCAAACTTGTCTTTTGCGCGATGAGATTCAACGTGCCTGTTCCAGATAAAATAATTCTGCACAGGCTTTAAGTCATTGAAGAAGAATCCTTGAATACCGCCGAGCTGGCGGAACTGTTCAAACATGCCTCTGGGCACCAACGATATCCCGGCGCCTGAACTTACGCAGCCAAGGATGGTGCCATAACTGGCTATGCTTGTTATCGGATTGAAAACTTTGTACCGCTCCAGCCAGGTTACCAAAGCCTTTCTGTAGGGACATCCTTCAGGCCACATGAATAAATCCACACCGCGCAGGTCCTCTGGCTGGTTTATCACCCCCGCGGACGGCGAGGCAATCACCACTAGATCCTCTTCATAGATCTCCAGACTCTCGATGTCCGGATGTTCTGGCCTGACGGCAATTATTGCCCCGTCCAACGTGTAGTTGACCACTTCTGCGGATAATTGTGACCAATCGCCAGTGCTGAATTGCATTTGTACAGCCGGATAAAGTTGATGAAACCTGGATAGCACTTTGGGTAACCGGCCGGTAGCGGATGATTCTATGGCACCAATCCTGAGTTCTCCCGAAGGAGCTGACGACGGATCAAGCGCTCGTTGCGATTCTTCGCACAAAGACAGGATATTGTTGGTATAGCCGAGAAAAAGCCGACCTGAAGGGCTGATGATCAATCCTCTGCCTTTCCTTATAAACAGGTCAACTCCAAGCTCACGTTCCAGAAGCTTGATGCGGTTGGTGATGTTGGACGGCACGCAGTGCAATCGCTCCGAGGCACGGACGATACTGCCCAGATCGGCTACTGCCTTGAACATGACCAGTTGCGAAAACTCCATGTAAACGCTCATTAAAAATGAATGATTTGGTCAGTATAAGTCACTTGTCGCAGGCCAACAAATCGGGCTAATTTCGCCGCTGCAAGGCAAGAAAGTGCGTTAAAACCAAACATTTCATAGGTCTTTAGGGAGAAGGACACATCATGAGCTCAGCATCGCCACAGAGTCGTTTGGAACCGCTTGAACATAAATCCATGCAAGAATTTGGCGAGACATTTATCCAGGCCCTGCCCAAGCACATACGCAACTTGAAAATTCCCGGACGTACCTTAGAAGAAAACCAACGGCGTCAACCGTTGCTGGCCTGCGTCGGCAACGTTGCTGAGATACAGGACGCCATGCTTGAGGTACTCAATCATTCCATCACGCAAGACGCGCAACTGGCGGCTGAAAGCGCATTCAGGGCGTTCCTCGAAAAGCCAGTAATAGACTCGTCGGTATTGAGCTTTTTCAATGGGTGGAATGAAACCCATAAAACCACCAGCCTTGTCTCGGCAAAAATCATCATGCGCCTGTCGGCGGATGCGATATCGGTATCTGCCGACAGACGTGAGGGTTACCACAATGTCATGGCGCATATGCATGAAGTGGCGAAAGATGATTTCGGTCTTGGACATCAGGGCCATGACGGAATGTACAACTACATGACTGCAGCTTTTGGTGCGTCAGCCTGGGTTGAAGAACAATTCAAAATTGCTGAATGCAATGACTTCGCGGACTTCCTATACAACACCGGGGTCGCCAAGCATAAAACGGCACTAAACTCGCAGGAACACAAATCTTCAATTATGGATGCGATGATGGTTTCAATCTCATCTGAACTGTGGAACGGTCGTGAATACAATTTCATCGCTCAATATATTGAAGCAAAGCTCCTCGCGGCCAATCCGTTCTTGAGGACAAACACGCAAAACCTGCGTAACGCCAAAGGCTACGTAATGGGGCACTCCGGAGAAGTTGAGAACAAACACGGATTGCATGCCTTGGCGGCCGCGCAAGCTTACGGTCAGACGGTAGGTCTGGAATTCAAGCCTGCGCGACTGAAGGGCATCATGCTCAATTACAATGAAAGAGTCGGCAATGCATTCTCCGCCATGCATCGGATTATGACCTGTTGATCTCTATGGATTAACGAAGCATGCCGATGAACTCTCATAATGTGAGCTTGGAGAATGATCGGCATGTTTTGACGATATTTAAACCAAACCACGAGCGACTCATGAACCTTCCGGCCAAATGACGTTCCGCAGGGATCTATCGCATGGATGTTGAACACGCTGTTCTTGCATTGGGTTTCTTCGCGTTTTGTGGTGGCCTGATAGACGCTGCGGTCGGTGGCGGGGGCCTGGTACAGGTGCCGGCACTTCTACATGCTCTACCCCAGTACAGCCTTGCCACCATTTTCGGCACCAACAAACTGGCCGTTCTGGCAGGCAATATTTCATCAATATCGGGTTACCTGAAGCGCATAAAAATTCGCTGGAATTTAATCCTTCCGACCATGCTCGCCGCTTTTTTATTTTCTTTTCTCGGAGCTCTCTCGGTATCCCTTGTTCCTAAAAGATTGATGGAGATCGTTGTCTTTTTCATATTGATAGTCATGGCTATCTACACGTTTATGGAAAAAAAACTTGGCTTGGCAGGCAAAGACCGCCACTTCGGAACGAAAGACATTTGCCTTGGAGTTTTCTTTGGCGGCCTGATCGGTTTCTACGATGGTGTCTTCGGCCCGGGCAGTGGCAGCCTGCTGCTGTTTATCTTCGTCAAGGTCTTTGGCTTTGATTTCCTCAATGCATCAGCCTCTGCAAAACTGGTCAACCTGGGGACGTTCAGCGCTGCGCTCATATTTTTTATCCCCTCCGGTAATGTCTTGTGGGCGATTGGCGGCATAGTTGCTTTATGCAATATGGCCGGTGCACTGACCGGTGTCTTTTTGGCATTACGTTATGGAAGCAGTTTCATCAGAGTTTTTTTCCTGATCCTGCTCGTATTCCTGATCGGCAGAATGGGGGTCAACATTTTTTCGTAGACCCTGGTCACGTCATACCATCCGCCGCGAATCGCGCCGCACCGCCTGCGGCGGCACGCCAAACCCGCGCATGAACACCTCGCGCATGTGCCGGCGGTCACGAAACCCGGTTTCTCTGGCGACCACATCCAGACTGTGACTACTTTGCTCGATCAGCAAACGCGCTGCTTCCAGCCTTAGGCTCTCTATCGCCTTGGCTGGAGACTGGCCGGTTTCGGCGGTAAACACCCGGGTGAATTGCCGCGGACTCAGGTGCACCACCTCGGCCAGTTCTTCGACACTCAGCGGGCGATTGAGGTGCTTGCGCGCGTAATCCAGCGCACTCTGAATGCGATCGGATTTGGGTGACAGCGACAGCAATTCCGAGTGCTGCGACTGCCCGCCCGAGCGGCGCTGATGCATCACCAGCCGATGGGCCACCGAGCGCGCAATGTCGCTGCCCAGATCTTTTTCAACCATGCCCAACGCCATGTCGACACCAGCGGTCATGCCCGCCGACGTCCACACCGGGCCGTCGATAATAAAGATCCGGTCGTCCTCGACATTCACCGAGGGATGCATCCTGCGCAGCGCCGGGGCGAACGCCCAGTGCGTGGTCACGCGGCGATTATCCAGTACACCGGCCTGCGCCAGTACGAACGAGCCGGTGCAGATGCCGGCCACGCGGCGTGCGCCGTCGGCGAGCCCGCGCACGCTGTGCAGCACGTCAGCATCGGGCGGCGTCAGCGGTGTCAGCGTTCCCGCCACCAGCCAACTGTCGGCCAGCCCCGCTTGCGTCAGCGGCAACGTATCGACGTGCAAGCCCAGCGAGGAGCTGACGATGCCGCCGGCCTGGGAAAAGTTCTGCACCTTGTACACGGCTTTGCCCGTGACGATGTTGGCGAACTCGAACACCGACTGGGTCGCCAGCGCCATCACCTGAAAACCTTCCGTGAGCAGATAGCCGACTCGATGCATGGTCGCGCTCCGTTTGTTGAATGTCCTGAAACACTACCACATACGTCATTCAGGTCGGAGCAGGTTTTCTCCATCATGGCTTGCATTCCAATCAATCCACTCGCGGGACGCAGCTCATGAAACTTGAAGCCAACACGATCTTCATCACCGGCGGCACTTCCGGCATCGGCCGCGCACTGGCCGAGGCCCTGCATCAGCGCGGCAACAAGGTCATCATCGCTGGTCGTCGCCAGACCCTGCTGGCAGAGATTGCCCAGGCGAATCCGGGCATCGACACCGTGCAGCTGGACATCAACGATGCGCAGCAGATCAAGGACGTCGCCGCCGAAGTCATCCGCCGCCATCCGTCGTTGAACGTAATCATCAACAACGCCGGGATCATGCCCTTCGACAACGCGGGTTCCGGCGACTACGACGATGAGCAGGCAGTAGGTCTGTTGCAGACCAACCTGCTCGGCCCGGTGCGCGTCAGCGCGGCGTTCGTCGAACACCTCAAGCGCCAGCCCGAGGCCTACATCATCAACAACAGCTCGGTGCTGGCCTACCTGCCGCTGGCGACCACGGCGCTGTATTCGGCGACCAAAGCGGCGATCCATTCCTACTCGCTGTCGCAACGTTTCATGCTGCGCGACACCAGCGTCAAGGTCCTGGAAATCGCGCCACCTTGGGTCGATACCGACCTGATCCACAAGAGCGGCGACGAGCGCGCCATGCCGCTGGACGAGTTCATCGAGGAAACCCTGATCAAGCTGGAAACCGCCACCACCGAAGTGCTGGTCGACCGAGTGCTGCCGCTGCGAGCCAACCAGGGCGCGAACGAGCACGGGTTGATCGAGCAGTTCAACCTGTCGCTGCTGGAAAATCCTATTCCGGTGGCCTGAACTCACCGACAGAAACATCCGGGCTCAATGCCCGGGTAGCCTGGCTGTTGATCATGTTCATTCACAACGCGGCAAGCCAAACACCACCCGCGCCCCCCTCGGCTCATTGCGCTCGGCCCACAATTTGCCGCCATGTCCTTCAATGATCGTGCGGCAAATCGACAGGCCCATGCCCAGCCCGGTGGATTTGGTTGTGAAGAACGCCGTGAACACTTGCTCCGGCCGCTCGCAGGCAAAGCCCGGCCCCGAATCGCTGACGCTGATGTGCACGTTATCGCCCAGCGCCTCACTGCGAATCAGCAGACGTCGCTGCCCCTCTGCCATGATCGTCATGGCTTCGAGGCTGTTGATGATCAGGTTGAGCAACACCTGTTGCAGTTCGACCCGGTCCGCCACTACGAAAGGCAAATCTGCCGCCAGCTCAACGCTGACTTCGGCGCCGTGCTTGAGCGCTTCGCCCCGGCTGAAACCGACCATTTCTTCAATCAGCAGATTGAGGCTGACAGGCTGACGCTGCGGTGGCGTTTTGTGAATCAGCGCGCGGATGCGCCCGAGTACGTCGGCGGCGCGGTTGCCGTCGAGAATGATATGCCGCAGGCCCTGCTCGACCTCGTTGATATTTGGTGGCTTTGCACCGAGCCAGCGCAACGCGGCATTAGCATGGGTCACCGTGGCGGCGATCGGCTGATTGACTTCGTGGGCAATCGATGCGGCCAACTGACCCATGGTCGCCACACGATTGGCGTGGGCCAGTTCCGTTTGCACCTGACGATAACGACGCTCGCCTTCGCGCACTTGCTCTTCAGCCAGCTTGCGTTCGCTGATATCCAGCACAAAGGCCAGGCCCTGTTGCTGACTCGCTTCGAAGGCAGCCAGACCGACAATCACCGGCAGCCGACTGCCGTCCTTGCGGATGTACTCCTTTTCGAATGGCTGGGCCCGGCCAGTGTGGATCGCCGTTGCCAGTGCAATATCGCTGTTAGCGCGCATCGCCGGCGGGGTCATGTCACGCCAATGGACACTGCCCGAAAGCAACTCATCACGGGTGTAACCGACCATGCGCAGGAACGCGTCATTGGCCTCGATGATTTCCCCTTCCACGCCCCAGACGATGATGCCGATGATGTTGGCGTCGACCAGCCGACGGATCTTCGCTTCTCGCTCGGCGAGGTCGCGGTACAGGCGCGCGTTGTCCAGCGAGATCGCTGCCTGCGACGCCACCAGGCGCAACACGGCGAGACGCGTCGGGCTGAACACCCCGGCGGACAGGTTGTTTTCCAGATACAGCGCCCCGGCGACCCGCGCCTGATTCATCAATGCCAGGCACAGGATCGAGCGCGCGCCTCGTTGCTGAACGTATGGATCAGCGGCGAACAGCGGATCGGCAACCGCGTCGTCCAGGCACAGGTTTTCGCCGGTGCGCAGCGTCTGGTAGAGCACTGACTCTGCCAGCGCCACCGTGTGCAGCGGCGCGTTGCACAGCTGCGTGGCACCGTCGCCGATACGGGTTCGCGCAGCGACATAGGGAATGTCGGCGTTCAACAAAATGAGCAGGCCATGCTCGGCCCCGGCCTGTTCGATCGCGGTGCGCATCACCGTTTCGATCAAACGGTCCAGGACGATCTCGCCGGAGACTGCTTGAGAGACCTTGAGCACCGTTGCCAGGTCGAGATGTTCAACTGGCGTAATGAGCGTGGTGACCGGATTCGGTTGCGCCTCTTCGGCACGCAGAAAACGATGACGTCGCTCCAGCTCCCGCACCTTGCCAGCAGCCCCCCAACGCAGATAGGCGTAGCGTGCGTCGCGCAGGTAAACCCGGGATATCCTGACCAGCCCGCGAGCGCCGTAGAACCGTGCGGCCAGTTCGTTGGCCAGCGCTTCGATATGGAGCAAACCATTGTCCTGAGCCAATTGAATGGCTTGCTCGTACTGCAATTCGGCTTCGAGCAACTGTCCGGTGACGCGCGCCATTTCCGCGCCGACCAGCGCCACCTGACTGGCGAAGGTCTCTGCACACAAGCGCGCCCACGTCTGCAACTGTTCATGATGTTGACCCAGACGCTGCAAAGCACCGGCGTCAGTTTCGCCGTGGGCCGCCAAGGTCAACGCCGCGTAGAAATGGTATTCGGCCTCCTCGAAAAACGCCGAAACCACCCACAAAAGTCCCTGCGCCTGGGCCGCGCACTCAGCGGCCGCCGCGTAATCCCCGGCCAGATAGCGCGCCTGCAACTTGCGTACCCAGTACTTGCCGCGCGCCAGCGCCAGATCCGCCGAACCGGCCAGATGCGCCTCGACAGCTGTTTCATCGAACCCGTCATCGTCGAAACAGCCGAACGTCGGCGTCTGCCCGCGCAGCATGCGGATCAGCGTCAACTGGCAGCGCATGAAATCCGCCACCAGACCGAAACCGACCTTTTGTGCATAGACCAGCCCTGATTCCGCTTGCGCCTGCACCTCGGCCAGCGGCTCGCCGATAAACAACAGATCGGAAATCAGGCTGTTTCCGGCGAACGCGGCATACGGCAGATCGCCGCTGCGATGGGCCGCGTTGAGCGCACGGCGCAACAGTTCGCGGCACTCGCGCACTGGCCGCATCCAGCGCACCACGAAGATCGAGAAGCACAACCAGGTGCTCGCCTCATAACGCGTGAGCCCGCGCCGATCAACCAGATCGCAGCCCAGACGGCCAAATCGATAACCAGCGGCATAGTCGCCAAAACGCGGCCCCGACACGCGCCCGAAGTTGGCATAGAGCAGGCAGGAGGCGTCGCAGTTGCCATATTGCAGGCTCAGGCTGATCGCTTTGCAAATGGTCAGGCTGGCGAGGTTCAGATCCGACTGCACCGCCGGCGCGAAGAGTTTGCCCAGCGCATCGAGGGTGGCCCGCGCGGCAGGATCCTCCATCAGCGGCAAGTCGATCATCTGCTCGATACTGCGCCCGCGCAGGCTGGTCCAGACCTGCTGATATTCGTCGCGCACCTGAATATCGTCCGGACGCGCTGGCCAATCGATGCCGACCTGACGCAGAAAGGCCAGACACACCGTCACCGCCCGGTCACTGCGATCAAGCAGCAAGTAGACATCCATCTGCAGGCACGCCACCGCCGCGCGCTCGACGGTGGTCACGGCGCGCTCGGCCAATGTCGCCAGGCGCGAGTCGGCAAGCTGCAGTTGGCCGGTGAGAAATTCGCACTCGGCACGGTTCAGCTCCAGAGCGAAACCCAGTTCATGCCGACTGTCATAACCCTGCTCGCCCAACAGTTCTGCGCCGGCGCCCAGATAGGTCAGTGCTGAGGTATAAGCGGTCGAGGCCTTCGCTCGCTGGCCGGCGAGCAGGTTGAACTCGGCCAGTTGCTCGCGCTCGGCACGCAGGCTGATCAGATGCGCACCGCGATTGAGCTGGCCGACAATCTCGAAGATCGCCTCCTCGCGCCGCTCACCCTGGGTTTGCAGTGCCAGCAGCCGGCCGATGCGCAAGTGCATTTGCGCCCGTTCGGTTTCAGCGATCAGCGAATACGCCGCCTCATGGATGCGATCATGCACAAACCTGTAGGCACCGTCCTGACGCTCGACCAACTCAAGCCGCACCGCCGGCCACAATGCGGAGTGAACGTGAGGCACCGGCACATCAAGGACTGTGGCCAGCGTGTCGAGACGCGCGACGTTGCCCAGGCAGGCCAGTTGTTGCAGCGCCTGGCGGGTTTCCTGGGGCAGCCGCGCCAGTTTGCCGACCATCAAATCGACGACATTGTCGGTGTAGCCCTTGCCGTTGATCAGGTGCACATCCCACCGCCAGCGCTGGCACGCAGGCTCGTATGTCAGCAGCTTCTCCTCGGCCAGGGCGTGCAGAAACTGGATGACGAAGAACGGATTGCCAGCGGTCTTGTCCAGCACCAGCCGCGCCAGCGCGACAATGCTCGCCGGCGGGCAGCGCAGTGACTCGCTGATCAGTTGTTCGATGTGCGCGCCAGCCAGTGGCGCCAGACGAATTTCGTCAATGTGTACGCCGGCGTGATGCAGGGTCTTGAGTGTGCGGCTGAGTGGGTGATCGCCATCTACCTCGTTGTCGCGATAAGCACCGACCAGCAGCAGATGAGGGGTCTCTGCGCGACTGAGCAAATCTTCGAGCAGATCAAGGGTGGCCGCGTCGAGCCATTGCAGGTCGTCAAGGAACAGCGCCAACGGATGCTCGGACTGAGCGAACACGCCGATAAAACGCTGCAAGACCTGAAGGAACCGCTGCTGCGCCTGTTGCGGCTCCAACTCAGGCACGGGCGGCGGCTCGCCGATGATCAGCTTGAGTTCGGGGATCAGATCGGTGATCAACCGCGCATTCGCTTCCAGTGCCCGCAACAGTGCTTCGCGCCAGCCCGCCAGTACGTCGGTGCGCTTGCCCAACAGCGTCCGCACCAGCCCCTGAAAGGCCTGAACCAGAGTCGAATAAGGCACGTCGCGCTGGTACTGGTCGAACTTGCCGGCGGCGAACAAGCCACGCGACGGCACCAGCACCTTGTGCAGTTCACTGACCACCGACGATTTGCCGATGCCGGAATAGCCGGATACCAGCACCAGTGTCGGCGCGCCTGTCTGCACCACATTGGCGAAGGCATCGATCAACGTTTGCACTTCGTGTTCGCGGCCGTAGAGTTTTTCCGGAATCAGCAAGCGCTCGCAGGCGCCCTGCTCGTCCAACGTGAACGTCTCGATCTGCCGCATACGGCGCCAGTCATCGAGGCAACGGCGCAAGTCATGCTCGACACCGACTGCGCTCTGATAGCGCTCCTCGGCAGTTTTCGCCAGCAGTTTCATGACCACTCGCGAGAACATCGGCGGCACCGTCGCCACCCGTTCACACACGGGCATTGGCAGCCGCGCGATATGGCAATGCACCCACTCCATCGGTTCACTGGCACTGAACGGCAGCGAGCCGGTGAGCATCTGGTACAGCGTCACGCCAAAGGCATACAGATCACTACGCGAATCGATCGAACGATTCATCCGCCCGGTTTGCTCCGGCGCCATGTAAGCCAGCGTGCCGGCGATAGATTCCGGTGGCGTGGGCGCTTGCCGTTCCCGTGGCAAGCGCGTGGCCAGGCCGAAGCCGGTCAGCCGCGCCTGCCCGTCATGGCAATGGACAAAGACATGCTGCGGTTTCAGGTCTTTGTGCACCAGACCACACTGATGCATATGGCCCAGTGCCTTGGCGATGTTCGTGGCCAATTCCAGACAGGTTTCGATATCCAGCGGAGCGACCAGCAATCGCGACAACGGCTCGCCACCCGGATCGTCGAACAGCAGACGAACTCGGGTGCCCGTACGCTCGAAAGCTGTCGGCTGCAACGCCCAGGCAGGATTGAGGTCGTCCCTGAGGCTGTATTCATGCGCCAGACGCTCCAGGGTGCTCGGCAATGGCTGGCCCATCGCCGGACGCACCGCCAGTAGGCTGCCATCATTCGAACCGCGCTCACGGGACAGCACCCGCTCGCCGTCGTCCCACAAAATCTGTTTTCTGCTGGCCATCTGCGTCAACACTGCTCAGGTTTTTTGCCGCACGGTGAGTTGCACGTCGCCAGCGCTCAGGGGTTGCGCTGGACAGGCTCGATGCCCAGCGCTTCTGCGATACGCACCAGATCGGCCACTGAACGTGCGGCCATTTTGCGCATGACCTGGCCACGGTGGACCTTGACCGTGACCTCGCTGAGGTTGAGCTGTCCGGCAATCTGTTTGTTCATCAGCCCGGCAATGACGAAGCCGAGCACTTCGCGCTCACGTGCGGTCAGGGTTTGGTAAGCCCGACACAAAACGGCGCCGGAGTGTTCGGCTGCTAGCCGCGCACGGTCGCGAGCCAACGCACTGGCCACGGCGTCGAGCATGTCCTGATCACGGAACGGCTTGGCCAGAAAATCCACCGCGCCGGCCTTCATCGCCTTGACGCTCATGGCGATGTCGCCGTGGCCGGTCATGAACACCACAGGGATGCGCAAGCCATTTTTTTCCATCTGTTCCTGAAACGTCAGGCCACTTTCGCCGCGCAGGCGCACGTCGAGCACCAGGCAACCGGGTACCTCACGTTGCGCTTGCGCGAGAAAATCTCCGGCGCTGTCGAAGGTTCGCACCTGCAAGCCGATCGAGCGCAGCAAGCTGTCGAGCGCCTGGCGCATCGAGGCATCGTCATCGACCACGTACACCACTGGTTCGCCGAGCACATCGGGACTTTGCGCAGGGCTGGAATGCGACCACAAGGTCATTGTGTCTCCTCGGCGAGATCGCAGCACGCATTGGGCTGGTCAATAAATCTAGTTCAGGATGGCCACCGCAGCCAGACACCGGCCGGACGGTCAGCAATCAGGCTAACAGTCAGCACCATTGCCGGCCGGCCAGAAACCCCTGAAAATCGGCCAGGCTGAGGCAGTCCCGCCTCTAGCGCTGCAAACAGGCAGGCCCGCGATGTCCACTCATCCCGCTTTTACAACGGCCCCGCGCGACGTGGTGTTTATCGCCTACCCACGGCTGAGCCTGCTCGATCTCAGCGGTGCGCAGACCGTGTTCTGGGCGGCGAGCAAAGCCTTGGTCGAGCGCGGGCAGCCCGGTTATCAACTGCACACCGCCAGCCTCAGCGGCGGCTTGATCCCGACCGTCGAAGGGCTGGCCATCGACACCCAAGCGTTAACCACGCTCGACACCACCGCGCTGGACACGCTGGTCGTGCCCGGCGCCCCTGACATCTGCCAGACCCTTGAGGAGCACCGCGAACTGAGCGACTGGCTGCAGGACTATGCTCACCTCGCCCGCCGCGTGGTCTCGGTGTGCAGTGGTGCGTTTCTGCTGGCTCAGGCCGGATTGCTCGACGCCCGCCGCGCTGCCACTCACTGGGCGATGTGCGACGCTTTGCGCGATCGCTTTCCAGCGGTCGAGGTAGATGCCGACGCGATCTTCATTCAGCAAGGCAAGGTCTGGACCTCGGCCGGAGTCACCGCCGGGATCGATCTGGCGCTGGCGCTGGTAGAGGCCGATTACGGCCGTGAAGTGACGTTGCAAGTCGCGCGGGAATTGGTGGTGTACATCAAACGCCCCGGCGGCCAGGCGCAATACAGCACGCTGCTGCAATCGCAGGCGCAGGACGCTGCGATGTTCGATGATCTGCACCTTTGGCTCATGGAGCGCCTCGGCGACCCGAATCTGACGGTGGAGCGCCTCGCCGAGCAAGCCGCAATGAGCCTGCGCAACTTCACGCGGGTCTATAAAGCGCGCACCGGGCGCACACCGTCGAAAGCGCTCGAGCTGTTCCGGCTCGAAGCGGCCAAACGCCTGCTGGAAAACTCCCCGCACAAAATCGAACGAATCGCCCGCCTCTGCGGCTTCAACGATGAAGAACGCCTGCGCGCCTGCTTCCAGCGCCACCTGTCGATCTCCCCGCGCGACTACCGCAGTCGCTTCAGCCGCGATGGCTGAACCGCTATACCTACGTATAGTTTTGCCCGCTGGCCATCAGCGTATGGTGCAAGAACGACAGGAGTCACCAGCTCGGCCGCCCGGCCCGGGAGCTTTATGTACAAGACGCATGTCATTGCGGTAGTGGACGACGACGAGGCAATGCGCACATCGCTGAGCAGCCTGCTGCGAGCGTCGGGGTATCAGGTGTTCTGCTATGCGGCGCCAGCGGACTACCTTGACTCGGACGGGCCGGCGCAGACTGATTGTTTGATTTCCGATATTCAGATGCCGGGCATGGGTGGTTTGCAGATGCTGGATGCACTGCGGGCGCAAGGCTGGCGGATGCCGGTGATTTTTGTGTCGGCGCATGCGGGCAAAATGCCCAACAGCGTACCCGGGGTCATCGCGTGTCTGGCCAAGCCATTTCAGGCTGAACGTTTGCTCGCCTGCCTGGAAAAAGCGCTGGGTTGATCCTTTTTCCCCATACCTTCGTATACCCCCCTTCCACCCATGCGTACCCCACGCACACCGATGGACAACTGCGCTCGTAGCCTCCCCGCCCTAGCATGGCTCTACACAGCGGGCGATTGAGCGCCAGGCAGTACGGCAAGCAGTTACGGCGGCCAGTGATCGTCACGCCAGAGTCCGCATCGGACTCGGGTGTCATCCATCCATCAGCGTCAGGGAGCACATTATGAAACAGCAATTATTGGTGATCGGTGCAGGGTTCGGCGGGCTGTGGAGTGCGCTGAGCGCTGCGCGTTTGCTGGATATGCATGCCCGTCAGGATGTCGAGATCACGCTGCTCGCCCCGCAAGCGGAATTGCGTATTCGCCCGCGCTTCTACGAGCCGGACGTGCACAGCATGTACGCGCCGCTCGACGCGCTGTTCGATGCGGTGGGTGTGCGCTTCGTCAAAGGCACCGCTGAAAGCATCGACGCCCGGGCGCGCCGAATCGGTTACCGCGACGAGGCCGGGCGTCCGGGTGAACTGGCCTACGATCGGCTGGTTCTCGCCAGCGGCAGCCAGCTCGCTCGGCCTCCGGTGGTTGGCCTCAAGGAGCATGCGTTCGATGTCGATCAGATCGAATCCTCGGCGCGTCTGGAACGCCATCTCATCGCCCTCGGCAACCAACCGCCCAGCGTTGCGCGCAACACCGTGGTGGTCGCCGGTGGCGGTTTCACCGGGATTGAAACTGCGACGGAAATGCCGGCGCGCCTGCGCGCGATTCTCGGTGAGGATCAAGACCTGCGCGTGATCATTGTCGATCGCAGCAAGGACATCGCTGCGACCATGGGCGATGGCATTCGCCCGTCGATCATCGAGGCGTCCAATGACCTGGGTATCGAATGGATCGTCGATGCCAGCGTTGCCGCTGTGGATGCCAATGGCGTCACCCTCGCCGATGGCCGCCACATCGAAAGCCACACCGTGATCTGGACCGTAGGTTTCCGCGCCAGCCCGCTCACCGAACAACTCGACGCCGAACGCGATGGCCAGGGCCGCTTGCATGTCGATGGCAACCTCAAGGTGCACGGCATCGATCACGTCTTTGCCGCCGGTGATGTCGCTCGCGCCGCCACTGACGACCTCGGCAACTATGCCGCGATGTCTTGCCAGCATGCGATCAGCCTGGGTCGCTACGCCGGCAACAACGCCGCCGCCGATATCCTCGGCGTCGCTCCGACAATGTATCGCCAGCCCAAGTACGTGACTTGCCTGGATCTGGGCGCCTGGGGGGCGGTGTACACCGAAGGCTGGGATCGTCAGCTGAAACTGGTGAAGGCCGAAGCCAAAGAGCTGAAGACGCAGATCAACACGGTGTGGATCTACCCGCCCGCCGCCGAACGTCGCGCCGCCCTCGCGGCCGCCGATCCGCTGATCCCTGTAGCCTGATTTCACCCTCCGCTTTAGCCCTGAGAACAAGGAGAACACCATGACCCTGCATCTGGATTCCTTCACCGCCAACCGCGCGGTGGCCCTGCAAACGCAAAGCGAAGAACTGGTGCCGTCGCGCTACGCCCTGCGCCTGGGCGACATTGACGTGATGGTGATCAGCGACGGCGTGTTGCCGTTGCCGACCCAGACCATGTCAACCAATGCCGCCCCCGCCGACCGTGCCGCCTGGTTCAAGGAAATGTATCTGGGCCCTGACGCCTTCGACTGGGCGCTCAACGTGCTGGTGGTGCGTAGCGGCGAACAAGTCATCCTCGTCGACGCCGGCCTCGGTGGCCAATTCCCCGGTTTCCCGCGCGCCGGGCAGTTCCCCAAGCGCCTGGCCGCTGCCGGGGTGGACCTCGCCGACATCACTGATATCGTCATCACGCACATGCACATGGACCATATCGGCGGCCTACTGGTCGACTCGGTGAAGAGCCGTCTGCGCCACGACGTGCGCATCCACGTCACCGCTGCCGAAGTGAATTTCTGGTCCACGCCAGACTTCACCAGCACCGACATGCCCGCACCAGTACCAGACGTCCTGCGCAGCACCGCCAACGCGTTCATCAACCACTATGAAAGCAAGTTGCACATATTCGAAGACGAATGTCAGGTTGCACCGGGCGTAGTTGCAAAACTCACCGGTGGTCATACGCCAGGGCACTGCGTGGTCTACGTCAACTCCGGTGGCGAGCGCCTGACCTTTGCCGGTGACGCGTTGTTCCCGGTGGCGTTCGATCACCCTGACTGGCACAACGGTTTCGAACACGATCCGACCAAATCGGTGGAAGTGCGCGTGCGCATGCTCAAGGAAGCCGCCGCCAGCGGCGAGCTGTTTGTCGCCACGCATCTGGCCTTCCCTTCGGTGGGTAGGGTCGCGATCAATGGTGCTGCTTTCCGTTGGATACCTGCGATTTGGGATTACTGATTGCGCGCCTGAAATCTTCGCCCGGCTTCTGCCGGGCGAAACCTTTTTCACCGCCATTGCTACGCAGAACCGTGCGGGCGGTGACCATACTTCGGTTGCTGTGTACCCTTTCTGCATCAAGCAAATCTGAGCAGAGGATGGAGTGTTGGCATATCTGGATTGGGTGCAATGGCCGGCGATGCTGGTCACCGTTCTGGCCGCCTGGCTGATCGGTTCGCAACGACCGCAACGGCGCATGAGCGGCTTCGTTTGTTTCAGTCTGAGCAATTTGCTGTGGGTGATCTGGGGCGTCCATGCCGGGGCTTACGCGCTGATCGTTCTGCAGCTTTGCCTGTTCCTGATGAACCTGCGCGGCTTCATGAAGAACCGCGTTTCAGAGCGCTGAGTGACGATGATCATCTGGCCAGAAAATCCTTTGAATTTTTCTTGTCGGACAAAATCATTTACGTATGAGCGTAAGGAGGAACTCATGCGTAGCACCGATATTTTCGTCATCGAATACAAACATCACGACCAGCCAAAATCATTCGTCATCCGCGCCAAGAGTATGCGCAACGCCGACGCTTGGCATTGGGCGAGCTGTGACGCCGGTATTGCGCCGATTCCGAAACCGGGTAAACCACCGTTGAAAGTGATTTCCAAACCCCAGGCCGAGCGCTATGGGATTACGGAGGTGAAGTGGCGCGAGACGGCAGCGCTGGACTGGACGGAGGCTTAGGCAAATCGGGTCGCCTGGCTGAGCTTGCACGCCAGCCAGGCGCCCCACAACAGACCATGGGGGGCATTCCGCTGGGGAATGTGCGGTTATCGTCCCGGTGAAGTGACCAGTACCTGACCGCGCGAAACTGATCGTTCCTCACGCTCCGCGTGGGAACGGTCAATAACAACTAAGACCAGAACCCTTTATGCGGCTCAGCCGCCTCTTCCTCCAGCATCGGCCCGAAAACGCTCACCGTGCGCTGCCCTCTGGCAAACACCTCGCGACACGGCAACGAGAACGTCGGGTTCTCCGGATGATCGCCGGTCAATCCGAGCAAAGCATGTTCCGATAACGCATACACCACTCGCCCGACACCGGTCCAATACACCGCGCCCGCGCACATGCAGCAAGGTTCGGCGCTGGTGTACAGCGTGCACGCCTCCAGCTCCGTGGGTGACAACCGCTTCGCCGCCGCAGCGACCGCGACCAGTTCGGCATGCTGGGTGGGATCACCTTCCGGCGGCATCGAATTGTTGCCCGCTTCGGCAATGACCTTGCCGTCGCGGTCCGCCACCAGCGCCGCAAACGGGTGCCGGCCACGTTGTTTCGACGCCTGCGACAGGGCGATGGTCTGGCGCAGCAATGCCAGGTCCAGATCGCTGACGCCGGCCGGAACAAGCTGAGTGAATTGATTCATGGGTAACTCCTGGGCAGTGAGAAAAGACAAAAGTCAGTCGGCCAGTTTGGCCGTGGAAGCGCCGACGGCGTCGGTCGATGGTTTTTGTTTGTTGAGCAAGAGGTTGAGCAGAATGGCGGTGATCGCACCGAGGAAAATGCCGCTGTCGAGCACCAGTTTCAGCGTCGGGCCGACATGTTCGAACAGGGCCGGAAACGACATTGGCAAGACGCCGACGCTGACCGACACCGCAACAATGATGGCGTTGCGTGTGCCCTCGAACTGCACCCGTGACAGTTCCTGAATGCCCGCCACCGTGGTCATGCCGAACATGACGATCGCGCAGCCGCCCAGCACCGGCGTCGGCACCGCCGCAATCAGCGCGCCGAGCTTGGGGAACAAGCCCATCAACACCATGATCGCGCCAGCGGTCGCAACGACGAAGCGGCTCTTGATGCTGGAAAGCGCAATCAGGCCGGTGTTTTGCGTGAAGGTGTTATAGGGAAAGCTGTTGAACAGACCACCGAGCATGGTCGACAAGCCGTCGGCGCGGAAGGCGTTACCGAGGGTCTGCTGCGTAGTCGGTTTGCCGACCAGTTTGCCGATGGCCAGGCAGTTGCCAGTGGTCTCGGCCATGATCACCAGCATCGCCAGGGTCATGATCAGAATCGGTACCAGAGAAAATTCCGGCGCACCGAACGCCATTGGCGCGCTCAACTCGAACCACGCCGCCTCGCTGACCCGATTGAAGTGCGTCATGCCGCAGGCGGCAGCGATCAGGCTGCCGACAAACAAGCCGATGAGCACACTGAGGTTACCGATGAAGCCGCTGAATTTCGCATAAATCACCAGCGTCACACTGACCGTGGCCAGACCCAGCAGCAGATTGGCCGGGCGACCGAAGTCAGGCGAATCGGGATTGCCACCACCGAGCCAGATTGCCGCCGCCGGCATCAGTGAAATACCGATGATGGTGATCAGGCTGCCAATCACCACGGGCGGAAAGAATCGCAGCAAGCGGCTGAACACCGGCGCCAGTGCGATGGTCAGGAAGCCGGCGGCGATCACCGCCCCGAAGATCTGGCTGAGGCCGAACTCCTTGCCGATCATGATCATCGGCGCCAGCGCAATGAACGAGCAGCCCTGAATCAACGGTAAACGCGCGCCAAACTTCCAGAAGCCGAGGGTCTGAATCAACGTCGCCACACCGGACGTCAGCAGGTTGGCGTTGATCAGTAAAACCACCTGAGCCGACGTCAGCCCCATCGCACTGCCGAGAATCAGCGGCACCGCCACCGCTCCCGCATACATCACCAGAACATGCTGCAGACCGAAGGTGAAAAGCTGCCGCAGGGGCAACACCTCGTCGACCGGGTGAACGCGTTGTGTAGTCATGGCACAAGCTCCTGAAGGGGCAGCGTTGGGTGTAATCGCGGGCGCTCAGGGACAGACGCACAAACAGAATCGGCCCCGGCGTTCGAAGACGCGGGGTCATCCTTGAATGTTTTTAACGATGAAACAAATTGGCAACCATCGCTTTTTTCGATGGCAAAGACGCGGCACAATCGCCGTCTCGCTCAAGCTCGGAGTACACCGCGTGCGCTTCTCACTCGATCAGTTGCTGATGTTCGTCCAAGTGGTGAAAAGCGGCTCGTTCTCCGCCGCCGGGCGCAAGCTGGGCAAGACGCAATCGACCATCAGCGCGGCGATCGCCAATCTGGAAACCGACCTTGGCGTCGAGTTGTTCGACCGCAGCAATCGCAGCCCTGCCCTCACCGCCAGCGGGCATAAATTGCTGGTCCAGGCAGAGGCGGTACTGGAGCGCTGCATGACCTTCGAGGCCCACGCTGATTGCCTTTCCGATAGCGTCGAACCGAGCCTGACCCTGGCGATTGAAACGCCGTACGGCCCGATCATGCCGGTGCTGCAAGCGTTCGAGCAGGCCTTTCCGTTTGTCGATCTGATCATTCGCCACCCGGTCTACGGCGATGTCAGCGAACTGGTCAGCAGTGGCGAGGCGGTGCTGGGCGTGGCGTTTTCGCAGCCGGGCTATCCCCGGGAACTGGCGTTCCAGCAACTGGGCAAACTGATCATGCTGCACGTCTGTCATCCCGATCATCCGCTGGCGCAACTGGACATCGTCACGTTCGACGATTTGCACGTGCATCGGCGCCTGGCGTTCAGTGCGCACGCCAGCAAACTGCCGAGCAGTGAATACCTGCGTTCGACGCAGCTCTGGCAAGCGGAAAGCTATCTGGCCCTGCTCGAAATGGTCCGCGCCGGCCTCGGCTGGGCGACCCTGCCGCGCCAGCTGATCCAGCGTGAACTGGGCAATGGCGAACTGGTCGAGTTGCAGCTGTCGGCGTACCCGCATACAGACTGGCAAATCGGCGTCGACCTGTTATGGGCACGCCAACGGCCACTAGGGACGGCCGAGCGCTGGCTTAAGGAAAAGCTCCAGGCCAACAAGGTTTATGAACGCGATCGCAACGGTCAGACCACTACGCTGTGATTACTTGGCGAACACCTGGCCCATGTCCTTGAACGCCTTGAATTCCAGCGCATTATCGCAGGGGTCGAGCAGAAACATGGTCGCCTGTTCGCCGACCTGACCCTTGAATCGAATGTAGGGCTCGATCACGAATTGCGTGCCGAATGACTTCAGTCGCTCGGCCAGTGCTTCCCATTG
The DNA here is from genome assembly GCF_057291535.1 of Pseudomonas sp. 1L-E-NC-VB-C3. NCBI lineage: Bacteria > Pseudomonadati > Pseudomonadota > Gammaproteobacteria > Pseudomonadales > Pseudomonadaceae > Pseudomonas > Pseudomonas sp. 1L-E-NC-VB-C3. The sequence continues at coordinate 76,654 of NZ_JBXAWD010000009.1, read as the reverse complement.
CTGCCACTCTAAAATGATGCCGAAGTGCGGGACCGGTACGTCGTGACCGTCGACCGGGTTGCTGTGAACGCTTTCCTGGGCAGCTGTCTGCGGCTGTTCATGGATGACCAATTGGTGGCCGTAAAAATTGAAATCGACCCACTGCGCGCTGGATCGGCCCTCGTCCAGACCGAACACTTCACCGTAAAAACGGCGGCAAGCGGCAAGATCGTAGACCGGGATGGCGAGGTGGAAAGGTGAAAGACTCATCAGGCACTCCGGCAATCGCGTTGGTTAAACCAATCTGGCAACGGCGCACCGCTGTTGCTCGAGGTTGGAAACAGCCTAGATCAGAAACTCGCCAGATGCCGACCCGACGTTCCATGCCCTGAGATAGCGCGTCTGTGAATACGCGCCACGACTATCTGCTCGGCTTCTTTACCGGCGCGTCACCACTTTTCGGTGACAGTCTGCCGGGGCCAGCACCGCGCCGGCGCTGGAGCGCACGACGATAGTTTCGACGGGCTCGGCCCGTTCGTTGTCGAGCAGGATCGAGTGCTCCTCCCCCTCGACAAACAGAAAACGCTCGCCCCACTGCCGCAGGCTGACGACGATGGGGAACACCGCCCGGCCCATGTCGGTGAGCACGTATTCCTTGTAGGCGCTGCCATCGGACGCGGGCTGAATCTGCAACACGCCGAGCTCGACGAGCATTTTCAGTTTGACCGTGAGGATGTTCTTGGCCAAGCCCAGACGTTTCTGGAATTCACTGAAACGGCGCACGTCATCGAACGCATCGCGAATGATCATCAAGGCCCAGCGATCGCCAATGGCTTCGAGTGTTCGGGCCACCGGGCATTCGCTCTGCGCCAATGTTTGTTGTCGGGCCATGTGATTCCTGATGGATCGGCTATTGAATGTGGTTGCATTTAACAACCCGAATGAATAAAGATCAACGTATCGGTTTCAATTCAAAACCACACTACGAGGAAGCAAGGATGCCGTGTCAGACGCAAACCCTGATCAATGCGCAAGCCGCAGCTGACAGCGCAACGACCGGGCTGAGTCGTTTGCAGACTTTTCTCTTTGCAATCACCTGCGCGATGGCAGTGGCCAATGTTTATTTCGCACAGCCATTGTTGGAATCGATGGCCGCCAGCCTCGGCGTTTCACCCGGTGCAATCGGCGTTGTGGTCACGGCCACGCAAGCCGGGTATGCGGTCGGGCTGCTGTTCATTGTGCCGCTGGGTGATCTGCTCGATCGCAAGAAACTCATCGTCAGCCAACTGCTTTTGTCTGCAACGGCGCTGTGTGCCGTGGGCCTGTCCGAGAGCTGGGGAGTGTTGCTCGGCGCCATGATGCTGGTGGGTCTGCTGGCGGTGGTGGTGCAAGTGGTGGTCGCCTGCACCGCCAGCCTTGCTCGCCCGGAGCAACGCGGCGCCGCGGTGGGCACCGTCACCAGTGGCGTGGTACTGGGCATTTTGCTGGCGCGTTTCGTTTCCGGCGTAGTGGCTGATCTGGCCGGATGGCGCGGCGTGTATTTTGTCTCGGCAGTCACGATGGTCGGTATGGCTTTGGTGCTTTGGCGCACCCTGCCCGCCTCGGCAAAACCGCCCTCACAGGGCAGCTATCGGCAATTGCTGCGCTCGATGTTCCAACTTTTTTTGACTGAGCGGGTATTGCGCATCAGAGGCATCTTCGCCCTGCTGATTTTCGCCGCGTTCAGTGTGTTGTGGACGTCGATGGTGCTGCCGCTCAGCGCCGCGCCCCTGTCGTTGTCCCACACGCAGATCGGCCTGTTCGGACTGGCGGGGGTAGCGGGCGCGCTCGCCGCCGCACGGGCTGGGCGCCTGGCCGATCGCGGCTTGGGCAATCGCACCACCGGAATTGCCTTGGCGCTGCTGACGCTGTCCTGGCTACCCATCGCATTTGTCGACAGTTCGCTGCTAGCGATGGCCGTCGGAGTAATCCTGCTCGACTTCGCCGTGCAAGCGGTGCACGTCACCAATCAAAGCCTGATCTTCGCCGCACGGCCCGATGCGCAGAGCCGACTGGTCGGTGCGTATATGTGTTTTTACTCGGTGGGCAGTGGTCTGGGCGCCATCGCGGCGACGTATACCTATGCGCACTCTGGCTGGGTGGCGGTGTGTTTTCTCGGGGGCGGGATCAGTGCTGTGGCACTGATGTATTGGGTGTGGCTGGAGTACGTTTATTCACACGACTGAACCAATGTGGGAGCGAGCCTGCTCGCGAAGACTAAGCATCAGTCAGCAGCGAATTGTCTGACCTGACGCCTTCGCGAGCAGGCTCGCTCCCACAGGGATTACTCGCCAGCAGTTACTTGCCCTCCTCAGGCTTCTCGGTCTGCATCTGCACCGACGGTTTGCTTTTGTCACCATCCTTGTTGGGTGCATCGTTGGAATCGAAGCAGCCGCTCAACAGAAACATTGAGCAGAACCCCAGACATACGCAGATTTTCTTCATGTCGATCTCCTTTCAGCAATGGTATCGCTACCCGGTTCAAGCTTGAGCATGCATCGTTCACCTACATTTCCGGAATGCGCGCAAAATCATTGCAGGACCGCATCAGGCTCTCAACCCTTACTGTGCTCCGGCGACGAAGGCCCTTCCTTGACGCCGCGCGGGCCAGCGATGCCCCACACGATCAGGCCGAGCACCGGGAATACGATCAGACCGATCGCCCAGGCGGCTTTGACGCCGACGCTTTTGTTGCTGCGAAACACACTGACGATCGCCCACAGATCGACCAGCAGAATGATCACCGCCACGGCGATGGAAAAATAACTGGCTGCCTCGTTCATTTCGCAATCCTCCGATGACTTGTAAGCATTGGGCTGTGAGGCTTTTTCAGCGTTCAAAAAAATTGCGGCCGTGCGGCGTCAAAGGTTCAGCCGCCTTCCGGATCCTGGCGGATCACGGAAATCTTGCCGTTGCGCTCGATGATCGCGAACTTGATCTGGTCGATGGTTTCAATGCCCTGACTGGAGCGCGCCGCCTCCATGACATCCGCCTCGACCAGCCGCGCATGGCGCAGACGCCGCTGCAACAGCTTGCCGTTCTCGACAATGATCGTTGGTTCACCATCGATCAGCCGCGAGATCCAGCTGGAACGCTGCTTGAGCAAAGAGAACCCAACGTCGATGGCGATCAGGGTGATGATCACCAGAAACGCATTGGTCAGGGAAAAATCATCACCAAGCAGCGCTTGCTGGGTGGCTTCACCGATGATCATCAGCAAGACGAAATCAAACGTCGTCAGCTCGGCCAACGAACGCCGACCGGCAATTTTGAACAGCACCATCAGTGCCAGATACATCGCGAGTGCGCGCAACACCGAGTCCATGGGTCACCTATGGATAAATGAATTGAATGAGCTTCACTTCGCTCGAGCCCGGCGCGCCGATATGGCTGCGAAACAGGCCCAGTCCGTCACCGCGCAGGGTCAGATAAAGCGTTGCCTGGCCCTGCGCATCCGCCTGCAACCACAAACGCATGCCCTGCGCTGAACTGCGCATACGCACTGGCGCCGGTTGCATGGTTTCGATGCTGAAGCCATCGAGCATCTCGCCGCCGATGTCCAATTCGACGATAGCTTCAGGTGTCGCGTGCACGCTGAGTTTCAGCGGGTTGGTCGAGCCGTTGCGGTGGAACATCTCGTACTCGACCTGGACTTTGCCATCGTCGCTGCGGGCGTCCTGCGAACTGAGCACGCCCCGGGAAAACAGCCCCAACAGACCCAGCAGCATGCACAGCACCAGCAGATACCAACCGATGCGCTCGAAGCGCCAGACCTTCAGTTGATAGGCCATGTCCTCCTGCACCGGGAACTGCCGACTGCGCAGATCGGGATGCTCAGCGTCAGGCTTCATCGGCGCCACCCTCCTTCGCCGCGCAAGGCGCGACGGTGATAGGCCGGCAACTGCTGCAAGGCGAACTCACAGGCCAGGGTCTGCACTTCACTGCGCGATCCGGGAAACCATTGCCGGGTGCTGAACAGAAAATGTTGGTCATCGAACTGGAATGCCCAGGCGAAACACACCGTACCGGCCTTGATGCCGTCCATATCATCGGGTCCGAGAATGCCGGTGGTGGCGACCGCGACGTTGGCCGTGCTGTCGCGCAACGCACCAATGGCCATTTCACTGGCAACTTCCACGCTGGTCAGATTGAAGGTTTCCATGGTCGCCGGGCTCACGTGGAGCAAGCGCTGCTTGGCTTGCGGCGAATAGACCACGTAGCCGCATTCGATCAGCTCGCCGCTGCCGGGCACTTCCGACAGCAACATGACGATTTCCCCGGCCGTGCAGGATTCGGCGGTGGTGATGATCAGCGAATGTTGGCGCAGGTATTCAATCGTTTCCTTGGCGATGGACATGGCACGCTCTCGAAGCTGTTATTGCCGGTTGACCGCTCGCTGTGCGGATCATTCCGCTGGACTGGATGAGCGTATACCCGCCTCTTCCAGTGAAAGTTTTCCGCCCTGTTCGGCACGATCACCTACCCTCATAGACTGTGTGATCCACTCGAGCCCGCCGCCCCCATGCGCTGTTCATTCAAGTCGTTGTTTTTGGTTCTGTTGCTGCTGCTGATGCCGGGCAGCGCTGCGCCGTGGGCAGCGGACCTTGCCGCGCCGGCGAACTCAGGCGCAGCGCCGCTACCTGTGATTTCGCAAAGCGATCTGCAAGCCCTGCAACAACGCCTCGACGGGCTCAAGCAGCAGATCTCGGCAGCGAACAATTACAACCAGCTCGAAGGCCCGCAGGATCGGGTGCAGGCGTTCATTCTCGATGTCGATCGGTTGTCGGCAGCGCTGTTGCCGCAACAGGCGCAACTGGCGGTGCAACTGGGCGTGCTCGGCACCGCTCCAGACGCTGAGGTGGCTGCCGAGCAAGCCGATATCGTCGCGCAACGGGCTGCGCTGGCGGAACAGAAAAGCAAGGTCGACGGCACCCTGAAAAGCCTCGCCGCACTGAAACAGAATGCCGCCGACCTGATCACGCAAATCGCCGGCATCCGCCGCACGCTACTGGAAAGCGAACTGACCCTGAGCACGCGCAGTGTGTTGAGTCCGCAGTTCTGGGCGCCACTGATCAATCCAAGCGAGGACGACCGCCAGCGCCTGCGACTGTTCGTCGAGCAGGTGGCTGACGTATGGGCCACGGTCTGGGCGCCGGGCGAGCGGTTTTACACCTGCGTACTGGTGCTGCTGGCGCTGCTGATCTGGACCTTCGGCCGACGTCTGGCTGAGCGCGGGCTGACCTGGTTCTGCATTCATCGCGTGGCGGAGGGCCGACTGCGCCGCAGTGCCTTGGCCTTCGCCTCAGCCATAGCGACCTTCATCACCACCGCCATCGCCCTGAAGCTGCTGTTCTACGCCTGCACCCGCCACGACGCCCTGCCGCCGGTGCTGGAAACCTTCTCCGAAGAGTTCGAAAAAGTCGTCTATGCCTGCGTGCTGATCACCGGGCTCAGCCGTGCATTGCTGTCCACCGAGCACCCGTCGTGGCGCCTGCCGGCAATTGCTGATCCAGTGGCGCTGGCCCTCAAGCCTTATCCGCGAATCCTCGCCTGCGCGTTGCTGGTGTTGGTGACGCTGGTGCAAGTCGCCAATGCCACAGGCATGAGCAGCCACATCGTGATGGCCGGGCGCGGCGTGATTTCCATGGTGGTGCTGGCGATCATCGGCACGATGCTGGTGCGCGTGGGCAAAGTGCGCAAGGCCTTGGTCGCCGCCAACGACGCTTCGGCGACGAACAGCGTGTTCGCCGGGCTGATCTACAGCGTCGCCAGCGTCTCGATGTTTGTCACGGCCATTGCCCTGCTTGCCGGCTATGTTTCGCTGGCGCGGTTCATCAGTTATGAACTGGTGTGGAGCTACGTCGTGCTGTCGGGTTTCTATTTGCTCATTCAGTTGGTCAAGGACGCCTGTGAACACCTGTTTTCACCGAAACACGCGAGCGGCCAGGCGCTCAAGCAATTGCTCGGGGTCAGCGATCGACGCCTTGAGCAAACGTCGATCCTGTTGTCCGGCGTCAGCCGCGCCGGCCTGATGCTGATGGCGCTGATTTCGTTGTTTGTCGGCGGCATCGGCACCACGCTCGGCCAACTGGTCACCAACATCATGTCGATTCTTGGCGGCGCCGGTTTGCGCAAGCTGAATATCGTCCCCGGGCACCTGCTCAATGCGCTGCTGGCGCTGCTGATCGGCATCTGGCTGATCCGTACATTGAGCCGCTGGCTCGACAACGAATTCCTGCCCAAGACCGACATGGACCCGGGCATGTGCGCGTCGCTGAGCACGCTGTTTTCCAATATCGGCTACGCCTTCGTGATTCTGCTGACGCTGTCGTCGCTGGGCGTGCAGTGGACCAATCTGGCGTGGATCGTCAGTGCGCTGTCAGTGGGTATCGGCTTTGGCTTGCAGGAGATCGAAGAACTTCGTCTCCGGCCTGATTCTGCTCACCGAGCGCCCGGTCAAGGTCGGCGACCTGATCAGCATCAGCGGCGTCGAGGGCGACATCCGCCGGATCAACGTGCGCGCCACGGAGATCCAGCTCAGCGACCGCTCGATCGTGATCGTGCCCAACTCGCAACTGATCTCGCAGAACCTGCGCAACGTTACCCTCGGCGGCAGTGCTCAGGGCGTGGCATCGCTGGAGCTGGTGTTTCCGCTGGATATCGATCCTGAGCAGGTCAAACAACTGCTGCTGGATGCGTATCACGAGAACGAAACCATCCTCGATAAACCGGCGCCATTCGTGCGTTTCAGCAAGTTGTCGCCGGACGGCATAACCCTCACGGTCACCGGCTATGTGGGCAGCCCGAGGATTGTCGGGCTGACCAAGAGCGATTTGTTGTTTGAAGTGTTGAAGCGGTTGGGCGCGGCGGGGATTGCGCTGGCGAAGCCGCCAGCGGCGTGATCCGGTTAGCGCTTGCCCGAGTTGTCGATGCGGGCCGTGCTGCTGCGTGGCGTCAGCTCGAACGGCAGGACGACATGCCTTTCTGCCAGCGGCCGTTTTTCGATCAGGGCAATCAACATCTCGACCGCCTTGGCCCCGAAGGCCTCAGCCGGTTGCGAGATGGTGGTCAGCGGCGGATCGCAGAACGCAGCCATGGGAATGTCATCGAAACCCACCACTGAAATATCCTCGGGCACACGCAGCCCGGCCTGCCGGATGCGCTTGAGCGCTCCAATGGCCATTTCATCGTTTTCGCAGAACAGCGCGCTCGGCCGCTCGGCCAATGCGAGCATCTTTTGCGCTCCAGCAAAACCGGCCTCGAGGCTGAAATTGCCATGGCAGATCAGTGCTTCATCGATGGCAATCCCGGCTTCGCGCAATGCCGCTTCGTAACCCGCCAGTCGATCCAGAGTCAGCGGGCTGTTTTTCGAGCCCTTGATCAGGCCGATGCGTCGGTGTCCCAGGGCGATCAGGTGGTCGGTCATGGCTTTGGCGGCGGCAACGTTGTCCAGGCTGATGGTTGGATAACGTCCGGCCTTGATCACTTCGCAGGCGTTCACGATCGGCGGCACATCGGCGTCGGGCGGAGCGTTTTCGAAAGGATCGTAAGCGCGCAACTGGATTACGCCGTCGGCCTGATAGGCGTACACCAGCTCGGCGAATTGCCGCTCCAGTTCCTCCCGGCCCTGAGTGTCGCAGAGCAGCAAGCGATAGCCAGCCGCCTGCGCCGCTTGCTGCGCGCCGCTGATGACCCGGGCAAAGAAGGTATTGGCGATGGTCGGCACCAGAATCACCAGATTGCCGGTGCGCCGCGAGCGAAACTGCACGGCCATCAGGTTCGGCCGATAGCCGGCCTGTTCCACGGCGGCCATGACGCGCTCACGGGTTGGCGCGAGCACGCGCTCAGGGGACTTCAACGTCCTCGACACTGTCGCCACGGAAACCCCGGCCAGCCGAGCCACTTCGCGGATATTGGACAAAACCACCTCGTTGTTTCATGCCGATCAGGCGCGGAGCTTACCGCAGGCAACGAGCGATCGAAACGCTGTCGATCATCCGCTGCCATTTGACACCCGGCTATTTCACGCCTAGATTTCGCCCACGATGTAACCGGTTACATCACTCATCAGCATTGCATCCAGCTACCGAGACGACCGCCATGTACGCTGCCGCAAAAATAAGAATGGGTTTTGTCGGAGGCGGTGAAGGTTCATTCATCGCCCGCGCCCACCGGCAAGCCGCCGGCCTCGACGGACGCTTCGAACTGGTCTGTGGCGCGTTCAGCCGCGACTCGGAGAATAATCAGCGCACCGCTGCGACCCTGGGAGTGTCCGCCGAACGTTGTTACGACGATTGGCAAACCCTGCTTACCCGCGAGGCCGCCCTGCCCGCCGAGCAACGCATGCAACTGCTGGTCATCGTCACCCCCAATCATCTGCACGCACCGATTGCCCGTGAAGCATTGAGCGCCGGTTTTCACGTGTTCAGCGAGAAACCCGCGGCGCTGAACCTCGCCGAGGTGCAGGCGCTGCATTCGGTGGTGATCAACAGCCAGCGAATTTACGGGCTGGCGCACACCTACCTGGGTTACGCGATGGTCTGGCAGGCCCGCGAAATGGTCGCCAGCGGCGTGCTCGGGCACGTGCGCAAAGTCATCGTCGAGTACCCGCAAGGCTGGCTCAGCACCGATGTCGCCGGGCAAGGCAACAAGCAGGCCGGCTGGCGCGACGATCCGGCGCAATCCGGGATCGGCGGCTGCATTGGCGACATCGGCACCCATGCGTTTTCCCTCGCCGAGTTCGTTGCCGGCCAGTCGATCCAGTTCATCAGCGCAATGCTCGGTTCGCATGTCGAGGGTCGGCAACTGGATGACGATGTGGCGATGCTGTTCAAAATGAGCGACGGCGCCAGTGGTGTATTGCTCGCCAGTCAGGTCTGCGCCGGTGAAGAAAACCCGCTGAAGATCCGCGTCTACGGTGACAAGGGTGGGCTCGAATGGCGTCAGGAAGAGCCGGCCAGTCTGATTCATCGACCGTTGAATGAACCGATGCGCATTCTGCGATCCGGAGTCGGTCAGCCGTGGTTGTGTGACGCTGCCAGTCAGCGCATGCGCCTGCCCGCCGGGCATCCCGAAGGTTATCTGGAAGCGATGGCCAACCTGTACGGCGATCTTGCCGAGGCGATTGTTCAAGGCGTCGAAGGCCATCAGGCCCCGGGCGTACCGGGCATCGAGACCGGACTGCGCGGCATGGCCTTCATTGAAACCGCCATCGCCAACCACCTTGGCAATGAAAAGTGGAGCGAGATTCCCGGCCAACCGACAGGAGCCCAGCACAATGAACAGTGATCAGCAAAATTTGACTGGCCTGAAAGGTCCGGGGATTTTCCTCGCGCAATTTATCGCCGACGAAGCGCCTTTCGACTCCCTCGCCAACATCGCCGAGTGGGCAGCCTCGCAAGGCTATAAAGCCATTCAGGTACCGACCCTCGGCACGCGGTTCATCGATTTGCAGCGCGCCGCTGAAAGCCAGGATTACTGCGACGAACTCATCGCCGTCTGCGCCCGCGCCGGTGTGGTGATCAGTGAGCTGTCGACGCACCTGCAAGGGCAATTGGTCGCTGTGCATCCGGCGTTCGACAGTCTGTTCGACGACTTCGCCCCGCCAGCACTGCGCGGCAAACCGCAGGAGCGCACCGAGTGGGCCATCGAACAGTTGAAACTGGCGGCCCGTGCCAGCCAGCGTCTCGGACTCAAGGCCCATGCGACCTTCTCCGGCGCCCTGCTCTGGCCCTACGTCTATCCATGGCCGCAACGTCCGGCCGGTTTGGTCGAGCAAGGTTTCGCCGAACTGGGCAAGCGCTGGCTGCCGATCCTCGACTGCTTCGAAGAGGCTGGCGTTGATCTGTGCTACGAAATCCATCCCGGCGAAGACTTGCATGACGGCGCTTCGTTCGAGCAGTTTCTCGAAGCGGTGAATCATCACCCTCGCGCCGCAATTCTGTATGACCCGAGCCATCTGCTGCTGCAGCAAATGGATTACCTCGGCTTCATCGACCGTTACCACCAACGCATCCGCATGTTCCACGTCAAGGATGCCGAGTTCCGCCCCGATGCGCGCTCCGGCGTCTACGGCGGCTATCAGGGCTGGGTCGAGCGTCCCGGGCGCTTCCGCTCGCTGGGCGACGGCCAGATCGATTTCAAATCGATCTTCAGCAAATTGTGCCAATACGACTTCAACGGCTGGGCCGTGCTCGAGTGGGAATGCTGCCTGAAAGACTCTGCACAGGGCGCGGCGGAAGGCGCGGCGTTCATCGAGCGACACATGATCCGCAAGACCGCCAAGGCCTTCGACGATTTCGCCGGGGTCAGCGCCGATGCCGCTTCCAACCGGCGCTTGCTCGGCCTGACTGACGACTGATTCATCCGCGTTACCGACATAAAAACAATACGGTGATCTGAAATGAACGTAATGAATGCGCGACTCAGCGTGATGATGTTTTTGCAGTTCTTTATCTGGGGCGGCTGGTTCGTCACCCTCGGCACTTTTCTGGCCACCACGCTCACTGCCAGCGGCGGCCAAGTCGGCATGGCCTTCGCCACGCAATCATGGGGTGCGATTCTGGCGCCGTTTGTCATTGGCTTGATTGCCGACCGGTTTTTCAATGCCGAACGCATCCTGGCGGTGCTCCATCTGCTGGGCGCGGTGCTGCTTTATCAGCTCTATCGCGCCGCAGACTTCAGCGCGTTTTATCCCTATGTGCTCGCCTACATGATGGTCTACATGCCGACATTGGCGCTGGTCAACGCAGTGGCGTTCCGCCAGATCAAAGACCCGGCGCTGGAGTTCTCGCGCATCCGCGTATGGGGCACAGTGGGCTGGATTGTCGCCGGTGTGGTGATCAGCTTCGTGTTCGCCTGGGACTCGCAACAAAGCATCGCGGCGGGAGGCTTGCGCAATACGTTCCTGATGTCCGCCGGCGCGTCGCTATTGTTGGGGCTTTACAGCTTCAGTCTGCCGACCACTGCGCCGCTGAAAAGCGCAGCGGGCTCATCAAGCCTCAAGCAGATGCTCGGCGTCGATGCGTGGGGTTTGCTCAAGGATCGCAGCTATCTCGTGTTCTTTCTCGCCTCGATCCTGATCTGCATTCCGCTGGCCTTCTATTACCAGAACGCCAACCCGTTTCTCGCGGAGATCGGCGTGACCAACCCGACAGCGAAGATGGCCATCGGTCAGGTGTCGGAAGTGTTGTTCATGCTGTTGCTGCCGCTGTTCATCCATCGTTTCGGCATCAAGATCGCCCTGCTGGTCGGCATGGCTGCCTGGGCGTTGCGTTACGTGCTGTTTGCCTTCGGCAATAACGACGATCAGGCATTCATGCTGCTGATCGGCATTGCCCTGCACGGCGTGTGCTATGACTTCTTCTTCGTGTCCGGGCAGATCTACACCGATGCAAAAGCACCGGAACGCTTCCGCAGTTCGGCGCAAGGTCTGATCACCTTGGCCACGTACGGGTTGGGCATGTTGATTGGCTTCTGGATTGCGGGACGGATTACTGACCACTTCACTTCGAGTGCGGGCCATGACTGGAGAAGTATCTGGCTATTTCCAGCCGGTTTTTCCGTGGCGGTGCTGCTGTGTTTCTGGGCGACGTTCAAGGGCCGCGATCGGGACAAGGCCGTGTTGCCGAGTGCGGTTTAGAGCAGAGTTCTAATGCATGAACAGAACGAATGCCGCCTGTGGTTGAGGCGGCATTCGCTATCGATACTCATCGTTGCGCTCAAGCGGTGCGACGTTCGAGCAGACGGTCAGCGCCACCTTCGGCAACCCGATTGCCTTGCAGATGATAGGAGCCATCAGAGGCTACTGCATCGCTGAACAGTGGGTCAGTTTCGGTCGCAGCGACTGCGTCGCTGAACAAGCGGTCCGTTTGAGTGGCGGCCACCGCGTCGCTGAACAGTGGGTCGGTTTCGGTGGCGGCGAAGGCATTCAGTGCAAAAACCGAGAAAGCGATACCGAGGATAGTCTGGCGTTTCATGATGGTGTGCTCCGAGGTGCAGTGGTTGGGTATGGAGTCGATCTTACGCCGCGCTATGGATATGAGAACTTCATTGACTTAATGGTCGTTATTGACGCAATCAATGATCGAGCTAAGCAAAAGTAGCTGCTTATCTAACCTTTAAGCTGTTACTTACGGGTCCAAACGAAACGCCCTACAACGTCCAAGGCACAAAACTGACCAATCGTATTTTTGACAGCTTTACGCAAGCAAAAAAAAGACCCGAATCGATAGAAACCGAAACGGGTCTTCCCCACTCGGACGACCCTTATTTCAGGTCGTCAAAGTGATCTCGCAGGAACTCGTAAAAGCGCAGGGCTTTCAACAATCTCCATACAAGGCTCAGCGTACGCAGCAAAAGCTTCATACGTTTTGGCCTCCAGGGCTGGCGGCCAAACCTCCAGCAAACTTACCGGAACATGCGTGCCTTCAGCCGACTGGCTAGGGTGGCTAGTGAGGCGGCCGGTTGAAATCCCTCCGAGACAACATTCCGGCGCGGGTGCGAATCCGCGTCAGAGGGCGTGAAACCTTTTGCGCCCCCAGCCAAACCTCTCCGCCGCTCTATCAGTTGAGCGCGGGCATATTAACCTGAAAACTCCAGGACAAAAGCGCCGCTCACACCGTTATTCATCAAACGCCGCCACGCCTTTGTTAAATGTTATTTCTGCCAGACAAATTTCAACAAACATAAACATATAAATTCTTCGCAGGGCCGAAGACGCACTTGTTTCGAACGCCTGTTCAACCGTTGCAAGGAACGGTAAAACTCCATACCATGGCAATCCTGGTTAGGGTGGCTGGTGAAGCACCTGGCTTCGATCGCAAATCGAGGCCTGCTAAAAAACCGCCCCGCGAAGGCGGTTTTTTTTCGTCTGCGTTTTCTGGTCCCACCCCATCCAGGACACATTGCCTGACTCGATCCCCCTGCGCCCCTGCACAAATCTTCTAAACACTCTCCTCCCCCACGCGGTATTTTAAAAACGCCCAAGCCAACCGCCCTATGGAGTCCTCCCATGGACACACGTAACTGGATCTCCCTGTCCCAGGATGTCGATACCGGGATCGAGTCGATTCGTGCGCATTTCCGTGGGCATGCCTACGATCCGCACTGGCATGACAGTTTTCTCGTGGGCGTTACCGAGCAGGGCGTGCAGCAGTTCAATTGTCGCCGGGTGCGTCATCGCAGTACGCCGGGGCATGTGTTCCTGCTTGAACCAGGAGAGATCCACGATGGCCATGCACCGACCGAGGATGGCTTCACCTATTCGATGCTGTACCTCGATCCGCACTGGCTGGAGCGCGAACTGCACGCGCTGTTCGAAGAGGCGCCCGCCGACAGTCAGCCAGGATTTGCCGACACCCTGAGCCACGATCCGCGCCTGTCGACGGCGATCGTGCAAGCCTTTCACGCGCTACATGATGGCGACCTACGCATCGTCCGGCAGACTGCGCTGGATGGCCTGCTGGCGTCCCTCACCCGCCACCTCGACTGGCGCAAGCGTCAGCACTTCGATCCGCGCCTGCCACTGGTTGCCCAGGTTGCGCGGGACTATCTGCATGCCCACACCTATGAAGACATCGGCCTCGACGACCTAGCGCAAGCCTGTGGCGTTGATCGCTTTCGCCTGACACGCGCGTTCAAGGCGGCGTTCGGTCTGGCACCGCACGCTTACCTGATCCAGTTGCGCCTGGCCAAGGCGCGGCAATTGCTCGCACGCGGCGAGACGCCAGCGCAGGTCGCCAGCGTGCTCGGTTTTGCCGATCAAAGTCATCTCGGTCGCTGGTTCCGCCGCGCCTATCAATTGACCCCTGCGGACTACCGCAAACGCTGCTCAAATCTTCCAGACTGACGCCCTCCGCCTGACGATCATGGTGTCCTGTTTCGACTTTCAGGAATTTGCACCATGGCTTCTTTACTGCCCTTTCTACTATTTGCTTTCGTTGCCTCGATCACGCCGGGGCCGACCAATATTCTGGTGTTGAGCCACAGTTCGCGGCGCGGATTGACCGCCACGCTGCCGATCATTTTTGGCGCCTGTGCGGCGGCCGCGTTGATCGTGCTGGTGGTCGGTCTCGGTGCTGGCGAAACCCTGTTGCGCTTTCCGCGCGTGCAGCAAGCGATGGCCTGGGCTGGCGTGCTCTGGTTGAGCTGGCTGGCGTGGCAGATCTTTCGCAGCCCGCCGCCATCCCTGGACCCGAAATCGCAGGAACAAAGCTTGAGCGTATTCGGCGCGGCGCTGCTGCAACTGGTCAACCCCAAGGTATGGATGATGGCCGTGGCGGTGGTCAGCGTATTCGTCGGCGGCGGCGACAAGACGCTGCGCCTGTTGGTGTTGTCGCTGGCGTTTCTGCTGGTGTCGTTGCCGTGCATGACGCTCTGGGCACTGCTCGGCGTTGGCAGCGCGCGCTTGCTCAGCTCACCGCAGGCGTTCAAGCGCATGAACGCGGCACTGGCCCTTCTTCTGCTGCTCTCGGCCTGGCTGGCCGTGTTGGTCTAATGCCCGGTGGCTTGCCGGTATTCGCGTGGTGTAAACCCGGTCGAGGCCTTGAACTGACGGGTGAAAGCGCTGTGATCGGTGTAGCCGCATTGCAGCGCAACCTCGGTAATCGGCAAGTCGCTGTGCAGCAATCGATGCGCGTGTTCCAGGCGGACTTTCTGAATCATCTGCCGTGGTGTCAGGTGGAAAACGCGTTTGCAATAGCGCTCCAGTTGCGCCACGGAAATCCCGGCGATCCGCGTCAGTTCACCCAGCGTCACCCGCCGATTGAAGTTGCCGCGAATGTATTCATCGACAGCCGCCAGGCGCTCGAAAGCCGGATGGGTTTCGCTGGCTGACTGCAGATCCACCGAGATCCCAACCAGACCGATGATCGTCCCGTCACGGTTGTAGATCGGCCTCTTGTGGGTCAGGCACCAGCCCGGCTCGCGACTGCCATACAGATGCAGTTCGAGCTGATCCTCCAACACGAAACCTTCCTCCAGCACCTTGCGATCCTGCTCGGTATAACCCGGCCCCAACTGCGCCGGGAACACCTGCGCACTGGTTTTGCCGAGCAACGGGCGCAGGTCCTTCAAGCCACAGCGCTGCACCAGCGTACGGTTGGCCAGCACATAGCGCGCTTGCAGATCCTTGATGAAGATCGCCGCATTGGGGATCACATCGAGTATCGGCAACAGCTGCGCGGCACCGGCGACCATCTCTTCGAGGGTCTGCGCACGCAAGCCGTCAGTGCCTTGGCACAGGATCGAAAACGCTGACTGCATCAAAGACTTCCCCTCGAATTGAACCACCGCAAATGTCACTCGCCAGCAGATTGCAGCAACGTCGCGACCCTGTCGAGGCCGCGCATTCATCGGTGCCATTGTGCTGAATTCGTCATCGATCCCGGCATAAAACATCAATCGCCGCCACTGCCGGGCGGTGCAAAGTCTGCTCGTCCCCGTGACACAACTGCCTATCCAATAACTCACAAGAAGGCGATGCCATGTCAGGCCAAGGCAAGTTCAAAAAACAGCTTTCATTGATCGACCTCACCTTTATCGGACTCGGCGCGATCTTCGGCTCCGGCTGGTTGTTCGCCGCCAGCCATGTCTCGGCGATTGCCGGTCCGGCGGGGATTTTCTCCTGGTTGCTGGGCGGTTTTGCCGTGTTGCTGCTGGGCATCGTCTACTGCGAACTGGGCGCGGCATTGCCCCGTGCCGGCGGCGTGGTGCGCTACCCGGTTTATTCCCACGGCCCGCTGCTCGGCTACCTGATGGGCTTCATTACGCTGATTGCGTTTTCCAGTCTGGTGGCGATCGAAGTGGTCGCCTCGCGCCAATACGCGGCGGCGTGGTTTCCCGGCCTGACCAAGGCTGGCAGTGGCGATCCGACGATCCTCGGCTGGCTGGTCCAGTTCGGCCTGCTCTGCGTGTTTTTCCTGCTCAACTACCGCAGCGTGAAGACCTTCGCCAAGGCCAACAATCTGGTCAGCGTGTTCAAATTCATCGTGCCGCTGCTGGTCATCGGCGTGCTGTTCACCTTCTTCAAACCGGAGAACTTCCAGGTTCAGGGATTCGCTCCATTCGGCCTGTCCGGCGTGGAGATGGCGGTCTCCGCCGGCGGGATCATCTTTGCCTATCTGGGCCTGACGCCGATCATTTCCGTCGCCAGCGAAGTGAAGAATCCACAGCGCACCATTCCCATCGCGCTGATTCTTTCGGTACTGCTGTCGACCTTGATTTACGTGCTGCTGCAAATGGCTTTTCTCGGCAGCATCCCGACGGAAATGCTCGCCAACGGCTGGGCCGGTATCAGCAAGGAATTCGCCCTGCCCTATCGCGACATCGCCCTGGCGCTCGGTGTCGGCTGGCTGGCGTATCTGGTGATTGCCGATGCGGTCATTTCGCCGAGCGGCTGCGGCAACATCTACATGAACGCCACGCCGCGAGTGATCTACGGCTGGGCGCAGACCGGCACCTTCTTCAAGGTCTTCACCCACATCGATGAAAAGTCCGGCATCCCGCGTCCGGCGCTGTGGCTGACTTTCGCCCTGTCGGTGTTCTGGACCCTGCCATTCCCGTCGTGGGAAGCGCTGATCAACGTGGTGTCCGCCGCGCTGGTGTTGAGCTATGCGGTGGCGCCCGTATCGGTTGCGGCGCTGCGGCGCAATGCGCCGGACATGCCGCGCCCGTTTCGGGTCAGGAGCATGGGCCTGCTTGGGCCGGTGTCGTTCATCATCGCCGCGCTGATCGTCTACTGGTCGGGCTGGAACACCGTGTCGTGGCTGCTCGGCCTGCAAATCCTGATGTTTGTCATCTACCTGTTCTGCGGTCGCTTTGTGCCCACTGCGCACCTGAGTCTGGCGCGTCAGGTGCGCTCATCGGCGTGGCTGATCGCCTTCTACGCGGTGACCATCGTGCTGTCGAAACTCGGCACCTTCGGTGGCCTGGGCATCCTCGCCCATCCGTTCGACACGATCGTCGTCGCCGCTTGCGCCACCGGCATTTACTACTGGGGTGCAGCAACCGGCGTGCCTGCGCATCTGCTGCGCCTGGACGACGAGGACGAAGAAAGCGAAAGCCCTGCGCCCTCGTCCACCGTCACCGCCCGCCCTGCCGGCGCCTACTGAAATCATCCAACGGGATCTCTCCATGAAACGAGTACACGTCATTGATTCCCACACCGGCGGCGAACCGACACGGCTGGTGATGAGCGGCTTCCCCGAGTTGTCCGGCAACAGCATGGCCGAGAAACGCGATGCCTTGCGCAACCAGCATGACCAGTGGCGGCGCGCCTGTCTGCTCGAGCCACGCGGCAACGATGTGCTGGTCGGCGCGCTGTATTGCCCGCCGGTCTCGCCTGATGCCACCTGCGGAGTGATCTTCTTTAACAACGCCGGCTACCTGGGCATGTGCGGCCACGGCACCATTGGCCTGATCAATTCGTTGCAGCATCTGGGGAAAATCCAGCCGGGCGTGCACAAGATCGACACACCGGTGGGGCAAGTCAGCGCGACGCTGCACGACGATGGCTCGGTCACTCTGGGCAACGTGCCCGCTTACCGTTATCGCAAACAGGTGTCGGTGGACGTACCCGGTTTTGGCCGCGTGGTCGGCGATATCGCCTATGGCGGCAACTGGTTTTTTCTGGTTTCCGAGCATGGCCAGACCCTGACCATGGACAACGTCGAACACCTGACCGCGTACACCTGGGCCATGCTCAAGGCGCTGGAAGATCAGGGCATCTTCGGCGAAGACAGTGCGGTCATCGACCACATCGAATTGTTCGCCGATGACGATCAGGCCGACAGCCGCAACTTCGTCATGTGTCCCGGCAAAGCCTACGACCGCTCACCGTGCGGCACCGGCACCAGCGCCAAACTTGCCTGCCTGGCAGCCGACGACAAGCTGCAACCGGGCGCACCGTGGATCCAGGCGAGCATCACCGGCAGCCAGTTCGAAGGCCGCTTCGAATGGGAAGGTGAACGCATTCGCCCGTTCATCACCGGCCGCGCCTACATGACCGCCGACAGCACCTTGCTGATCGACGACAGCGACCCGTTCGCGTGGGGCATCTGAGCCGCCACGCCGATTTTTTCCCTCGAATAAAACCAAATGCCAAGGAGTTGAATCATGAGCGACAACATCTTCACTGGTTGCATGCCGGCCCTGATGACCCCGTGCACCGCCCAGCGCAAACCGGACTTCGATGCGCTGGTGAGCAAGGGGCGCGAGCTGATTGATATCGGCATGAGCGCCGTGGTCTATTGCGGCTCGATGGGCGACTGGCCGCTGCTGACTGAAGCCGAGCGTCAGGAAGGCGTGGCGCGCCTGGTCGCCGCCGGGGTGCCGACCATCGTTGGCACTGGTGCGGTGAATACCCGTGAAGCGGTTTCCCACGCAGCGCATGCGGCGAAAGTCGGCGCGCAAGGCTTGATGGTCATTCCGCGCGTGCTGTCCCGTGGTGCTTCGGCGACGGCGCAAAAGGCCCACTTCGCTGCCATCCTGCAAGCCGCACCGAACTTGCCGGCGGTGATTTACAACAGCCCTTACTACGGCTTCGCCACCCGCGCCGATCTGTTTTTCGAACTGCGTCGCGAATACCCGAACCTGATCGGCTTCAAGGAATTTGGTGGGGGCGCAGACCTGCGCTACGCGGCTGAGAACATCACATCCAAGGACGATGACGTGACGCTGATGGTCGGTGTCGACACGCAAGTGGTGCACGGTTTCGTCAACTGCAACGCCACCGGCGCCATCACCGGTATCGGCAACGCCCTTCCTCGCGAAGTGCTGCAACTGGTCGCGCTGAGCAAGCAGGCGGCGCAGGGCGATGCCAAGGCCCGGCGTCAGGCACGGGAGCTGGAATCGGCATTGGCAGTGCTGTCATCGTTCGACGAAGGCTGTGATCTGGTGCTGTATTACAAGCACTTGATGGTGCTCAACGGCGACAAGGAATACACCCTGCACTTCAACGAAACAGACGTGCTGAGCGACTCGCAACGGCGCTATGCCGAGAAGCAGTATTCGCTGTTCCGTCACTGGTACGAGAACTGGTCTGCCGAACAGAACTTCGCCTGACCACCACCTGCTGCGAGTCATCACGATTCGCGGCAGGCCTCGCTCATTTCACAGGAAGACACCATGACTCTGACGGGCAACATGCTGATCGGCCAGCAAGCCGTGACCGGTAATCGTCCAGCCTTTCGCGCGATTGATCCGGCGACCAACCAGGCACTTGAACCGCAGTACGCCGGGGCATCAGCCGAACAGGTGGAACAAGCCTGCGCCCTGGCCTGGGCGGCGCAAGATGCGTATCGCGAAACCAGCCTGAGCGCCCGTGCGGCATTTCTCGAAAGCATTGCCGAACACATCGAAAACCTTGGCGACGAACTGATCGAACGCGCCCACGCCGAAACCGGTTTGCCGCGTGCACGCCTCCAGGGCGAACGTGGCCGCACCTGCTCGCAATTGCGCCTGCTCGCCCGTACGGTGCGCGCGGGTGAGTGGCTGGACGTGCGCGTCGACAGTGCGCAACCGCAACGCCAACCGCTGCCGCGCTCCGACCTGCGGCAACGACAGATTGCCCTGGGGCCGGTCGCGGTGTTTGGTGCGAGCAACTTTCCCCTGGCATTTTCCGCGGCCGGTGGCGACACCGCTGCGGCATTGGCGGCTGGTTGCCCGGTGATCGTCAAGGCGCACAGCGCGCATCCCGGCACCAGCGAACTGGTCGGCCGCGCAGTCGCGCAAGCGGTCAGGGCCTGCGCTCTGCCCGAAGGCGTGTTTTCCTTATTGTTCGATTCGGGGTACGAAGTCGGCATCGCATTGGTCAGTGATTGGCGCATCAAAGCCGCTGGTTTCACCGGCTCACGGGCTGGTGGACTGGCCTTGATGAAAGCCGCGCAAGTGCGGCCGGAGCCGATTCCGGTGTATGCGGAAATGAGCTCGATCAACCCGGTTTTGCTGTTTCCCGCCGCGCTGGAAAATCGGACGCAGGCGTTGGCCGAAGGGTTTGTCGCGTCGCTGACACTGGGCGCCGGGCAGTTCTGCACCAACCCGGGATTGCTGATTGCCCGCAAAGGCCCGGCGCTCGACGGGTTTCTCGGCGCGATAGCGGAACTGATCCCGCGCAGCGCGGCGCAAACCATGCTCACGCCCGGCATCTTCGGCGCCTATCAAGCAGGCGTGACTGCTCTGCAAGACAATCCCCGTGCGCGTGCGGTAGCGGTTGGCCAAGTTGGCAGCGGCCCAAATCAGTGCCAGGCGTATCTCTTCAGCACCGACGCGGCGGATTTCCTCGCCGATCAGCATTTGCAGGCTGAGGTGTTCGGCGCGACATCGCTAGTGGTGCAATGCAGCAGTGACGAGGAAATTCGTCAGGTCTGCGAACATCTGGAAGGTCAACTGACCGCGACCTTGCACATGGACGACGCCGACCTTGCACTGGCGCGCGCGTTGCTGCCAACCCTCGAGCGCAAGGCCGGGCGCTTGCTGGTCAATGGCTGGCCGACCGGCGTGGAAGTCTGCGATGCGATGGTGCATGGCGGGCCTTACCCGGCAACCTCGGACGCGCGCAGCACCTCGGTGGGCACTGCGGCGATCCTGCGTTTCCTGCGGCCGGTGTGCTATCAGGATTTCCCCGACAGCTTGCTGCCGACGGCGCTGCAACAGACCAATCCGCTCAACCTTCGGCGCTTGCTCGATGGCCAACGGGAAGCGACACACCATGGCGAATAATCCTTCGCACGACATCGCGGTGGTCGGCGCGGGGATTATCGGCGTCGCTTGCGCACTGCGCCTGGCGCGTCAGGGTTTGCGCGTGGTGGTCATCGATCAGCAGGAACCGGGGCACGGCGCTTCGTTCGGCAATGCCGGGCATCTGGCCACCGAGCAAGTGTTTCCGATTGCTGACGTGTCGATCCTCAAGCGCTTGCCGGCCATGTTGATGGACCCGATGGGGCCGCTACGCCTGGACTGGAAATACCTGCCGCGCGCCCTGCCGTGGTTCACCCGCTTGCTGCTGAATCTGCGGCCTGAGCCTTTTCAGAAAACCGTCGCCGGCTTGCGCGCGCTCAACGAAAGCAGCCTCGACGCGTGGCAGCGCTTGCTCAGCGATATCCAGCGCACCGATCTGCTCAAGGTTGACGGCTCGTTACTGGTCTTCGAAAAACCTGAATCGCGGCAATCCCTCCAAGCTTTGCAGGCGCGTCTGAATCAGCAGCAGGTGCCGGTGGACTACTGGCAGGCGGGGGCGATCCTTGAAACGGCGCCGCAGCTCAGCGAACGGATTCAGGGCGGACTGTTTTTCCCGCGCACCGGGCATTTCCTCGACCCGTACCGCGTGGTGTGTGCACTGGTCGAGGCGGCTCGCAGCAGCGGCGTGAGTTTTCTCAAGCAGCAGGTTCAGGGCGGCTACGTGCAGGAAAACGGTGTCTTGTTGATGACCGGCAATGGCGGCGTAACGGCCAGCCGCGTGTTACTGGCCTGCGGTGCGCATTCGGCGAAACTCACCGCCGCGCTGACTGGCAAGCAAGTACCACTGGACACCGAACGTGGCTATCACCTGATGCTGCCGCACGAACATGATCGCCTGCCCTTCCCCGTCACCTCGCTGGAACGCAAATTCATCATGACGCCGATGCGCGAAGGCCTGCGCCTGGCCGGCACGGTCGAATTCGCCGGACTGGAGCGGCCGGCGAACATGGCACGCGCCTGGCAGTTGCAGCGCCTGAGCCAAGGCCTGTTTCGCAAGGATTTGAACGCTGATGGCGCCACACCGTGGATGGGCTTTCGCCCGTCGCTGCCGGATTCGCTGCCAGTGATCGATCAGGTTTGCGCCGGCAAGGTCTTGCTTGCCTTCGGTCATCAGCATCTGGGCCTGACTCAAGCGGCGGTCACAGCTGAGATGATCGGGCAGATGGTCTCAGGCGCCGCTCTCGCGTTGCCAAATGTCGATGCCTACCGACTGGCGCGTTTCTAAGCGTGCTTCAGCGCGTCGCCGTGATGCATGGCCAAGTGGCCGGTCTTGTCGCTCTTGACCTCGTATTGCGGCGCGTCTTTCGAGGCTGGCCGGTGGCGGCCCATGAACTCGGTGTCGCGGGTGTGCACCTTGACCACTTTGCCGTGGATCTCGCCGGCCTCGGAATTCCAGCGCACCGCATCGCCGACTTTGAATGAGCTGCTCATCATTGCGTCCTCGCCTCTGGCTGTTGGTTTATGGAGCCGCGCACGTCGGAGAAATTCCGCTTTTTTGCGAGGCGACCGAAGGCAGGCAAAAAAATCGAACGGCGAAAATCGCCCGCACCTCCAATCTGCACAAGCCGTAGAAAACGGCCATGACGAGGTGTGAGATGAATAACGATCAAGGCAAGCAAGGTGACGATCCGCTCCCAACCACTCCCGACCCGCTGAGTCCGGGGCGTACCGAGGTCGATCCGATGAAGGAACGCGGCATCGACGAACTGCCCGACAATGAAGGCGAAATCCCGCTGGACGATGACAGTACCGGCCTGGATCCGGAGCGTGTACGTCAGGAAACCGATAACGCCGAGATGGACGACCGGCCCAATCCGCGTTGAGCCTGAAAAGGCAGCCGTCGCCATCGGCTGCCTTTCGGTTGCGCAATCAACAGCAGAATCAGGCAAGCATTTCACAGAAATGCACTACTTCGCGCTCCAACCCAGGCGCAACAATGGGCGTCCGACAACCCCATGGAGGATGCTCACATGCTCGTACAAGCCTACGGCGCCCACGCTGGCGACAAACCTCTTGAGCCCATGCAGATCAACCGCCGTGCCCCGGCGGCGCACGACGTGCGGATCGATATCGCTTTCTGCGGCATCTGCCATTCCGACCTGCACCAGGTGCGCGCGGAATGGGCCGGCACGCAATTCCCTTGCGTCCCCGGCCACGAAATCGTCGGCCGCGTCTCGGCGGTCGGCGATCACGTCAAAGCCTACAAAGTCGGCGATCTGGTCGGTGTCGGTTGCATCGTCGACAGCTGCCAGCACTGCGATGACTGCGACTCCGGCCTGGAAAATTACTGCGACGGCATGATCGGCACCTACAATTTCCCGACCCCGGATGCTCCGGGCTGGACCCTCGGCGGCTATTCGCAAAACATCGTCGTGCACGAGCGCTATGTGTTGCGCATCCGTCATCCCGAGGCGCAATTGGCCGCCGTCGCGCCGCTGCTCTGCGCCGGCATTACCACCTACTCGCCGCTGCGTCAGTGGCACGCTGGCCCCGGCAAGAAAGTCGGCGTGGTCGGCATCGGTGGCCTGGGTCACATGGGCATCAAACTGGCCCACGCCATGGGCGCCCATGTCGTCGCCTTCACCACCTCCGAATCCAAGCGCGAAGCGGCCAAGGCGCTGGGTGCGGACGAAGTGGTGGTGTCGCGCAATGCCGAAGAAATGGCGGCACACACCAAGAGTTTCGACTTCATCCTCAATACCGTCGCAGCGCCGCACGATCTCGACGCCTTCCTCGTCCTGCTCAAGCGCGACGGCGCGTTGACCCTGGTCGGTGCGCCCGCATCGCCGCATCCGTCGCCGAACGTATTCAACCTGATCACCAAGCGGCGCACCATTGCCGGTTCAATGATCGGCGGCATTCCCGAGACTCAGGAAATGCTGGATTTCTGCGCCGAGCACGGCATCGTTTCCGACATCGAACTGATCCGCGCCGACCAGATCAACGAGTCCTACGAGCGCATGCTCAAGGGCGATGTGAAATACCGCTTCGTCATCGACAACGCAACGCTCGCCGGCTAAGCGCAAGCGCCCATCGGCAGCGCAATGCTGCCGATGGTTCGGGGATTTCACCTGCACAATTGACAGCGTCAGCGTTGCTCGCCAGAGTCGCACCCCTTTTTCCACCGCTGGGTGAACGGGGTCGCCATTGAACCAACAGACATTGTCCATGCGCCTGGAGCGCGTCGCTGCCCACGTGCCGGTCGGCGCGCGGCTGGCGGATATCGGCTCGGATCACGCCTATTTGCCGGTTGCCCTGATGCGCCGAGGCCTGATTACAGCGGCGGTGGCTGGCGAGGTCGCGCGCACGCCGTTCCACGCGGCGCAACGCACCGTCAATGACAACGATCTGCAAGGCCAGATCAGCGTGCGTCTGGCCGATGGTCTGGCGGCGATCAGGCCTGACGACGGCATCAGCGCCATCACCCTGTGCGGCATGGGCGGCGAAACTATTCGCGATATTTTCGACAGTGGTAAAGCCCATCTCAGTGGCCACGAACGCTTGATCCTGCAACCCAACGGCGGCGAGCAAGCGCTGCGCCAGTGGTTGATGGATAACGGCTACCGCATCGTTTGCGAAGAGGTGCTGCACGAGAACCGTTTCGACTACGAAATCATCGTGGCCGAGCGCGGCTCTGATCCGGTGACTTACGATGCCAGGGAACTGTTTTTCGGACCGCTGCATCTGCAGGCGCGCTGCCCGGCATTTCTGCACAAATGGCAACGCAGGCTGAAGCAGCGGCAGAAGACGTTGGGGCAGTTTACGAGAGCGCAACAGACGTTGCCGGAGGACAAAATTCTTGCGCTGAAGCAAGAGATGCAGTGGATCAGCGAATTGCTCGGGTGACTGTGCGGCCGTCTTCGCGAGCAGGCTCGCTCCCACAGGAAATTGCATTTCTCCTGAGGGAACACGGTCAACTGTGGGAGCGAGCCTGCTCGCGAAAGCGGTGTGGCAATCTACACAGCAACCAAGTTGGCCGCAGCCGTCGGAAAAACAAAAAGCCTGCTGTTGAAAGCAGGCTTTTTCGTGGGTGGTGAACTTACTTCTGCTGCGTCAGCGCCGAGTAGCTGTTCATCAGGTTGCGGTAGTTGGGAATGCGCTGCGACAGCAGGTTACCCAGGCCTTCGATGTCGTTGCGCCAGTCGCGGTGCAGTTCGCAGGCCACCGAGAACCAGTTCATCATCTGCGCGCCAGCCTGAGTCATGCGGCTCCATGCGGCTTGCTGCACGGTGGTGTTGAAAGTGCCGGACGCATCAGTGACCACAAACACATCAAAACCTTCCGCCAGTGCCGACAGGGTCGGGAACGCTACACACACATCCGTCACGACACCGGCAATGATGATCTGCTTGCGCCCGGTGGCCTTGATTGCCTTGACGAAATCTTCGTTGTCCCAAGCGTTGATCTGACCTGGACGAGCGATGTACGGCGCGTCCGGGAACATCTCTTTCAACTCCGGCACCAGCGGGCCGTTCGGGCCTTGTTCGAAGCTGGTAGTGAGGATCGTCGGCAGGTCAAAGAACTTGGCCAGATCCGCCAGCGCCAGCACGTTGTTCTTGAACTCGTTCGGCGAGAAGTCCTGCACCAGCGAGATCAGACCGGTCTGGTGGTCAACCAGCAGCACGATAGCGTCGTCTTTGTTCAGGCGGTTGTAGGTTGGAGTGGTCATGGTGTGCGTCCCTTTTCAAGTTTTGGAGTTTTGTTGTTGCGTTCAAGTTGGGTACAGATTACTGACGCACAGCAAAGGGATAAATCGGCTGAAAAGCGTTTCACCGTCCACCCAAACCGGACAATCATTCGAGGCCCGCTCTGATTAGATACACCGAAGTACAAATGATGTACCTCAGCCCCCATTTATCAACTCCACGCAACTTCCTAAAGTCTCCTCCAACAGCCACCCGCCATCCTGACGGGCCAGCGACAGAGGAAATCATCATGAGCACATCGAAAAAAGTAGTTGTCATCACCGGCGCCTCGCAAGGCATTGGTGCAGGTCTGGTCGAAGGCTTTCGCGCCCTTGGCCATCAAGTGGTCGCAACCTCGCGCTCGATCAAAGAGTCGAGTGACCCGGATGTCCTGACCGTTGCCGGCGACATTGCCGATCCGCAAACCGCCGAGCGCGTGATTCGCACCGCCGTCGCCCGCTTCGGTCGCGTCGATACGCTGGTCAACAATGCCGGGATCTTTCTGGCCAAGCCGTTCACCGCTTACAGCCAGGCGGACTATGCCCAGGTCGTGGCGACCAACATGAGCGGCTTCTTCTACATCTCGCAACTGGCCATCGCCGAGATGGAAAAACACGGCAGCGGCCACGTCGTCAGCGTGACCACCAGCCTGGTCGATCATGCAATCGACGGCGTGCCTTCGGTATTGGCGTCGCTGACCAAAGGTGGCATCAACGCCGCGACCAAATCCCTGGCGATCGAGTACGCCAAGCGTGGCATTCGGGTCAACGCCGTGTCGCCGGGCATCATCAAAACACCGATGCACGCTGAGGAAACCCATCAGGCGCTGGGCAGTCTGCACCCGGTCGGCCACATGGGGGAAATCGACGACATCGTGCAAGCGATCCTCTACCTCGACGGGGCGAATTTCGTCACTGGCGAGATCCTGCATGTCGACGGTGGCCAGAGCGCCGGCCATTGATCGAAACCCTGCAACGCCGCCGGTGGATACCGGCGGCGTCGTTGGTTGTGGTACACAGAGGATGAACGTCCGTCGATCCTCGGTGCGAGCCACAATGAAACGCCATTTTGAAGATTTGCAGTTAGGCAGTATCGAACTGTTCTGCCTGGCCGCCGAAGCCGGCAGCTTCACCGCCGCTGCGCAACTGGCCGGGGTCACGCCCGCTGCGGTGAGCCGGTCGATTCTGCGTCTGGAGCAACGCCTGGGTTCGCGACTGTTCGCCCGTACTACGCGCAGCATTCGCCTCACCGACGCCGGACGGAGCTTCTTCGAACAATGCAGCCAGGCGCTGACGCAACTGGTCGAAGCGCAGCAGGAAGTCATGGGCGCACAGACTTCGCCGTCGGGTCGACTGCGCATCAGCCTGCCGACCACGTACGGGCATCACCGCATCCTGCCGCTGCTGCCGAAATTTCGCGCGTTGTACCCCGAGGTCACGGTCGACGTGCACTTGGGCAATCGCAATATCGACTTCGTTGAAGAAGGCTACGACCTGGCGATACGCGTACGCGCGCAACCGGACTCGACCCTGATCGCGCGCCTGCTGGAAGACGCCGCTCTGGTGGTGGTCGCCGCCCCCGAATATCTGCATAGAGCCGGCACGCCGCAGACGCTGGACGATCTCATCGCGCATGAGTGCATCCAGTTCGAATTGCCCAGCAGCGGGCGGCGGATTTCCTGGCTGTTTCAGGAAAACGGCCGAGACCTGGAAGTGATTTCCGACGGTGGCTATTCCTGTTCCGACGATGTGCTCGGTGGTGTGACGCTGGCCAAGCACGGCGCCGGGCTGTTTCAGACTTACCGGTTCATCGTCGAGCAGGAACTCGCCGATGGCCGCCTGATTGAAGTGCTGCAGCCGTACGCCGGACGTTCGCGCCCCTACACCCTGCTCTACCCGCACGGCCGCTACGTGCCGCAGCGGGTGCGGGCGTTTGTGGATTTTCTGTTGGGGTTTCGTGAGGAATGGGCGGGACACCCGCGGTAATCAGCCGGTCTGGCGCAGGCGGCTGAGTTCCTTGGACGGCGGGCAGCCGAACTGGCGGTTGTATTCGCGGCTGAACTGCGAAGCGCTTTCGTAGCCGACGCGGTAGCAGGCGCTCGAGACGTCCAGCCCTTCATTGATGATCAGCCGCCGCGCCTCTTGCAGGCGCAGCTGTTTTTGATATTGCAGCGGGCTCATGGCGGTGACGGCTTTGAAGCGGTGATGCAGCGCCGAATTGCTCAGATTGGCCACCTGCGCCAGCGCGTCGATGCGCAGCGGTTCAGTGAAATTCTTGTTCAGCCAGTCGATGGCCCGCGTGACCCGATGGGTCTGCGAATCGCTGACGGCGATTTCATACAGCAGATGCCCGTGCTGGCCGCGCAGCAGGCGGTAATACAGCTCACGCAACACCATCGGTGCGAGCATGCCGATGTCGCGCGGGTTATCCAGCAGGCGCACCAGACGCAGCATGGTATCGAGCAATGTCACGTCGATCTTGTCGAGAAACATGCCGCGCCCGGCGTCCTGTGGCATGCCGGTCAGCGGCGACTCGGCAATCAGTTGCGTCAGTTGCGCCGGATCGAAATCCAGCCGTACGCAAAAATACGGCGCCTCGGGTGAGGCTTCGATCACCCTTCCCGACACCGGCAACGTCACCGACACCACCAGGTAATTCAACGGGTCGTAGAGGAAACGTTCGTCGCCCAGCCCGACTTCCTTGCGCCCCTGCACGATCAGGCACAGCGCCGGGCGGTGCACGACATGGATCAGCTCGGACGGCCCATCGAGACGGATCACGTGCAGTGGCGCAATCGCGGTTTCGTAGGTGCCCGGCGCATCAAAGCGCTGAGTCAGCAGGCGCACCAGCTCGGCGCGATACACCGCCGTGTCGTGGAGGATGGAAGCGTCGTGGTTATCCATGCAAAGGGCCTCGAAAGCAGACGAAGGTGGGTCAACTGCGGAGGAAGATTAGCCAGTTTTACCCAGCGGCGACTAGATCAAAGATGCTGCAGATTTGCCTGATTCTGCGTCGGTCAGATCGGGGTAAACCATGGGCACATCTTCTTACGTGCCCATGGTTTACCGCACTGCTATCAGCCTGCCGTTACCGTCATGCCGCCATCGGCCATGACTACCGAGCCGACCATGAAACTGGCGCGGTCGGAGGCCAGAAAGGTCACGATCTCGGCGATCTCTTCCGGCTGCGCCGCCCGACCGATCGGCGCCGCTTCGCCGTGTTGCGCGAGGAAGCCCGGGCCGTCCTCGACCACATCATTAAGGATATTGGTCACCACATCGCCGACGCCGATCGCGTTGACGCGAATGCCGTGCTCGATGACTTCCAGGGCCAGCGTGCGGGTCAGTTGTGCCAGCGCACCTTTGGAAGCGGTGTAGGCGGCGATGGTCGGGAAGGCAAAGTACGAGGCATAGGAGGCGATATTGACGATTGCACCGGACTTGTTCGGGATCATCGCTTTCACCGCTTCGCGGCAGTGCAGGAAGGCTGCCGTGGCATTGACTGCCTGGATTTTTTCCCAATCGTCGCGGCTCATGTCGATCACGGCTTTGTTGATGATGATCCCGGCGTTGTTGACCAGAATATCCAGGCGCCCGAACTGCTCGACGGCAAGGCCTACTGCGCGTTCGGCGGCGCCGTCCTCGGTGATGTCCGCCACCAGCGGCACCAGATCGGGACGAGCCAGTGCTTCGACAGCCGGGTTGAGGTCTTCGGCAATCACCTTGGCGCCGCGAGCGTGCAGCATCAGCGCAATCGCCTTGCCGATGCCACTGGCCGCGCCAGTGACCAGTGCAACTTTACCGGCGACTTCTTGGGGCAGGGTGTGGTTGAAATCAGTCATGGTTTTAACTCCTCGATAGCGAATCGGTGTTGCGCCTGATGGCGCGGTCGTGAACACGGCTTCACTGTCGCGCACTGTCCGCCGCCGGGCTTTCGGGCGATTGCCGGGACTGTCGGAGTTTTGCGCTGGAGTTTCTCGTTCGCCCGCCCTAACCTTCAAAATCATTCCGCAGCCGAAGCTTTTCATGGAGCGTCCTGTGCCCTCTGCCAGCCCTGCTACACCGACAATCAGCCAGCCCGCGCGCATCGCCGCCGAAGCCATGCCGGAGCATCTGCCCGGTGTTGCGGAAACGACCACGCCGCGGCCGCAGATCAAGGATGCGGTGGTGCAGCTGTTCCGCCATCAAACCCTGCTTGAGCCGATCCGCGTGCCGTGCGTGGCCGAACCGCTGCTGGTGCTGGTACTGGCCGGCACTGCCCGGGTCGAAGAACGTTCGTTGGGTGGAGAATGGCAGGCGAGCCAGGTCACGGCGGGCGATTTCTTCCTGACCAACACCCGCGAACCTTATGAAATGCGCTGGCAGACAGAAGGTTGCGAGGTCTTCGAAGTGATGCACCTTTACCTAGGTCTGGGCTTGATCGAACACGCGGCGCGCGAAGCGTTCGGCGAACAGGCCGGTGCAGTGACGTTTGTCGATGTGTCGGGTGCGCGTGACGAGCAGGTCAGCTTCATTCTTGAGCAACTGCGCATCGAACTGACCGGACAGCGCCAACCCAGTGCACTGCTGGTGCACAGCCTGGCTCAGGCGTTGGCGATCCATCTGCTGCGTCATTACCTCGACCCCGACAGCAACCCGCGCCGCGACAACGCCCTGCCCGCCTACAAACTGCGCCGGGTGATCGAAGCCATGAATGCGAATCTGGCGGAAGATTTCAGCCTCGGTGATCTGGCCGCAGTCGCTGAGCTGAGCGACTACCACTTCAGCCGCACCTTCAAACGCGCCACCGGTTTATCGCCCTCGCAATACTTCATACGCCTGCGCATCAGCCGCGCGCGTCATCTGTTGCTGGAGACCGCACGCAGCGTGATCGACATTGGCCTGGAGGTGGGCTACTCCAGCCCCAGCCACTTTTCCCAGGTGTTCCGCCGTGAAGTCGGGGTCACTCCGAGTGCCTACCGGGACGCGCCACGCGGGGCCTGAAAACCTGTCGAAAAGCGATGCAGCAGAATTGGGCAAATCCCGAGGAGGAATCGATTAATAGCCCATGAGCCGCCGCACTTAATCTTCTTCCAGGCCCACTCACGGGCACACAGAAGAGGACGACATCATGCTGAACATTCAAGAAAAAGTGATCGTGATTACCGGCGCCAGCAGCGGCATCGGCGAAGCCACCGCACGCCTGCTCGCCGAACGTGGCGCCAAAGTGGTGTTGGGGGCTCGGCGCACCGAGCGTCTGGCAGTGATTGCCGAAGGGATCAATAGCGCCGGCGGCCACGCGCAGTTCCGCGCACTGGACGTCACCGATCAGCAGGATGTGCAGCGCTTCGTTGATTTCGCCGTCGAGCATTACGGCCGCGTCGATGTGCTGGTCAACAACGCCGGGGTCATGCCGTTGTCACGGCTGGACGCGCTGAAGGTCGATGAGTGGAACCGCATGATCGACGTCAACATCCGTGGCGTGCTCCACGGCATCGCCGCCAGTCTGCCGTTGATGCAGCGCCAGCGCGCCGGGCAGATCATCAACATCGCCTCGATCGGCGCCTACGCGGTCAGCCCCACCGCAGCGGTGTACTGCGCAACCAAATACGCAGTGCGGGCCATTTCCGAAGGCTTGCGCCAGGAAGTCGGTGGCGATATCCGCGTCACCGTCATCGCACCGGGCGTGACCGAATCGGAACTGGCCGAGAGCATTTCCGATGAAGGCGGCCGCGAAGAGATGAAGTCATTCCGCAAGATCGCCATCCCCGCCGAAGCCATCGCCCGCGCGATTGCGTATGCCGTCGAACAACCGGCGGATGTCGACGTCAGCGAACTGATCGTGCGCCCGACCGCGAGCCCTTACTGAGACCAGATGAATCACAATCAACTGTAGGAGTGAGCCTGCTCGCGATAGCGGTAGACCAGTCAATGAAAATGCTGAATGTGCCGCCGCCTTCGCGAGCAGGCTCGCTCCCACCGGGGATTTGTGGCACCACCAAATAATTGGTCAACACGGAACATTGTGGGAGCTAGCCTGCTCGCGAAAGCGCTGGGTCAGTCGGCGAAGATGCTGGATGTGCCGCCGTCTTCGCGGGCAAGCCCGCTCCCACAGGGTTTTGTGGCGCAACCAAATCAATGGACAACACGGAACATTGTGGGAGCGAGCCTGCTCGCGAAAGCGCGGGTCAGTCGGCAAAGATGCTGGATGTGCCGCCGTCTTCGCGAGCAGGCTCGCTCCCACCGGGAATTTAGCGCACGGATATTCCAACCCTGGCCGGTCGATACTGGTTTTCACGATGTCGGTGACTGAACTGCATAAGGGTGCGCGGGAGAGCCTCTCACTCTAATTCCAGAGTGGGAGGCATCGATTAAATCGCTCGATCAGCGTGACGGCGGATGTTCGGTTGACACCGAGTTGGCCGCATCCACATCTGACATATCTTCCTCGACCGGTGCCTCATCGTCCGGCGGCAAAGGCACCTCGGGATTTTCCCGCTTGGGATCGTGCCCGGTCTCGTTGTCGGTGGTGCGCGTCACGGCTTGTTGCGACTGGTTGCCCGGTGCGTTTTCATCAATGTCCATGTCGGTCTCCGATGTGATTCAGCGATAGACACCTGAACGTGTGAAATGCCGGCGCGTGACAAGTGCCCGGCAATGGACGAACGGTGACTCGCCGGCCGGCCCTGAACGCAAAAAACCTGCTGTTTAAAGCAGGCTTTTGCGTTGTGTAGGAGGCTTACTTCTGCTGCGTCAGCGCCGAGTAGCTGTTCATCAGGTTGCGGTAGTTGGGAATACGCTGCGACAGCAGATTGCCCAGGCCTTCAATATCGTTGCGCCAGTCCCGGTGCAGTTCGCAGGCTACAGAGAACCAGTTCATCATCTGCGCGCCAGCCTGAGTCATGCGGCTCCACGCGGCTTGCTGCACGGTCGTGTTGAAGGTGCCGGACGCATCAGTCACTACGAACACATCAAAACCTTCCGCCAGCGCCGACAGGGTCGGGAACGCTACACACACATCCGTCACGACACCGGCGATGATGATCTGCTTGCGCCCGGTGGCTTTGATCGCCTTGACGAAATCTTCGTTGTCCCAAGCGTTGATCTGACCTGGGCGAGCGATGTACGGCGCGTCCGGGAACATCTCTTTCAGCTCCGGTACCAGCGGGCCGTTCGGGCCTTGTTCGAAGCTGGTGGTGAGGATGGTTGGCAGGTCGAAGAACTTGGCCAGATCCGCCAGCGCCAGCACGTTGTTCTTGAACTCGTTCGGCGAGAAGTCCTGCACCAGCGAGATCAGACCGGTCTGGTGATCTACCAGCAGCACGATAGCGTCGTCTTTGTTCAGGCGGTTGTAGGTTGGAGTGGTCATGGTGTGCGTCCCTTTTCAAGTTTGAAGTTTTGTTGTTGCGTTCAAGTTGGGTACAGATTACTGACGCACAGCAAAGGGATAAATCGGCTGAAAAGTGTTTCACCGTCCACTCAAACCGGACAATCCACTTCAATCGTAAAACGGCTCAACCAACGCCCGACTACCGACAAAGAAACTGTCCGCCACCAGGCGCAACGGTTGCAGATCCAGGTCGCTGGCCTTGTCGCTGATCAATTGCTGGAAGTGGCGGTAGACCGCTGCGTACTCGCCCTCCTCCGACACGCTTTGCTTCACGCCGTCGATGCTTAGCACCGCGCCGCCATTGTCCAGACGCAGGACGCCTTCGACGCAGCGAATTTCGATGCTCCACAGTTCATCGTGGCCATGGTCGAAATCGAACTCGGCACGCACGTCGAGCCGACGCGCATCGGACATTTTGATCGAGGCAGCAATCGGCGACTGGCAGTTGCTCGGCACGCGCAGTTCGGCGGCTTCGACGAACAGCGGCAGCGTCAGCAGGTGGGTGATGATCGACAAGGCGTTGATGCCCGGGTCGAAGACGCCGAGGCCGCCCGGTTGCCAGATCCATGCCTGACCCGGATGCCACTTGCGTACGTCTTCCTTCCAGTCGATCTGCACGCTTTGCAGGGTGCGGCTGGCAAGCAAGTCGCGGGCGGCGGCGATGCCCGGTGCGTAGCGTGAATGCCAGGCGAACAAAGCGCTGACGCCTTGATCGGCGACTTGATCGACCAGGGCCATAGCCTCGCCCAATGTCGCACAGGGCGGTTTTTCCACCAGCACGTGCTTGCCGGCCGCCAACGCCTGTTGCACCAGTGCGAAGCGCCACTGTGGCGGCGTGCAGAACGCAATTGCGTCGACAGTCGGGCCGTTTTCGAGCAGTTCGCCCAGCGACTGGAAGTTCTCCACCCCGGCGCAAGGTTTGCCCTGGGTAGCGACCGCCACCAACTGGAACGCCGGGTTGGCGAGGATGGCGGGAACGTGTTGATCCTGGGCGATCTTGCCGTAGCCCACCAGGCCGAGACGAATCGGTTGCATTACAGACTCCTGTTGTTGTTTTGGTCTTTGCAGCGCAGCGGCAAGAGTACGTGTTTCTGCGCCCGCCTCCAATCGTCATACTATTTAAATCGAGTTTGGTCGCGGCGAACGCATGGCTTATTCGTCATTTCTTCTTACACCTTTTATCGTCCGATCCGGCACCGCGCGGCGATCGGCAGCCGGCGATCAGCCTCAGTTTGCTATCATGCGGCGCTTTTACGGTTAACCCCTCGCCAGTCCTGCCGACTGGCGGGCTGCAAAAGGCGGTATTAGATGACGGCTTTGTTGACTCGCCGCAAGGTACTTGCGGGAATGGGCGTGCTCGGGCTCGGCCTGCTCGCCGGTTGCGACACCCGTGGCCAACTGTCGTACAAGTACGGCAAGGATCTGAGCGACAAGATCCTCGGACGCACCTTCAAGCTGAAGAACCCCGAAGGCGAAACCATGTCGCTGTCGAGCTTTCGCGGGATGATGCCGATGATCTTCTTCGGCTTCACCCAGTGCCCGGCCGTTTGCCCCACCACCCTGGCCCGCGCCGCGCAGATCAAGAAACTCATGGGCCGCGACGGCGACCGCCTGCAAGTGGTGTTCATCACCCTTGACCCCGAGCGCGACACGCCGCAGATCCTCGACGCCTACGTCAAAGCCTTCGATCCGAGCTTCGTCGCGCTGTACGGCACACTTGAGGAAACCAAGGCCACCGCCAAGGAATTCGACGTGTTCTACGAGAAAGTCCCGGCCGGCGACACCTACACCATCTCCCACACGTCCACCAGCTACGTCTACGACTCGCGTGGTGAGTTGCGCCTGGGCCTGTCCACTTCGCTGACAGCCCAAGAGTGCACGGAAGATTTGCTTACTGTTATGGAGGTCTGCTGATGCATCCCGTTCTGAATCACCTCAAACGCACCGTATGTGCACTGTCCCTGCTCGGCCTGGCCTTCCAGGTGTCGGCGCAGACCAAAGTCGACGATGCCTGGGTCCGTGCCACCGTGCCGACCCAGTCCGCCAGCGGCGCGTTCATGACCGTGACTGCCGACAGCGACAGCAAGCTGCTCAGCGTTGCCTCGCCAGTGGCCAAGGACGTTCAGATTCATGAAATGAGCATGAAGAACGATGTGATGACCATGGGCCCGGTGAAGTCCGTTGAGCTGCCTGCCGGCAAAGCCGTGAGCTTCGACCCGAACGGCTACCACGTCATGCTGATGGGCCTGACCGGTCAGTTGAAGGAAGGCGACAGCGTGCCGCTGACCCTGACCGTGGAAAACGTCAAGGGCGAGAAAGAAACCATTGAAGTCAAGGCACCGGTCCGCGCGCTGACCAACATGGGCGGCCACGATCACAGCAAGATGCATTGATCGCTGACGGAAAGACTGTTCGCCCGACACATAAACGGGGCGGCCTGATCGATGATCGGGCCGCCCCGTTTTTTTGCCCGGAAGAGGGTTTACGCGGCTAAACCTGTGGGAGCGAGCTTGCTCGCGAAGGCGTCAGGCCAGTCAACTCATCTGTGGCTGAAACTCCGCTTTCGCGAGCAAGCTCACTCCTACAGTAGTTCCGGGTGATGCCCAATCCCTCAACTCCCCGCACCACCATGCGCTTCTTCAAAGAAGTAATCCTTCCAGCTCGCCGCTTTGTTCTTCAACACGCCCAGTTCCTGCAATTTTTCGGCATAGATAAACGTGCGTTGCGGCACGACGGTGAAGTCGATTTCCGGGTCTTTGACGATTTGCTCGACCAGGGCCAGCGGCAGTTTCGATTGTTCTACGCGGATGTAGGCCTGGGCAGCGGCGGGTTTGTCGGCCTTGATGATTTTCTCGGCTTCAGCCAGTGCGTCGTAGAACGCCTTGTACGTTTTCGGGTTTTCGTCGTGAAATTTTTCTGTGGTGTAGAGCACGTTGAACGTCGCCGGGCCGCCGAGGATGTCGTAGGAACTCAGCACTTTGTGCACGTTGGGGTTTTGCAGAGCCTGATACTGGAACGGTGGGCTGGAGAAATGCGAGTTGATTTCCGAGCCGCCGGCAATCAGCGCGGCGGTGGCGTCCGGGTGCGGCAGGCTGACTGAAATGTTATCGAATTTCTTGAACTGGTCATCACCGAATTCTTTCGCGGTTTCAATTTGCAGGGTGCGCGACTGAAAACCCACGCCTGCGGCCGGCACGGCGATACGGTCCTTGTCGCTGAAGTCCTTGAGGGTTTTGATATTCGGATTGTTGGTCAGCAGGTAATTAGGCATCGAGCCCAGCGCGGCGATGGCTTTGACGTTCTGTTTGCCCTTGGTGCGGTCCCACACAGTAAGCATCGGCGGCACGCCGGCCGAGACCACATCCAGCGCTCCGGTCAGCAGCGCCTCGTTCATCGCCGTGGCGCCGGAAATGCTGTTCCAGTCGACCTTGATGTCCAGACCCTGAGCCTTACCGTGTTTCTCGATCAGCTGTTGATCGCGTACGACATCGAGAATCAGGTAACCGATGCCGAATTGCTGGGCGATGCTGATCTTGCCCTCGGCTTGGGCGCCGCTACTGAACAGCGCACCCGCTGCCAGAGTAGCGGCCAACAGAGTCAGCGCAGAACGTTTGAACGGTGTGGCCATGACAACCTCGCAGCATGGGGGTGGGCTGAAAGGCCTGACTTTATAGCTATAAAAAATAGAAATTAAATACCCTTATCGCATATCGATAGCACTGAGCGATTTGACGTCTGCTGCTGGAATTCAGGAGCAGTGGATGAACCTACAACAGTCTGAAACAAAAAACTGCCCTCGGGAAAAATGGCACTGCGCCCCACAACCCACGCCCGCTATGGGCACGCGCCGTTTCGGGGATCGCCGGCCGCAGGTTTTTAAAAGCCGATCAGCCTTCCTGCCCTTGGTATCATCACCCACACTTTTTTTTGACCCTTTGATGACAAGCAGGCCTTTTTTGTGAGCGCTCTTTTCAACTGGCTGCGGCGGCCGAATGCCCGCCTTCTTTCTCTAATCGTTTTGGTAATGATCGTGCCGGTGTGCCTGCGTGCAGCGTTGGGCTGGTCGACACCGCTGGGCTTTTTGTCGGATCTGGCCGTGGGTAGTCTGCTGGTGGTATCGCTGCATCGCCGTACGTGGTGGCTGGCCTTGCCGGTGCTGGTGTTTTGGGCGCTGCTGGCGATCGCCACGGCAGAATTGGTCAGCGCCGTCGGCCGCCTGCCGACGCCTTCGGATATTCACTACCTGATCGACCCGCAGTTCGTCGAGAACTCCACTGGCGGCGGACTTGCGCACCCTGCCCTGGCCATTGCTTTGCTGGGTGCGTTGGTTTTCTGGCTGCTGGCCCAATTTGTGGGGCGCGGTCTGGCTCGGCCGGCATTGCCGCGCGCTGCCTGGGCCGCGCCGATCGTTTTGTTCGCCGCGCACTGGGGCGCGCAAAACCTGTGGCCGAATGACGGCGACGCCTGGCGCCTGTACAACCTGCCGCATCAATTGCTCGCCAGCGAAGTGGCCGACCTGCAGATCCAGGCCGAGGAATGGCTGGACGGCGACGTCGAAGAACCGACACCGGCGATGGCCGGGCTCACCGATGTCGATCTCATTGGCCAGAAGCTGCTCGCCGCGCCGGGTCAGGCGCGCAATGTGTTGATCATTGCCCTGGAAGGCATTCCCGGCGCCTACATCCGCGCCAACCGCGAGGCGATCGGCAGTCATTACCAGGAAGACCTGATGCCCAACCTCAGCCGCTGGGCCGAGCGCGGCATGAACACACCGGATTACGTGCTGCACACCCATCAGACCATTCGCGGTTTGTACGCCATGCTGTGCGGTGACTACGATAAGCTCAACAACGGCACGCCCAAAGGCGTGGAAATGCTCACCCTCAACGAACGCAATCAGGCCTGCCTGCCGGCGCAGCTGCGCGAACACGGCTTCAGCACTCATTATTTGCAGGGCGCCGGCCTGCGCTTCATGGCCAAAGACAAGATCATGCCGCACATCGGTTTCGATGCGACCCACGGCCTGGAATGGTTCAGCAACAGCAACTATCTGGAGTTCCCGTGGGGCAAGGATGACAGGGCATTTTTCGAAGGTGCGCTGGATTACGTCGGCCAGTTGAAAAAGCAAAAGCAGCCGTGGATGTTGACTCTGCTGACGGTCGGCACCCATCAGCCCTACTCCGCACCGGAGGATTATCTGCAGCGTTATGAGACGCCCAAGCAGGCTGCCGTCGGTTATCTCGACGATGCGCTGGATCAGTTTCTTTCAGGGCTGGAGCGCCAAGGCGTTCTCAAGGACACACTGGTGGTGATCACCTCGGATGAATCCCATGGCATCGACGGCGTGCGGCTGGCCTCCTCGTGGGGTTTCAACCTGACGCTGGCACCGGAGCAGGCGCAACTGCCGCGTCTGAATGCCGGGGTCTACGGCCACGTCGATCTGAGCACCTCGATCCTCGACTATTTCGACCTGCCGGTGCCGACTGCGCTGAGCGGGCGGTCGCTGTTTCGCGACTACGATTCGGGGCGAGAAATCATGTCGTTCACCAACGGCAAACTGCGCTACCACAACGGTCAGGGCATCTTCTCCGAGTGCGATCTGCCGCGCCGCTGCCGCTATTACCAAAGCACCGGCTTCATCGCCGAAAGTGCCACATACAAAGGCACCTACAGCGGCCACCCGGCCCGGCAAATCGCCGCGCGCGCCGATGCGCTGGACCTGTCCTTGCTGCGCACACCGCTCAATCATCGCTACCAGTTCGGCAGCAACAACATCATCCCTCTGCAAGCGCAGATAAAGGATGACTGGGCCGACAACCTGATCGGCGCGCAATACCTGGAAATGCCCAAAGGCTCGCACACCCGCGTGCGCCTGACCGTGCGCTCGGTCGATCCGCAGCAGGCGGCGTACATTCAGCTCAAGGCCAAGGAATTTGAACAAGACGTGCAACTGGGCCTGCCAGCAGAAATGGTCGCCACGGCGGATCAGCCGCTGGAGATGGATTTCAGCTTTGAAAACCCGCAGCCGCGCAAAGCCTTCTCGTTTCATTTGCTGGGCTACGGCAATGGCGCGGTTGAAGTATCGGACTTCAGCGTGATCACTGAACTGCCTGGGCAGGATGACATTCTTGATGACGTGCCCGAGGACGACACCGCGCAATCGAGTTGACGTCTTTATTTATAAAGGCTGCACTCGCCTGTCACTTTGCTTCGGGGTAACGAGTGTAAGATCGAAATTGCCTGTCACTTTCCTGGCTTTTCCCAGATCCAGAGCAAAAGTGCCTGCTACGTTTTTGCGAAAATTGGCAAAGGTGACGATGAGTTCACCCTCAATAATAGGTTGGTCAAAATGATTGATCACAACCTTCCAATACCGTCCCATGGTTGGAAAAGTCACTGTGTGAGGACCATCTCCCTCCAACGCATTCGGCACAGACAACTCGACCGTG
This sequence comes from Pseudomonas sp. 1L-E-NC-VB-C3, assembly GCF_057291535.1. NCBI lineage: Bacteria > Pseudomonadati > Pseudomonadota > Gammaproteobacteria > Pseudomonadales > Pseudomonadaceae > Pseudomonas > Pseudomonas sp. 1L-E-NC-VB-C3. The sequence continues at coordinate 37,398 of NZ_JBXAWD010000009.1, read as the reverse complement.
TGTATAAAATCGTCAGTTCCGATGATGATAAATTCCGTCTCGGTCTCTGCATAAACACATAACTTGCTCTCCAAAAATTTAACGTCATCGAGAAACGCGACAAAGCTACCGGTAGCATTTCGTTTGTTCAGAAGGTCACTTGTTTCGTCCTGAGACATGTCGATATTCCCTTGAGGTGAAGGTGACGTTGCGTTGACTCCAACATATTGTGATTGCGTGGTATCAACCACTGTCAAAGCTGACAGTTTTTAAGATCGCTTCGAAATAACGCCGCTTTTGCATCACGATATCGAGGTAGCAAAAGAGCCTGCCTATCGCCTGCCAAGACTGCGGCTATTAGCCGACTTGCCAACTCGGGTCTAGCCTTACCAGTCCGAAGTCGGCACGAGCCGGCCGCAGACCTGATAGGGATCCGAACATGGCAAACGAATCGAAATGCCCGTTCAACCACGCCGCCGGTGGAGGTACGACGAACCGTGACTGGTGGCCGAATCAACTCAATCTAAAAATCCTCAGCCAGCATTCCCCCAAGTCCGATCCGCTGGGCCAGGACTTCGACTACGCCAAAGCCTTCAAAAGCCTCGACTTCCAGGCGCTGAAACAAGACATCAAAGCACTGATGACTGATTCCCAGGACTGGTGGCCAGCCGATTTCGGCCATTACGGCCCACTGTTCGTGCGCATGGCCTGGCACAGCGCCGGGACCTATCGCACCGCCGACGGCCGTGGCGGCGCCGGCTCCGGTCAGCAACGCTTCGCCCCGCTCAACAGCTGGCCGGACAACGTCAGCCTCGACAAGGCCCGCCGTCTGCTGTGGCCGATCAAGCAGAAATACGGCCGCAACATTTCCTGGGCCGACCTGATCGTGCTCACCGGCAACGTCGCCCTTGAATCCATGGGCTTCAAGACCTTCGGTTTTTCCGGGGGCCGCGCCGATGTCTGGGAACCGGATGAAGACGTGTACTGGGGTTCGGAAACCGAGTGGCTGGGCGGCGACAACCGTTACGGCAAGAGTAATGGCCCAGTGCAAGAGCCCGGTGACGGCACGCTGGTGGCTGAGCCCGATTTGCATGGCCGTGAAGAAAGCCGCACCGATCAGGGCGAACGCAATCTGGAAAATCCCCTCGCCGCCGTGCAGATGGGCCTGATCTACGTCAACCCTGAAGGCCCGGAAGGCAACCCGGATCCGGTGGCCTCGGCCAAGGACATTCGCGAAACCTTCGGCCGCATGGCCATGAACGACGAAGAAACCGTGGCGCTGATCGCCGGCGGCCACGCGTTCGGCAAGACCCATGGCGCCGGCCCGGCTGACAATGTCGGCCCCGAACCGGAAGCGGCCGGTCTGGAGCAACAGGGTCTGGGCTGGAAAAACGCCTTCGGCACCGGTAAAGGCGCCGACACCATCACCAGTGGTCTGGAAGTGACCTGGACCACCACGCCAACGCAGTGGAGCAACAACTATCTGGAAAACCTGTTCGGCTTCGAGTGGGAGCTGACCAAAAGCCCGGCGGGCGCCAATCAGTGGCAACCGAAAAACGGCGCGGGTGCAGGCACCGTTCCCCACGCTCACGATCCGAACAAGAAGCTCTCGCCGACCATGCTCACCTCCGACCTGGCGTTGCGCTTCGATCCTGCATACGAGCAGATTTCCCGGCGTTTCCTGGCCAATCCCGATCAGCTCGCCGACGCATTTGCCCGCGCTTGGTACAAGCTGATCCATCGGGACATGGGGCCGCTCTCTCGCTACCTCGGCCCGGAAATGCCACAAGAGGAATTGCTCTGGCAAGACCCGCTGCCCGACGTGACGCACCCGCTGATTGATGACAGCGACGCTGCGGCGCTGAAAAACAAGGTGCTGAATTCAGGACTGTCGGTGTCGCAACTGGTCTCGACCGCGTGGGCTGCAGCATCGACCTTCCGCGGTTCGGACAAGCGCGGTGGCGCCAACGGCGGACGCTTGCGTCTGGCCCCGCAGAAGTTCTGGCAGGCCAACCAGCCCGAACAACTGGACAAAGTGCTGAGCACGCTGGAAAGCATTCAGAGCGAGTTCAACAACGGCGCCGCCGGTGGCAAGAAAATCTCGCTGGCGGACCTGATCGTCCTGGCCGGTAATGCCGGAGTGGAAAAAGCCGCGCAGAACGCCGGGCATTCGGTGTCGGTGCCGTTTTCACCGGGCCGCGTCGATGCTACGCAGGAGCAGACCGATGTCGAATCGTTCGGCTTCCTCGAACCGATCGCCGACGGTTTCCGCAATTACAGCAAAGGCAAATACACGGTTGCGGCAGAAACCCTGCTGATCGACAAGGCGCAATTGCTTACCCTCACGGCACCGGAAATGACCGTGCTGCTGGGTGGCTTGCGGGTATTGAACACCAACGTCGGCCAGACGCGACATGGCGTCTTCACCGATAAAACCGAAGCGCTGAGCAATGACTTCTTCACCCACCTGCTGGACATGGGCGTGGAGTGGACGCCGACCTCGCGGGATGCCGACGAGTTCGAGGGTCGTGATCGCAAGACCGGGGCGGCGAAATGGACGGCGACTCGGGTGGATCTGGTGTTCGGCTCGAATGCGCAATTGCGCGCATTGGCCGAGGTGTATGCCAGCGCCGACGCGAAGGCGCAGTTCGTCAATGATTTCGTCAAGGCATGGACGAAGGTGATGAATCTGGATCGGTTTGACCTGCGTAAATAGTTGTTTCTTGTGCAAATGAAAATGCCGCTCGTTGAGCGGCATTTTTTTTACTTGGGATTATGTGGTGCTGGAGATAACCAGCCCCTCACCCCAGCCCTCTCCCAATGGGAGAGGGGGAAAGGGAGCCGATCTCTGTTGGTTTCAAGACCTTAGTTCGATGCCAGAATTTCAGGTCGGTGTAACTCGAATATTCACCTCGGTCAGTCCCCTCTCCCTCTGGGAGAGGGTTAGGGTGAGGGGCGGTCTGAAGCTGGAATACGGACCTTTATGATCATCAAAATCAAAAGATCGCAGCCTCGTTCCACTCGACAGCTCCTACAGGATCGGGTTACGCGAGGCTTTTGCTTACCACTTCATACACATCACTGGACAGCGACCCGGACGCCAGAATCCGCTCCAGCTCAGCCTTCATCAACGCCTGACGGGCGCTGTCGTATTTGCGCCAGCGAGTCAGCGGGGCCAGTTGGCGCGAGGCGATCTGCGGGTTGAAGCCGTTCAGTTCGATCACCAGATCGGCGAGGAAGCGATAACCGGAACCGTCCGCCGCGTGGAAGTTGATCAGGTTCTGCCCGGCGAACGCACCGATCAGTGCCCGCACCTTGTTCGGATTCTTGATGTTGAACGCCGGGTGCTGCATCAACGCCTTCACCCGCTCCAAACCGCCCGGCAACGTGCTGCCGGCCTGCACGCTGAACCACTGATCCATGACCAGCGGATTGTCCTTGAAGTGCTCGGCGAAGCTGGCCAGGGCGAGGGCCTTCTGTTCTTCGAACGGCGAGTTGACCAGCACCGCCAGCGCAGTCAGGCGCTCGGTCATGTTGTCGGCGGTCTCGAACTGCTCCAGGGCCGCTGCCAACACTTCCGGCTTGCCGCTGAGCATCAGGTACGACAGGGCGATATTCTGCAATGCGCGACGGGCGAAGTGCTCGGCCTCGGCGACGTATGGAGTCTTCTTCGAGAGGTCGCGATTGGCCTGATAGCGCAGCCACAGCGCTTCGAACAAGCCTTCGGCGAGTTGCTTGCGGGCAAATTCGCGCGCGACATGAATCGCCTCGACGTCGGCCACTTCGCTGATCTCGGTGAGATAAGCCTCACCCGGCAGCGAGAGCATTTCGGCAACCATCGCCTGATCCAGCGACTCGTCGGACAGCACCGTGCGCAGCGCCGACACCAGACGCGGATCGAGCTTCAGGCTCTCGCCTTTCTGATGCTGGCCGATCAACTCTTGAAGCACTTGCACCGAAAGTTGCTGACCGGCATCCCAGCGGTTGAAGCCGTCGCTGTCGTGCTGCATCAGGAACATCAGTTGGTCGCGGTTGTACGGGAAACTCAATTTCACTGGCGCCGAGAAGCCACGCAGCAGCGACGGCAGCGGCTGTTCGTTGATGTCGACAAACGTGAAGGTCTGCTCGGCTTCGGTTACCGAAATCACCCGAGTGGTGCCTTGTGCCGAGGCTTCGCCAGCCAGACGCAGAGCGATTTCATTGCCCTGGCTGTCGAGCAGGCCGAGCTCGACCGGAATCACGAACGGCAGTTTTTCTACCTTGTCCGGGGTCGGCGGGCAGCTCTGGCGGAAGGTCAGGCTGTAGGTTTTCGCCGCAGCGTCGTAGGACTCGCTGACGGCCAGACGCGGTGTGCCGGCCTGGCTGTACCAGCGTTTGAACTGACTGAGATCAACGCCATTGGCATCTTCCATGGCCTTGACGAAGTCGTCGCAGGTCACGGCCTGACCGTCGTGGCGTTCGAAATACAGATCGCTGCCCTTACGGAAGCCTTCGGCGCCCAGCAGGGTGTGGATCATGCCGACCACTTCCGAACCCTTTTCGTACACGGTCAGGGTGTAGAAGTTGGAAATCTCGATGAAGCTGTCCGGACGCACGGCGTGGGCCATCGGCCCGGCATCTTCGGCGAACTGGTGAGTACGCAGGTACGCCACGTCCTGAATGCGCTTGACCGTCGCCGAGTTCATGTCCGAGGAGAAACCGGCATCGCGGAACACCGTGAAGCCTTCCTTCAGCGACAACTGGAACCAGTCGCGGCAGGTCACGCGGTTGCCCGACCAGTTGTGGAAGTATTCGTGGGCGACGATCGCCTCGACCCGCTGGTGCGCGGCGTCGGTCGCGGTTTCGGCGCGGGCCAGCACGGCGCTGGAGTTGAAGATGTTGAGGCCCTTGTTCTCCATCGCGCCCATGTTGAAATCGTTGACGGCGACGATCATGAAGATGTCCAGATCGTACTCGCGACCGTAGACCTCTTCGTCCCAGCGCATGGATTTCTTCAGGCTGTTCATCGCGTGCTGGCACTTGTCGATGTTTTCCGGCTCGACATAAATGCGCAGCGCGACGTTGCGCTGGCTCATGGTTGTGAAAGTGTCTTCGACGCACCACAGATCACCGGCGACCAGCGCAAACAGGTACGCCGGTTTCTTGAACGGATCTTCCCAGGTCGCCCAGTGCCGGCCGTCTTCGCCGGGGCCGGAAGCGATCGGGTTACCGTTGGAGAGCAACACCGGGTAGCTGTGCTGTTCGGCCACGACGGTGGTGGTGAACTTGCTCATCACGTCCGGGCGGTCGAGGTAATAGGTGATCTTGCGGAAGCCTTCGGCCTCGCACTGAGTGCAGAACATCGTGCCGGACTTGTACAGGCCTTCCAGCGCGGTATTGGTTTCCGGATGGATGCGCACGCTGGTGTCGAGGGTGAAGGTTTCACTGGTCGGTTGCAGCGTCAGGTGACTGTCGGAGACTTGATAGTCAGCGGCGCTCAGCTCCTGATCCGCCAGCGTCACCGACAGCAGCTCGAGTTGCTGGCCGTCGAGCACCAGCGGCGGCAGGCCGGCGCCACGTTCAGGATTACGGCGCATCACCAGTTGCGCGTGAACCAGGCTGTGGTCCTCGAACAACTCGAAGGTCAGGTGCGTTTCGTCGATCAGGTACTCGGGCGCCTGATAGTCCTTGAGATAGATCATCTTCGGTTGTTCGGTGCGCATGCTGGAATCCTTATTGATGCACGGCGAGCTGGTACGCCGTGTATTTACGAATGTTGATCACGCCGGTGTCGAAGATCAGGTACTGACCCTTGATCCCCAGCAGCGTGCCTTCGGCAATCGGGTTCTTGTCCAGGTTGAAGCTGACGATTTTCGCCGGGTATTGCTCGACGGGATAGCGGATTTCCAGCGGTTCGACATCGGCAATCGTCTGAATCGCCTGTAGGCCGAATCGCTCCTGCAACCCTTGCAGGCCTTCGGCGCAGCTTTCGAACAACTGATCGCGCACCTGCGCCAGATCCACCGCCGCCGCATCACCTTTGAGCAGCGCGCGCCAGTTGGTCTTGTCCGCCACCTGGCTGCGGAACAGGTCCTCGACAAACCCCGATTGCTGGCGTGTCGATACACGCATGATTGGCAAGGCTTGACTCGCACCCTGGTCGAGCCAACGGGTCGGCAACTGCGTAGCACGGGTGATGCCAACCTTGATCCCCGACGAGTTGGCCAGATAAACCACATGATCGGTCATGCAGAATTTCTCGCCCCACTCCGGATCGCGGCAGGTGCCGGCGTCGAAGTGGCAGCGCTCCGGACTCATGATGCACAGGTCGCACTGCGCCAGTTTGGTCATGCACGGGTAGCAATAGCCCTGACTGAAACTGGTTTTGGTTTTGCGCCCGCAATGGGTGCAGTGAATCGCCCCCAAAAACTCCAGACGCAGGGTGCTGCCGATCAACGGATTGACCGGCACCTCGACGTCATCCAGACGAAACGCGTACTGCACGTTAGACCCGTCCAGACGCGCCGACATTTTGCTGATTGCACCGCGGCCAATCTCGATCAATGGATGGCATCCGACTTGAACAGGATGTTCGGCACTTCGATCGACTTCGACGCACATTCTTGCGGGCCCATGTAGCCAGTGCGCTGGTCTTCCGGCAGGTTCTGGATTTCCCAGGCAATCATCGCCTGCAACGACAGCTCGCGCTGTTCGGCAGTGAGTTTGTTGCCGTCGGACCATTTACCGATTTCCACGGCCAGTTTCAGGCTTTCGTAGATGTCCGGGGTGATGTTGTTGATCATGTCGTTGAAAGAGGACATCAGGGTCTCCGTGCTCTTTGCTGAAACAAAAATGTTAGACGGCCAGTTTACGGCGGTTATACAAACCGCCCAACAAACCGGTAAAGCATCCGATGAGTAACCCGCTCAGGTGCGCGGCGTTGGCGATCTGGCCGAAACCGATCAGCGAGATCAGCCCGGACATGCACACCACCAGCCACACCAGCATCATCACCAGCACGCCGCGCGGCAGACGATAGGCCGGGTTCGGCGCCAGCAACTGGAAGATCCAGCAATGCCCGAGCAAGCCGTAAAGCACGCCGGACAGCCCACCAAACAGGCTCGGGCCGCTCCAGACGAACTGGGCGTAGTTGGACACCAGACTGAACAGCAGCGTCAGGCCGATCAGGTTGATGCTGCCCTGGCGCGACTCGATGCGCCGCCCCAGCTCCCAGTACCACATACCGTTCATGGCCAGATGGAGGATGCCGAAGTGGATCAGCATCGGCGTCACCAGCCGCCACCACTGCCCCGCCGCGAGGCTATCGGCCAGCGGCGTGAAGTGGATGTACTCACCGATCACGCGGAAATCGAGGAAGGTCAGCCAGCGCAGCGTTTCCAGGTTTTCGCCGAGGAAGGTCAGACCGCCGACGATCAGGCTCAACAGCAGAATGAACCCGGTGGCTTTGGCGTGTTTCAGCTGTTCGGCAAAACTCGGTCGTTTGAAGGTCTGGCCTACGGGAATGTCCAGTTGTTGATCCGGGTCGCCGGCCGGGAAGCGCTCGTACAAGGAACGCACGTCCTCGCTGATTTCCTCTGGCGCCCACAACACCTGTTCGCCCGCCTCTTCGCTGACGCGATGGGGCACTTGCATGCGTTGCAGCAGTTTGACAAAACCGCTCAGATCCACCGCCAACGGCAGGCGCAATACCGCTACCGCACTCATTGCAGCACCTCCGGCCGCTCGACATCGACCCAGACGAATTTTTGCGGATCCAGGCGCGTTTCCTGGTCCAGACGATAGGCCACCAGTTTGCCGTAGAGCACGGCGCTGTAATCCAGGCACGCGAGGTTCGGGCGGATCGGCGCCGGTTTGCCGCTGCGCCAGTAGTGGCCGACGAACAGCAACGGCTCGTCGACGCCGTAGCGCAGCAGGGAATTCTTTTCAGTGGACGTCAGCGGCGTCTGCGCGACAGGTTCGGGCAGTGCATCGGGCTGGAACACGATGTCGCCATAGGTTTTCGGGTCGTCTTCCCAGAACTTGGTGCGGAAGAACGAACGCACCAGACCGTCGCCACTGGTCATGGTCAGGCCACCCGGCAGGCGCATGTCGGTGCCGCGCAGCAAGCGGTCGAACACGGTGCAAGCGAAGCTGCCGGGCACCGCCGAGGCCTGGAGGAAATGCTCATCGACGCAGCCATTGGGGAACAGCGCCCGCAGCGGCTCGATCAGCCCGGCGTCCCAGCACGCATGCACCACGCGGAAACGACCGGCATCGACGAACAGCGGCAGCTCGTAGAACCACTGCTGGAAGTCATGCCAGTCGCCGGGATGGTCCTCGAATTGGCTCAGGGTTTCCTGCAACAGCCGCGCATGGCGCTTGGTGTGTTCGCGCACGAACTGCTTGCCGCTGCCCGGTGGCGCCGGGGTGACCCAGCCGAGCGCGTTGAATTCGTGGTTGCCCATGATGCACAGCGCCTGCCCCGCCTCGACCATGTCGTGGACGATGTGCAGCGCCTCGCGAATGCGCGGGCCACGGTCGATGATGTCGCCGACGAACACCGCCATGCGTGAAGGATGCCGCCAGACCCCGCCCTGCTTGTGATAACCGAGACGGTCCAGCAAGTGTTCGAGGGTCATGGCGCATCCGTGCACGTCACCGATCAGGTCGTAACTGCGCGCGGGATCGAGCATCAGTCGCCTCCGCCCCCCAGCTTGCTGCCCCAGCCAAGCTTGGTGCGGCACACCTCGTAGTAATTGTGATCGAGCGGATGAATCAGGCGCAGCTTCTGCGCTTTCTTGCTCACGGTAATGGTGTCGCCCGGTGCGCAGGTGAAGTGGTTCTGCCCGTCGCAGGACACCTGCGGGTAGATCTGCATATCTTTGGACACGACGATTTTCAGCTCACTGTTGCCATCGACCACGATCGGCCGTCCCGACAAGGTATGGGGGTACATCGGCACAATCACAATAGCGTCGAGCTTGGGATGCATGATCGGCCCGCCGGCGGACAACGCGTAGGCGGTGGAGCCGGTGGGCGTCGCGACGATCAGGCCGTCGGCCTTCTGGCTGCAGACGAACTGGCCGTCGATATACAGCTCGAATTCGATCATCCGCGTCGATTTGCCCGGGTGCAGCACCACATCGTTTAGCGCATCGCCCTGGCCGATGGCCTCGCCATGGCGACGCACTTCGGCTTGCAGCAGGAAACGGTTTTCTACCAGATAGTGGCCGTCGAGCACTTCGGCGACCTTGATTTCCAGCTCGTCGGGGCGAATGTCGGTGAGGAAGCCAAGGCTCCCGCGGTTGATGCCCAGCACCGGAATATTGTGTCTGGCCAGCGCCCGCGCGGCGCCGAGCAGGCTGCCGTCACCGCCGACGACGATGACCATGTCACAAACTTCGCCGAGCATCTTGCGCGACGAGGTTTGCAGACCATGGCCGGGCAGGACTTCAGCGATGGTGTCTTCGAGGATCACATGCAGGTGACGGTCGAGCAGAAAGCGTTTCAGTCGGCGGACGGTATCCAGCACCTGGGAACTGCCCAGGCGACCGATGATGCCGATATTACGAAATTGCTCCATGGGACCTCTGCGGACAATCGAAAACGCGAAAACCCGATTATGGGCGAAAGCGCCAGATAGACAAAATCCTTTCAGCCTCAAGGGTGCACTCAGGTTTAAGGCTATGCTCGCAAGATGATCCTGTTCCCCGACTTGTTGCAATTGCCCCATCGATTACGCCATCCCGAAGTGCGGGACCTGGCGTGGGTGATCCTCGCGCCGCCGATGCTCGCCGCCACGCCGTGGCCCCAGCGCCATCCGCTTGCCGGCAGCGACTGGGTGCACGACCCGCAGCGCCTCGAACATTGGCTGCATCAGCTCGACCGCGACAGTTACGGCCTGCTGCAATGGCTGTCGCAGGCGCGCACCCGCCGTCTGGGTCTGTATTACGAGCGTCTTTGGCAGTTCGCCGTCTCGCATGCGCCGGGCATCGAACTGATCGCCGCCAACCTGCCAATCCGCCGCGCTGGGCACACCCTCGGCGAACTCGACATGCTGCTGCGTGACCGCGACGGCGTGCATCATCTGGAACTGGCGATCAAGCTCTACCTTGGCCCGCAGGATGGCGATGGCCGCGATCCCGCGCAGTGGCTGGGGCCGGGTTGTCATGACCGGCTGGATCGCAAACTGGCACATCTGGCCGAGCATCAATTGCCGATCTCGGCGCGCCCGGAAAGCCGCGAGGTGCTCGCGGCACTGGATATCGAAACCTTCAGCGCGCAGTTGTGGCTGGGCGGTTATCTGCTGTATCCGTGGCCCGGTCAGGCCGAGTCACCGCAAGGCGCGCATCCGCAACATCTGCGTGGCAGTTGGCTGCATCAGAGGGACTGGCCGGCGTTTGTCGCGCAGCGCCCGCCGGGCCGCTGGCAACCCCTGCCCCGCCATGCGTGGCTGGCGCCGGCGCATTACCCGGCGGATCAGGTCTGGACAGATGAGCACCTGCGTTTGTGGCTGGCAGACCTGCCAGCACTGGCCCCGGCGCAGTTGATGGTACGCCTGACCGAGAATGCCCAGGGCGAATGGGAAGAGGCGGAGCGGTTGTTTCTGGTGGCGGATCTTTGGCCGAATGTCCCCGGCCAAACCTGAGATTTGTGGTGTCCGACCCAATTCGCGAGCAGGCTCGCTCCCACAGAGAATGCATTTCAAATGTGGAATGCGATCCCTGTGGGAGCGAGCCTGCTCGCGAAAAGAGCAACTCGGTCTATAGGGATAACCGCACCGCCAATGCCGCCAACGTCACCAGCAACACCGGCACCGTCAACACAATCCCGACACGGAAGTAATAGCCCCAGCCGATATGGATGCCTTTGCGCTCCAGCACGTGCAGCCACAGCAAGGTCGCCAGGCTGCCGATCGGAGTGATCTTCGGCCCCAGGTCGCTGCCGATCACGTTGGCGTAGATCATCGCTTCCTTGATCACGCCGCTGGCCTGACTGGCGTCGATCGACAGCAAGCCGATCAGTACCGTTGGCAGATTGTTCATGATCGACGACAGCAGCGCCGTCAGCACCCCGGTGCCCATCGCCGCGCCCCACACGCCGTGACCGGCGAATACGTCCAGCCACCCGGCGAGGTAACCGGTGAGTCCGGCATTGCGCAGGCCGTACACCACCAGGTACATGCCCAGCGAGAAAATCACGATCTGCCACGGCGCTTCTTTCATCACTTTGCGCGTGGAGATCTTGTGGCCGCGCGCGGCAATACCCAGCAGCAGCGCGGCACACACCGCCGAAATTGCGCTGATCGGAATGCCCAGCGGTTCGAGGGCAAAGCAGCCGATCAACAGGATCACCAACACCGCCCAACCGGCGTAGAACGTCGCTTTGTCGTGGATCGCGGTTTGCGGATTTTCCAGTTGTTCCGGGTCGTAAGCGGCCGGGATGTCGCGGCGAAAAAACCACAGCAACATGCCCAACGTCGCCGCCACGCTGACGAAGTTCACCGGCACCATCACTGCGGCATAGCGGTTGAAGCCAATATGGAAGAAGTCCGCCGAAACGATGTTGACCAGGTTCGACACCACCAGCGGCAGGCTCGCCGTATCGGCGATAAACCCGGCGCCCATGACGAAGGCCAGCGTCGCCGCTGGTGAAAAGCGCAGCGCCAGCAGCATTGAAATCACGATCGGCGTGAGAATCAGCGCCGCGCCGTCATTGGCGAACAGCGCAGAGACCAGCGCGCCGAGCAGCACCATGAAGGCAAACAATTTGCGCCCACTGCCCCGCCCCCAACGCGCCACGTGCAGCGCCGCCCAATTGAAAAAGCCAGCCTCGTCGAGCAACAGACTGATGATGATCAGCGCGACGAAGGTGCCGGTGGCGTTCCAGATGATCTGCCAGACCAGCGGGATGTCCGTGAGGTGAACGACGCCAAAAATCAACGCCAGCACGGCGCCCAACGTTGCACTCCAGCCGACGCCGAGACCTTTGGGTTGCCAGATAACGAGGGTGATGGTCAGCAGGAAAATCAGTGACGCAGCGAGCATTCGCAGAAGCCTTCAAATAGCGAAACGGGTGGAAATCGAACAAATGTGGGAGCGAGCCTGCTCGCGAAAGCGGTTTGTCAGACGCGAAATTGTTATCTGACAGTCCGCCTTCGCGAGCAGGCTCGCTCCCACAGTGCGTTTCGGTGAGCTTATTTCTTGTGTTGCTCGACGAACTGGCCGTAAGCATCGATGAATTTTTGCAGGAACGGCTTCACCGAGTCGCTCAGTTTGCCCGCTTCGTCGAACGCGTTACCGGCGCCGCCCAGGTAGGCTTCCGGCTGTTGCAGGCAATGGATATCAAGGAAAACAAAGGTCTGGCGCAGGTGCTGGTTGGCGCCGAAGCCACCGATGGCGCCTGGCGATACGCTGATCACCGCGCCGGGTTTGCCACTCCACGCGCTCTGGCCATAAGGACGGGAACCAACGTCGATGGCGTTCTTCAACGGTGCCGGGATCGAGCGGTTGTACTCGGGGGTGACAAACAGCACCGCGTCGGATGACGCCACTTTCTGACGGAAAGTGCTGTAGGCTGCCGGCGGAGAATCGCCGTCGATGTCTTCGTTGTACAGCGGCAGTTCACCGATTTCGACAATCTCGAGCTTGAGATTGGCCGGTGCCAGTTCGGCGAGGGCCAGTGCGACTTTGCGATTGATCGATGCTTTGCGCAGGCTACCGACCACTACAGCGACGTTGTAGACATTGCTCATGGATGACTCTCGATGGTCCGTGGGAAGAGTCGCTAGTTATAGATGATCCAGTGACATTTTCACCAGTGGTCATTGGTTTTTCCTGCGCGAGGAATATTTTTTTCCTGTAGGAAAACTTACCGAGCTTGCTGACGGTCTACAAAGCCGCAAATCAAGCGTTTTATCTCCAGAGGTTCTAAGCAGATGGCAGCAGTACTCGTCGGTCAGTTTCATGCAAGAGATGCGGAAGGCCGCGTTTATTCCGTGCATGAATTCCAGGAATCGAACCCGTCTGCAGACGGATCCACTGGCTCGGAGCCCATTTACAAACTCGCCATTGGCGATCGGGTCAACAAGGTCAGTGACAGCGAGTTTCTCCTGGTGCAATCAGGCATTACCCTGATCCGCGAACCTGAGCCAACCGTCGCTCAATAACCTAGCGTTATGAGCAGAAGTCATGCGAGCGGACTTGGGGTAGGATTCAGCGTCTGACCCCACCTGCTGAACATGGACTTCACGCATGCGTTTACGCCACATCGAAGTGATTCAGGCGCTCTTGCAGACCGGTCACCTGGGCACCGCCGCCGAATGGCTGCAACTGCCGGTGACCGAGGTCGAAGAGCGTTTGCGCGAAGCCGAGAGTCAGTTGGGGTTCATGTTGTTCGCCAGCGTTCGCGGTCGCCTGCAATCGACCCCCGAAGCGCGCGCCTTGCAAGTGGAAATCGCGCACATCTATGAGGCGCTGGAGCCGGTGCAGCGTCTGGCCAGCAGCCTCAAGCAGTACCTCGCCCCGCCCTTGCGCATCATCGGCACCCCGCCGCTGGCCCAACAATTACTGCCACAAAGCCTTGCGACCCTGCGTCGACGCCTGCCCGACGCACCGTGCAGCCTGCTCAGCGCGCCGACTCGCGACATCGTCCGCAGCCTGTTATTGCGCGAAAGCGATCTGGGCCTGAGCCTGCACGATCCCGAACACCCCGATATCCACTGCCAGCCGCTGGCCCAGGGCAAGCTGCAATTGCTCGCTCCGCACGGCTGGCTGCAGCCGAAACAGAAATACATTTCCCTCGCGGATCTGGCCGGTCAGGCCATGGTCGGTCTCGAAGGTCAGGATCCGCTGAGCCCGGCACTGGAAAACAAACTCCAGGCCCTGCGCCCGGCGCCAAGCATTCAGACCCGCGTGCAGACCCATCAGATGATGCGCAGCATGGTCGAGGCCGGCGAAGGTCTGGCCATCGTCGATCCGTTCACCGCTCTGGGCGCCCGCGCCGGTGGGCTTGACGTCTGCCCGCTCTCACCGGCAGTGCCGATCAGCCTCTGCGCCCTGACCTTCAAACATGCCGCGCCGTCGGCGGCGATTCAGACCTTGCTGGCGATCGTCACGGAACAAGCCGAGGCGATGTTGTCGAGCTGAGTGGTTTTTCCAGCGGATTATCGAACAGGCGATACCAGAACAACGCGACTTCAGCGGTATGCGGATCGATGCCGCGATAGCGCAACTGGTCGATGCCGCCGATCACATAGCCGCAACGCTCATACAGACGACAGGCGCCGAGATTGTTGTTCTGGGTTTCGAGCATGATGCCCGGCAGCTTTTTCTTGCGACTCCAGAACTGCGCGACATCAAGCAACGCCTTGGCCACGCCGTGGCGACGGGCCGGGGCGTGCACCGCCAGTTCATCGATATGGGCAAAGCCGTTCCAGTTGGTGCTGATCACCAGGTGGCCGACCGGCTCGTCGTCCAGATACGCCATGAAAATCGCACTGTCGGGCGCGTTGTGAAAGGCGCTGAATTCTTCGGGATCGATGCCGTAGCACTTGCGGTACGGCACGATTGGCGTCACCGGCCATTGCTCGACCGGTTTGCCGATCACGGCAGCGCCGTAGGCAGCGACCTCGAAACTGAAGTCGCTGCCCCAGATATACGGCGCAAAACCTTCGTCGGCTACACGCACCGACAACCCTGGGTATTTCGGATTCATGACCGGTTGCATACTGGGAAAAGTCCTCATTCCTTGACGCAGCCGACGCTGTCGACCTTACCGTCGCGATGGATGATTGCCAGCGCAAATTTCAACTCTTTGTACATGAGACTCAGTGTCCTGAGGCGGCAGATTTGCACCTGACCAGTGCACTCAGGGTAGAGGGTTGCGACGAATGTGGCGAGAGTGGCAACTTGGCTCCATGTCGCCAAACGCAAAAAATCGCTGCCTTCCTGGCCCCCACTATGGAATGCAATCCCTGTAGGAGCTGCCGAAGGCTGCGATCTTTTGATCTTTGATCTTCAGGTTTTCAGACCTGCGCATCAGCCTCGGCAATCTGCGTCCACAACGCCGGCGCTCCTGCCGATTTGGCGATGATTTCCAGCCGCACCAGATGCGCCGCCAGTTCTTCTTCGGTCGCCCGGATGATGCGTGCTGGCTGGCGATCGACCGGCAGGCGGCGGATTTCGGTAGCCGAGTTGTCGGCGCCCTCGCCCGTGCCATTGCCGTCAGACGCGTTGCCAGCCAGCGACAGGCTGGTCTGGCCGCCGGTCATGGTCAGGTAGACGTCGGCGAGAATCTCCGAGTCGAGCAAGGCGCCGTGGAGTTCACGGCCGGAGTTGTCGACGCCGTAACGTTTGCACAACGCATCGAGGCTGTTGCGCTGCCCCGGGTGACGTTCCCGGGCCATCATCAGGGTATCGAGGATGGTGCAATGCTGGGTGATATCGGCGCGATCGTGCTGGCCCATCAAGGCAAATTCGTTGTTGATGAAGCCAACGTCGAACGCCGCGTTGTGGATAATCAGCTGCGCGCCCTGGATGAACTCGAAGAACTCATCGGCAACTTCGGCAAAGCGCGGCTTGCCGACGAGGAATTCGTTGGTGATGCCGTGCACACCGATCGCGCCTTCGTCGCTCTCGCGATCCGGTTGCAGATAAACGTGAAAGTGCCGGCCCGTCAGGCGCCGACCGATCAGTTCGACGCAACCGATTTCAATGATCCGGTGACCATCGGTCACCGGCATGCCGGTGGTTTCGGTATCGAGTACAACGGATCTGGTGGCCATCAGTGCTCAGCTCTCAACGGGTCAATCATGCAAAAGCGCGGATGTTAACACGCTCGGCGGGGTGTTTCAGTCGGACCGTGGCGCAGACCGTGGCGGGTCCTTCGCGAGCAGGCTCGCTCCCACATTGAATGCATTCCAATTCAAGGCCTGGAATACATTTCCCTGTGGGAGCGAGCCTGCTCGCGAACGGCCACGCCACGGTTAGAAGCGAAATCAGCTCTGCTTGTAACCGCGAACTTCATCGACCCCACGGTTAGCCAATTGGTCAGCCCGCTCGTTACCGTGATGGCCAATGTGCCCGCGCACCCATTTCCAGGTGACTTTGTGGCGGTTGACCTGCTCGTCCAGCTCTTTCCACAGATCGGCATTCTTCACCGGCTCTTTCGCAGCCGTTTTCCAGCCGCGCTTCTTCCAGTTGGCCATCCACTCGTTGATGCCTTTCATCACGTATTGCGAGTCGGTGACCAGCAGCACTTCGCAGGGGCGCTTGAGCGCTTCGAGGCCACGAATCGCGCCGAGCAGCTCCATGCGATTGTTGGTGGTGTTGGCCTCGCCGCCCCACAGTTCCTTTTCGACGCCCTTGCACACCAGCAGCGCGCCCCAGCCGCCGGGGCCGGGGTTGCCCTTGCAGGCGCCGTCGGTGAACAGTTCTACGGTATCGACGCTTTCCACGCTTTCGCTCATGTCAGTCTTTCCAGAAAAAATGCCTGTCCTGCCAATCACGGATCGACAATGACCGCGGCCGGGACA
The DNA here is from genome assembly GCF_057291535.1 of Pseudomonas sp. 1L-E-NC-VB-C3. NCBI lineage: Bacteria > Pseudomonadati > Pseudomonadota > Gammaproteobacteria > Pseudomonadales > Pseudomonadaceae > Pseudomonas > Pseudomonas sp. 1L-E-NC-VB-C3. The sequence continues at coordinate 20,906 of NZ_JBXAWD010000009.1, read as the reverse complement.
AGCCCGGCCACAAATAAAAGAAGATTTACGGTTCGATGCGGCGGCGGTTGACCTTGGCCATCGGCAGCGGAATCAGCTTGCCCATCGGCTCGCGGCGTTCCTGGCGCAACGGCCTGAGCCCCACCACGATCTTGCGCGCCACCAGCAGATAGAAGCCGCCGCCAGACAATTGCCAGTCACCGGCCTTGCGTTCCCAGCCGGCCAGACGGTTCTGCCACTTGGGTGATGCGAGCGGCGGACGATAGCACCCGAAGCGGCGTTTCTCCAGCGCGAAGCCCAGCAGATTGAGCCAGTCGGCGACCCGCGACGGCGAGATGCAGCGCGCCTTGCGCAGGGCATCATTGGCGAAGAAATGCCGCAGCCCCCAGGTGCTCCAGGGGTTGATGCCGATGATCAGCAGATGCCCGCCGGGGCGCACGCTGCTCGCCGCTTCACGCAGCAAGCCGTGGGGCGACAGGCAGAAATCCAGGCCATGCTGCATCACCACCACGTCGGCAGCGTGCTCGCTCAACGGCCAGGCCTGCTCTTCGCAAACGATCTCGACACCGGGCAACGGCGCGCCAAGACGCACGTTGCGCTGCACTTGCGGCGCGGCCGGCGGGGTTTCGGCGGACGGCCCGTAATGCACCAGATAACCGCCGAAGAAGCGGCCGAGCTCGTCATCGAGCATGCGCCGCTCTTCATCCAGCAGAAATTGCCCGAGCGGCCCCGACAGCCATTCGCGGGCGGCGCTGATCAATGCCAGCCAGTCGGGATCGGCCTGAGCGAACGCTTTATCGGTCATGTCATTCTCCAACGCGCCAGGAACTACTAAGATGCGCCAATGTTTTCTGCTTGGCGAATTCCGACGATGATACAGATCAGTGCCCTGCCCGCGTTCACCGACAACTACATCTGGTTGTTACAGGATCATCAGACCCAGCGCTGCGCGGTGGTCGATCCGGGCGACGCCACCCCGGTGCAGGCGTGGCTTGACGCGCATCCGGGCTGGGTGCTCAGCGATATTCTGATCACTCACCATCACCATGACCATGTCGGCGGCGTCGAGCGCCTGAAAGCCGCGACCGGCGCCAAGGTCTACGGCCCGGCCAGCGAAAGCATCCCGGCGCGCGACGTAGCGCTCAAGGACAACGACAGCGTCAGCGTGCTCGGCTGGGACTTCGACGTCTATGCGGTGCCCGGTCACACCCTGGGGCACATCGCCTATTACCACCATGGCCTGCTGTTCTGCGGCGACACCCTGTTCGCCGCCGGTTGCGGCCGGTTGTTCGAAGGCACACCCGAGCAGATGTACCGCTCGCTCAGCCGTCTTGCGGCCCTGCCGGAAGATACGCTGGTCTACTGCACCCATGAATACACCTTGAGCAATCTGAAATTTGCCGCCGCCGTCGAGCCGGGCAACCCGGAAGTCGCCGCCCGTCTGGAAAAGGTCACGCAGCAACGGCAGAACGGCGTGATGACGTTGCCGTCGACTCTGGCTCTGGAAAAGCTTACCAATCCGTTTTTACGCACTTCTGAAACATTGGTTACACAAAAAGTGGACGAACGGGAAGGCGCTCAAAACCGGGCGCCGAGCGAGGTATTTGCGGCTCTGCGGGCATGGAAAGACAAGTTCTGACAAGCGCGCCGGCCGGGACAAAAATTCTCAATGGTTGACCGCAGGGGGTGCGCTTTCTAGAATCGCCCGACATTTTTGCCCGGAACTTACTTCCAGCCAATGTCGTCATCCATACGTAAGTCCGTCAATTCAGATGCTTTGACCCGCCTGGCGCAAGCCATCGCGGTGGCTGTGTCCGCCACGCTGGCGGGTTGCTCCAGCCACGCTCCGCAGACTGAAGCGACGCATACGCCGAACATTGCTGCGCGAGCCAAGCAGAAGCCGATCTGGCTGACCGAGAAGCCCACTCCCGTGGCGCCCCAGGACATCTGGGAACGCATGCGTCAGGGCTTCCAGTTGCAGGAAGGCCTTGGCGTCAATCCGCGCATCGAGCAACAACGCCTGTGGTTCGCCAGTAACCCCTCCTTCCTCGAGAATGCCGGTGAACGCGGCAGCCTCTACATTCATTACATTGTCGAACGCCTCGAAGAGCGCAACATGCCGCTGGAACTGGCCCTGCTGCCGGTGATCGAGAGCGCGTACAACCCGATGGCCTATTCCCGCGCCGATGCGGTGGGCCTGTGGCAGTTCATTCCGTCCACCGGGCGTTATTTCAACCTGCGCCAGACGCGTTTTTATGATGGTCGTCGCGACATTACCGCCTCGACCACGGCCGCGATGGATTACCTGACCCGCCTGCACGACATGTTCAACGGCGACTGGCTGCTGGCGCTGGCAGCCTACAACGCTGGTGAAGGCACCGTAAGCCGGGCGATCGAGCGCAACGAAAAACTCGGCCTGCCCACCGACTACTGGAACCTGCCACTGCCGGCGGAAACCCAGGCCTATGTGCCGAAGTTGCTGGCACTGTCACAAGTGGTACTGGCGCCTGAAGCCTACGGCGTCAACCTCAACCCGATCGCCAACGAACCGTACTTCCAGGTCGTCGAAATCAACCAGCGCATGGACCTGTCCAAGGTCGCTGCGGTGGCGAACATCGATGAAGACGAACTGTTCCAGCTCAACCCCGCGTTCAAACAGCGCACCACCATCGACGGTCCGCAGCACTTGCTGGTGCCGACGTCCAAGGCGCAACTGCTGACCGCCAGTCTGCAGACCATGCGCCCGGACGAACTGATCAGCCCGCGCTCGCTGAAACCGGTGTTCGAAGGCGCCGATCCGTCGGAAGTGGCGCAGCTCAAACGTGCTTATCGGGTCAAGCGTGGCGACAACCTCGGCTCCATCGCCAAGGCCAACAAGGTCGAAGTCAAGGATCTGCAGCGCTGGAACAAGCTGACCGGCAAGAATCTCAAGGTCGGCCAGACCCTGGTCATGCAGGACAACACCAAGCGTGCCCCGGCGCGCAAGTCCGGCCGGGTCAACACCGTGGTCGCGGCGAATACCAAGACCAAAGGCAAGGACGAGAGCAAGCAGCAGACCCAGTACAAGGTCAAGCGCGGCGACACCCTGTATGTGGTGGCCAAGCGGTTCAACGTCGAGATGCAACATCTCAAGCGTTGGAACCCGGGTGCGGGCAAGGCACTCAAGCCTGGGCAGATGCTTACGGTTTATCAGCCGCACTGATTGAAGAGCCCCTGATATTTCAGGGGCTTTTTTTGGATGAAGTTTTTGTGGTGTGCTTTAGATCCATCCCCCTCACCCCAGCCCTCTCCCCCAGGGGGGAGAGGGGGAAAGGGAGCCGATCGGGGGCTTTTCAGAAACTGACTTCGACTCGGTATCGCACGTCGGTGCAATTCGCCCAGACACCACGATCAGTCCCCTCTCCCTCCGGGAGAGGGTTAGGGTGAGGGGCTCTTCGCGCAAACGATTAACCCGCCATTAACCCGCATCTTTTTCCTGTCCAGACAAGCTGTTACTGTACGGCCCACAAAGCCCAAGCCGCTGGATCGGATCTGACTTGAAGCGTGCCCTCTCCCTGCTCCTGATCAGCCTGGCCTTGAGCTCACCCGCAAGCGCGACGATTACCGAAAGTCATGGTTATGCGCAGTTCGGCACGCTCAAGTACCCGGCCAGATTTACCCACTTCGACTGGGTCAACCCGCAAGCGCCCAAGGGCGGTACGTTGCGGGTGATGGCGTTCGGCACCTTCGATACGGTCAATCCGTACACCTTCAAGGGCACCAGCCCGGTTACCACCGCCAATTTTCTCCAGTACGGCATCAACGAGCTCAACGAGCCGCTGATGGTCGGTACCGGACAGTATTCGCCGTCCGGCGACGAGCCGGCGTCGAGTTACGGGTTGATCGCACAATCGGTGGAGTACAGCGAAGATCGCAGCTGGGTCGTCTTCAATTTGCGCCCCGAAGCGCGCTTTCACGACGGAGCGCCGATCACCGCCTACGACGTGGCGTTCTCCTATCGAACGCTGCTCAAGGACGGTCATCCGCTGTATCGCACGGCCCTGCAGGAAGTGCTGCGAGTCGACATCCTCAACAAGCAGCGCATTCGCTTTGTGTTCAAGCGCTCGGGCAATCCGCTGCTGATCCTGCGCCTGGGCGAGTTGCCGGTGCTGCCGCAGCATTACTGGAAAGACCGCGACTTCAAAGCCACCACGTTCGAACCACCGCTGGGCAGCGGGCCGTACCGCATCACGTCGGTCACGCCAGGCCGACAGCTGATTTTCGAGCGGGTCAAGGATTACTGGGGCAAGGATCTGCCGGTCAATCGCGGCAAGTACAATTTCGATCGCATGGAAGTCGAGTTCTACCGCGACAGCGATGTCGCCTTCGAAGCGTTCAAGGCCGGTGAGTTCGACATCTACATCGAGCATCAGGCAAAGAACTGGGTCAACGGTTACAACTTCCCTGCTGTACGTCGTGGCGAAGTGATCAAGGTGCAGATCCCGCATCAGATCCCGACCCAGACTCAGGGCCTGTTCATGAACAGCCGCCGCGCGACCTTCGCCGATGTCAGGACGCGCGAAGCGTTGGGTCTGATGTTCGATTTCGAATGGACCAACCGCGCGCTGTTCAGCGATGCCTATAAACGCACCAGCAGCTACTACCCCAACAGCGAATTCACTGCGTCCGGCCTGCCGGTCGGCCATGAATGGCTGATGCTCAAGCCTTACAAGGAGCAGTTGCCAGCCCGGCTGTTCACCGAGCCGTTTACCCTGCCGAAGACCGACGGCCGTGGCATTCCGCGCGAGACTATGCGCAAAGCCCTCGCCCTGCTCGCCGAGGCCGGTTGGAAGCTCCACGGCCAGCGCCTGCAAGACAAAGACGGCCAACCGCTGCGTTTCGAACTGCTGCTGGTCAACCCGAGCCTGGAGCGGCTCTATCAGCCGTACATCGAAAACCTCAACAGCATCGGCATCGACGCGCGCCTGCGCACGGTCGATCGCGCCCAGTACAAACAGCGCCTCGACCAATTCGATTTCGACATGATCTCGATGACACTGGGCCAGACCCTGAGCCCGGGCCTTGAGCAGTGGCAGTACTTCCACTCCAGCCAGGTGAACGTCAAGGGCAGCAAGAATTACGCGGGCATCGCCAATCCGGTGGTCGATCACCTGCTCGAACAATTGCTCGCCGCGCGCACCCGCGACGAGCAGGTCGCCGCCGGCAAAGCGCTCGACCGCGTGCTGCTCTGGCAGCACTACAGCATTCCCAACTGGTACCTCAATTATCACCGTCTGGCCTACCGCAACCGGTTGGCCTTTGTCACCACGCCGCCCTACACCCTGGGCCTGAGCGCATGGTGGCTGAAGTCTTCGGAGAAAGATCGATGAACGCTGTTCGCACCCTGCTCGTGCAGGCCGGCGGCTTGCTGTTCGCCGGGCTGGCCTGGGCCGCCCCGCAACACGCCGTGACCCTGTACAACGAGCCGCCGAAATACCCGGCCGATTTCAAGCACTTCGACTACGTCAATCCCGATGCGCCCAAGGGCGGCGTGTTCCGCCAAGCCGGTTTCGGCGGCTTCGACAGCCTCAACCCGTTCATCAACAAAGGCGTGCCGGCCGATGACATCGGCCAGATCTACGACACCCTGACCAAACACAGCCTCGACGAGCCGTTCACCGAATACGGCCTGATTGCCAGCAAGATCGAGAAAGCCGACGACAACAGTTGGGTGCGTTTCTACCTGCGCCCGGAAGCACGCTTCCACGACGGCCACCCGGTGCGCGCCGAAGACGTGGTGTTCAGCTTCGAGACGTTGACCAAGGAAGGCTCGCCGATGTTTCGCGGCTACTACAACGACGTCGCCGAAGCCATCGCCGAAGACCCGTTGAAAGTCTTGTTCAAGTTCAAGCACAGCAACAACCGCGAGCTGCCGCTGATCCTCGGCCAGTTGCCGGTCCTGCCGAAACACTGGTGGGCCAGTCGCGACTTCAACAAGGGCAATCTGGAAATCCCGCTGGGCAGCGGCCCGTACAAGGTCACCCAAGTGAAGGCCGGCCGGTCGGTACGTTACGAGCGGGTCAAGGATTACTGGGGCAAGGACTTGCCGGTCAACCGTGGCTTCTACAACTTCGACACGATGACCACCGACTATTACCGCGACAACACCGTCGCCCTCGAAGCGCTGAAGGCCGGGCAGTTCGATTACTGGCTGGAGATGACCGCGAAGAACTGGGCCAGCGCCTATAACGTTCCGGCGGTCACCGAGGGGCGTTTGATCAAGGAACTGATCCCCAACAGCAACCCGACCGGCATGCAGGGCTTCGTCTTCAACCTGCGCCGCCCGGTGTTCCAGGATGTGCGCGTGCGTCAGGCGCTGGGGCTGCTGTTCGACTTCGAATGGACCAACAAGCAATTGTTCAACGGCGCCTACGTGCGCACCCGCAGTTACTTCGAGAACTCGGAAATGGCCGCCACCGGCCTGCCCGACGCAGAGCAACGGACGATCCTCGAACCGTTCCGCAGCAAACTGCCGGCCCAGGTGTTCAGCGAAGCCTTCGAAAATCCCAAGACCGACGCCAGCGGCATGATCCGCACCCAGCAGCGCGAGGCGTATCAACTGCTGCAAGAGGCCGGCTGGAAAATCGTCGACGACAAAATGGTCGACGCCACCGGCAAACCGGTGGTGATCGAATTCCTCCTCGCCCAGACCGAGTTCGAACGGGTGCTGCTGCCGTTCAAGCGCAACCTCAGCGACCTCGGCATCGATCTGGTGATCCGCCGCGTCGACGTCTCGCAGTACATCAACCGCGTGCGCTCGCGGGACTTCGACATGATGGTCGGCAGCTTTCCGCAGTCCAATTCGCCGGGTAACGAGCAGCGCGAATACTGGATGAGCGCCGCCGCCGACAAGCCGAGCAGCCGCAACAGCCTGGGTCTGAAGGATCCGACCGTTGACCAACTGGTGGAAAGCCTGATCAACGCCGACTCGCGCAAGAGTCTGGTGGCCCACGCCCGTGCGCTGGATCGTGTTCTGCAATGGGGCTACTACGTGGTGCCCAACTGGCACATCAAGAGCTGGCGCGTGGCCTACTGGAATCATATAGGCCACCCGAAAACCTCGCCCAAGTACGACATCGGCATCAATACCTGGTGGGTCAAGCCTGACGCCAAGCCTGCCGTAGAAGTCGAAACCCAACTGCAAGCCGACCCTGCGGGCACGGAGTAATCAGATGCTGGCGTATATCTTTCGGCGACTGCTGCTGATCATCCCGACCCTGTTCGGCATTCTGCTGATCAACTTCGTGATCATCCAGGCCGCGCCCGGCGGGCCGGTCGAGCAGATGATCGCCAAGCTCGAAGGCTTCGAAGGCGCCACCAGCCGGATTGCCGGCGGCGGTGCCGAAGTGGCGGTAGCCGGCTCGTCCTACCGTGGCGCGCAGGGGCTGGATCCGGCGCTGATCAAGGAAATCGAGCACATGTACGGGTTCGACAAATCGGCCCCGGAACGTCTGTGGATCTTGGTCAAGAACTATGCGCAGCTGGATTTCGGCGACAGTTTCTTCCGCGACGCCAAGGTCATCGACCTGATCAAGGAAAAGATGCCGGTGTCGATCTCGCTGGGGCTGTGGAGCACGCTGATCATGTATCTGGTGTCGATCCCGCTGGGCATCGCCAAGGCCACGCGGCACGGCAGCCACTTCGACGTCTGGACCAGTTCGGCGATCATCGTCGGCTATGCGATCCCGGCGTTTCTGTTTGCGATCCTGCTGATCGTGGTATTTGCCGGCGGCAGTTATCTGGACTGGTTCCCCCTGCGCGGGCTGACTTCGAACAACTTCGATGAGCTGAGCCTGGGCGGCAAGATCCTCGATTACTTCTGGCACCTGGCATTGCCGGTCACCGCGCTGGTGATCGGCAACTTCGCGACCATGACTCTGTTGACCAAGAACAGCTTTCTCGACGAGATCAACAAGCAGTATGTGGTCACCGCCAAGGCCAAAGGCCTGACTCGCCATCGCGTGCTCTACGGGCATGTATTCCGCAACGCCATGCTGCTGGTGATTGCCGGTTTCCCGTCGGCATTCATCGGTATCTTCTTCACCGGCTCGTTGCTGGTGGAAGTGATCTTCTCTCTCGATGGTCTCGGCCTGATGAGTTTCGAGGCGGCGATCAATCGCGATTACCCGGTGGTGTTCGGCACGCTGTTCATCTTCACCCTGCTCGGGCTGGTGGTGAAACTGATCGGCGATCTGACCTACACCTTTGTCGATCCGCGTATCGACTTCGCCAGCCGGGAGCATTGAGATGAACCTGTCCCCTCTCAACCGCCGGCGCTTCGAACTGTTCAAGGCCAACAAGCGTGGCTGGTGGTCGCTGTGGCTGTTTCTGATCCTGTTCGGCCTGAGCCTGGGCGCCGAGCTGATTGCCAACGACAAGCCGCTGGTCGTGCATTACGACAACAACTGGTATTTCCCGGCGATCAAGCGCTATCCGGAAACCGCGTTCGGCGGCGAATTCCCGCTGGAAGCCAACTACAAGAGTCCGTACATTCGCGAACTGCTCAAGGCCAAGGACGCGTGGATTCTGTGGGCGCCGATCCCCTACAGCTACCAGAGCATCAACTACGACCTGAAAGTCCCGGCCCCGGCGCCACCCTCGGCGGACAACCTGCTGGGCACCGACGATCAGGGCCGCGACGTGTTGGCGCGGGTGATCTACGGTTTCCGCATTTCCGTGTTGTTTGCGCTGACGCTGACCGTGCTGAGTTCGATCATCGGCGTGATTGCCGGGGCGCTACAGGGCTTTTATGGCGGCTGGGTCGATCTCGCCGGGCAGCGTTTTCTCGAGATCTGGTCGGGGCTGCCGGTGCTGTATCTGCTGATCATCCTTGCCAGTTTCGTCCAGCCGAATTTCTGGTGGTTGCTGGGCATCATGCTGCTGTTCTCGTGGATGAGCCTGGTCGATGTGGTGCGCGCCGAGTTCCTCCGTGGCCGCAATCTGGAATACGTGCGCGCCGCCCGCGCGCTGGGCATGCAGAACGGCGCGATCATGTTCCGCCACATCCTGCCCAACGCCATGGTCTCGACCATGACTTTCATGCCGTTCATCCTTACCGGCGCCATCGGCACCCTGACCGCGCTGGACTTCCTCGGCTTCGGCTTGCCGGCCGGCAGTCCGTCGCTGGGCGAACTGGTTGCCCAAGGCAAATCCAACCTGCAGGCGCCATGGCTGGGCATGAGCGCGTTTGCCGTACTGGCACTGATGTTGAGCCTGCTGGTGTTTATCGGCGAGTCCGCTCGCGATGCCTTCGACCCGAGGAAGTGAAATGAATCAGGACAATCTGATCGAAGTGCGCGACCTCGCCGTCGAATTCGGTTTCGGCGAGCGAGTACACCGTGTGGTCGAGGGCGTGAGCTTCGATATCAAGCGCGGCGAGACCCTGGCACTGGTCGGCGAATCGGGCTCGGGCAAATCGGTAACGGCGCATTCGATCCTGCGCCTGCTGCCCTACCCCATGGCGCGGCATCCGGCCGGCAGCATCAATTACGCCGGGCAGAACCTGCTGGATTTGAGCGAGAAGACCATCCGCCATATTCGTGGCAACCGCATCGCCATGATCTTTCAGGAGCCGATGACTTCGCTCAATCCGCTGCATTCGATCGAGAAGCAGATCAACGAAGTGCTCGGCATCCACAAGGGCCTGAGTGGCAAAGTGGCGACCAGGCGCACGCTGGAGCTGCTGGAAATGGTCGGCATTCCCGAGCCGCACAAGCGGCTCAAGGCGCTGCCCCATGAATTGTCCGGCGGCCAGCGGCAGCGGGTGATGATCGCCATGGCCCTGGCCAACGAGCCGGAATTGCTGATTGCCGACGAACCGACCACCGCGCTGGACGTGACCGTTCAGCTGAAAATCCTCGATTTGCTCAAGGATCTTCAGGCCCGATTGGGCATGTCGCTGCTACTGATCAGTCACGATTTGAACCTGGTGCGAAGAATTGCGCATCGCGTATGTGTCATGCAGCGCGGTTGCATCGTCGAACAGGCATCGTGCGCAGAGCTGTTCCGTTCGCCGCAGCATCCGTACACTCGGGAATTGCTCGGCGCGGAGCCCAGCGGCGGCCCGGCGAGCAATGAAATCGGCGCGCCGCTGCTCGAAGTCGAGGACCTCAAAGTCTGGTTCCCGATCAAGAAAGGCCTGCTCAAACGCACGGTGGATTACGTCAAGGCAGTGGACGGCATCAATTTCAGCCTGCCTCAGGGCCAGACCCTGGGGATCGTCGGCGAAAGCGGTTCCGGCAAATCCACCCTCGGTCTGGCGATTTTGCGGCTGATCGGCAGCAAAGGCGCGATCCGCTTTGAAGGCAAGCAGCTAGAATGCCTGACGCAGAACGAGATTCGCCCGCTGCGGCGGGAGATGCAGGTGGTGTTTCAGGACCCGTTCGGCAGCCTGAGCCCGCGCATGTGCGTCAACGACATCGTTGGCGAAGGCCTGCGGATACACAGAATGGGCACCGCAGCCGAACAGGAAGCGGCGATCATTGCGGCATTGAAGGAGGTAGGTCTGGATCCGGAAACCCGGCACCGCTACCCCCACGAATTTTCCGGTGGGCAACGGCAGCGAATCGCCATTGCCCGGGCCTTGGTGCTGAAACCGGCGCTGATCCTGCTGGACGAGCCGACTTCGGCGCTCGACCGGACGGTGCAGCGGCAAGTGGTGGAGCTGTTGCGTTCACTGCAAGCCAAGTACAACCTGACGTATTTGTTCATCAGCCATGACCTGGCTGTCGTCAAAGCGCTGAGCCACCAGCTGATGGTGGTCAAGCATGGCCAAGTGGTCGAACAGGGAGACGCGCAAAGTATCTTTGCCGCCCCCCAACATCCGTATACACAGCAGTTGCTGGAGGCCGCTTTTCTGGCACCAGCCACTGCGCAATAACCTGAAAGAGGAGCAACACATGGGTTTTCTCGCCGGTAAGCGCGTACTGATCGTCGGTGTCGCCAGCAAGCTGTCCATCGCATCCGGCATCGCTGCCGCCATGCATCGCGAGGGCGCTGAGCTTGCCTTCACTTATCAGAACGACAAACTCAAGGGTCGCGTCGAAGAATTCGCACAAGGCTGGGGTTCGAGCCCTGAGCTGTGCTTCCCGTGCGACGTGGCCAGCGATGAAGAAATCGCCAAGGTCTTCGAAGAGCTGAGCAAGAAGTGGGACGGCCTGGACTGCATCGTGCACTCCGTCGGCTTCGCCCCGGGCGACCAACTGGACGGCGACTTCACCGAAGCCACCACCCGTGAAGGTTTCCGCATTGCTCACGACATCAGCGCCTACAGCTTCGTGGCCCTGGCCAAGGCCGGTCGCGAAATGATGAAAGGCCGCAACGGCAGCCTGCTGACCCTGTCGTACCTGGGCGCCGAGCGCACCATGCCGAACTACAACGTGATGGGCATGGCCAAGGCTTCGCTGGAAGCCGGCGTCCGTTACCTGGCCGGTTCCCTCGGTCCGGACGGCACCCGCGTCAACTGCGTATCGGCTGGCCCGATCCGCACCCTGGCCGCATCCGGCATCAAGAACTTCCGCAAGATGCTGGCCGCCAACGAAGCGCAGACTCCGCTGCGCCGCAACGTCACCATCGAAGAGGTCGGCAACGCCGGCGCCTTCCTGTGCTCCGACCTGGCGTCGGGCATCAGCGGTGAAATCATGTACGTCGACGGCGGCTTCAACACCACCGCGATGGGCAACATCGAAGAGTGATCTTCCTGTAGCCAATAGAAAAACCCGCCGGATCCGGCGGGTTTTTTTATGCCTGCAGAAAAGCTCGTCCAACTACATATGTACCGCCAACCACCCTGCCCTGCCTTTGATACTCGGCGCTCGATGCTTATCAGCCGCCAGGGAGGCGCAGATGGACGACACACCGGTACACGAACAGACGCTGATTCACAATCTCATCGCAGAATTGACCGCCGTACCGGTGGTCAGCGCCGCCACACCGGCGCGCACGCTGGAGGTTCCCCGTGCATGCCGGCTGCGCGAATGGATGGAGCTTTACTGGAGCGCCCTCGAACGCCCTGAATTTCTCGATTGGGCCAGTGGCTTTAACATCGATCTGGATACCCTGCAGATCAAGGGCGATACCCTGCAAGCGCAGACACCCTCGAACGGCTCCAGCGATGTCCGCACGTTCACGCTGGAAGATGATTCGGGCTGGTGGCAGATGGCGCCGATGCTGCTGTCGATTTCCCAGCGTATCGATCCTGCGGGGCTGGGCCTGCCCTACATCGGCGGTAAATCCGCCAATCCGCTGTATCGGTTTCCACGGCAAGTGGTGCTGGCGTTCTACGGTTACCCGGAACCGCAAAACCAGATTCAGGCCCGAGTCATCCTCGCCGAGCTGAAGAAAACCGGGCTGGCGGCCATCGATGAAAACGGCCAGAGCACGTCGGCGCTAGTGAAGGAACGCAACGCGCAACTGGAAGACTTTCGGGCGATCGCCGATCGAATCGATGAAGTGTTGCTGGCGAGCGACCCTTTCGAGCAGCGAGGCTTTCTCGACACGCCGGTAACCCTCACTTCGGCCTCTGTTTCTGCACCCGCCAGAGGGCCGCGCCTCAAACTGGGCGAGCTTCTGGGCCGCTATGAGTTTGCGTTGCCGCAAGATGCCCGCGAAGCCAAGGCACTTGCGCAACGCCTGCGCCAGCAAAGCTGGCCGGCGCTGCCCTACGTCAGCGATTACGTGCAAAGCAACGACCCCATCCGCAGTTATCGTGAAGAATTTGGCGCTCTGGAAGATAACCGGCACATCGTGCGACGCCTTGAAGCGCTGAGCTGGAACAAAGCGCCCAAGGCCAAGATCGATTACGAGGAAATCAGCGAGCTCCATCCGGATTCCGCGCTGGCGGGACGGATGAAGTATGGCCAGCGTCAATTGCAGACACTCAGCGCCGATGAGGATTTTCAAGCCATCCTGCAGCAGCACGGACTGCCTGCCGACAGTCAATTGCTCGTCACCGAATCCGGTCATGTCGGTACTGCCAGCGTAAAGGGCTGGGTCACCCTGACGGCGCAGGTGGAAAAACAGGCTGATCTGAAACTCTTTCGCGACCAGCTCAAGGCCAAGGCAAGCAAAGCCGGCGGCGCCCTGCGCTCGAGCGGTAAAGTCACCCTTGGGCAAATGCTGCGCTTCTACAATCTGCTTTTGCCGAATACTGTCGAGCAAGCCCTCGCGCTGGTGAAATGGTTCAGGATCAATCTGCACACCCGCCCCGGGCATATGAATCACTGGTATCTGCTCGGCCAGCCGTGGACACAAACCGAACGGTTCACGGCGCAACAGCGTCAGAGCATCATCGACACCACACAGGCGTTTTTACCCGTAGACTCGCCGCCGTTGATCGACTACCTCAGTGAGGGTGTCGATACCGATCTGCCGCTCAAAACGCTCCAGGCAAAAGCCGACTACCTGATCAGCCGAATTCTGATCACACCGCGCGCGCAAACGCTGGGCAATCTGCTGGTGAAGATTCTGGGTGCTCCGGCGCAGGAGAAACGCCTGCTGGCCACCAACCGCGATCGCCTGTTGCTCGCTGCATTGATTCTCAGCCTGGAGCCGAACGCGGGTGAGGATTTGAACCGTATTGCCGTGCAACGTCTGGAGGGGCGTGATTTCTGGGGCGACAGCTATGACGAGGTACGCCGCTTCATTGATCGGCAGCCCGCTCTTGCATCGGTCAAAAACAAGACGTTGGCCACCCATCTGTTGTTGTCCGGTATAGCGCCGGAGTTTCTGACCCGGCATATTCCGCCATCACTCTGTTACATGAGCTGTTCGCGTTGGGTCAGGCTGAAGCAGGTCGTGCTGTATATCGAAAGCCAAATGCCGGGTGTGGCACGCCTGATGAGCTATGAGCAACTGAACCAACTGACCAAAGGCCCGGCCCCCACGCACTTCTACAAATTCCTGCGCGAGGATTCCTGTGCCTCACTGGTCGTTGACTGGGCGGTTGCCAGAGGGCTGATCCAGCGCAACGCCGAATTTCCGGTGACTGTTTATGACGCCACGACGCTGAAGCAGGCCGATGTCCTGTTCCGCAACCACAATCGCCTGTTGAACGATCTTTATCGGCGGGCGTTCCTCTCGGCACCGCCCACTCCCGTCACGGTTGCCCTGGCCGATCTGCGCAAGGTGTTCAGCGATTCCCCCTACCTCACGGAGAAGGCGCTGTTTGTTGCAGACGCCAACCCGAAGACCTCTTCAGCGCATTACTCGTTGAGCGAATTGCATGTCGCCGGCAAGCTGACAGGGAAGCTGGCGGGATGGCAATCGAGCAATGCACAGTTGCAACTGGCCCCCATGCTTGCCTCGTTGCCCAGACTGCACAATGTGGCGACCTACTTCCATGCGGCACTGAGCGCACGCCTGAGGCAAATGAAGGACGCACATATCGCATTTCTCAAGGAAGCGTTCTGTCGCTTGCCGTTCGCGCAGCGAATCGACATCGAAGACCACGAGCTGGAACTGCTCGCCCTGCGGCCAGTATCGGCAGCCACGGACAAGCTGGCTGACGCCAGCACTGCGCCATTCGGCATCTTGGCGCTGCTGCGTGGGAGTCCAGCCAGAGTCTTCGAGATTTTCACTGGCAGGAATGAAGTGGTGCTGCGTCGCGATATCGACCTTGCATTACTCAAACCATCGGGGGCAAATGATGCGGCGAAATCGCTGCCCGTCGACGCCGAAGCCTACAGGCACGGCTCCCAGCCTCGCTTGAATGCCACTTGTAACGCGTTCATTACTCGCCTCGATATTCAGGGCGCACCCCTGGCGCAACAGGAGCGCGCCGCCGTGCCCGATACCTTCGCCTCCAACACAGTCAACGCCATCGCCAGCACTGCCGTCAGGCATCTGTTCGATGCTTTCAAAGCGCAAGCCTTGCAAGACGCATTGCGCGTGCCCGAACTCGAGGATGCCGCTGCCAGTGACGAGAAATGGCTGGCGTTTTACCAGAAGCTGAGCCCGCCCAAGCGCTGAGCACTGGCGAATCCGGCGATAGATCGACTGACGCCTTCGCGAGCAGGCTCGCTCCCACATAGATGGTGCTGAACTGAAAAAATCCTCCGCGCCATCGAGACCTGTGGGAGCGAGCCTGCTCGCAAAGACATTCCATCAGCCAGCATCAAATTGCCTGACCCACCGCCATCGCGGGCAAGCCCGCTCCCACAGGAATTCAAGGTGAACTCACACCTCATTAACGTCACTGGACTCTGTGGGAGCTGGCTTGCCAGCGATGGGGCCGTTACTAACAGCCTTTCAGAGCTTGCTTGTGCGCATACATCGCGCCATCCGCATCGGCGAGCAGGCGATCAACGGTTTCGTGGCGTGTGGGGTCGTATTCGATCTGGCCGACGCTGAAACGAATCGCGTAACCACGGTGCAGCGTGGCGTTGCGCTCTTCGAGGATTTCCTTGAGCCGCGCCATGATCCGCGTGGTTTCAACGTGGCTCGAGCCGGTCAGCAACGCGACGAACTCATCACCGCCCAAGCGCCCCACCACATCGCTCTCGCGAAAGGCAATGCGCAACACATCGGCGAAGGTCTTCAGCGCACTGTCACCTTCGGCATGCCCGTACAGATCGTTGATCTGCTTGAAGTCGTTGAGATCGAAAAACAACAGCGTCGCCGGTCGGTTCAAACGTGCGCAGGCATCCAGCGCATGCTGGGCCAGTTGCTTGAAACCACGGCGATTGGACAGCAGCGTCAGTTCATCCATGCTTGCCATCTGCACCGCCGTCAGCTCTTGCTCGGCCATCTCCGCGAGGTCGCGCAACAAGGCTCGCTCTTCGTCGTCGAGATGGCGGGGTTTGGTATCGATCAGGCACAAGGTGCCCATTTTGTTACCGTCCGGTACGGTCAGCGGATAACCGGCGTAAAAGCGAATATTCGGTGCGCCGGTGACCAACGGGTTGTCATGAAAGCGCAAATCTTCCAGCGCATCGGGCACCAGCATCAGCTCGTTTTGCAAAATCGCATGGCCGCAGAACGAGACATCGCGGGACGTCTCGCTGACATCCAGACCCACACAGGACTTGAACCACTGGCGATCCTTGTCGACCAGCGTGACCAGGGCGATCGGCACGTTGAACAGGCGCTTGGCCAGGCGCGTCAGACGATCGAAACGCTCTTCAGGGGCCGAGTCGAGGTTGAGGCCATGCAGCGCGTCGATACGTGCAGCTTCATTGGCAGGTTTTCCGGGCACCAGCATGCGCACACTCCGTAGACAGTCATGCGTTCAGCGTAGCGCTTAATCGTCGGGGCATCACATTTGCGCCACCGGACACGGCCCGCCGGCATCGGCCCAGAGTTTGAATTGCGCGACGAAGATATCGTGCGGCACTGGCACCGGTGCGCGCCCTGCCCCGGGATTCCAGCCCCAGAGCACCAGTTTGTCTTCGCTGACGTGTTTTAACAGCGCGGCAAAATCCCGATCGCCGTTGCTCGCGCGGTCCTTGATCATCGCGCAGAGCTTGTCCGAGGGCAGGCCGATCCAGGCCATTTTGTGTGCCGCTGGCGGCAGGCTCCAGTGCGGCGCACCCGGCGGCGCATGGGGGCCATAACTGGCCGGCGGATTGCTTTCAGCGTGACAGGTGGCGCAGGGCAAACCGGCGGCGCCCTTGCCATCCATGCCGCGCACTACATTCATCGCGTGAGGGATGCCAGCGTCGAACTGCAACGGCGAATCGCCGGGAATGTGGCAGTTCTGGCAGCGCGGGCTCTGAAAGACTTTCTGCACCGTGCCAAAGGCTTTCAGAGCTTCCTGATCCTCGGCAAACAGGTCCGAGGCATAGCCACCAAGACCGAGCAACACGACGGTGCCCAACACAAGATGTCGTTTCATCTCAGACCCCCGACAGTTGCAGTGGCAGTTCGCGCAGGCGTTGCCCGGTCAAGGCGAACACGGCGTTGGCCACGGCCGGCGCGGTCGGTGGCACGCCGGGTTCGCCAATGCCGCCGGGTTTTTCGCTGCTGGGGACGATGTGCACTTCCACCACCGGCATTTCGTTGAGCCGCAGCACCTGATAATCGTGATAGTTGGACTGCACGACGCCGCCGTCCTTGACGGTGAGCTTGCTGTGCAACGCCATGCCGAGACCGAAGGTGATGCACGATTCCATCTGCGCGGCGATGCTCTGCGGATTCACTGCAATGCCGCAGTCCACCGCGCAGACCACCCGATGCACGCGGATCGCCAGATTGTCCTGCGACACCTCGGCAACCTGCGCCACATAGCTGCCGAACGACTCGTGCACCGCCACGCCCAGAGCATGCCCGTCCGGCAACGGCGCGCCCCAGTTGGCCTTCTCCACCGCCAGATTGAGCACGCCGAGGTGGCGCGGGTGCGCCTTGAGCAGCGTTCGTCGGTACTCCACCGGATCCTTGCCCGCCGCCGTCGCCAGTTCATCGATCAGCGATTCCATGACAAAACCCGTGTGGGTATGGCCCACCGAACGCAGCCACAACACATTGATGCCAGTCTGCGGCGAATGCAGCTCGACCTGATGATGAGGCAGATCCTTGATGTACGGACTGTCGGCCACGCCCTCGACCGAGGTGGCATCGATGCCGTTCTTGACCATCGCTGCCTCGAGCATCGTCCCGGCCATGATCGACTGGCCGACCAGCACATGCTGCCAGCTCATCGGCAAACCATCAGCGCCCAGCCCGACCTGCGCCTTGTGCAGGTACATCGAACGATAGTAGCCGCCGCGAATGTCATCTTCGCGCGCCCACACGGTTTTCACCGGCAGGTCCGCCGCTTTCGCCACTTGCACCGCTTCGGCGACGAAGTCCGAAGTCGGATTGGCACGGCGACCGAAGCCACCGCCGAGAAATTCCGTGTGAATTTCGACCTGTTCGGGCTTGAGCCCGGTGATCTTGCTGGCGACCATTTGGTCCAGCGTCTGAAATTGCGTGCCGGTCCAGATCTCGCATTTTCCGGCGCTGATTTTCACCGTGCAATTGAGCGGTTCCATCGGCGCGTGGGCCAGATACGGCACGCTGTATTCGACCTCGATTTTTTTCGCGGCTTTGCCGAAATTGGCCTTGGCATCTCCAGCCTGCGTGGCCGAGGTGCCCGGCGTCGCCGCCAGTTTGCGGAAACTCTCCAGCAGCTTTTCACTGCTCATGTCGGCCAACGGCCCAAGGTCCCAATCGACCTTCAGCGCATCACGGCCCAGCTTCGCCGCCCAGAAATGCTCGGCCACCACCGCTACGCCGCTGGGCACCTGCACAACCTTGTGTACGCCGGGAATGGCCAGCGCTGCGGCGCCTTCGAAGGATTTCACCGTGGCACCGAACACCGGGGCGCGGGCGACCATCGCGGTCATCAGGCCTTCAAACTGCACGTCCATGCCGAACTTGGCGCGGCCGGTGATCTTCTCCGGGGTATCGAGGCGCTTGGTCGGTTTGCCGATGACTTTCCAGTCCTTGGCTTCCTTGAAAGTGATGGTTTTCTGGTCCGGCACCGGCAGTTGCCCGGCGGCATCGGCCAGTTCGCCGTAGGTCGCGCGTTGGTCCCCGGCGATGACCACGCCGGACTCCGTGCGAATCGTCGACGGGGCGACGTCGAAGCGTTTCGCCGCCGCTTCCACCAGCATCTGCCGCGCCGTCGCCCCGGCGAGTCGATAGCGGTCGAATTCCATCCAGGTCGACGTCGAGCCACCGGTGATCTGCATGCCGCCAAATGCCGGCAACCCGTAATCCGCCGCCGAGGCTGGCGAGTGCTCGACGCGGATTTTCGACCAGTCGGCGTCCAGTTCTTCGGCGATCAGCATGGTCAGGCCGGTCCAGATGCCCTGGCCCATTTCCGAATGACCGAGCAGCACGGTGACGCTGTTGTCCGCCGCGATGCGCAGAAACGCGTTGGGTGCGAAGGTCTTGTTCTGATTTTCTGCCGCCCGGGCAAAGCGGTTGGCCCCGGGCACCACAAACGCCACCATCAGGCCGCCGCTTAACAGTGCGCTGCCCTTGAGAAACCCGCGACGCGATACAGGACTGTTCATCGTTCCTCTCCCAGAGAATGACTCAGCCGATTTCGGCGGCGCGTTTGACCGCAGCGCGAATGCGCGGATAGGTGCCGCAGCGGCAGATATTGCCGGAGAGCGCCTGATCGATATCGCTGTCGGTGGGCTTGGGAATTTTCGCCAGCAATGCGGCGGCGGACATGATCTGCCCGGACTGGCAATAACCGCACTGCACCACGTCCAGCTCGGCCCAGGCCTGCTGCACCGGGTGCGAGCCATCGGTGGACAAGCCCTCGATGGTGAGGATTTTCTGCCCATGGGCGACGGCAGTCGCCGGGGTAATGCAGGAGCGTAATGGCGCGCCGTCGACGTGCACGGTGCAGGCGCCGCACTGGGCCATGCCGCAACCGAACTTGGTCCCGGTCAGGTGCGCGATATCGCGCAGAACCCAGAGCAGCGGCATGTCGGCGGGGACATCGAGCTCTTGGTCCTTGCCATTGATATTCAGGGTCAGCATCGGGTGATTTCCTCAGACTCACGTATTGCAAAGGGGCGTCGCTGTGGTCGCAAAAACCTACGGACGCCCGCGCTTATCCCTTTCAGCAAAGCCTAATTTGCGCAGCAAGCCACACGTTGTGACCAGCGGTCATGCAGACCCCGGCTTTGCTCCTACAGTTGATAACGGCTCGCACTGAGTCGTCGTATCTCTGCGCAACCGGTCCGCGAACCTCGCGGTTGTCCATCACAGGTCAGGAGTAACGAATATGGGCTTTGTCACCACTCGAGACGGCGTCGACATCTTCTACAAGGACTGGGGGCCGCGCGACGCGCCGGTGATCCACTTCCACCACGGCTGGCCGCTCAGCTCGGATGACTGGGACGCGCAGATGCTGTTTTTCCTGGCACAGGGCTTTCGGGTGATTGCTC
Source organism: Pseudomonas sp. 1L-E-NC-VB-C3 (assembly GCF_057291535.1). Lineage (NCBI taxonomy): Bacteria > Pseudomonadati > Pseudomonadota > Gammaproteobacteria > Pseudomonadales > Pseudomonadaceae > Pseudomonas > Pseudomonas sp. 1L-E-NC-VB-C3. The sequence goes on along the minus strand of NZ_JBXAWD010000009.1, from coordinate 1,005 downwards.
ATGATCGACGCGGGCATGGCCGCTCGAGCCAGGTCTGGGACGGCCACGACATGGATCACTACGCCGACGATGTGCTGGCAGTGGTTAATCATCTGGGTACGCGCGACGTTGTCCACGTCGGCCATTCCACCGGCGGCGGCGAAGTGATCCATTACATCGCCCGGCATGGTCAGGACAAGGTCAGCAAAGCGGTGTTGATCAGCGCCGTACCACCGCTGATGGTGCAGACCGAAAGCAACCCGGGCGGTTTGCCGAAATCGGTGTTCGATGGCTTTCAGGCGCAGTTGGCGGCGAATCGCGCGCAGTTCTATCGCGATGTGCCGAGCGGACCTTTCTACGGCTACAACCGCCCGGGCGCCGAGTCGGCGGAAGGGATCATCGCCAACTGGTGGCGCCAGGGCATGATCGGCGGGGCCAAGGCGCATTACGACGGCATCGTCGCGTTCTCGCAGACTGACTTCACCGAAGACCTGAAAAAAGTCACCGTGCCGGTGTTGGTGATGCACGGCGAGGATGACCAGATCGTACCTTACGCCAACTCCGCACCGTTATCGGCGAAACTGCTGCCCAACGGCACACTTAAGTCGTACCCGGGATTTCCGCATGGCATGCCGACGACGCAGGCTGAAACCATCAATGCTGATTTGTTGGCGTTTATTCGCGGTTAACCGCCTCAATCAGGCTTACTGCAATTGGCAAACACTGATCCCCTGTGGGAGCGGGCTTGCCCGCGAGGCGTCTCTCCAGTCCAATTATCTGCGAATGACACTCCGCTTTCGCGAGCAGGCTCGCTCCCACAGTTGGGATTGGGTATATCCGTCAGAGACTGGTCGGCTGGAAGGCCGCCATCGCTGGCAAGCCAGCTCCCACAGTTGGAATTGGGTATATCCGCCAGAGACTGGTCGGCTATAAGGCCGCCATCGCTGGCAAGCCAGCTCCCACAGTTGGAATTGGGTATATCCGCCAGAGACTGGTCGGCTATAAGGCCGCCATCGCTGGCAAGCC